>JACRFZ010000114.1 GCA_016212515.1 Candidatus Melainabacteria bacterium
AAGCCAGCAACCAGTCCGGTCCAATGTCAAAAGATGACAAGCAGAATCTATCTAAGGCTCTGTCCGGTTTTGCAAACGCCAGTGGTGGGATTCTAATTTGGGGCGTGAAAGCTACTGAAGTCAAAGACAGCCCAGATGTTGCTCAAAAGTTAATGCCAATTAAAAATCTGAAGAGATTCATCACTGACCTAAACACCTTATCCCCCCAGCTTGTATCACCCTTTCTGGAGAATGTCTCCCACAAACCGATTCTTGAAGCCGGGCATTCGGATACCGGCTACGTTATAACATTCATTCCAGAGGGCGGGAATGAACCGCATATGGCAACTGGAGCCAACTTACAGAGATACTACTGTCGTACCAGTTCGACGTTTATGAAGATGTCTCACGCAATGGTTGCGGACAGATTTAATAGGATTGCCAAGCCTGACTTGCGTCTTTGCTTCAGCTACTTGCCTGCAGGGCACGGAATGAAGGCCCGTATCATGATCGGGATCGTGAATATGGGGTTGGCTATAGCTCGCTATCCTGCAATTACGTTTGGACCGCGCTTTAGTATTCCAATTGGTCAGTGTTACCTGATACCTTGGTCCCTTGATGCCGTGCCAATGGTCTCCATCGAGATGCAAAACGGACAGGTTTTTCAGGGACGTGAACAACTGGTTCTTCATCCCAAAACCATGCTGAGTTTCCTTAGATGGGAAGAGCGGCTGCCAACTGATAGGCAGGCGCAGATCTTTACCGATTTTGAGGTTTTCGCATCGGGTTACTATAGAAAGAGCTTTGCTTACACGAGGCTCGGGGATGTAATCGATGCGGCACCGGGATTTAAGATAGGAAAGGAAGCTCGGAGAGATTCAATTGTGCTTGCAGAAATTGAGCAACCCTGAGCGCAACGGTGCCATTGTAGAATCTGAGTCGCCACTATGGCTTAGGCGTTATGGCGATTGGTACGGAGCATTCACACTGGCTATTGGCAACAGAGAAACGTCGAATTGTCCGCAGTACAATTTATGCTTGCGACAAACTATCCGGGAGCAACATGCAATTAATTTCGCTTGGCATTAAGGGCTTTATGGGTGCGTCTTTCGAGCGCGGACTTTGCCTCGAAAACATGGGGAGAGTGAATCTCTTGATAGGCCCAAATAATGCGGGTAAGTCGATTCCATACAGGGCGATGCAAATCGTTCACCTTGTCGCCCGAGATGCGGCCGGATACACGCCTAGCGCGGGCTCGGCCGCATTGGAGTTGAGTTCCAACCAGTCCTGGTTCAAAGAACAAAGCAAATTGCCTCTTCAATTTAACTTAGTGCTCAAATATGACGCTAGCGATATCGATCAGCTGAAGATAGAGCCATCTTGCGCGCATTTTAAAACCAGAAAAGAATTGGGGACTACTATAGATATCGAAGTACTAGTTTGGAAGACTAACGTAATTTCGGCACTCATTAGCCCTATGACAAGGCGCAACAATGAAAATCTGCGAGAGATTAAGTTTTCTTCCAGCGATCGGACTTATTCGTACTTGACTGGTAACGTAAAGTCGACCAATTACGAGGGAAGCCCAGCGTCAGAAGAATGTTCGCAGAACGCGCGGAATGACGCAGTCCGCCTTCTGAGAAGTGCAACGAATACGTTTAGCTTCGTCGCATCCTCCAGAGATTTAGGGCGCAATAGAACCGAGCAGCGCCTCAAGCTAATTGATGGTTCCTCGGTTACAGACACAATTATTTCCCATCAAGAAGCCGCAGATCAGGAGATAAGAGCCAAGCTGGACTATATTCTAGCGCAGATTAATAGCGTCCTTTCACTGACAGGACCGAACAAGTTCTGCGAATTTCATGTAGCCAGAGGCGCGGATAGGACAATCAGCATTGTCGATGGACGTAACTTTAGGTTTAAGCTTTCCAGCCTTGGATCTGGGATAGAAGCGCTAGTTATATTGCTCACCGAGATTATGCTGGAACCGAGACCATGCATTTACTTCATCGAGGAGCCAGAGCACCACATGCACCCGGGACTATCAGCAAGGTTCATTCAATTTTTGAAGAGTTCTTGCTCTCAGCATCAGTTCGTCATCTCGACTCACTCCCACACCTTGCTGGACGGTTTAGACAGCAATGATCGAGTTTATCGGTTCAGCAAGACAGCTGACGGGGAGTGTATAGCAGATCAGTGCAAGGAGTTCACAGACTACCACCGGACCCTAGATTTGCTCGGCGTCCGCGCCAGTAGTTTGCTACAAGTGAATTCTGTCATTTGGGTCGAGGGCCCATCGGACATCGAGTATTTAAGGGGATGGATGGAAGCAATAGGCGATGCAGATCCGTCCAAGAGGCTCGTTGAGAACAGTGACTATGCTTTTGTGATTTACGGCGGCTCAAATATCGCCCACCTTACTGCTGGCGACCTTGACGGCGGCGAATCCAACCAGATTCACATGCTTAAGATCTGCCGTCGAGCTGCACTAGTAGCCGACAAGGACGGTGGAGAAAGGGCGGAATTGAAGGATCATGTAAGGAGACTCAAGGGAGAATTTAAGAGGCATGCGGCTGCCCGGGTCTTTACTACGCAGAATCGAGAGATCGAAAACGAGCTGCCGTCAGAAGTCCTTAGGCAAGCACTAAAGGCGACGTTCCCGGACAAGTTGAAGGAGTTCCCGCTGGACTCCTTTACGCCAACTAACGATGACCGCATTCCGGCTCAGATACAAGCGCTTAAACCTGGGCGCAAGTTGGGCACGAAGAAGAACGAGTGGGATGCACTATACAACCAAAGGAAAACAAGACTGGCTGCCAAAGCCGTCGAAATTATCAAGGCTGGGCGCTACCCGTCGCCTCCGTATATCGCAGAACTCGTTGACTTCATTTTGGAGGGGAGAGAGCCCGAGAAGGCTGAAGGAAGCAAACTTCAGAACGCAGACGGCGCTGGGTAATGGAGTATTGGAGGGATCCGTTTCATTCGCGCTCGAATACGTAGGATTTGCTGATTCCTCTCCAAATGTTTGAAGGCTGTTAGCTTCAGCGGCAGAACGTGCAAATTAGCCAGACTACTTCCTCAACCAAGGCGGTCGGAGCTCTTCAATTGGTCTAGGCGTCGTAAAGTGTGAGCTGTTACCAGTGCGAGAGGTGTCTGATTTCACGGTGAGTCGATCTATCAGCTGAATCAAGCCGTTAGCAAACGACACCAAGCAGTTCAACGTCACTATAACGATAACAATTGCAGCTAGGACAGGGTGATTGGTGAGCGATTTCTTGAGCTTGTCGAGCGCTGTCTCTTTGATCTCTTGAGGTGGCTCCCTATACTCGTTCTTCTTAAATAGGGCTGCGTCTTCTATACCTCGAGGTGTTATCGAACAGTTCTGACCTGACGAAATAAGCCACCCTCGCTTGATCGCTGTCTCCTTAATAATCGCATAGTGATTGACCTGTTCTCTGCCAGATGTATTCTTAAGCTTGTTATAGTGGCAAATCCATCCCGGTCCATGATCGCTATTTTCCCAAAACTCATGAACGCCGTCCAAAGTGAACCTCGCAAGAAAATCAAGAGTCAACTTTGCTTCTATAGGTATTGGCTCGCTCTTCTTCGACATTCAACTCAAACCTAAATTGGTATTACCACCTTGAAGAAAGATAGGAGAATCGCCAGTTCATCTAGACTGTTAATCCCATCAAGCTGACATCTTGTTGATTGAAGTCCCTTGCACTCCTGGGGCTCTGGAGCCTTGTCACAATTGCGGCAACGAATATTCACATGTTCAGAGCCGAAAGTTACAACAAATCCGTGGTTTAGAAGATCATGGCTATCACATTCCATGACTCCATAGCGGGCTTTCCCTAAAGTTTTGCGCCCGGCCTTGACTCTTTGTATTGCTTCAGAACTAGAAACCTTATCGCCGCGCCAAACGGAAATTCCATTCTCGCGGAAACCGTTAGACGTCCCTTGCGCCCTGCGCTTAAGGTCGGCAGGCATCGGAGCGGACGTTTCCTCAGAGCCTCTACGAGAAAACACCCTGTACAATTTCACTCCAGCCGAGCTGTTCATGCTGCCAAGGCTTGCATGAACTTCTGAGCAAGGACCATTTGACCACCCGAGTCAGTTGCCGTCTCTACTTGCGAGACCACTCTCTTGAACGCAAGACTATCGGATTCGATAACCGACTTTCTGCTAAACACCATTCTTACAGTTACTGTGTCGTCTGAGGTATCTAGAAATAAAATTGCATCTAGCCGACAATCTTCGCCTTTGGTCCAAGCTAGGCTTACCAACCCATCGTCGGCAATATGGAAGCCAGGTGGACCAATCAAAATGTTTTGCTCCAATAGACCGCGCACAAAGGACTGAGCGGCTCGAATAACGAATTCATCCGGAGGAGTGATCTCTTCATCTTCGAGAGCATAGGCACGCAGGACATTCGCTTGCGTTTCAATGGCAAGGCAAAACTGATCGATTAATGCTGGATTTCTAGACAAATCACTCACGACAATAGTCCTTCAACCTCTTGTCATAATATATACAATATCCTCACGCCAATGCAACTGCTTAAGATGGACCAAGCGCTTGGCAATTGTTTAATTTTCTAACCCAGGGATGAATACAGGGAGGGCTTAGACAGGAATGACAAGGAAGAATCTAGGATACTTCGTAAGAAAAAAGACCGGCAGCTACGTCCGCAGCAAATACAGGAACGGACAAGCTAGTTGGACCGATATGTCCGGGAAGAAACAGAAGCGTAGAAGACTGTGCCCTGATGCATTGATGCTAATCAAAATGGAACAAAAAGAATGGAAGTTTTAGATACTTCGAAGCAGGAAATCGGTAGAGACCGATACTGACAATTGGTGCTTTGAATGCTTAGAGACCATAGGCATTTACAAAACGCAGCCTAGAGATATAGTAGGTGCCTCCTGTTCGGAAATTATCAGCCTCTCCGTTGTGCCCCGGTTTTCGCCTTTAGGTCAAGTGCCCCAATAATATCCTTACTGCTGTGCCCTTCGCCGCCTTCCCAGCACTTGAACCACTTGCCATTCCGTTTGTTGATATTGAGGTTATCGCCCGCCGTGTCTTTCCCTTGCGCGGCGCATGCAGGACAGCGTGTCGAATACCAATCTACAGAAATCGGGGTGAGGGTGGAAGGGTCAAGAATCTGAAGTAGATCGATCAATTCCACTGATTCCTTGCCGTCGTTCTGCGCTGCTCGCTCTGCCCTTTGCTTAGCTTCCTGTAAGGCTTTTCTCTCGTCTTCCTTGTGCTCTATCGCCTGTTGCATTTGACCGATCTTCTTGAGCCCCTCAGGCGTGTCATACGGTTGTCTGTTGATGTAATTTAATTGCGCCTCGATATCTCGGGGTGCGTCTTCGAACCATCCCCTGGCGCCGCCTGCGCCCGGCTTGTTGTGAATCCCTAGTGGGAGCCTGACAGAGGACAAACCGATCTTGTTCCTCTCTTTCGGGCTTTGCTTCGGGAAGAATTCGATTGCTGGATTCAACTTGAGGAACGAAAGAAAGGCGCGAGAAAATGCCGCCAGTTCAAGAGCCGGGACCGGCTCAGAGAAGAACAACCAGACATGCCCAAAGCGCTCGACCCTACCGCCTTCCCTCACTGGGTTCAATCCAAGCTCCCTAAGCGCACTTACAAGTTCCTCACCGCCGGGCTCGTTTGCGTCGAAATCCCAACAGCACCACTTGCAGCAAAACACTTCGTCCAGGGCTGCAACGGACAACGTGTCCGAGACTGACGAGGGCTGAATGTGGTTGCGGATGTGCGCGAGCCCTAAAGGTCTGTAATCTTCATGCTCTTGCTTTTTCCGGCAGTAGGTCAGTCGATGCGTTTGCTTCTTTGGCTGCCATATCAGTAGCTGATGCGACCAGAGAAAAGGTGTGTTGATGAAGCGCTCAAAGAAAGGATGTATATCCGATGTGGATACAACTTCGTGATTAGACATCGTGGGTTAGTCCAGTTAGTCCAAAGGGGGTTCGGGAAGTCGATCAAGCTCTGTGGGCGTTTCAGAGGATAGTCCAGCTAGTCCACTATTTCCTTTGGAAATCGGAGGAACTAGGGCAGGATGAACCCGACGATATATACGCGGCTTGCCGCTGCTTCTGGTTTCAGTTTTCTGGTCGGACAGAATGAAGTGAGAACGAAGGACGGAGAAGGCGCGGGCTAGCCTTGCTTTCTCACTGTTCTTAAATCTGTTCAGTTTGTGTATGTCTGTCTCTGAGAATTCCGATAGGTGGTTGGAGACGATGTGACACAGGATGTACTCAGCATCTTCCCAGCATTTTTCACCCTCACCTATCCCGGCCAGAGCAAAGGCTTTTCTGATATGCGGAATGAGTAACAGGCAGAAGCGTATGGCTGAGTCCATGGTTTCAACATCGATGTCCCTGTCCTTTGCCTCTATTCCGTACTTTGCGATATGCAAAAGTCCGGCGACTCGGAGCATTAAGCCGTGGGCTTTTCTTGTCCAAGTTCCGATGGGCTCGAACATTCGGTCAGGGCGCCCTTGGTTGTCTTCCAGAAACTGCCAGGCATCTTCCCATGCTTCCTCTGCCGCTCCACTGGGCTTAATCCGATACTTGGATTTATTCGCAACTTCGGGGTTGTTCTCGTAGTTATACGTTAGAGAAAGGAGAGCCGTGAGAGCCTGTTGATAGGCGGCTCTGGTCGATGCTTGCATCCGCTTCTTACTTCTTACATCTCTAAAGCCCACTTTGCTTTCCGGCACCACGATAGCTGCCCTGCCGAGAAAACCTTTTTCAACGAGATGAGATTTACTTCCTGTTGCTGACTTCAGAGCAGACAAAACCTTTGGCTGGAAGGTGGTGCCAATCGAGAGATGTGGATTGTTTAATTCCACACTTCTCCCTTGTCTATCCACCTTGCAAGGACTGTTAGAGTAGGCTTGCATAAAGACATCGAAATTAGCCTTGCCGTTGTTGTAGATGCCGGTGAGGGTGTCAATGAAACCGGCTTCGTCCGCTATCAAGGCCATTCTTTCCTCGTTGTCACAAAGCAGGTCCTGCATTTTCTCTGGTGTTACATCGCCGGTCCACAGCTGCCTGCCCGGTGCTCTGTCCTGTCCTCTTAATTCCGCTTCTGCTATTTCTTTCGCTCTCTCATCGTCCGACTTCCCTTCCTCTGGGTTCTCTAGCTTCTTAGCTCTAGCCTTTTGAATGCGAGCTTTGGCGTTTCTTTCGGCGTCTTGCTGCTTTGTCTGCTCGGCAAGCTGCTTCTCCCAATCTCTTAGAGGCGCCGTTAC
Source organism: Candidatus Melainabacteria bacterium (assembly GCA_016212515.1). Taxonomy (GTDB): domain Bacteria; phylum Cyanobacteriota; class Vampirovibrionia; order Obscuribacterales; family Obscuribacteraceae; genus Obscuribacter. The sequence goes on from JACRFZ010000114.1 coordinate 7,262, forward strand.
CTCCCTGAAGACTGCCGTCTTGTTCTCACCGCTTAGCATTACGACAAAGCCCCAGAAACAAAGAGGCTCAGTATGATCTGAATCGTCTCGATAGACTTCCCACTTCCCTTGTACGCTCGCGGCAATACAGGACAGGATGAGCATGATTCCCATTTCTACAGGTGTCTGTGTGCTTTCTGCCAGTTCTCTAGCGAAAGTCGCATATGGTTCTGGCAGAATGCTTACCGGAATTTCTGGCGCCTCGTTGTGAAAAGTCACCGGCGTTTCCCTACCAAAATCATGGACTAACTGGACTATCCCCTGAAACCCTGACGGGCGCCGATCGGTCTCAAAAGTACCCCATGGACCAACTGGACTATCCGCCTTGGTTTGAAGGAATGTTGTAAAGTCTTGCAGGAATTCCTCCGGTGATTTCTTCCGGTTTGCCCTGTTGAACTTGCCGATATCTTCGGCGCTCATTTGTGCCGAATTTCTAGCGGCATCATTGCTTTGTTCTTTTTGTGTTGGTATTATTTCCATGGTTGTTCTTTTAGTCCGTTGAAATGCTGTTTTCGTCCTCACCGAAAACGGCATTTTCTTTATGCGGTTGCGACGGCACACACCGTGTGCAACCCAAGAGCCTGAAGCACTCTTGAACTGTAACGCATGCGACAACGACTGAGGCCGTCTTGTCGCATGCGGTCAAAATGGTGGTGGACGCGGTGTTTCTTCTGATTTATTCATGGTTCTTGTTCCTGCATTGTCAGACTGGTGGCTCAGGCTTAGCGTCTAGCGCTTGTTCAATTCGCGTCCTTGCTCTCTCCAGCACTCTAATCACCTTTGACTGGATCTTGTCTTCTACGCCACTTACGCCGAGGGCTTCAGCCGATCTCGCGCTGCGCTCAATATCCCCAAGGTGGTCACGAAGGTCGGCGAGTAGGTCCGCCAGTATAAGTAAGCCACACATCAGCTTTCACCCTTTAGCAAGCGAGCCACCTCGACGCGGCTTATTAACAGCCTGCCGCCGTATCTTCGCGTCCGTACCTTTCCTTCTTTGATCCATCGGTACAGCGTGGCGACGCTGATCCCTAGCTCGCCTGCCGCCTGCTCTTTTGTGAGCATTTGTTTTACTGTTTCTTCTTCCATCTCTTGTCCTCAAAGGTTCTCGCCGGGGCGCAGTTGCTACGCCCTCTAAGAACAATTTAGAACAGGTGAGAATCAAATCAATGTGTTTTCAGGAAGGATGCTTTCTTGGCGCGCCCTTTTGATGATGGCTGGTTTCGGCTGTCGATATTACTGTCTTCTGAGCTAGCCATAGCTCGACATCCTCCTTGCGATACAGCACTCTGTTCGCCAATTTGACATAGAGTGGACCGTTGCCATCTGCTCGATAACGTCGCAGTGTGCTGACGCCTATGCCGTAGATATGCTGAACTTCTTTCTCGCTCAGTGCCAGTTTCTCGTGGATGCTTGGGGATTGCGATTGCATATATGTTCTTCTCCTTCTTACTCTCGCATTTGCGCCGGGCAAGATTAGGAGAAAACAAAAGCTCACACCAAACGTGTGATCCTTAATTCTCGCGCTTCAGTTTCGAGAGCATTCGCTTAATGCTCGCTTTTGACCAGCCCGGCTCGCCCTGGTGCCGTCGCTCAAGTTCCTTGACGGCTTCTTTGTGCGGCATCCCTTTGTCTAATAGCGTTTGCAGCTCTGTCGCGAACTGCTTCTGTTTTTCGGCTTGTTCGTTCTGCTTGCTTGTGTTCGCACTGCTCAGTCTTTTCAGGCGGCTTGTGGAGCCAGCCAGAGCTGTCTCATGAGTAGTCAATTCGATAAGCCGCGCCAGCTTGCCTAGTTCTAAGCCAAGAAGAAAAGCCTCATTTGCGCTCAGATTCCCTAAACCTTTATACGTTCCTCTTAGTGCTGGTGCTACCAGCTCGGACACTGCGAAGTAGTCGCAGATCAGGTTCTCGCCGTGTCTAGCAGGGTGGATGGCTGATACAGACTCTTCCCCAGCATCTTCGCTTGTCGCCAATGCATCCGCAAATTGATACTCGGGCGTCTCCGTTGCTGCGTCAAGAATTGCCAGATTCTCGTTCAGAAGCTCAATTATCCGCGCCTCAATCTCAGCGCCGGTTCCTTCTCGTATCCTCTCGACAATCTCGCTGCCGACCTTGAACGGATATCCAAATTGCTTGCGTTCCTTGGCTTTTGTTAATCTTTTCTCGTCTTCTGTCAGCACTTGTCTCTCTTTCCCCGCTCTTTGCACGCTAAGATAACAGATTGTAAATGGGTTAACGATGGGTCAACGAGACCGCCCTAGCCATTTTTGCGAGCACCGAGGAAGAGTCCGAGAAGCTGAATATAGCTGTAATTCAGAGCCAGAGAGGCTTTTGAAAAACATTAACAGTAATTAAGTTTTATCGAAATACTCCGAGGCGGCTCAATACCGGCACCAGTGAAGCGGGGGCGCGCCCTTGACCTCCTCCCGGCTTGCTAAGCGGCTTTGTGCTCGGCGCGCACCCTACTGTTATTTGTCAATCTCCTTTAGAATATATAGCGATCAGTACCGATCTCAAAGATTCGACGCGTTTTCGGAGACCGCTTTTCTGTTATGGAAGAAAATCAGAACAACAACCAGGAAGAGGCACCAGTTGATCGCAATGATCGTGCCAAGGCCTTCTTTCGAGCCATGTATGCCGGTGGTGAGCCCGATCCTGATCAATTTGGTATCGATGTAGGGCAGAAGCAGGCTCAGGCCGACGCTGTTTCCCAGGCTGCCGTCGCTCATCTGGAGACCCAGTTGAAGGAAGCGGAGCAGCGCGCCGTCGAAGCCGAGAACCTTTACAAAAGGCTGGCTGCCGATTTCGAGAACTACCGCAAGCGTATCGATCGCGAGCGGGAAGAATTTCTCGTCAATGGCATGCAGAAAGCCTTCGAGGCTATCTTGCCGGCCCTTGACGATCTTGATATGGCTCAGTCCAAGTTGACTGAAAAGACCGATTCCAAGGTCATGTTCGACAGCATGAAGATGGTCTTCACGCGCTTGAACCGCTGCCTCGAGCAGGTCGGCATCAAGCAGATGGATGTGATCGGGCAGCCCTTTGATCCACGTTTCCACGAACCCGTGCAGGAAGTGCCTACCCGCGAGGTACCGGAAGGTGCGGTAGTGCATCAACTGAGAGCCGGCTGGAATTTTAAAGAGAAGATATTGCGCCCCGCCCTCGTCAATGTTGCCACCGCCCCCGGTGATGATGCTCCGCCTGCCGTTGAGCCGGAAGAGACTGCCGCCTGTGATGTAGAAGAGAAAGTAGAAACAAAAGAAGACGAATTTGTCCGTCCCACTGCTCAAGAAGTTGTTTCTCAGACCGGCGTAGAGACCTGTGATACCCTTGATGTACTAGATAATCCTGCCATCAACCGCAGCACCCAAGATCTGCCTATCGAAGAGATCAAGGCGGCTATTGCCGAGGCCGAAGAGAAAGACAGACAGGCTCTTGAGGCGGCGGCGGCTGCTTTGAGCGGTGATGAGGAAGCGGAAGGGAAACCCGGCAAAGTATATGACCTCACCGATGTCGAGGAGTAGGTTCGCCCTTCTAAGAGTCAACCATGAGTGATGACAAAATCATAGGCATCGACCTCGGTACTACGTATTCTTGCGTAGCTATTATGGAAGGTGGCAAACCGATCATAATTGAGAATGCCGAAGGTGCGAGAACGACTCCGTCAGTGGTGGCATTTACAAAGGGCGGCGAGCGCCTGGTCGGGCAGTTGGCTAAACGTCAGGCCGTCACAAACCCGGCCCGCACCGTGCAATCCATCAAGCGCGAGATGGGCTCGAACTATCGCATCGCCATAGACAGCAGTTCGCACAGTCCGGAACAGATTTCGGCCATGGTGCTGCAGAAGCTCAAAGTGGATGCGGAAGCCTACCTGGGCGAGAAAGTCAGTCGAGCCGTCATCACAGTACCGGCCTATTTTAACGACAGCCAGAGGCAGGCTACCCGAGACGCCGGGCAAATTGCCGGGCTGGAGGTGATGCGCATCATCAACGAGCCCACGGCCAGTGCCCTTGCTTACGGGATGAATAAGCTGACCGGCTCTTCGGTGGTGCTGGTTTTTGACCTAGGCGGCGGTACCTTCGATGTCAGCATTCTGGAGATCACCGACGGCGTATTTGAGGTCAAGTCTACAAGCGGTAATAATCGCCTCGGCGGCGATGATTTCGATGAGGCCTTAATCAATTACATGATCGACCTGTTCAAGGCCGAGACGGGTATTGATATTTCCAGTGACTTGATGGCCGTGCAACGCTTGAAAGAGACCGCCGAAAAAACAAAAATTGAACTTTCTTCCGCTCTTACATCGGAAGTGCATCTGCCCTTTCTCACTGCCGACCAATCCGGGCCCAAGCACCTGGAGACTACCATTACCAGGGCTCAGTTCAATGATCTGACTGCCCACCTGGTGGAAGCCACTACCGGTCCTCTCAATCAGGCACTTGATGATGCCCAGGTTTCTGCCGAGGACATTGAGAGCATTATTCTGGTGGGGGGCTCTACGAGAATACCGGCTGTACAAGACATGATCCGGCGTTTCTTTCAAAAGGAGCCCTCCAAGTCGGTAAATCCCGACGAAGCCGTAGCTTTAGGTGCCGCCATCCAGGCTTCCATTCTGGCCGGCGACGTGCAAGATGTTTTGCTTCTGGACGTTATCCCGCTTTCACTGGGAATCGAGACAGCAGGCGGTCTCTTCACTCGTATCATAGAACGGAATACGACCATCCCCACAAGCCGCACCATGACCTTTACCACCACGGAAGATGGTCAGACCTCGGTGGAAGTGCATGCCCTGCAAGGGGAACGGGATATTGCGGCCGCTAATAAAAGCCTGGCTAAGTTTCATCTGACCGGCATTCCGCCGGCACCCAGGGGCATCCCGAAAATCGAAGTCACCTTCGACATCGATGCCGACGGCATAGTGCACTGTTCCGCTCGTGACTTTGGTTCAGGCATCAAGCACTCGGTCACGATTCAGCGCTCTACCGGTTTGAGCCCCGAGGAAGTGGAGTCTTATAAGAGGGAAGCGGAAGAGTTTGCCGAACAGGACAAAGCCGTTAAAGAAAGAATTGCCGCCCGGGTCCAGGCCGAATCCCTCTGTGCGGAAGCGGAGCGCACCGTCACCAAATATGGCGAGAGGGTAGAAAAGGTTCATGTAGATAAAGTCTTGCGGGCCGTGGAAGCCGTAAAAGAAGCACTCGAAACCGATAATGATGAAGGTTTGCGCCCCCTCATCGCCGGTCTCGATGTATCCTTGCTTGATTTGGGTCGTGCCATTCACTCCGGCAACCGCAAAGTAGATAAGACGCCTGAGTCTCCACGGTCCACAGTCAAGGAGAAATCCATGAAGAGTGAGCCTTTGGTGGAAACCTTTGCCGGGGAGGATGAGGACGTGCCGGAACTGGATCTGGACTTAAGCAAGGACTGACGCTTCACAAAGGTAACGGAAGCCGGATGCGACAGGAGCCGTGGCGGCTCCCTTCAACTTCATTAAAGCAATACAAACATTATGGGACTGGTTGCGGCTCTTGACTTTTAATAAAATACAGAGCGGATCAACATGGAGCAAGGTCTCTTGGATACTATGACTAAACGCGATTACTACGAAGTTCTTGGTGTCAGCCGCAGTGCCAGCGGCGATGAGATTAAGAAGTCTTTTCGCAACCGCGCCCGGCAATTGCACCCGGACAATAAGGAAAGTGGTGATGAAGCCGCTTTCAAGGAACTGGCCGAGGCTTATGAAGTGCTCTCAGATGAGCAGAAGAAAGCCGCTTACGACCGTTATGGTCATGAGGGCGTCAAGGGCTCCACTCGAGACTTCGACAACGTCGACTTCAGCTCCTTCCAGGGCTTTGGTTTTGAAGACATTATCGACGCTCTTTTCGGCGGCGGCGGTGGCTTTAGAAGCGGCGGCTTCTCCTCCTCGCGCACTGGTCCGAGGCAGGGGGCCCATCTCAAGTATGACCTGGAGATCGAATTTCTAGATGCCGTCTTCGGCGTAGACAAGAAAGTAAGTGTCAAGCGCCTGGAAGACTGTGCTAGTTGTGAAGGTTCCGGCGCTGCGCCGGGCAGTCAGTTGAACACCTGTGCCACCTGCAACGGTCAGGGCCAGGTTCGTCAGATGGTAAACATGCTTTTCATGCAGAGCTATCAGGTTATTTCCTGTCCTGATTGCTCCGGCATCGGTAAGAAGATTGATAAGCCTTGCAAGGATTGTAAAGGCGCCGGGCAGACCAGAAAGACCAGAGAGTTCGATGTGAAGGTTCCCGCCGGTATCGATAGCGGTACCAGATTGCGCCTCTCACAAGCCGGTGATAAGGGTGCTCGTGGCGGTCCCTATGGAGACCTTTTCGTCATTATCTCGGTAAAGGAACACAAGCAATTTATCAGGGACGGTCAGACCATTCACTTGCGTCAGAACTTGAGTTTTTCTCAGGCTGCTCTTGGCTGTGAACTCAAGGTTCCCACGGTAGAGGGAACAAAGCCTTTGAAGATACCGTCGGGAATTCAGTCCGGCAGTCAACTGGCTATGCCCGGGCTGGGCGTGCCGCAGATAGGCAATCCCAATCGCCGCGGCGAGCAAATTGTGCACATCTTCGTGGAGACACCGACCAGGCTCAGTTCGGAAGAGAAGAAACTTTTTGAAAGACTGGCGCAATTGCGCGGTGAGAAACTTTCAGCCGAGGCTGATAAGGAAGGCGACAAGCCGGAAAGCAAAACCGAAGAAAACGGTCGCAAAGACAAAAAGAAAAACGGCAAAAAAGAAGATGGACATGGTCATAAGCCTAAGGAAGAAGAAAACATCTTCGAGAAGATTGTCGATGTCTTTCGTCCCAAAGGCGACCACGATCATCATCATGATCAAGAGAATCATGATCAAGAGAAGAAATAGCCTCCCAAAGCTGCTTCCCATCTTTTATTCCCTGGTTCTACCGGTGCTGGTTCTCCTGCTGGTTCTTGCGGAGCCGGCGCTGGCCACCAAGCTCTCCCCGGCTTTGACCAGAGACGTGAAGACCGTCTTCGGGGCAGAGACCAAGATCCGCCTGGATGGCTCACTGGAGACCAAGAGCGGAGAGCATTATTTGCCGGCCCTGCCGGCCGGCTTCAATACTCGCACCGCCCCCGGTAAAGTACTGGCCGTCCATCCTGCCCGTGGTCTGCCCGATTTAGTGGTATTCGAGGGCGGCTTTTGTTATGTGCGGGTGATCAAAAGACCGGGACTGAGAACCCTGCCGCCCCTCTCCGGCCTTGATGAAAAGGCGCGCAAGTATCTCACTTCATGCCGCCTGGTGGCTGACTTAATAGTGCCGGAAGAATTTGTACTTGCCGGTGAGTATAAGCCTCTAGTGGGAGACCTGGCCATTACTGTAGGGCAGGAGCCCCCTGCTAGTCCACTTACTGCCCATACAAAAGACGATCACAAAAAGAGTCTGGGCGGCATTTATGTTACTTCTCCCGCCACCGGGTCCATCATTTTAGTCGACGAGAAGAGTCTCAAGAAGAGCAGTGAGTTTCCCACGGAAGGCACTCCGCTGGGTATGGCTTGCGTGGGAAACAGGCTTTACATAGCCGATCAGAGCAAGGCTCGCTTGCTCATCATAGACACCTTCAAACGTGAATTTGTCAAAAGACAAATTGATCTGCCGCCGGGTTCTGCACCAAAAGCAGTGGCGCCACTGCCGAGTGGTCAATTGCTCTACGTGACTGAAAGCGCCACCGGTCTGGTGGATTGTATTGAGACGGACACTGGTAAGGTGCTGGTGCGCACCAAGGTGCCCCCCGGTCCTTCGCGGATGGCTGTTACCGCCAATGGAAATAATGTTCTGGTTTTGAATGTGCCTACGGGCCAGCTGAGCATCATTTCCACCATGAACCAGAAACTAATAGCTTGCATCAATGTGGGCCCCTCTCCTCAGTTCATAACTGTTGCACCGGACAGCAAGACGGCTTTCGTTTCATGCAAGAGCGCCAATCATGTTGTGCAGGTAGATTTAATCAGGCGTCTGGTTGTGGGCCAGATCAAGGTGGGTGCCGGACCGACTGGGCTTACTCTGAATCAGGATGGCACCAGACTTTTCGTAGCCTGTGCAAAAGACAACGTCATAGAAGAGTATGACACCACCAGCCGGGCACAGCTTCACTCCTATAAACTACCTCTGGATGTGGATTTCCCTGCCGCCATAGCACTTGAGCCCAATGGCCGCAAACTGCTTGTTACCAGTGCCGCTACCGACACCATTGGTCTTCTCGATCTTGAAAAGGAACAGTTTTCTCAGATCAACATCGGCCGCAAGTCAGACGACATAGTTTACGTTCATGCCAGACAGTAAAGAACTGGATAAGAAGCAGCGTTACGAAGCTTGTGTCTGCGACAGCGGCAAGCTTTACGGACGTTGTTGCGCTCCCTATCATGGCGGACTGGCCGCGCCTACCGCGCTGACACTGATGCGATCGCGTTTCAGTGCTTATGCTCTTGGTCTTTGCTCCTATATCGTGGCTACCACCCACAAGGAGAGTCCTCTGCGGGAGGCCGATCTGGAAGCCTGGATTACCAGCATCGGTCGCTTCTGTGCCGCCACCAAATTTGATGGCTTGAAAATATTGGAAGAGGCAAGCGATACTAAGGATCCTGCGGTGGCTTTTGTTACCTTCCGCGCCTATCTTCGTCAAAAGGAAAACGACGCCAGCTTTACTGAGCGCAGCCGATTCTTATATGAAGACGGTAAATGGTATTACTTTTCCGGAGACTGTCTTGATTCTATTGGTAAAGTATAGCGCTTGCGAAAGGTTATACCGCCCTCTGTCTCCGGTCCGAAGCAAATCAGCGGCACCGGCAGTTTTACTTTGCACTGGCTGGTGACAGTGACGGTAGCATTGCCGTCTTGATAGAGGAAGTTGACGGGATCAAACAACAGGGTTGGATTTTCCACAAACTGGTTATTGATCTTTTGCTGGGCGAGTGTTTCTCTGGCGGCTGCCATGGCTTTCTCGGAAGTGGTTTGCCTGGCTGCGGCCTGACAGGCCTCACGGCAAGCCCGGTCATTGACTTGCACACCGAACATGATCAACGAGACGTCGAAGATAGTCACAAGCAGTACCACCAGGAAGATAGAGCCGCCGGTCAATTCCATCGCCGCCCGGCCGGTGGCTCTCACCGGTCTCAGACCTTCTTCTTTAGTTCTCTTCCAAGAAAGCATAACCTGCCTCTTTCTTTGCCTGTTTTCACTATAGACAGACAGTGTGAACAGAGGGTGAGGCGAGCGTGAGTTTAACGTGAATTACTGCTGGCCTTCCGGGTACTGGTTATGCACTTTGTTGAGGAAGCGAGTGATGCTGCCCTGATAAAGCAAATCGACGGTACCAACGGGGCCGTTTCTTTGTTTGGCGATGATGATTTCCGCTTCGCCGCGTTTTTCACTTTCGGGATTATAGTATTCGTCGCGGTAAATGAACATAACCAGGTCGGCGTCTTGCTCGATTGATCCTGATTCTCTCAGGTCTGAAAGCATGGGGCGTTTGTTCTGTCTGGCTTCCACCGCCCTGGAAAGCTGGGAGAGAGCAATCACCGGTGTGTGCAATTCTCTTGCCAGAGTCTTCAGGCTTCGCGATATTTCCGAAACTTCCTGTACGCGGTTGTCGGTGGCTTTGCGCCCCTGCATGAGCTGAATGTAGTCGATGATGACCATGCCCAGCCCTTTTGCTTCGGCCTTGAGGCGCCTGCACTTGGCTCTCACTTCCAGAACGTTGACCATGGCGGAGTCATCTATATAGATGGGCGCTTCTCCCAGTTTGCCCATGGCCATGGCTAAATGGGTCCAGTCATTGGTATGGAGATGCCCGGTTCTAAGGCGGTTAGCGTCAATTTTGGCCTCGGAGCAGAGCATCCTCTGTACCAGAGATTCTTTGGACATCTCTAGAGAGAAGATAGCGCAGGGCACATTGTTTTCTACGGCACAGCTAGTAGCCAGGTTGAGCACGAAGGCTGTCTTACCCATGGAGGGACGAGCGGCCAGAATGATCAGGTCGGAAGGCTGGAAGCCTGAGGTCATGGCGTCCAGATCGTAGAATCCGGAGGGAACTCCTGATAGCACTTCCCGGTTTTCATAGCGTTCTTCGATTTTCTGAAAAGAAGTTTCGACAATATGCTTGATGTGCACCATGGATTGCATATTGCGCTTCTGAGCCAGGTTGAAGATCATATGCTCCGCCTTGTCAAGGGCGGCGTCGGCATCGGTTTCCTCGTAGCAATGGGCGACGATTTCCGAACCGGCTTTAATCAAATTGCGCAATACCGCCTTCTCTTGCACGGTTTTGGCGTAATACTCAAGGTTGGCCGTGGTGGCCACGGAGAGCGACAGGTCGGTAATGTACTGGCGTCCACCGACCATATCTAGTTTGCCTTCATCTTTGAGGAACTGGGATACGGTAACGATGTCAATAGGTTCGTTGGCATCGTAGAGGTCGAGCATGGCTGCGTAGATGACCTGGTGAGCTTTGCGGTAGAAAAACTCAGGCTCGAGGCTGTCTACGACTCTGGAAACGCCGTCGCCCGATACCAGAAGGGCGCCCAGCACGGCTTGCTCCGCTTCCAGCGACTGGGGCGGCAACCTTTCCAGGGTGGCATCGTGCAAAGTTGATAATTCGGCGCTCATATTTACTTAGACGCTTTTTTCTGCTTCCAGGTTCAATTTCAATCAGTTCAGTTTAGCCGAGCGAGCCGTTCCCTGCACTCTTCAGCGCCGATTATTAAGGAAGGTCCCCGCCTTCATCGAAGGCGGAGACCATTTCTTGCATCAGTCGTCTTCCAGGGAAGAGGTATCGCCGGTGGGCAGGCCCAGTTCCCAGGCTTTCAGCAGTCGGCGCATGATTTTGCCGGAGCGGGTCTTGGGCAGGCTTTCTTTTACCTCAATTTCGCGAGGATAGGCATGGGCCGCCAACTGCTTCTTTGTGAATTCTTTGATGTCGTTCAAGAGTTCATCGGAAGCCGTGTATCCATTGGCCAGCACCACAAAGGCTTTGATAATCTCGCCTCTTTCCTTGTCGGGCTTGCCGATTACTCCGGCCTCGGCCACTGCCTTATGCTCGACCAGGGCTGATTCCACTTCAAAGGGACCGACCCGGTGTCCAGATGTGTTGATCACATCGTCGGCCCGGCCTACGAACCAGAAATAACCGTCTTCATCTTTCCAGGCGTTGTCCCCGGAGAAATACCAGCCCGGTATCTTGAAGTATTCCTGGAATTTCGGTTCGTTGCGCCAGATGGTGCGCAGCATGCTGGGCCAACCCGGCTTGACCACCAGTTTGCCCAGTTCTCCCGCTTCCACTTCTTCGCCGTTTTCGTCCACCACGGCTGCATAAACCCCGGGCAAGGGTTTGCCCATGGAGCCCGGTCTGATGGCATTGCAAGGTAAATTGGCAATCAGTTGCATGCCGGTTTCAGTCTGCCACCAGTTGTCGTGGATGGGCAGTCCGTAGACTTTCATGCCCCAGCGCACCACTTCCGGGTTGAGCGGTTCGCCCACAGACAAAATGTGGCGCAGCGTGGAGAGATCGTGCTCGTAAACCACATCGTCGCCGGCTTTCATGAGCATGCGCAAGGCTGTGGGAGCTGTGTACCAGACCGTCACTTTCAGGTCGTCTATGACTTTGTACCAGCTATCGGCATCAAAACGTCCCTCATAGCTGACTACGGAAGCACCGTTCGACCAGGGTCCGAAGATACCATATACGGTGCCGGTCACCCAGCCGGGATCGGCCGTGCACCAGTAAATATCGTCGTCGCGCAGATCCAGCACCCACTTGGTGGTCATGTGGTGACCGACTATGTCGGCATGCACGTGCACCACTCCCTTGGGTTTGCCTGTGGTGCCGGAGGTATAAAGAAGGTAGAGTGGATCTTCCGGATCCGTCTTCTCGCATTCCAGTTGGTTGGATTGCCCTTTCACCAGCTCGTCGTAGGACAGCTCGCCCTTGGCCAGTTTTTTGGAATCGGCGCCGACGACAATGACATGCTCAAGGTCGGGCAGGTCTTTCTTGATGCCGTCGAGTTTTTCTTTCAGGGCCGGATTGGTTATAACAATTTTGGCCTCGGAGTCTTGCAGCCTGTCTCTGAGGGCATCCGGTCCAAAGGCTGAGAAGAGTGGGCCGGCAATGGCACCCAGTCTGGCGATGGCGATGGTGGCCACATAAAGCTCAGGCACGCGCGGCAGGAAAACAAAGACGCGATCGCCTTTCTTCACTCCCAGAGATTTGAGGGCGTTGCCCATGCGGCAGGCGGCGTCATGGATCTCCTGGAAGGTGAACTTCTGAACAGCACCGCTGGCGTCTACGCTGTAGAGGGCTACTTTATTCTTTCTGCCGCTCACCAGGTGTCTGTCCACGGCGTTGTAGGCGGCATTGACGCAGCCGTCCTGGAAATAAGAAATTTCGGAGCGGGCCGCTTCCCAGTTGAAGGTATCATAGGTAGTGGCATAATCTTCAAGGTTGCACTTGACCGGGAACTTCTTAATAAGCTCTTTTCGCCCGGTTTTTTTTGGACCTTTGTGGGTATCGGTCATGGTCGCCTCACCGGGCTTGCCGTCCTTCTTCTTTGTGTCAGGGCTGTCGCTCTTCTTGCTCGGAGTTTCTTGGGCGAGCTTCATATAATTCCTCCCGGCTTATTGCATTGACCTGGCTGTTGTTAGAGATGCCTTTGAGTCTGCTGCCTTGATAGCATCAGGCAGCCCGAACCCTGGTGTTTTGTTTAGTTTAGCGCTTCGGCAACAAAACTAAACAGTTTTCCCCCCGGTGATAGCTAGAAATTTCTAAAGAATTCGAACCTGTCTTCCCCTGACGGTCAAAAGTCCCTTACCCCTTGGCGATTGGAGGGCTCCCCAAGAGGGTAGAATGCCCCTTGGTAGAGCGTAGATTGGGGGTAGCGATGTCCTTAGTGTGGAACGATCTCAAGCAGTCGGCTGAAAAGGCAATGGAGGCTAATGACTGGTCCACGGCTTTGAGTGACTGGGAAGCAGCATTGAAGGAAGCTGAGAGTTTCCCGGACGGCGACGGCAGGCAGGTCACCACCCTGGAGGGGCTGGCTCGCACGAGATTCAGCCGCGGCGACCACGATGAAGCGGAATTTCTCTACAAGCGTACTCTCGTGATCAGGCGAGATGAGCAGGGCAAAGACCACAAAGATGTGGCTTCCGTCGAGCGCAATCTGGGCGTGGTACTTTTCACCGCTGGTCGGTATGGTGAGGCTCAGAGCCATTTCGAGAAGGCGCTCAACCTCAAGAAAGCCGCTTTTGGTGATGCCCATATCGAAGTGGGGCGGACCATCTATCTGCTGGCCCTGGCCTGCCATGCTCAGGGGCATTACGATGAAGCCGATACCCATTATCGTAAAAGTCTCGATATCAAAAATAAGGCTCTGGGAAACAATAGCCCCGAGCTGATCAATCTTTTGCGTAATTACGCCGACCTCCTCCGCAAAACCAGTAGAGACAGTATCGCCGGGCAGATGGAACAGTTTGCCAAGGGTATAGAAGCGAAGCAGAAGCATTAATGCTGTCCGTTGATCTTGACCAATCCGACCGTCTGGTGCAGTGGCGTTGTCCTTACCCTGATTGTGCCGGGTTTTCTCTCCCCATTGAAAGTAGTGCGGTGGCGGCGCCGGTCTGTCCTGTTTGCCTGCGCCCCTTCACACCACGCTCCGCCGTTCACTTTGAGGAAATGCAGAAGAAGGTAAAGTCAAATCCGCAGGCGCCTTCTATTGTTCCTCCAGCCCCCTGCGACCTGGTGGTGGTAATTGAGGATCTACGCAGTTTGCACAATGTTGGCGCCGTATTTAGAACCGCCGACGGTGCCGGCTTCTCTGCTATTTACCTGTGCGGCATCACAGGCTTGCCGCCGCGCAAAGAAATTGCCAAAGTATCGCTGGGGGCGGAGGACTTCGTACCCTGGCAATTTCGCCCATTTATCGCCGGTTGCCTGCAGGAATTAAAGTCGGCGAATTTTTGCCTGGTGGCTCTCGAAAAGAATGACATTTCTTCGCCCCTCTACCGTTGCCTTCAGGAAGGCAAGCTCAGGCGACCACTGGCTCTGGTGGTGGGCAATGAAGTTAGCGGTGTGTCCAGAGAAGCCCAGTATTACTGCGATCAGGTCTGTCACTTGAGCATGAGAGGGCAGAAGGAATCTTTGAATGTTTCCGTCGCTTTTGGGGCGGCGGCCTATCTGATCAGTGAATTCTTCTCGTTTTCCGGTAACACGATTTGCCAGGAAATTTGAGGCTGGAAGCTGCCGAAAATTGGCTTCCATGCCGGGCGGGACTACCCAGTCTGGCATGGCGGGGGTAGAATATTAGTGGTTGTCTATTTCCGGCGATTGGCATTTCCCACGGCATCCTTACTAAGAATTTCAGGCAGATTTAAATAGACCGGGCACGTCTTCGTCTTAAGGCAGAGGGAAGAAATATGAATCTAAAGCACGGGCGCATTGCAAGAGAGGTGGCGGCATCAGACCGGCGTCGCCGACCGAGGGGCAATATGCTGGTTTTCATTACGGCTGCTACCATCGGGCTTATTGCCTTGATAGCATTTTTCGGATTGGGTTATGTGCGTTTGCTCGGTACCAACAACGAGCAACGAACGGCCATTGAAGCCGCGGCACTGGCAGCAGCTCGTGACCTGAGTATGATTGCCATAGACACTCCCGATTACGGCTTCGTTTCACTTTCTGATGCGGCGCCGGTGGGCTCCACTACTGCGGCGGCTGATAATTTTTATACGCCTGTGCGCAGCATCAACGGCATCATCGGTACCCTGCGGCTCGATATGATTATTGCCGACAGGCTGGGTGATGTTAACCTCAAAGAAATCATCAAAAAAGATCTGGCCAAGGCTCTTGCCGCCCAGGCCTTGCTTGCCGCCGAGCTGAATAAGGCCATTGCCCCCGGCTATGTGTCCAAAGACCTGAGCGGAAACAACGTTGAAGTGTTTAAAGACGCCGAAACCGCCTATCAGCAAAACGGCATCCGCATGACCGGTAGCTCCAACTATGTGCCGGGTTCGCTCAGGCTCTCTCTTGGTGGTCTCAATGGTGGTTCCATCACCAACATCGGCCTGCCTAATCCCACTGGATGGGCTAATGTGGCTGCCTCGGCCCAGCAGGGCGGCAAATATATGAGCTACATGAACATTCCCTACGACGGCACCGACTTCGTCTTTGCCGGTGTCGGCGATTCCATCAAGCTGGTTTCCGATAAGAACTGGACTCCGGTGGTGGCCGGCCTGCCATATCAAGTTCCGACGGTTGTACGTGCCGAAGCCGACCAGAAGATGAACGACGCCAACAACCCCAACGGTTATACGGTGCATGCTTCCGCCTGCGCTCAACCGGCCAACGTAGTCGATCCCAAGCCGGCTCCCGGCGCGCTCACCTTCAGTTTCCCCGACGGTCTCTGCCCCGAGATCGCCAAGCCCGGCGACATGCTTACTTACGCTGATTTCAATAAGAACGGTACTCACTGTTCTTATCAATATTCAGACGGCGGCGACTTCCCCTTCCCTATGGGCGGCGCCACCTTGAGAGAGCGCACCTGGGAATTTGATCCTCTTGATCAAAATGTCGGCAATGTCTTCAGAAAGGCACTCTTTGACTGGTGGAAGCGGGCCGGTACCAAGCTGGATATGGCTTCTGCCCGGGCTATGCTTATCGATCCTGCTTTCAAATTCAAGAATCCCAACCCCCTGATGGTGGATTGGAAGACCCATGCCAAGCTGGGTTCCACCCAGATCTATGTGCTCGGTCAGATTCCCAACGGCAACATCCATGTATACAGAGTGCGTCCCAGCGACGGCTTGATCACCTACGATGCCAAACAGCATGAGCCGGTGGAGTATCTGGTGGCCGGCGAGAATCAGCTCTACTCGGAGTCTATTGATGCCATCAAGAAGAGTGCCGTGGGCAAACAGAGCCTGGGACCATTCAACTTTGTGCCGGACCTGAAGGAGTTGAATAAAATGACTCTGGAGGACACCTGGGATGTGTACATCAGAGATCAGGTCTACCAGCCCGGTAAGTCTACCGGCGGCAGACATGCCGGTGAACCCCTCGATAACGACGATACGGCCATGGCTCCTTTCAATATGCAATTTGTGGCCCATGGTCTTGGTGCCAAGTCGTATGTAGCAGGTCCCAAAGGCACCGGTAAGACACCCATCCTCTCCAACCAGTCCGACTTTGCTGAAACCAGCGGCTTTCCTGCTTCTTATTACAAGCAGTATGCCACCGGTTCCGGTAAGCGCCCGACCTATTTGACCAATGGTACCGCTGTGGATATTCGTTTCCGCCGTCAGGTGGAAGCCGGCTCTTTGCATAAAATCCTGGGTGATAAAACCGGCTACATCGGCGAGAAGTACGTTGATCCCACCCTGCCCGCTATTGTTCCTTCCCCGGGAACGGATGCCACCGGCGACGGTGACATCGACGGCGGCGACGACGACTAAGAGTCTCAGTTGTAGACCGTCAGCTCCATAAACAAACTGGCAAAAGTCACCACAAAGAAGAAAAGCGACACCTTGAGCATGGCTCCGCTATTTCCGGTGGTGGCTTTTCCTTTTATGTCCACTCCTTCCATGCGGGAGATGGCAAAGGTGATTGTGGTGATAGCCAGAAGGGTGAGGGGCAGCCCGTAGTGAAGGATGGTGAGGGGCACAATGTTGGCCGATACCAGCCAGAGTCTTGTGGGCTTACCGGCCTTGATGGGCTTGACGTTCTTGAGCAAATCTTGCTGCTGGTTGTCCTTGAGCCCGGATTTTTCAGCGGCAGACTCGGGCGCCACCTTAATCGGGGCGGTTTTGGGGCCTTTATCCTTTTTACGATTGCGGGCGTTGGTCTTTTTTAGCTCTGAACCACCTTTTGGTGGTTTTACCTGACTGTCGCTGCCGCCGGTCTGGGACAGGACGCTGTTGTCGGCCTGTATGACCAGACTGAGACCGGGTTTGGATTGCTTGATAAACTTGCCGTCGCGATCCAGACCTCTTACGAAGAAAGCGGTGGTGCGCTGCCTGTTCAATTTGGCATCGCCGTAGAGGGTGGTGTAGGTACAGATCTGACCGGGCTCCGTCATCTCCGTATCCATGACCGTACCGCCGGTTTCCAGAACAAGCTGGGTGTTGGCATAGCTTTCGCCGGTTTCAGCCACTTGTTTTATAGGTATCGGTAAGAGCTTGCCGGTGAAGGGGCTATTGTAGCTGAACTCCGGGGTTGAACCGGGGGGCGGAAAGGTGGGGTAGGAGCCGGAGCGCAAGAAGATACCCTGGGCAAAGGCCGCCATCTTCTTCATCTTGGCTATGACGATTTGTTCTGATTCTTTGTCGCCGTAGTACATGATGCCGTCTTCCGCTTCGATTCCACCGGGTACTCGGGCGAAGAATATTTGCTTTTCAGTGAGGGCGCTGGCCATGACCTGCAAGTAATCGCCCCAGTTGTTGTCGATTTTTCTCATGGGTATGGTCATGGCACCATTGGCGGTGGCGACGACGGCGCGGCTGCCCGGCATCAGGCGCACTTCTTTCAGTCCATCTCCGGTTGCGAAAGTAAATTCCGGCTTGTCTGACTTGGCGCCGCTTGCCTCCACGGCGGAGCCTCGCTCTTTGCCGCCTGAGATAAGGGGCAGACAGCCATAGGCAATAATGCCCAGAAGTACTAGAAACCCTACAATCGGCACCATGTAGTCTTTCATGATGCGACCCATGACTATGCGCGAATCGTCTTCCTGGGAAAATTTCCTGGTTTTTCCAGGGCCGTGTTGAATACGAGGCGTTTTTCTGCCGGTTAGATTTTCGATGTCCTCCAGGCTGTAATCATCTTCTTCATAGGCCCCCGGTACTTCTCTTTGTCCGAATACGGAAGAGCCGGTCAGATGTCCCTGGTGTGGAGTTCTGGCATTCTGAGCCATGAGGTCGGCATCAAGGGCTTTGGTTCGATTGATGCTTTCCAAATTTACTACGGAGGCGCTACCCAGGGCATCGTTGAGGGACGGACTGAAGGGCATGCGCTCTACGTTTTGATACTGATTGCCGAGATTCTCCACCGCTCCTTCATAGGGGCGCTCTTCCTGGCGGAAGGGAGCCGGAGGCGGTTCTTGCAAGTTTGTCTGGTAACTGCGCGGTGCCTCCAGGGTGTTTTCTATTTGCTGCAGATTGAGTGGATCTTCCCCCCGGCGCCGCATCTCATCCATCTCGCGCATCAAATTGCTCAAGTAGCTGTATCTCTCCACCACAGCTTTGGCCAGTTCCTCGTCGGGACGCAGGCAGAGCCTGGCTCTACTTAGAGCTTGATTGCACATCTCGAAGGAATCTTCCACCAGACCAAGGCGTTCGGCCAGGATGGACATCTTCCAGAGAACCGTCACTATTTGCGGATGATTGGAGCCCAGGATGCTCTCTCCCAGCCGATAGAGCCGGTCGAATATTCTGAGAGAGTCGGCCGGTCTTTCTACTGCTGCATAAACGTCACCGAGATCTTGCATGTATTCGGCAAGTTCCGGAGCACTTTCGCCGAATGTACGTTCTGTGGCGCTTAATGCCGCCTCAAAATAGGGCACTGCATCGAGAAAAAGTCCTTGCTGGCAAAGTGCCCGTCCTTGCTCCAGATTAGCCGGCCCGTCCGTAGAGGGCATCCTGAAGTTTCCGCTTTGCATTCACCACAAACCTTTCATTCTTCTTAGCGTATACCCAGTTTATTGCTGTCTATACTTCTAATTAGTCTATATATGGCAATTGAGGAATTTGGCTATGACCACCAAGCAAACCGGCAAGATTACTATTGACTGGCGCTATCATCGAAACTCTTGCAGTACCTGTGAGAAGGCCAGCCTTTATCTTGCGTCTCATAATGTTGAAATTCTAGAAAGTGCAGATGCTCGCAAAGTGCGTATGGGCAAAGAGGAGACCCTGAAATTGGCCGGCAGTGTGGACCATATTTACGCTTCTCGGGGCACAAAGAGCGTCCATCTTGATCTAAAGGTGGATAAACCCTCCGATGACGAGCTCATAGCTTTGTTAATCGGCCCTACAGGTAATCTACGTGCTCCCACCCTCAAGATCGGCAGGCAGCTTCTAGTGGGCTTCGACAAGACAGGCTATGACCTGGTTTTCGCCGGAAGCAGCAAGTAGACCTCTATTGAATGCAAAGAAAGAGAGGACCGTCCATATAGAGGGTCCTCTCTAAAGCTTTTTTGTTTAAGCGCTCAGGAGTTGGATTCCTCGAAGTGCTTTTCGTCTGTGACGAAGCCCAGGATCAGTCCAAATAGACCACCGGCAAGGGCTCCCCAGATAGCTCCACCTTTGAAACCCATCACCGGAACCACACTCACCGGCAGAGGCCAGTACTTGATTACTTCAAAAGAACCGCCCACGATGAGCGCGGAAAAAACCGCCATATAGAACATTGCCGCTACGGGCAGGGAAGAACAGCATTTATCGCTCTTATTGGCCATGAGAAACCTCTAGCAGAACCAGAATTATTTTCTTGAATCGAATCTGGAATTGAATCGTCACCTATATTATCACCAAGGGGGGTGCTACCGGGTACGCCTCTGCCGCTTCTTTCAGGGCGGACCATTATCAAAGTTTTTTAAGCTCGGCTTTTTGGGTTACTGTGCAATCAAAGCGAGTTGCAGCGGTTGCTCAAAAGACCAAGCCCGGCTACTGTCTTGGCATCTTGAATCTTACCCTGGCTGACTAAACTCCAGGCCTCGGCCAGGCTCAAGTCAAGTACTTCCGTCTCTTCGTCGAAATCGAGGTTCTTGCCCAGGAAGGTCACCCCGGTAGCGTGATAGAGGTAGAGCACTTCGTTACAAAATCCAGGCGCCGAATAGAGTCTGGCCAGTTCCTGCCAGTGGCTGGCTCCAAATCCGGTCTCCTCGGTCAGTTCTCTCTGGGCGGCCGGAAGTGGATTTTCATCCTTTTCGATGCGACCGGCCGGCAGCTCAAGCAGGTCTTTGTCGATGGAGTAGCGGTACTGACGGACCAGCAGGACGCGCCCTGGTTCATGTTCACAGGCAATGACCACGCCGCCGTTGTGCTCCACCACCTCGCGCGTCACGGAGAGCCCATCTTCTGCTTCCAGGGAATCGATGCGCAGGGATATGATGCCGCCTTCATGCACCCTTCTGGTTTCTACCAGATGTGCCCTTGTGAATAATGCCAAGTTAGTGCCTCAATCTTTTTCTAGATTGTCAAATTCTACTGGAATTACTGTTGTCTGGAGAAGCGCTTGAGAAAGTTCCAGGCCTCTTCCGTGGTATTGATAGGCGCTACTTCAGCCCCTTTGCCGCCGTACCAGAGGTGCTTTTGATCGTTCAGAAGCATGGTTTTAACTTCAGCGCCGGACCGTGCTTTCCAGACCAGCTCTTCAACTTCCGTACCGTCTTTGCCCATGCGTTTTGCCACTTCCGGCGCGCCCTCTATGCCGTGGGCCCGTTTGTAGAAGTCCTGCGTGTAAACTTCCGGTTTCATGGTGATGCTGTACCAGGGATTGCCGTCTATGGGTACGGTGCCGTCAGTTTTAGATTGAATGGACATGATGGGAAACGGCTTGTCCGGCTGTTTCTCCTTGCCTGTCATCCAGCCGCCGTTTTCAACTACGGCCGCTACTCTCTCTGAAAGTTCGTTGGCGACCCGGTGGCTGAAACTGCCCCCTTGTGAGTAACCGATGATGTACATGCGGTTTTCGTCTACATTCAACTTCTCTTTCAGGGTATCCATTATGCCGCTGGTCAGGGCTTTGTCGTCTCGTCCAGAGAAAAACCACTGACCGTTATTCCAGGAGTAAGAGCTTTGGGGGTTGCCGTCGGGATAAACGGCAATAAACTTTTCCCGGTCCGCCAGCTTGCTCAAACCGCTCACCTCTTCCATGCCCCGGGCGCCTTTGTCGGTGTCACCCTGACCCCGTCTTATGCCGTAGCCGTGAAACATGAAAACTACGGGCAGGGGAGTTTTGCCGTCATAATCCTTCGGCACATGCAGCCTGTAGGGAGCCTCCGAGCCGTCGGCCAGGATTATTTTTTCTATGGAGGTCTCTCCCGGCCTTGGGGCTTCCAGTTGGCTTTGACTTTCTGAGCGGCTCTCTTTGGCTTCGCTTGCCCTGGCCGGGCGCACTTCGTCCATTACCCGAAGAAAGAGTGACTGGTCTGAGTTTCCGGCATTCAGACTTAGTTCCGGCAGAGCATCGGCAGCAGTTGCGGCTGTGGGGGTATCGATTGGCATAGTGCTTCCGTTCAAAAGAAAATGGGGGTGAACATCCTCATTAAACAGAGCGCTTGTGACATTCTCATGACCCGGATGAAAACTGCTTTATCAAAATTTCTGCCCCTCCCTGGCGCTGCTCACGCAACAATTGTGGTTTGCTTGAGTCGGTCTTGCCTCTCATCAGTTACCATGTTCTCTCGTGTCGTCTATTTTGATTGCCGATTTGTCTCAGTCAGACATACCTCAAGCCAAAAGCCTTACTTATGAAGAGTGCCTTGACTACCTCCAGTCAATAGGTCCTACATTTGAGCGTCCCGGCCTTGAGCGAATGGAACGCTTCTTTGCCTGCCAGGACCATCCCCAGCCGCAAAACAGAATCGCCGCCGTGCACGTGGGCGGCACCAACGGCAAAGGCAGTGTCACTACCTTTATTGCCAGCATCCTGGAAGCTTTTGGCTACAGAACGGGGAAGTTTACCGGTCCGCATTTGAAGCGCTTCAACGAGCGTTTTGTCATTGACGGCCAACTCATTTCCGATCTGGACTTTGCTAAGACTTTGACGGCCGTGAGGGAAGCCAGTCTGCGCTTTGCCCATGAGCACCCAGAGCATGGCGCCCTTACCTGGTTCGAGGTGCTCATGGCTATGTCGGTTTCTTATTTCAATGATGCAGGCGTTCAGGCTTGCGTCTATGAAGTCGGTCTGGGTGGGCGTTTTGATGCCACCAATGTGCTACAGAATGTGCTTGTTTCGGTGCTCACCAATGTGGAACTCGATCATGTTCACATCCTCGGCGATACCAGGGAGAAAATAGCCTTCGAAAAGGCCGGCATCATCAAGCCGGCGGTGCCTCTAATAACCGCCGTACAGGAGCCGGCCCTCAGTGTTTTGAAGGAGCGGGCCCTGGCTCTCAATGCCCCGCTTCTGGCTATATCGGGTGCGTCTTATGACAGTCAATTTTTCCGGAATTTTGAGTTGACCATGCAAGATCCCTCCGGCCTGTTCTCCCGTGAACAGCGTCAGAGCATAGAGTTTGTGGAGCGCTCTTTGCGTGAGGGAATTATAGTAGAGCTTGGGCTGAAGGGCGCTTACCAGCGGATCAACGCCATTGTGGCCATTTTTGCCGCCGTCAACTATCTGGTTCTGCGGGAAAAACGCAGCTTCAGGCAGGACGACCTTAGCTCAATGCTTGCCGGTTTGAGAAAGTCCTACTGGCCAGGCCGCTTTCAAATCCTGGAAGAACCGCCTGCCATCCTGGACGGTGCCCATAATGGACATGGTGCTCTGGCATTGCGCCGCTCCCTGGACGAACTCTATCCTGGCAAGAAGCTTGTCTTCATTTTTGCTTGTTTTGCCAATAAAGATCACGAGGATATTTTGCAAAACCTGCTCAGGGCAGGGGATAGGGTTTATTTGCCGCACTTGAGTAACACCAGGGCGATTCGCAGTGCCTTCGACCTGGAGGTGCTGGCCAATAAACTGGGGGCTCTTGCCGAGGTGACTACTACTTTTCAGGAAGCCAGTCTGAAAGGGCAAGAATTCTTGCGGGAAAATGCCGGAGCCTTTGGCGAAAGGCTTATTATTACCGGCTCTTTCGCCCTCATTAAGGAGGCTTTGCCCCTGAAGGGAGAGCCCTTGAACTGAGGAGCCGAGAAATATTCTGCACTTAGTTCAAACTGCTAAAATATAGCTCACTACAGGAGCATAAGCGGCGTTGTCTTCCAGTTCAGGTCAGCCAGCCAATAGCAGGTCTCAGCGAGAGCTGACCGGATTTACCTACAATCTGGTCGGTCATGTCAAACATCAGGGACTACCGGTGGCCAATCTGCAGATTGCAGTTTTTGATCAGTACCAGCTCTTTGAGCCCGGTTCGGAGCCACTTTCCCTTGGTTTGACCGGTAGCCGCGGTGAATTTTCCTTCGCGGTCAGACCAGGTGTCTACACCTTGCGCACCATACCCAATGTCGAAGCCGGCACCCGCTTCCTCTCCAAATCTGTGGAAGACGTGAAAGTGGTTGGTAATACCACCGTCAATATCAACCTCTCTACCGGTTGTGTCATCCACGGCCGGGTCAATCTCGGACATTACCAGGAGAGAGG
This sequence comes from Candidatus Melainabacteria bacterium, assembly GCA_016212515.1. Taxonomy (GTDB): domain Bacteria; phylum Cyanobacteriota; class Vampirovibrionia; order Obscuribacterales; family Obscuribacteraceae; genus Obscuribacter. Next base: position 30,626 of record JACRFZ010000114.1, read on the forward strand.
GGAGCTTTTGGAATCCTTTTTCGCCAGTATCGAACTCCTGGCCCTGGGCATAGAACCTTCGTCTTATCGAGCTCTCGCCTCGCTTTCGCAAACGGGAGAGTTCTCTCTGGTGGTGCCCAGGGGTAAGTATAATCTGGCTCTCCGGGCTCGTTCCCACTTTGAGGAGGGGGCACCGCGTTTTAATTTTCTTACTACTCGTACGGATGTGCTGACGGTCACGTCCGACGAAGAGATAAACATCAATTTGCCCGACCTGGAAGGTTTCGGCGGCGAGGTCGTGGATCTGCTCGGTGCACCTGTGGAAGGGGCTCGCGTTACACTGACACCGGCGCACTTGAGCGGAGACTCTTCCCCGGAACAGATTCTCATTGACGAATTGGAGCTACGCTCCACTGCCGTCACCGGCCCCGAGGGCAAGTTTCAATTTGCTCTTGAGCCGGGTCTTTATGATCTTGTGATTGAGCCCAAAGCCGGGTCCTATTTCTTCACCTACAAGCAGGCGGGTGTGCTGGCCCAGGCCAGTGAGAACGGGCAACCAAAGCGGGAACGTTTTACCTTGCAGGAAGGGCATCGCCTCAAGGGTCAGGTGGTATATGACACAAGGCTGCTTTCGCAGGCGCTGGTGCAGGTTGTCTCTCAAGATTTGCAGAACGAATATCTAACCCGTACCGATGGAGATGGACAGTTTGCCATTTCCGTTCCCTCCGGCAGTTATAAGCTGACAGTCAGTGCTCATCCCAAGGATGCTCCTACCATTTCCATCGACAATATCGAATACGCCAGTCTGGCGCCCTTTACGGCCAATGTGGTGGTGGGCGGCGAAACTCATGTGGCGGTGCGTTTGAATATCGGCACTGCCCTTTATGGAAGAGTTTCCGATGACGCCGGCCAGGCCAGACCGGGGGTAAAAGTCGCTGTTTACCCCGGTAATTTTGTCCTGCCGGAAAACGGCGAGAAAGAATTAGACGATGCCCTGGCAGTGGCCTCTGGTATCACTGATGGTGAGGGGCGTTATTGTCTCTTTCTGGCTCCCGGCGTTTACAATCTGGTTGTCCACCGAGATTTTGCCGGTAAGCATCGAGTGGAATTGAAGGACGAACCCTTTAATTTAGACATAGTCTGGCATGGCTGGTCGCAGGTCAAATTTACTGTGTTTGGTGAAGATGGGCAGCCGGTGCCGCGCTGCCGCGTCTCCTATACGCCCTACGGGGAGGAACCGGGCGACAATTCCGCCCCTCCTTCTCAGATTATCGGGGCCCGCTCTCTGGGTTATCCCCATGGCTTTGTGGTTACCCATGATGACGGCAGTTGCTGTTTGACCCTGCCTTCCGGAGTTTATAGTTTTAAATTCCTTCCGCCCCAGGCCGGTTCCTATGCCGTGCGCTCCATTCGGCAACTCTCCATATCGGCCGATGTGAACAGGAAAGTTACTCTCGAGCTGAAAGAACACTAGCATCTATTGAGGTTTAAGGCTTTATGTCCTTTCAGTTTCCAGGACGCGGTCTCTTCGCTCTTTTGCTTGTGCCTCTGCTCAGCGCTTGCAACCAGCAAAACCCTGCTCAGAGCACCGGCATCAGTCTGGATGTGAAGCCGCTGGAAAAGGATGTGGTTTATCTGGAGGACCGCCAGGATCTGGCCGGACGCTGTAAGGACCTCAATTTTGAAGCTTTCACTGAGTGGTTTTATCACTGCAATGTAGAGCTTTTCTATGATGAGATCAAGAAGGAGGATGCTTCCGGTTTCGGCAGTTGTACATTGATGATCAAAGGCGCCCGGGTAAAGCTCTCCTGTCCGGTGCAAGTCTGCGTTTCCAAGAAAGCTCCGGCTGATACTCTCGCCCATGAAGAAGGACACGTGGAGATTTGCCGGCGTGTATACGCAAAGGCTCCCGCGGTAGCGCAGAAAGCCTGCCAGGCTTTGATGGGCAAGCGTTTTTACGGTATGGGGCGAACCTATGAGGCGGCCCGCAAGCAGGCTCTGCAACTTGCTTATGGCGAGGTTGCTCAGGCTTTTCGTCAGCGTATTACTGATGTGGCGGAAGAAGCCTCCGACCGCTATGACAGGTTGGCGGCGCGCCGCGAGGGGCAGAAGGAGTGGACCGTGAAAGTACTAATAGAAACCGCTCTCCGCAATACGGAGAGCGGTCTTGGGGGGCAGTGAGCGCTCTGCTTAACACGGAGAGCGCTTTCTATTTCTGGGCTCGCTTGGGCTCGGGGAAGCGGTAGCGGGCCTGGTTGGCCATCCAGCGCTGTCCGTACTTGGCGGCTTCGGCAGTCTTGCCGTTTTGCACCAGGTTCCAGTAAAGCCATGAGAGAGTCTTGGAAAAGTTGGGGTTGGCATCGGCGCTCTCTTTGCCGCCAAGTTGTGTCTCTTTTTCTTTCACGTATTGCTCCGGCGCCTTTACCATGTCTTCTACCGACCAGCCGCCGCCCAGTCCGTCCGGATTGCGGTTCATGTAAGACTGGTCATAGACTTTGCCCACCGGCAAGACTGCTGATGATGCTGCCGTCGCTGCCACCGGCTTTGGTGCCTTAGCTCCTTTTGTTCTAGCTTCCTGTTCCTGCACACTGGCAGTCAGTCTTTTCACTGCTTCTGCGGCCTGATCATCATTGCCGTTCGATACCATTTGCTCGATATCGAAGAATTGTTTGATAAACGGACCTATACCGACGCCCTGTTTGTCGAGCCCTTGTAGTTTCTTGAGCACTAGGCTACGTTCGTCTTTAGCCGCTCCATCCACAACTTCTAGCGCCTGGATATCTATCTTGGCGGTGACAGGGTTGATCTGTATGTTGTACAAAGCCGACTGCAGGTTTTTGTCGTAGGAAACAAGCTGAGCGGTGTCAAAGCTGATTTCTTTGAAATTGCCTTTGGCGATGGGGTCGGCAAAGCTTACCTTGACTCGATTGGTTTTGGCCCCTGCCTTTTCCATGGCCTTTTCAGCGATTCTGAGCGCTTCGTATTTGACGTCACGTTCGCTCATATCGGGATCTAGGTCAGCCACCACTTCCATGGTGTCGCCGTTCATATAGGTTTCGATTTTCTTGCGGGTTCTGGCCGACTCTCTTTGCTGTAAGTAGGCCGAAAGTCTGGCAGCCGGATCGTTCAGTTCCGTATCTTTGATGGCGATGGAAGCCAGGAGTTGTTCCTGGGATAGTTGACCTGCTCCGAAAGCTTTTACGTCACCGGCGGTCACCGCCACTTCTTTTCTTTTATTCAACCTGAGAGCGTTGTAGAAGTAGACTGTCACCCTGCTGATGTCGGCTGGTGCTAGATCCATGATTGTCTTGGCCACCAGAATGGCCTCGATTTTACAGTCGTCATCGGTAGCGCGGGCGTTGCGATAAGTTGAAACGTAAGCTTCCGGACCGTTTACAGAGGCGGCCACCCTTGTACCGGTGGAGAGCACTTTCGCCTTTTCAATGGCCGAGACCAGGTCTTGAGAAGATGGTGCTGCCGATGCTGCAGTCAGGGGCAGGTAAGCTGAGAGCAAAATAGCTTGCAGGGCCACCGCTGTCACTAGAGACTTCATCAAAAACCTCCCGATTTAGAAGAGCTTATTACTGGTAATGCTGGCATATTTTAGCAGTCTCTAATGCTTCCTGCTCTCCTTGAGGCTTGCCAGGTGCTTTCAATTTTGCCGACCTTAAATGAGGAAAGGACCTGCCCCAAGGGCAGGTCCTTTTGCTTGGCTGACTTCCTTAGCGGCTCAGGGACTGGGAACCGGGTCCGTGGCCGGAGGCGTGGTCGGATCTGTGGGAGTAGGGGTAGGATCCGGCACAGGAACCGGGTCCGGCGGCGGAACGTAAGGCAACATGGTCTTGGAGGGGACTGCGTCTCCATACTTCTCACCCACGTAGCCTATCTTGATGCCCAGCACGTCTGAGAAGGTTCCGGGGTCGACCTGTCTTCTAAAGCGCACGTCCACAGCCATGCCGTTTTGTGTGTAGGTGGGTCTGATACCCGAGCCCACAGCATATCTCTGGTAGAAGTTCGTGGGATAGCCGGCGGTTTCTGCCAGGTCGGTCTGGGCTGTGATGGCAGGTGGTTTACCTTTGCCTTTCACACCCGGAGGGTTGTACGGCTGCGGAACACCCATCACAGGGGGGGAGTCCCAGCTCTTTTTGGCACCCATGCTACCGGCTCCCAGTTCTAACAAGCCGGGAGTTGGGCGGACGAAAGCCGTCTTGGGATGGCTCATGGGCTCTCCCCCATGTTTGCCTCCCGGTCCAGTGCCGGGCTGATAAACGTAGTCGCGGATGTAGCAGTCCCAGGTATCGAGGAGGTAGACGGTGTCAAACAAGTCACCGGTGTCGGGATACATGAAGGGACCTACGGTCAGCTTCCCGACGGAACTCTTCTTAATGGCATCTATGCACTCCGAGTACATCTGGTTATGAGCAGCAACAGGTATTTCTATCGGGTCCAGCTGCTTGGCCTGATAACTCACCATGCCTGTATTGGGGTCTATTCTGTAAACATGGATGTTGCCGTTGGGAATGGGACCCAGGTCATAGAGGTCGCTGCCACCAGCCTTGGTGGGGGTCTTCCAGTGTACAGTCGAAGGAGTCGGGGGCTTGAAGTTGTAGTTGGGGTCGGTGAGCATTGCTATTGCGGAGTTGATATGCAGCTTGGTGCCAGCTCTCTTCCACCAATCGAAAAGTCCACGTCTGAAAACAACTCCGGAGTTGCAGGGCATCTCCGCGCTGTAAGGGAAGCCCAGGTTCTTGATAGAAGCACCGGTATCGACTGGGAAGTCACCGCCCTCTGCGTATACATAGGAACAGCCGGCGCCACCTGCGGCATTCAGCCTGGCGTGAGAGAGCATGGCACCGGGATTGGGAATCTCAGGTACGAGACCATCGGGGAAGCTGAAGGTGAAGGCTCCGGGAGCCGGTTTGGGATCGGTAACGTTGGCCGGTTGGGCGCATGCTACTGCGTGCACCTTGTAGCCCTGTACCTCATGCCCATTCATCTGTTGATCTGCTTCGGCCTTGACGATGGTTTGCATCTGATAGGGCAGACCAGGAGCTGATGCTACCCATTTCTTGGCGTCTACCAGTTTGATACTGTCGCCGATACCAGCAAAGACATAGTCGGTGTTACCCACTGGAATGTTCGTATAAGACAGATAGAAGCCGTTTTGCTTGGCGGCGGCGGGCACCTGTGCCTTGCCTGCCGGCTTGGGTGTAGCAGTGTTGGTGACGCTGCCGGTGGAGAGAGAACCCAGCGTGAGCTTAAGGGTTCCCGCTACGTGGCTGCTTGAGCCGGTCATGCGGATGCCGTTGGAGTCATAAGCAGCCTGGGCGTTCTTATAAACTTCCACCGGTTGGTCGTCTACATCTTTGGCCACATAGCCGGGCGCCATAGCCTTCACCAACTCCGCTTGCAGTTTAGCCTGTGCCTGTTTGGCTAGCTCTAAATCTTTCTCCGCTATGATCTTTAGCCAGTTATCGTTCAACTCCTCGGCGATAATGCGGCAGACGCGGTTGGTGCCGATGATGGTATTGATACCCTTCACCGGCACGAAGTAGTTGTCGTCGGCTTTAGTGGCTGAACCGTTGGGGGCGCCGTCTGAGATGGAAATCCAGCCGTATTCCGGGGTCTCTATGGCAATGCGGCTGATGTCTCTGGCGGCTGATAGGGCTGCCGCCTCGATAGCGGTGCGCTGTTCGTTATTGGTGCCCAGAAGCCGTACATAACCCAAAGCAAAAAACGCCAGACCACCAATGATAATGAAGGTGGAGGCGGTGATGAAGACCAGCATGTTGCCACGGTCAGCCCTGGTTGTCTTGCCAGTAGCCCTTTTCCGTACTTTTCTGACATTCATATTTTTGATTCCTCATAAGGCAAGCGGGGTTAGTTCTGTTGCCTGTAATGCGTTGGGGGAGCAAAGCTTAAATCTGTATAATTAGAAACCGATAATTTTACCCCTCCAATCGGGGTGAATCTTAAACGCCACTAATAAATATCCTATTCCCCGCTGCTCATCCTGTCAATTGCACCAGAAAATGATGAAAGCAGAGGCACACCCATGCCTCTGCTCTCAAGCCCCACTGAGAAAGCTTATATCTATTAGGTTTTAGACCGCGATGGGCGGACTGGTGTAGCTGGCCATATAGGTCGGCGTGGTTAAAGTTAAGCCTGTTGCCAGATTAATATTGGCGTTATCCAAATTTTGCCAGGTGGAAGACATGATGCCCTCTCTATATAGATCCTGGTGGGTGGAGAAGAGTACTTTCTCGCCAAGGGTTGCCAGACTTGCTTTTACAGCTTTCTGATCGGCTTCTTCCCGGGTTATGACCAGGGTCCAGTCAAGCTTCTCGGCGAGCTGAGACTTCAAGAGATGCTGGGCCGAGATGTCACTAACTTCTGGATTATTAACCAGGCCTAAGCTTTTGACTTCACCACCATGCTTGAAGGTAACCCGAGCGTTTAATCCGGTCTCGAGCTGGCGCTCCTTTTTGTAGGTGGTCCAGGTCAGGTCGGAGATGATACCGTTCTTCTGGGCTACCAGAAAAAGCATGCGCAAGTTGGCTATCTCCAGATGATGTCTCTGGAAGTCGCTATCGAGAACGTCGTCCTGATTTTCACCAAAGCCGTGCATTTTGCGAGCCATGGGAGAGAGCATGTAGACCAGCGGCTTGGTGGGTGTGGTCCACCAGGGCAGTTTGCTGCCATGTCTCTGGCAAAGCAGAAAGTCCAGGTAAAAAAGCTTCCGGAGGCGGTCTCTGATCAAGACCGGCTTTTCATCGCCGGCTATGAACCAGGAAATGTGTTTTTCCAGGAGTACTTCGTGCTCATCGATCAGTTTGAATATCAACTGATCCCGCTCGTTTAATTGAATCGCCATTTTGTCGTGTGCCTCAAGGGGGGTGCGGTAAGCGCGCGTTGGAAAAAGAAAACTAGGAAATTAAGTTGCTTACTTACTTCTGTTTAGGCACTCCCATTACATAGTTTTGCAGAGCATCGGATTCGCGCGGTTCGTGCACGCGATACAGTCTTCTCAAGCGACGGTCCATGGCCAGAATGGTTGTTTTGGAATGTTTGACGGCATCTGCATCCTGATCTACTTTGCGCAGTTGGGCCTCCAATTCTTCCATGGTCTGGGCCGGTGGTTTTGGTTTAATCATCTCCTCGTAGACCCGGGCGGCGCTATCGAACCATTCCGCCCTCATTTCCTTGTATTCTTGCAGATCAACCCTGCCGTTGGGAATCTGGAGATTACGTAGTGCCGTGGCAGTATTACGATAACGTTTGGCCACACTGCGGGCCGTTCTAGTCCAGCGCTCAACTTTTTCCAGTTCGCCGTCAAAGTTTTGAGAGAGGTAAAAGCGCTCTTGCTCTTTTGGCCAGCCTCGAAAACAGATGGTGTCGAGAGACTCGAAAAAAGTCAGTTCGGGAGAAGCCGCCGACGTCATGGAAAGGGCGCCCGGGGCCGTCACGGCATTGGCCGGTTGCACCGGCGGCGGTGCTACATAAGTATTTTTCTTGACGGGTTTGGTGCCGCTCTGGGGCATAGCTCCGAACATTTCGTTGGCAGGAGCGGCTTGCGCCTGGATTTGCCCAATTAAGCCAGGAACGAGCAGACAAAGCAGAGCCAGAACCTGCCTTATTTTTCTTCCTGGTTTAGTGACTTTCTCCATGACCTTATTTGCTCTCGTCTATTGCTTAGTTGCCTGAATTAAAGAGGGGTTGTACGGGAACGCCGGACCTACCCGTTGTGGTGGCACCGACAGCGGGAGTAGCCGGTAGATTCGGTCTGGTCATGAAGGCGTCCTGAACCTGGGCCCCGCCGGCTTTAGCCTGAATCTGGGCGGCTCGGTCGGAGTTGGCGTTGAAGGTATTCATCTGTACTATTTTCCAGATTGTATAAGAGGCTAGGAGCAAGAAGAGCCCCGAGGCTGCTCCCAGAACGCGGGCGCCGCCATAAGGACTGCCGTTCACCATGGAATAGGCGGCCAGAGCCATGAAGACCGTAGCTGATACCACGCCCAGAATGACCAGGTAGCGGCCGAAAGTGGCCACAGTCGGAATCACGCCGGGAAAGGCGTAGATGGCTTCCCGACCGGGCAGCGGCCTGCCTGCTGCTGGATTGTCGCCGGTAATTTGTTTGCGTCCGCCGTTCATTGAGGTTTGCGGATAGGCAGCCATGGCTTCATTGAGCTGCTCTAATTGGGCATCGGAGACGGTGACGTCCACCGATTGCTCGCCGGAATTCATATTGACACCAAGAATGCCGCCTATCTGGGCCTGCTGTTGGGGCGTCAGGGTGTCGGGTCTGATGGTCTGCACCATGCGCTGACCACGTCCATCCATTTTATAGATTCGTACCACGGTGCGATCGGAGCCGGCACCGACAGGAAAATTCGTACCGGCACTGCCGTCGGCCCCGCCGGAGGGTACTGCCGGAGCGCCACCGGTGTCGCCTGGATCAAGGGGCGGCGGGACACTGCCGTCGCCGGGCGGCGGCGGTTGAGGTACGCCTACCTGGGCTTGGGCTGTCTGGGGAAAGAGCAGGAGGGAGAAACCGGCAATCACCAGGAAAGCTAACACTGTCAGTTTTGCGCTTAATTTGGCATTTGTAAGGAGTCTTTCAGACATCTGTTCCCTCTACTTAACTCCCTAGCTGGAGTTTTCATCGGACGGTTGCTTGTTTTCTTCCGTGGGCAAGTGGACCGCTTCCTTCTCTATTATGCGCCTGCCTTCCGCCGGTTGTTTGAAATAGCCGCTGGGCGGCAGTTCACTTTCAATCAGGGGTTCGGTTTTCAACTCCGCTTGTGCTGCCTGGCTTTGGCTTTCATTCTGGCGCTTGCCGGTTATGGCTGCCAACTCCCTGGCCAGGACCGTAAGTTCTGAGAAGGCCGGGAAGCCGCTTATGCCGCCCGGTCTGACTAGACTGTTGCCTATCTCTCTGGCCAGCAGTTCAGGTAATTCCGGTAAGTTTGCTTTGCCATGGTCTCCGTTTGGCGGCGGTGTAACCGGGGGGCTTTGCGGTTGCGCTTTTTTCTGAACTGCCGTGTCGAAATCTTTGGGAATGTCGTCCGGCATATCCATTTCATCGTCGTCGCCACCGAGGGTGATTTCGCTGATGAAAGCGTCCACGAAGGATGGTGTCGAGGCTGGTTTTTCTTCAGCTTTTGGCACCTGACTCTCGTCTATGTCATCAAACAACGGTTCCTGCGACATTTCAATACGTGGTTTCCCACCATGTTTACCGCTGGTGATGGAGGTAATGACCGGAGGCGCCGGTGGTTTCGTGACCGGAACGTAGTCGCCGGCGGGGATTTCCAGGATTTTGGTGCCGTCACCGGCTTCCAGCTTGTCAACTCTGGAGACCTGATAATGTTCTTCCAGAGTTTTCGTAGGAGTCCCATCATCTTTTTTCTCTTTGGCACTTTCGCCTTCTTCGGCCACGCCTTTGAGGGGCATGGGTTCGAAGGTGTCCACCACTTTGCCGAGGGTCACTTCCATACCCAGACCGCGAATTTCGCAGCAGAGTCCGTCGAAGGCAGCGGTGCGGCCGCCGGGCTGAATTTCATTGCCCTGCACCATATCGGCATAAGACTGGTGGCGGCCCTGAATGTCGTCGGCTTTGATGGTCATCATTTCGTGCAATACGTTGGCGGCGCCGTAGGCCTGGATGGCCCAGACTTCCATCTCGCCCATTCTCTGACCGCCGTGGTTGGCTTTCCCGCCCACTGGCTGCTGGGTGACGGCGGCATAGGGGCCGCCCAAGCCGGAGCGGGCGTTTATCTTGTGCAAGACAAGCTGGTTTAGCTTGAGCATGTACTGCCGACCCACCAGAACCGGTCTGTCGAAAGCTTCACCGGTACGACCGTCGTAGAGTTTGACCTTGCCGTCTTCGCCCATCCATTGATAGTTGGGCAGTTTTCTCACTTCCTTCAGGGCATCGGTGACTAGCCTGAAACTGGCATCCGGGGCGATGGATTCGTCGAACTGGTGGATGCGGTAATAGCGATTGAGGATGCTGGCATAGAGTCCCAATTGGGTGTCGAAGACCTGTCCCACATTCATACGGCTGGGCACGCCCAGGGGATTGAGCACCAGATCAACTGGGGTGCCGTCCGGCAGGTAGGGCATGTCGCAGTCTTTCACCACAATGGCCACGATGCCTTTGTTGCCGTGGCGTCCAGCCAGTTTGTCGCCGACTTCCAGGGGGCAGAGCCTGGCAATCAATACTTCTATTTCACAGATGATGCCTGCTTTCAATTCCGGTGTAGTTTCCGGCGTGAAGATGCGCACATCGATAACTCGACCGCCGGAGCCGTGGGGCACGCGCAAGCTGGTGTCGCCCATTTCCTCGGCCACCTTGCCGAAGATTGCTTGCAATAATTCTTCTTCCGCTGAAAGGGCTTTTGCTTCCTTGGGTGAAAGTTTAGAAACTAATATGTCGCCGGGATTGACATAGCTACCTATTTTGGCGATGCCGCGGTCATCGAGATGCTCGAGGTCTTTGCCGGCCACATTTGGCAATTCCGGTGTGAGAATTTCCGGTCCGCGCAGGGTCTGGTGTACGCCGATGGAATGTTTTTCAATTTCAATGTGGCTCAATTTGTGGTCTTTCACAAGACCTTCTCTGACCACAATGGCGTCTTCAAAGTTGTAGCCGTTCCAGGAGAGGAAGGCAATTAAAAGGTTACGCCCCAGGGATAATTCACCGTTATCGATGGCCGGTCCGTCGGCAATTATCTGCCCGGCTTCCACCTGCTGTCCCACTTTTACGGAGGGGCGCTGGTCGAGGATGGTGTTCTGGTTGGTGCGGTCGTATCGGATCAAACTGTAAGACCGGGCTTCGCCGGAGGCCTGGGTGATGACGATTTCGTTGGCCGTCACTTTGGTGACCGTGCCGGCGCGCCTGGCAATTACCGAATGACCGGAAGAGCGAGCCACAATGCGCTCCATGCCTGTTCCCACCCTTGGTCTCTCCGGGCGAATCAGGGGCAGGGTCTGGCGCATCATGCCACCACCCATGAGGGCGCGGTTGGCATCGTCGTGTTCGAGGAAGGGAATCAAGCCCGAGCCCACCGAAATGAAGCCCTGGGGTGCGATGCCGATCATGTCTACTTCTTCGGGCGTTACCTCCATGAAGTTTTCACCACGACGGGCCGCCACCATGGGACCTAAAATTTTGTTGCCCTCTACCTTTGTATCGGGTGGTGCCAGGGTATGCCGCTTGTCGTCACCCGGTCCCAGAAACTTGACTTCATCAGTGATGATGCCGTTTTCCACACGCCGGTAAGGCACGGTCATGAAGCCGTCGTCGTCGATGCGGCAGTAGGTAGCCATATAGGAAACCATGCCGCAATTCTTACCTTCCGGTGATTCCACCAGGCAGACTCGCCCGATTTGAGAAGGGTGTACGTCGCGCATTTCTACCGGTGCAGCAGCCGGGTCGATGCCCCCCGGACCGAAGGAAGTGATACGGCGCCGGTGTGACAGCTCTGAAAGCGGGTTCTGTTGGTCGAGATATTGCACCAGTGGATTGCCCGTGAAATATTTGCTGATGGCGTTGGCAAAAGGTCTGGTATCGAGCAGGTCGTTGGGGGAGGCTATTTCCTCATCCTCGTTCAACTCCAGTCTGGTGCGAATGGAGCGCGTCATCTGACCAAGAGCCGGTCGCACCGCTCTCGTCATGGTTTCACCCACACCTCTCAGGTGCCGGTTCTCCAAGCTGTCGATGTTATCCATGTGACCCATGTCCAGGGGCAAGCCGAGGATATATTCAATGGCGGCCATGAGATCTGTGGCCGTGAGCTGATGTCCTTCTCCTTCCAATCCGAGCTTGGCGTTGAGCCTGCGTCGTCCCAATTTTCCAAGGGAATAACGGCGTTTATCAGTCAGTTCCTTCAAGGCTGTGGCGCCACTGCCGGCACCACCACCGCCGTCTGGTTTCCAGCCTCGACCAACCACTGCCAGTGCTTCAGACTGAGAGAGTTTCTTGAAGTCGATGCGGTTGCGCTCCAGTAAGGAACCCAGCCTCCTCTGAATGTCCTGGGCGTCTACACCCATGGCCAGCAAAACGGTGGTGGCGGCAATCCAGGAACGCTTCGGTAATTTGATACGACATTTTGCCCGGCTGGTCTTGCCCATATTGGGATCAAGTTCCAGTTCAAAGGCAATGGGCGCGCCCATCTCGGCCAGCATCAGGGCCTTGTACGAGGTAGGACCGCTGGAACTGAAATAGATACCGGGGGCGCGTACTAGCTGCCCCAAGACCACGCGTTCCGAGCCGTTGATGACGAAAGTGCCGCGGTCGGTGATGACCGGTACATCGGTCATATAGGCGGTGGACTTGCGCAGTTCACCGGTCTGGTTGTCTCTCAGGTAGACATCCATGAGCAGTCTTCTGGCATGGGTCATATTGGTTTTTCGAGCCATCTCCGGTGAGGTGGGATAGCCTGAATCCGGAGCATAGTCTTCAAAGCGCCAGTGCACCTTACCATCTGGCGCCACAAAGGTTATCTCGAAACGTCCGGCGTATTCGCTGCCCACCGGTGAAATTTCTGAGAAAAGGTTGCCCAGGGTCTCTTCCAGAAATCTTCTATAGGAACGCCTGGGAAATTCGGCCAGATCAGGTGCCTGGAAATAGAAACTCATTTGTTCTCTCCCGTTAAGGAGCGTTGATGAATTTTTAGAACTCTGGCCAGGTCTTCCGCATAGGTCCTGTTGCCAGGATCGAGGGCGCTGGCGATTCTTAGTTCCGAAAGGGCTTCGCTGGTCTGTCCCAGATTGACCAGATCCAATCCAAGGCGGTGGTGAATATCCGGGTTCTGTAAGTTGTTGGGCAGGGCATTTTTCAAAATTTCCACAGCCCCGTTGAAATCGCCTCGCATTTCCAGGGCGGCCACTTGCTGCAGGACGGGATTTTCGGTCTTGGCCGCGGCCCTTGGCGGTGTCGAATTCGGTGCTTCGCCGCCTCGCTCTACCAGGTCGCGCCGGCCGGTATCACCGGTGGTTTCGCTCTCCCGCCTCTCGTCATGGGTGGCAAAGCTGCCTGTGAAAGGTGCCGGTTCGCCGGCTTGCGCGGCGCCGCCCCCTTCAAACATGTTTTTCTGATAGATTTGCGGATTGGCGCTATTGCCGGTCTGAATCGCTTGACCGGGTTGACCCGGTTGGGTTCTGGGAGCGGGAACCTGGGTTTGCGGTTGCTGAACGGTTCTCTGTAGTTGCGGACGTGCCTTTTCAGCTTCCGGCGCCGGTTGCTGCGGTCTTGCCTGATTCTGCCCCTGACCGAACTGACTCATGAGCTCTCTCATGCGTCTTGCCCCTTCTTCGTTCTTAGGGTCGATGAGGACGCTCTTGCGGTAGGCTGCCAGGGCATTTTGATAGTCTCCGGCCCCTTCCAGATACTCGCCCATCTGGAACTGGTAGCGGGCGTTATTGGGTTCCATCATGGCGGCCTGAGCCAGTTCGGAGAGGGCTTCTCGTTTCAAGCCCTGACCATAAAAAGTTTCGGCGGCTTCCCGGTGTTTTTCCGCTTCCCTGTGTTTGCGAGCCTTGGCCAGGCTGTTTCTGGCCGGTGTGAGCTGGGGATTTTGCCGGTCCAGCTGTTCTACTTTCATATACTCGCTCTCGGCGCCGTCGAGGTCGCCGGTTAGCTGCAGGGCCGTACCCAGACCCAGGTGATTTTCTGCCAGAGTAGGTTGAGTTGCTACTTGTTTGCGCCAGATTTCCACCAGCGCTTGTCCGGCGGCGGAGTCGTCACCATTGGCGATGACGGCTTTGCGCAGGGCCGAGGCCGCCGAGGTGAAGTCCTTCAGCATCATGTAGGCGAAGCCCATGCCCCGGTGCGCCGGACCGTAGCCGGCATCCTTGACTATAGCCTGGCGGTACCAGGAAACGGCATTGGGAATCTGCCCGAAGCGCACGGACATGTCGCCCATTTTTGTATAGGTTTTGGCGCAGGGGTCAAGCTGCATAGCCAGGGTGTATTCGAGAGTGGCTCCGGTGAGATCGCCGCCGGCTGCCAGTTGATCTCCCAGCCCGATGCGATTGTCGGCCAGGGCCGGATCGAGACCCATTTTCTTGACGGCCTGGCTGAGACCCTGACCGGCCAGGGCGTTGTTGGAAGCCGCCCCCAGGCTCTTGCGAAAGAGATGAGCGGCGCCCGAGGCGTCACCCTGTTTGAGTCTTTGTTCACCGTACTTGCAGTAAGCGGCCGATAGATTGCGTTTGAATTCTTCATTACCCGGATCTATTTTGCAGGCCTTTTCGTGCTGGCTGACTGCTTCCGCCCAGCGTCCGACCCGCCCGAAACCGACGGCGGTATTATTGGCGTTTATGGCTTCCTGCTGCAGAGCTTTGATGGCTCTGACCTGTTCTTGTTTGGCTTTCTCCGCCTTTTGTACTTCGGCCTGGGCTTTTTGAGCTTCCTCTTCTTTTTGCCGTTTTTGTTCGTCCCGGTAGTCGGGCTTACGGTTAGCCCAGAGGCTGGGCGGCATCGGATCGGCGTTACCACTGCCCTGACCGCTGAAGTCTTTGGCCGGGCGATCAAAAGTGGAGAAACGCGGTAAGGGTTTGGCGTTGAGCTTGGTGGCCAGGGCTTGCTGGCAGGCGCCTGTGAGGGTCATGACACCAAGGGCAGTAGCAAAGCAGGAAAGTGTTTTGCTTCCCGTTTTAACTATCCTGGTCTGGCTTTGAACTCTCGCGGACATCATTTCTATAGCTGGGCTTACCTTTGAAATCTTATATATGGTTTAGATTAACCAGAACTTTGCCGAGGTTCCATGGGAATATTCCCCCTGCAAAGTACTTTGCCTGCCTCACTTACAATATTTATTGAACCAGGTTTTTTGCCTCTTTTCATGGTTTTCCCAAACTAAATAGGGCAGGAAACGTGCAGGAGGGATATGTGAGAGACATTCTCTCGGCCCTGTGAGAGCAAGTTCCAGGTGCCTGCCTGGCCTGGTCCGGTGACTGAAAGAGCTTTCAGTGCTTGCTCTTGAGACTATGCCGCCAACTTTCCTGTTTGCAACTGCAGTGGCGGCAATCGTCAGCAATTCTCTAGTTATCAGCAGCCCGGGGGTCGCCATTAACGATTAGATTTAATAGAATGGCGGAAAAATGAATTTAGCTCTTTTACAATTTGCCGACCTTGTTACAATAAATACGGTTCCCCAAAAGAGCCAAAGGCGGCTGGGGATATTGGGAGACTTTCTTGGATTCAGCTATATCGGTCCAGAGGCATTCTGTGTTTCGTCCACGCACTGTACTATGCGAGAGGCATGAGCTGATTCGCTTCGGTTTGAAGCGGGTAGTTTCGGAAGTGGTTGAAATCGTCGGCGAAGCCGCAGACGGTATGGCCGCCACCGAGATGATTCGTAGATTGAGACCCGATTTCGTCATTCTTGATGTGGATCTCGATGTGCTCAACGGAGTGGAAGTTTGCCGGCGGGTTTCGCAGGAACTGCCCAATGCCAATGTCTTGATTTTGACCGATTCTTACCATGCCACTAAGTATCACAACCAGTTGAGCCGGGCGGGCGCCCGCGGTTTCTGTCTGAAGAGTTCCGGTCCCCGTACCCTTTTCGAGGCCATAGAGCAGGTCACAAGGGCTCTGCCTTACTGCGACCCGAAGATTACCCAGCTCGTCAAGCAGACCCCCACTACTAATATGCCGAATTGCAATCTCACCGACCGTGAGATTGAAGTTCTGATTCGCCTCGACCTTCGCAATAAAGAAATTGCCGAAGAGCTTGATATGAAGCTGAGAACGGTAGAGAAGCATATTGAGTGTATTCTTGCCAAGTTGAAAGTACCGACCCGTACTGCCGCTGCCTTGAAAGCCGTGCAGTTGGGTTATGTGCTTCTGCCCAAGATGCCCGGACGGGATCCAGTTACCGGTGTCAGTCATGAACAGACTGTGGCGGAATTGCAGGCCGAGCTGGCCATCGCCAACGAGCATTTGAAAGCCCTTCTCAGACAAAATGAGCTTTTGAAGGAAGCCCTGAACGAGAAGATGCGCAATCCTAATACTAATCCCAATACCTAGACTCGGGCTCGCAAGCGCTTTCTTTTCAGGCTCGGCGGGGTGCCCGTATCTTTGCTATATTGACCTCGTTGGAGGTCGTATGCGCAAGATTTTTCTACTTGTTACGGTCGGTGCGGTTCTATATCAGGGCTTTTGGGTCTGGCCGGTGCAGGCCGAAGACGGGCCTAAAGTGCCTGTCGCTAAGTCCAAAGAGCCGCCCTTCAAAATCGGCTCCCGGGTGTCGCGCACCTTGCAAACAGTCACCGGTCTCAATCTTCTGACGGAAGTGGTGGCCTCTCAGGCGGCGCGCCTGGCTATTCAGAAAAAGGTGGGCGGCAAGGTGAAGGTGAAGGTAAAGACCTTCAGTTTTACCGATTTGCTGGCTGGTAAGGTAAAGGCTGTAGACGTCCAGGTGCTCGATCCGAAGGTGAAGGGTTTTGGTGCCGGTGATATCAAAATTACTTCCGACAGTCCTTTCTGGTATCAATACAGGCGCGGCAAAGGGCAGAAGACCGGCATGCAGACGCCTGTGCTCATGAGTGTGAAGGCTGAGCTTTCCGAGAAGCAAATCGAAGCGGCCCTCAATACGCCGGAGGTGGCCAACAGTTTGCGCGGTCTCAAACTCGATCTGCCCGGGCTTGGCGATCAGACTTTACAGGTGCTCAAGCCCAAGGTTGATTTAGCAGACGAGCGTATAACTCTTACTGCCGTTCTGGTGGTGCAGGGTGCTGCGGAAGAAACCGGCGTACCGGTGAAAGTTTCAGCTAAACCGCAACTGGAGGGAGATCGCAAGATTTTGCTGACGGATTTGAAGGTAGACTCCGATGGCATTGTGGAACCCGAGAAATTCGCAGCCTTTGCCGAAACCCTCTTGAATCCTGTCATTGATTTCGCGCGTCTGGATAGGCGGGACCACGCTTTTCGCCTCAATCATTTTAAAATTGACGGAGAAGAAGTGGTCGGTGACGGCAAGCTTCTCTTGACACCACGGCAATGAAAGAGCCTTCTTTGATAAAAGTGATACATAAACTTCCGACTTACCTGCTGTTTCTCTCTTTCCTTATCCCTGGCTTGCTTTTGACCGGTTGCAGCCGTCAGGTATTGCAAGAGGGTCAGGTTAGATCGACCACTGCTCCCAAATACAAAAAGGAAAAGCTGCCAAGGCTCAGCCAGATTGAAATCTGGTTTGTCAAACCGCAGGGCGAAGAACTGCGTCTGGAAAAGGTTTTGCGCTCTTACAACGGTCCCTATACAACCTGTGACTATCTCGACTTCGCCATGAAGGAATTGACCAAAGGACCCGACGGTAACGAGGCGCAGCAGGGACTTTCCAGCGAGTTGCCGCGGGGGACGGTACTGATAGACATCCGCAAGAAGGGTGAAAGGGAGGTTGCCATAAACCTCTCGCGCAGTTTCTTTCAGGGTGGCGGCATCGAGTCTTTCGAAACGCGCATGGAGCAGTTGCGCCGCACTGTCACCGGCATAGTCGGACCGGCAAATAAGACTCGAGTCTACCTGGACATTGAAGGGGAACGCCTCACTCGCACGGTGGGTGAAGGGCTGGAAGTAAAACAGCCTCTCAACTGAATTTAAGATATTTAAGGCGCTGCTGTTACGGGACCTTACGAAATGCTCAGTATCTGCCTACAGTACATAGCAGGTGTGATATCTTTCTTGAGTATTTGTCTATAGATTTTCCAGGGTGCCGTAATGAAGGAAGGAATTCACCCCAAGTACTTTGAAGTTGTCGCGACTTGTGTCTGCGGCGCTGCGGTACAGATGGGTTCCACCAAAAATCAAATTCGCGTAGAAATCTGCAGTTCCTGCCATCCTTTCTATACAGGTCAGCAAAAAATTGTTGACACAGAAGGTAGGGTAGACCGCTTTGTCAAGAGATACAAGCTCGACAAAGCTGCTGCCAAGTAACTTCCAGAATTCGTCAGCGCTTTTGCTGATATTCGCAATTTAGAATTTGTCATTCGGCTTGGCACTTTTAGTGTCAGGCCGTTTTGCAGATGATTATTTCAGTTATGGCTCTATTCATATTTTCATTGCAGTGAGGAACGATGCTTACAATGCCGGCTTTAAGCAATAATTTGACCGCTCGGGAGAGACTCATCGTTGCCCTTGATGTGGACAGCATGGAAGAAGCAGAGCGTTTGATGGTGCTCCTCAAAGATGAAGTGGGCATGTTCAAGATAGGCCTGGAACTCTTTACCTCAGTCGGTCCCGCTCTCTTTGAAGTAGTGCGCAAGCATGGGGTGAAGGTCTTTTTTGACGGCAAGTTCCACGATATTCCCAATACGGTGGCTGGTGCCTGCCGAGCGGCCGTGCGGCATAACGTCGATATGTTCAATATTCACGCTCTGGGCGGCGCCAAAATGATGTGTCAGGCGGCCAAGGCCACGGCGGAAGCGGCAGTGGGCAAGACGCGACCGGCTCTCATCGCCGTCACCATTCTCACCAGCATGGACGAGAAGACCCTGGCCGAAGATTTGAAAGTAAATGTGCCCCTCAAGAAGATGGTGCCTTATCTGGCTGGTCTGGCTCGGGGCTCCGGTCTTGACGGTGTCGTAGCTTCAGCTCAAGAAGCTCCGGCCATCAGGGAAGCGGTGGGAGAAGATTTCTTGATTGTCACTCCGGGAATAAGACCTTCTTTTGCTAAGGCTGATGACCAGGCCCGCATCGTCACTCCCAAAGATGCCATTGCCGGCGGTGCTGACTATATTGTCGTCGGTCGTCCGATTTTGAAAGCGGAGAGCCCTGTTGATGCGGCCAGGCGTGTAGTGGAAGAATTGGACGGAGCCTACTAGCCAACCGGAATACTCGCCAACTAGCGGGAATGAATCGAGGTCATTAGTTCCAGAAGTTCGTTGAACATCTGCGATAGTGTGGCTTTGACGTCGGATAGCATCGCTTCCCTATCTTCCAGCACATCGATGTCGACCCCCTTTACCACAGGCGTTGTAGAGCAGAGCAGGGCCACCCTCTTCTTTTGCTCCGCCGTTTCCAGTCCGTCAATGCGTTTGAGTTCCAGCCAGCGTCTCATTAAGCGCTCTTTGCGCGATTCTTTGGCCGCTGAGCCGGGTGGAATATTGGTGAAGAAGCGCCAGATTTGTCGGGGATAGTCATGCTCGGCCCCTGTGGGTAAACCAAATATTTTGGCCAGCATATTGGGGGCGATAGTGGCCGTGCGTTTCTCGCCGCCGGCAATTTTTAGAGACCAGGCGGAAATGCCGGTGGAAGTCGCCCCTCCCAGGGTTCCGATCATGGCGCCTACAGTTTCCGGAGCTTCTCCCGGAGCTATCTCCATGCCGTTTGAAATCATGCTGAGGGCGCCGCTCACGATGAAGTTGGAAATGTTGTTCAGTCTGATGGCTCGGTCACGCCGGTCTTCCAGGTAGGAGCGGACAGCATTGTAGGCGGTTATTTCATTATCGATCTTGCTGATTACCACTCTCAGCTCGAGCACGGCCGAAAGTATGGTCTCGTTGATTTCCTGGCGCAGCAGCACTATTTGCAGGGCGTC
The DNA here is from genome assembly GCA_016212515.1 of Candidatus Melainabacteria bacterium. GTDB lineage: Bacteria > Cyanobacteriota > Vampirovibrionia > Obscuribacterales > Obscuribacteraceae > Obscuribacter. Next base: position 50,149 of record JACRFZ010000114.1, read on the forward strand.
CGGATCGTCGGCCGCCAGGGAGCCAACTTTGGTTGTGTCATTACCGGCGGTGCCCTGACCTCTGGCGGCCAATCGCTTGTTTCTCCGTTCACGCAAGGAAAAAAGAGCCGTCAGGTCGTCTTGAATGCCCAGATCGATAGCCATTTCTCTGGAACTGGGAGAAAGAGCCTGGAATTGGAACAGTCCCGGGTCTTGCTCCCCGCCTTCGTTATTTTGCGCCAGGACCGATGCCGGCTGGCTTAAGCCCCAAAGTAGTGTGAGACTGAGAATAATGCTAGAGAGCCTGCTCCGCTTCCGCTTGTTTGCGTGTGAGTCTGTCACTTTTGATTTCAGGCTCGGAATTTCCGGCATTGCTTACTCTTGGCTCGTCTCTGGTCCCTAATGATAGCTCCTGTACATCAATTTTTCCTCCCCTGCCGAAGAGAGAGAGGAAGGAATTTAGGGGACCAGACCCGCCTTTGTCGCCGGTATTGTAGAGATAACCGAGGGGCTCGACCAGGTCGTCGGCCGAATTGTAACGGGCCAGCATGCCCCGGCTGGCAGCGGAAATTGCCCCGGTTTCTTCGGATACTACGATGCAGAGTCCGTCGTATATCTCAGAAAGACCAATGGCTGCTCGGTGTCTGGTGCCGTATTTGTAGCTCAGTTTTTGATTGTCGGTCATGGGCAGGATCACCCCTGCCGCCACAATCTTGGCTTTGCGAATGACAACGGCTCCATCATGGAGGGGAGATTTGGGGAAGAAGATTGTCAGTAGTAAGGTGGCGGAAATGTCGGCATTGACCGGGGTTCCCGGACTGACGTAGTCGCGTTCGCCTTCGGGCGGTTCGATTACTATGAGGGCGCCGATTTTATTTCTTGAAAGCTCTCTTACAGCCTTAATGATTTCGTTTATATGGTTGGAAATGCTGGCCTGATTGGTATGCAGCAGGGAGAGGTCGACCTTGAAAGTCTGCACTCGACCCAGATAACCAAGACCGCGTCTGATCTCCGGTTGAAAGACGATGACCAGGGCCATGGCTGCCACCGGGATGACGTGCTGCAACATGGAGGTGATTATGGTCAGTTGCAAGGCCCAGGAGAGGACGGCAATGAAGATGAGTACCAGCATGCCCTTCACCAGGCGCTCCGCGTGGGTGCCGGCGATACGTCGCCAGAGCCAGATGACGCCATAGCAGATGACGAAGAGCTGGACCATGACTTTAGCCAGGGTTAGCCAACTTATTTGGTTTAAGAAGTCAGCGAAGTTACTCATGGCCGGGTTTTCCAGTTGCTATCTTATTTTAGCCAGCTCGGGATGCGGTCTAGCCTCAATAAGTCTTCTTCCGTCTCCGGGGCGATCATCAGTTCCGAGTGTCCATCTTTTACAAGTACGCAAGCCGGTCTGGCCGTGCGGTTGTAATTGGAGGCCATGCTGTAGTTGTAGGCGCCGGTAGCAAATATCGCGATGATATCCCCCGGTGCCGCGTCCAGTTTGGCTTCCTCTACGATTATATCCCCTGACTCACAGTACCTGCCTACTATGGTCCAGGTTTTCAGATGCTCTTCCCTTGGTTCCATGCGGTTTGCCACCATGGCCGTATAGGCTGCCTGATAAGTTATAGGGCGTGGATTATCGGCCATTCCTCCATCCACACTCAGGTAATTAATCTGCTCCAACTGCTTCATTCGTCCGACCCGGTAGAGGGTGACTCCGGCCGTGCCCACCAGGCAACGCCCCGGCTCAATGGAAAGAGAAGGCAGGGGGAGACCGCGTTTCTCCTGAAAGGCTTCCACCATTTTGGTGGAGATGGTACGGGTCCACTCTTCCAGGGCTATGGGTTTGTCGCTTTCCACATAGGCAATGCCCAGTCCGCCGCCAATATCCAGATGGGGCAGGACATAGCTGAAACGCTTCGAAACTTCCTCGTAGATGTCGGCAAATACTTCTATCACCTGTTGGAAGGGTTCCAGGTCCATGGCCTGACTGCCGATATGGGCGTGCAGTCCCATAAGTTTGATGGATTTTTCGCTCAGGCAATAAGTGATGGTGTCGTTTAACTGTGAGAGCGGAATACCGAACTTGCTGGTGTCGTGACCGGTCTTGATGTGATCATGGGTATCGAGGTCGATGCCCGGTATGATGCGCAGCAAGACCTCGGTAGTTGTATCTGACCCGGTCTTGCTGTGCAGTTCCACCAGTCTTTCCAGATCTTGCTGGTTGTCTGCCACTACCTTCAAATTGTGCTTGACGGCCAGAGCTAATTCTTCGTCGGTTTTGTTATTGCCGTGCAAGTAGATGCTGCCCTTGAAATTTGCTGCCAGGGCTGTTTCTATCTCGCCTTTTGAGACCACATCGAGGCCGAAGCCCAGTTTCTCCACGAGTTTGACCATGGCGGTGCAGAGAAAGGCTTTGCCGGCGTAGCAGGGCAGTGCTCCCGCCGGGTAGTGCTGCAGTCCGTTCTTGATCTCTCGGGCGGCGGCTTCAATAGTGTCCTGGCACATGATCCAGAGGGGGGTGCCGAAATTCCTGGCCAGGACCTCGGTGCTGACGCCGCCCAGGGTGAGCATGTTTCCTTTGGACACCCTGGCCGATACGGGCATGATGTTTTGATTGGGGCTGTTTGAAGATTTCAATTTTCTTTGAGTTTCCAGAGATGGCAGGGTTTAGCCTAGCATCTATCAGGGCTCAGGTTCTCGTGTTTGTTCTTCCAGTAGCTCTGGCTCACCCTTTGTGATGAGCCGCCGGCAATGAATTTGGGCAGTTCTTCTTTGTGCTTAAAGGAGCTTGATAGACCGCCGTCTTTCTTGTCATGGGCAATGTGTTCCAGTTCGTCGTAGTTGAGACTGAGTGACGTGTGCTGGCTTGCCGAAAGTGGTGTTTCTTCAATACCGGTGACGGAGAAAGTACATTGCTTCAATTCCCAGATATTGCAGGCCAGAAGCTTGGAGGCTTGCACATCGGGGTGAGCCAGTTTGCGGTAAATTTTTTCGATGCTTTCGCGGGTGTTTTCCAGCCAGCCTTCTTCAAAAGAAAAGACACCGTGAATTTTGCCTTTGAAAATGTAAATGAGGGCGGCATTGTCTATGCCTTCATTGAGAATAATGGTGCCGGGCATGAGGCTGTCCATCAGGTGCTTGAGGGCAAAATCGAGGCGCTCTTTGACGGGCTGGGTGCTGGGGGCCTGATAGGGTTCGCCGTGAAAGATAGCCGAGGCTGCAATGGCCGTTTTGTCGTCAATCTTGTAAGTGTCGATGATGGTGTCGGAGGAGAGAATTTCCAGACCTACCCTCTGAAAAGCTTCTTCGCCCATGAGCTGCAGCAGCTCGCCGTCGTGTTCTTTGCGCCCGTAGACGCAGCCGAGAACGCGACCCCTCAATATCAATACCGCCGCCCTGGATTTATTGCGCTGGGAGATAAGCCTCAGAACGCAGGTCTCTTCCTGCCCTTCAATGTTGACCAGTAGCTGTCGGCATTTGATCTGGCTGGCGAAGTCTACGCGCCGGGGCTGCTCTTCCCTCGGATGGGGGAAAAGACCCATGGCCCTCTGGTTGAGACCGTCGGCACTGCCGATTATTTGTTCCAGGCGCTCTTTATCGTCGAGCTGACTTTTCCTTTCAGACCAGACAAACATATCCTTCCTCACACTGCCCTATTGCTATTTTATCCAGGCCAGGGCTGTTTCCACTTACAACCGCCGGGAGAAACTGCCCCAACTTGGGTTAAAGATATTTCAATCGGCAGCCGACAGAGTGAAAGAGCTTAGAAAAGCTCTTTGAAATGTTGAATGCGGGAGTTTTTAGCCAGGGCCGGTTGATCCATGGCATCGATGTAGGCTTTTAGCTGCGTCCTTGTCAGGGCAATGTCGATGAGAATCAAATCGAAGCGCATGGGCATGCGACCGCTGCCCCAGCTACTCAGGGTGGAAAGTCGCTCTCTTGCCGAACTCAGATAGGCAAAGGCCGCCCTGATAATTTTCTGTCTCTTGCGCCTGTCTACGGACATCTGCCCCGTATGTTCGAAAGCGCTGGTGGGAGAGTCGAGGCGCCTAGTCTTCACCTCGATGAAAACCAGGCAATCTTTTTCAGAGTCAGAATCAGGTTCAGGTTCGAGGGCAATTATGTCTATCTCACCCTCTCGGCCGTGGTGGAAATTTCTGGCTAGAATCTCAAGGCCAAGGGCTGAAAGGTGCTGGGCTGCCAGTTCTTCCCCCAGTTTGCCCAGGCTTTGTCTACGGTTCTTAGCAATAGCTGTCTCTTTCATGCAGGTGACCCTCCTGAGTGGCTATAATCGACTTTCCTTTAATAACGTCCCGCAGCCCTGAGAAGTTCAAAATGCTCGACCTGAAACTTATCCGTGAGAAAGCCGATTTCGTAGAAGCCCAGTTGGCCAGACGCCATGGCGGCTTTTCCATCAAGCCCATAGTCGAACTGGATGGACGCTATCGCAAGGCTCAAGCGGAATGGGAGAATCTCAACCGCCGTCGCAACGAGATCTCCGAGTCTTTCAAGACCGGCAAATTGCCCAAGGAAGAACTGGAAGCTTTGCGCAAGGAAGCCAGTAGCGCCAAAGAGAAGCAGGATCAGGTTAACGAAGAGAGAGTCAACCTGGAGCAGGAACTGAACCAGATGCTGCTTTCCATTCCCAACCTGCCGGCGCAAGAAGTACCGGACGGCGAGGACGAGAACGGCAATAAAGAAATTTCCACCTGGGGCACCATCCCCAGTATCAAGAATCCCCGTCATCATTATGAAATCGGTACCGACCTGGGCATCTTCGACTTTGAGCGCGGCGTCAAAATAGCCGAGTCGCGTTTCACGGTGCTGATGAACTGGGGCGCCAAAATTGAGCGGGCCCTCATGAATTTGATGCTCGACACCCACGCCGGCAAGGGCTATGTTGAGGTCTTCCCGCCTATCCTGGTGAACCGTGACTGCCTGGTCGGTACAGGGCAATTGCCCAAGTTCGAAGGCGATTATTACAAGCTTGCCGACGATGATCTTTATCTGGTTCCCACGGCGGAAGTGCCCGTCACCAACCTCTACAGAGAAGAAGTGCTGGAGGAAGAAAAGCTTCCTATTTTGCACTGCGCCTATACGCCGAACTTCAGAAGAGAAGCCGGTTCTGCCGGAAAGGACACCAGGGGCTATATTCGTCAGCATCAGTTCAATAAGATTGAACTGGTCAAGTTCACTACCCCGGAAACTTCGGAAGAAGAGCATGAAAAGCTGACTCGCGATGCTGAGACCATTCTAGAAATGTTGCAGCTTCCCTATCGCCGTGTCTTGCTCTGTTCCGGCGACATTGGTTTCTGCGCCCGCAAGTGCTATGACCTGGAGGTCTGGTTCCCGGCCCAGGACAAGTACAGGGAAATCAGCTCCTGCTCCAACTTCGGTGACTTCCAGGCCCGTCGTGCCGGCCTCAAATACCGCCCCAAAGATGGTGGCAAGCCTCGTTTCCTTCACACCATAAACGGTTCCGGTCTGGCCATCGGTCGCACCCTGGCCGCCATATTGGAGAACTATCAAAACGACGACGGTTCGGTGACTGTGCCTGAGGTATTGCAGTCTTATCTGGGCGGCATTAAGCGCATTGAGCCTCAGCTTACCCATGCCTGAGTTCAGCCAGGCAAGCGCCCTTTCGTCGGCACCGTCGCCAATGCGCCGACATCGCTTCGTGCAGGCTGCTTGTTTGTTCTCTGCTGTGGCCCATGTGGCGGCTACTCTCATCTGTGTCTACACATTCAAGGAAGGCAACTTCCTGCAATTCTCTCCCGTCAAGCTCATGCAATTTGTGCCTGAGCATATCTGGCTCTGGCGCTCTTCCTGCCTGCTCGTGATGCTTTCCTCGGTTTCCACCCTGGTTTTCATTCTGGCCATGAGGGAGGTTCTGGAAGAAAAGTATCGCTTTCTGGTAGGTATTGCCGTCTGTTTCTCCCTGATTGCCTGCAGTCAGGATCTGGCTGCCATAGCCAGAATGATGGTACTTTTCTCCGATGTTTGTTTGCAGGGAGTTCTGAGCGGCTCTCTCGCCAATGTCCGAGCCGACTATGCCCAGAGCGGCTGGTTCATTCTCAATGAGTCCATCACTCAGAGTTTTTTATTGGCTTCTTTCCTTTACGGCATGGGTGGACTCTGCATCGCCCTCTGCCTGACCCGCACCAAAATTCTAGAAAGTCGCCTGGCCTTCGCTCATTTACCGGTCTGGCTGGTGATGATTGCCAGTTCGGTGACTACCTTCTTCGGTCTTTTGCCGGCTTCTGTGGTGCTTCTATTTCTAGCCAATCTCGGTATCTCTTTGATCAGTGCCTTTTCAGGCGTGGCTACCGATGCCGTATTAAAGTCGCCGCTAGCCAGGGCTCCCGGAGAAGTAGCTACCGATCTCGATAATTCGGGTTTCTTCTGATGCAAGATTTGGCAGATGCGGACTCTGCATTCGCGCACTCTGCATTCGCGCACGAGGAGCGGCGTAGCTCTTTTGCGGAACCACTGCAAATGTAACAATAGCGATTTGAAGAAATATTGCATCAGGGTTTCGGGACTTTTCCAAAAATGAAAGCTAGTCTGGGTTGGCGTTTTCACTGTCAAACAGATTTTATTTTTCTGGTTACATGAGTTTAGCGATTTTTTGACCAGGCTCTCCAAAGATAGGGAGCCTCTTGGTTCCGGCCCGCTTTCGAAAATGAACAGTTGCAGGGTAGCTGACTGCCAAGCTCGCTTTGAACGGCAATTATTTTCAGCCGGCGGGTGAAGGGGGGGCAGATGGCAGACGGCAGATGGCTTCTACAGGCGGCTCAGCCAAGAAAAATTTTAGATTGGCTTGCTTGTCTGGGGTGATTGATTCGATTGGCTGGATGGTTGTATTATTGTCCGCCTGTTGTGGGAATTGGTTGGGATGGCTTTGAACGGGCTTGCTTCCAATCCAGGCTTCCCTTTGTAGCTTGCTTCGGTGAGTAGGGTCTAAATTGGCTGGTGTCTGGTTGAATTGGCTTGATCTATTTTCAGACTTTGACGGCAGCGTCGGTGGCAGACCCCTTTACCGGCGCATAGTCGATCATCTGGCCGCTCTCATTCAAGGCGGTACCCTGCCGGGAGGCACCCGCTTGCCCACCAACCGTGAGCTTGCCGCCCTTTTGCAACTGGACCGCTCTACCATCGCTAGAGCTTATGAAGAGCTTATCTCTATGGGCCTCATATACTCCCACGTCGGTCGGGGCAGCTTTGTCTGCGATGCTCCGCCGGAGAGCCGGTCCGATGCCTGGAGTGGTCGCTATTCCAGTTATGGTGGTGAACTCAAGCAATTAATGGAATGCCTGCCGGACCCTTCGGTCAGAAGCTATCCCGGGGGAGTCATCTCTTTTGCCGCCGGTATACCATCTGCTGATTCTTATCCGGAAGAAGAGTTTTCCTCCATAATCAAGACTCTCGCCGATGGCAATGCCGGGACGCTCTTTAAGTTTTCTCCGGCAAGCGGTGAACCCACCCTGCGCAAACTGGTGCTGGAGCATCTGGCTGGTCGTTCACTCATGGCCAGCGATGCGGAGCTCATGATTTTGAGCGGTTCCCAGCAGGGCATCGACCTCATGTCCAATATGTTTCTTGATGCCGGAGATCTGGTGGTGACGGAAGATCCCACATATTTCTGGGCAATTTCCAATTTCCGGGCGCACCGGGCCCGCATCGTCGGCATACCCTTAGATGAAGAAGGCATTCGTCTGGATATGCTCCAGGCGGTTCTGCAAAAGGGGCGAGTCAAGTTCATTTACTTGATGCCTTCCGGCCAGAACCCCACAGGTCTGACTATGTCGATGGAAAGGCGGCGGGCTGTATTGGAACTGGCCAGGCGCTACAACACTCCCATTTTTGAAGATGATTTTTCCGGAGATCTTGATTACGAAGGCGGCCCCTTACCGCCCCTGAGAGCCCTTCCCGGTGGCCAATCTCTGGTGGTTTACCAGGGCACCTTCTCCAAGGCCCTGGCTCCCGGCATACGTCTTGGCTGGTTGGTTGCTCCAGCACCAGTGGTAGAGCGTCTCAACTTCGCCAAGCGCGGTAGCGACCTTTCCACCAGCTCCCTCACCCAGACTCTTCTGTCCGAGTTTCTACGCCGTGGTTCTTATGGTCGCCATCTGGAGCGCATTAATGCACTGTATGCCGCTCGTCGTGATACCATGCTCGGTGCTCTCGAGCGGTGCTTCGCCAATAGCGGCGTCACCTATTTGCGACCCCGCGGCGGGCTCTTCATCTGGATGACCTTGCCGGAGGGTATGGATGCTCGTAACTTCCTCAGTTTCGGCGAGCAAGAAGGGGTTTCCTTTTCGCCCGGCGACATATGTTACGTGGGTAAGGCCGATCCCTGTACCTTGAGACTTTCCTTTATTCAAAATGACACTACTGCCATTGAAGAAGGCGTCGAACGTCTGTTTACCGCTTTCAGAAAATACCGTAGAGCCATGGGCCTGCAAACAATAGATATAACCGAACCTGAGCATGTCTTGATCTAGACGTGCCACCAAAAAAGAGGAGCTTGAAATGACACGGGTTACTAAAACAGTAGAGACGATTGGCAAGATTGCTACCGGCACTGAACTGGTGAAGCGCTCTCTGCCGGCCATGCTCAAGGGCGGCGTCATCATGGACGTGGTCAATGCCGAACAGGCCAAAATTGCCGAAGAGGCCGGTGCCGTAGCGGTCATGGCCCTTGAGCGCGTGCCCGCCGATATCAGAGCCGACGGCGGCGTGGCCAGAATGTCCGACCCTGAGCTGATAAGCCAGATCATCGAAGCGGTTTCCATACCGGTGATGGCTAAAGCTAGAATCGGACATTTTGTGGAAGCACAGATTTTGCAGTCGCTTGGAGTTGACTGCGTGGATGAAAGCGAAGTCTTGACTCCCGCCGATGAGCAGTACCATATCGACAAAAACCAGTTTGATATCCCCTTCGTCTGTGGTGCCAAAAACCTCGGCGAAGCTCTGCGCCGCATCGGCGAAGGTGCTGCCATGATCCGCACCAAGGGCGAGGCCGGTACCGGCGACGTTGTGGAAGCCGTGCGTCATGCCCGCACCATCCTTGGTGAAATTAGAAGGTTGACCGTTCTTCCCAAGGAAGAACTGATGACCTATGCTAAAGAAATAGGCGCCCCCTTCGAGCTGGTCAAGCAAGTGGCGGAAGAAGGCAAATTGCCGGTGGTCAACTTCGCTGCCGGCGGTATCGCTACACCGGCTGATGCTGCTTTGATGATGCAGATTGGTGTGGAAGGTGTATTTGTGGGCTCCGGTATCTTCAAATCCGGCGATCCCATGAAACGGGCCTGTGCCATCGTCAAAGCCACCACCTTCTACAAAGATCCGGAAGTACTGGCCAAGGTCAGCCGCAATCTTGGAGAAGCCATGGTCGGTCGCTCGGCGCGCACCCTGGTCGGTGATGAAACCCTGGCTGCCCGCGGCTGGTAAGAGGAAAACCTGTAACTATGACGAAAACTGATCGCCGTCCCCTGGTGGGGGTTCTTGCCCTGCAGGGCGATTTCAGCGAACACGAGGCCAGGTTGAGGGAAGCTGGTGCCGATACCAGACAGATTCGCTATGCCTCTCAAGTAGCCGACCTTGACGGTCTGGTCATTCCCGGTGGTGAGTCCACCGCCATTGCCAGACTGACGGAAGAGGGGGCGGCGGTCATTTTCGCTACAGTTAAGGAGCGCATTTTGGAAGGCATGCCTGTGTGGGGCACCTGCATGGGTTCGATTTTCCTGGCTGAGGAAATCGAAGGTAGTGCGCAGGGGCGCCTCGCTGTTATGTCCATAAAAGTTCGGCGTAATGCCTTCGGTCCGCAGAAGAGAAGCTTTGAGTGTCCTCTGGAAATCACCGGTCTGGGAGAACCTTTCCCGGCTGTCTTTATCAGAGCCCCTCTAATAACGGCTGTGGGTGATGGCGTGGACGTATTGGGTGTTCTGCCGGCGGAACTGAATGCCGGTGCCTCAGGCATAGTTATGGCCAGGCAAAAGAATATGCTGGTGACGGCTTTTCACCCGGAGTTGACCGCCGATTTGCGTGTCCATTCTTACTTTCTGCAAATGGTTGGCGAGCACGTTTCTCGTCCCCTCAGCAGTACCGGCGTATAATCAGCGAAAAGTTTTTACCCGTCGCCCCGTAACTACTTTAGTTCTCTCAGCGGTTGGCTCTCCGCCGCGAGATTTTGCTGCAGGTCTTTTATAGATCGGCTCAGACTTTCGGCCCGCTCCAGGTCGTGTCTGTAGGTGGCGGTCCTTTTGGCTGACTCTACCTCAACTTTTAGATACTTCAGATTTGAATCTATTTCATAAGCCGCTTTCTCCAAGTCTTGTTTTGCTTCGCTTGGCTGCAGAAGCTCCTTTTGGCACAATGCTCTCAGATAGAGAATCTTAGCGCTGAAAAATTTTGCCTTCAGCCTGCTGACTCTGGCAAATTCAGGATCTTCACCCTCCGCTTCCTCCACCACCTTTTGGTCACTGAGCGCAGTCTCCAGGCACTTCATAGCGGCCTTGACGTCGAACCAATTCGGATTCAGTCTGTCGCTCATTACTTCGGCCAGGGCTATATTGGTGTCTCTTCTGTGGTGGGAACGGTATAGTCCGGATAGATGCAGCCTATCTTCAATGACCTGCGCTAACTTTAGTAATTTCATTTTGACGGGCAGCGTAAAGCGACTGGAGTAGAAGTCAGCCAGTTCTTCCAGGGCCGTGGCTGCTTCCGGTAGGTTGCCCATACCGTAATGGAGGGAAAAGAGGCGATAATTTATTAAAGGCTCTCGTTTTTCATTGAGGAGGTTTTTCAAGAGATACTCTTTCAGATAGAGCATTCGGGCTAGATAAATATTGGAGCGGCTGCTGTCGGCCTGGAAAAGAGCCAGGGCTGATTCTAATTTCCTTCTAGCTATTTCTCGAGGGGAACCTTCCCTGTCGGTGGATTTCTTCCCATCTTTATTGCCGTCCGGATTGGCGGAGGCCTGTCCTACCCTGCCCAGGCAGGCAAAGTAGCTCAAGCGGGCATCTCCTTCATCTCTATCGAGCCAGCGGCGGCACTTACGAATTAGATCCAGGCATTCCGCTTCATTGAATTCCTTCAGCATGAAATGGGAATGACAGTTCATGCCTCTTGCCAAAAGGGTTCTTTTGTCGTCTTCATGATAGATTTTTTGGAACAGCTTTTGCGCCTCTTCAAAGCATTCGTAAGCGTCCCAGTAGTCCTCCGCGGAGGCATAGAAAGAGCCCAGATAATAGTAGTTCCAAGCCAGGTCATCAATATTATTGTCTTTCTTGAGTTTCGGCAGTTCGTTTTTCAGGTCCCAGAGTCGGTCTGACTCCCCCTTCAGATAGGCGCCACCTGCTTCAGCCCGGCGCAAGGCGCAGAGGGTTCTGATCAGGCTTTTGGCGGCGGCTTCGAAGGTCGGATCATTTCTGGTGAGTTCGAAGGCCCGGTCAAAGATCTGCATCTGCAGTGACAGAGGGATGTAGCCGTCATCTTCCAGAAGCATGGTCTTGAGGCGTCCGTAAGTCTCCGTGTCCAACTTCTTGAGTCGGTCCAATTTTCCCTTCAGGTATTCGGCGTTTTTTATGCGTCTGGAACTATGGGCCTCGGGTAGCTTCGTCGGTGTCTCGGTGCTGTTGTCCTTGATTTTCTTGATGAAGTCCAGGGTATCAAGATCGTCTCGGCTTACGCCGTAGGCGTCATAGTAGACGCTGTCTTCTTCTATTTTTGCCAGGTTTTTGACCATGGCTGTCGCTTCCTTGAGAATAGGCTCGCCGGACGGATCTCCGCTATTTAGTAGCTCCTGCGCGGAGAGCATTTTGTGCTGCCAGTTGAGCAGGTAATCTAGGCGAGCGGCAGGCCCTTTCTCCACCGGAGCTGTTTCACTAATGATGGGCTCGGTAGCGCCTGTGCTGCTGCGACCCCAGAAGTAGCCGCCGGCTGCGGCCAGGCTGCCGGTTGTAATTAAAACGAGAAGCGGAACCAGTGGGCTTCTGTTTTTCTGGCGCGACTTTTTCTTAAGGACGGCCTGGAGATCCTCTTTCAAGGCGGCGATTGATTGATAGCGATGCTCGGGATCCTTTTCCAGGCAGGTGGAAGTGATGCGGGAGAGTTCCTTGATATGAGCGGTGTCCGGTACGACTTTACTGAGGGGACGGGCTTCTACGCTGGCTTGCAGACGCAAAGTATCGAGGGAATTTTTGCCTACAATAGGCGGCTTACCAGCTAGAAGCTCGTAAAGAATGCAACCCAGTGAGTAGATTTCCGAGCGTTCATCGAGGGTTTCACCGGCGCATTGCTCCGGACTCATGTGTTGCGGTGAGCCCACTACTTCGCCGGTGGGGGTATAGAGAATGCCCTGACTGTCGTCACCGTCAGGGGTGATGGCGCGGGCGATGCCAAAGTCGATCAACTTGACCAGGTCTTGAGGCATGCCCTTGCCTGGATGTGATTTCTCTTTTACCAGAATGATATTGCCTGGTTTCAGATCGCGGTGAATGATGCCCTGAGAGAGAATGTATTCGAGGGCATCGGCGATTTGCAAAACAATTTTGACCGCTCTTTCGGCGCTCAAGCGCTGCAGCACCGAGAGTTCCTGCTCCAGCGAGCGGCCTTCCACGAAGTCCATTACCAGGAAGGGCGGACCGTCCGTTGGCGAGGCAAATTCCATGGTTCGCACTATGTTCTTGTGCTCCAGCATGGTTGCCAGTTTGGCCTCTTGTTGGAAGCGCTGGAGCCCCCGCCCATCCTGATCCATCTGGGGCAAAATGATTTTTATGGCTCGCAGTTGATTGAGAAGCAGATGCCTGGTCTTATAAACCAGGCTCATGCCGCCTTTGCCTACGAGTTCGATGACTTCGTAATGACCACCGATAATCTGACCGGGTCTGTAGCCGCTCACGCTAGTGGGACCCCGGGCGATGACGCTCTCGGCGGAGGTCATGCCGTCCACCCGCTGGGTGTGCTCCTGCTCCTGCCTGTTTGCCCCTTGAGAATCCGGCTCCATTTCAATCAAGTTCCTTAGAGAGCAGAAACTACATTCTACTAGTAAGATGGAGTGACCGGTGCCCTGTCCCGCCCTGAAAATTATTCCCTGACTGAGCCTGCCTGTGCTGAGTTTTTATGTCTATCAGTTTCTGCCTATTGTCATCGTGGAAGCGATAGTGCTCTGGCGTATGCACTGGGGCAGTCTGCCGCGCTGTTTCTATGATTCCCTGATGATGAATTTTGCCTCCTTTCTGGGACTGGTGCTGGGTCTTGGCCCATATCTCACCGGCAGCAGCCCCTGGGGACTGACCCTCTTCGGCACCTATTCGGTCATGGTGGAAGGCACCGTGCTCATGCTTCTGGAAAGACGTGATGCTCGCCAGGTATGGGCTTGCGCCCTGACAGCCAATTTGCTGGGTTGCATACTCCTGGCCATCGAAGTGCTTGTGCGCTCGATTCCCGAACTGCTCTCAGTCAAATAGGAAATTTATCTGAGTTTCAGGCTTGTAAAGAGCCACTTCCCGGTAATATGAGCGTCGTTCGGTGCTCCGCGCCCTGTCTTGGGTGCCGCAAGCACCTTGTACCCCTCTTCTAAAAGAGTGCTTTTGCAATGAGTCAAACCATCACCCAGGAAGTTATTTGGCAGCCCAGCGGCAAGTATCTGGAAAGTCGCGTCGCTCAGTTCATGAAAGAGCATCAGATTTCCGACTGGCGGCAGTTGATCGAGCGCTCCAATGAAGACACCGAGTGGTTCTGGGAAAATGCCCTCAAGTACATGGGCTTTCAGTGGCACAAGCCGTACAGCAAATTGAAGGATGAAAGCAAGGGGTTCGCCTGGACCAAATGGTTCGTGGACGGCCAGTTGAATATTATCTCCAACATCCTCGACTTCCACATGGAAGAGGGCAAGGTGGCCGGCTGCCGCAGAAGCGTGGGCAAAGACCATCCGGCTATGATCTGGGAAGGTGAAGACGGTCGGCATAGGAAACTCACCTATGGCGAATTGAATTCATTGTCAGGCAAAATAGCCCAGGCTATGCTCAATCTCAATGTGAAAGCCGGAGACGCCGTCGGCATCTATATGCCCATGGTGCCGGAAGTGGTGGCAGTGCTTTTTGCTTGCCTGAAGATAGGTGCCGTGGCTGTGCCGGTATTCAGCGGTTATGGACCCCATCCCCTTGCTGCCCGTCTGGTTGATGCCGAGGCCAAGATTCTCTTCACCGCAGATGCCGGCAAGCGTCGCGGCAAACTGGTGCCCATCAAAGCCGATGCCGATGAAGCCTGCGCCAATGCCCCTTGCGTCGAGCATGTAGTGGTCTATAACCACTGCGACGTCAATGTGAGCATGAAAGACGGACGCGACTTGTTCTTGCACGACCTCCTTTCTCATGTGGAGGAGGCCCCCACTGTCAAGGATCTCAGCGCCGAGCATGCCAGCATGTATCTCTACACCTCCGGCACCACCGGCAAGCCCAAAGGCACTGTGCATACCCATGGCGGCGCCCTCGCTCAGATTGCCAAGGAACTGGGCTTTGCCTTTGATTTGCGCGACGACGATACCTTCTTCTGGGTTACCGATATCGGCTGGATGATGGGACCCTGGGAGATGATCGGCACCATGTTCTGGGGGGCCACCATGGTGGTCTTCGAGGGGCATCCCGGCTATCCGAATCCCGATACCGTATGGCAGATAGTCGATCGTCATAAAGTCACCACTCTCGGTATCAGCCCCACCCTCATTCGTGGTTTGCGCGCTTACGGCGACGACTGGGTCAAGAAAGCCGACATGTCTTCCTTGCGACTTCTGGGCTCAACCGGCGAACCCTGGGACCAGGACAGCTATATGTGGTTCTTTGACAATGTGGGCAAGAAGAAGTGTCCGATCATAAATATCTCCGGCGGCACCGAGATAGTCGGTTGTCTGTTGTCGCCACTGCCGGTGATGCCCCTTAAAGCTTGCTCGCTGGGCGGCCCCGGGCTTGGTATGGCTATCGACGTATTCGATGAAGAGGGCAAGAGCTTAAAAGGTGAGATCGGTCACCTGGTCTGCCGCAAGCCTGCTCCTTCCATGACCAGAGGTTTTCTCAAAGACCCTCAGCGCTATGAAGATACTTATTTTTCCAAGTACGATGGTATCTGGTATCACGGCGACTGGGCTAAGGTAGACAGCGATGGTTCCTGGTTCCTCTTCGGCCGCTCCGATGACACCATCAAGGTGGCCGGTAAGAGGGTCGGACCAGGCGAAGTGGAGTCGGTTCTGGTTGAGCATGCGGAAGTAGCGGAAGCAGCGGTTATCGGTATTCCGCACGATGTAAAAGGCGAGTGCCTGGTATGTTTTGTCGTGCTCATGCCCAACTCCACTTATTCGGCTGAGCTTGAAGCGGAACTGAGGGAAATGGTCGGTCGGCGTTTGGGACCGGTTTTGAGACCGGATACCGTCATCGCCATCGGTGCGCTGCCCAAAACTCGTTCCGGCAAAATTGTGCGCGGTTCTATTAAACGCAAATACTTAGGTGAGCCGGTCGGGGATGTTTCTTCCATTGAAAATCCTGATGCTCTCAATTTAATTGGCAGCAAGTAGAGCGTAGTCAGCTCTCGAAGTATTCGTGAACAGAGGGGCTGCCTCCAGTATCTAGCTGAAGGGAGGTACAAACGGGCGCCAAAGCAATCTGACCGCAAGTGGTGCCAATCCTGCACAGAAAAAAATTATGGCAATCGCGAGGACTTTTCTCTTATTTGTAGCAATCAATAAAGCTGGAGGCGCTGCTAGAACTGTTCCAATTACAAGCATGCCTCCGAGAATCACTTGCCGGGTCCAGGCTCTATGTGTGCTTCCCGTAGAAGTTTGGTAACAGCCGTAAGCTTCCCAGCCACCAAACAATAGAATCGCCAAGATTAGGGTTGCCCAAAATGCAACCGAAAAATTACTTGTAGTTTTCTTCATTCTTGGGGAAGCCTTAAGAGTAATTTCAGATATATCACAAAAGGGGCATTTATGTTGCCGTAGGCGCGAATTCACGGACTGTGGGGCTCCCTTTTAAATTGTCTGCTTGACCATTCTCAGCCGCTGCTCATGACCTACAATTGGAGTGACAAGCAGCAGATGGCAGGCAAGCACACATTTTGACCGATCAGATGAGAGAATCGGAGCGTCTTCAGACAGCGCTGGAAGACTACAAGGGTTGGCGTTTAAACCAAGGGGCGGATTTAGATGATTCGCTATACCCGCACTGGAACCAATTATCTGAGGCTTTCTTAGCGCTATTGTATTCCAGTGCCCCATCAGATTGGGGTGCCCCAGAACTGGAGGCAGTTCAGAATGCGCTGACCGCTAGTCGAAATTTTATCGAGTCGATACCAGAGGAACTGATTTTTGATGTTTTTACTAAGCCCTACTGCGATCTTTCCTTTCGAATGTCGTTGCTCATCGAATCTCGAAATATAGAGAACGCTGGAACCGTTGAAAAAGTTTTGCTGCACTTTTTTCACGATGACGAATCAGAGGCAATCAATGATCACGCTTTCGAAATGCTCGCAAGTCGTGGTTGGTCCTGTGTCGAGGAATTCGCCGAGAAGCTGTGGAGGACTGGTGATATTTCAAGAAAGATGACAGTGCTTATGGCACTTAGCCACTATGACTCGAGAAACTTAGATCGATATCTGGAATTGGCTTCCAATGATCCAGATCTATCGGTAATTGTTAGAGCCATTCACGCACTGAGGGACTCGCACCGGTGGTAGGGGGTGTGCCATTTTCAGGAACTTCAGCCCTAAAACAGCGCTTCCACAAACAAGTTGGGATCGAAGTCTCTCAAGTCGTCCAGTTTCTCGCCTATACCCATGAGTTTGACGGGGATATTGAGCTCTCTGGCGATGGCAAACACTACGCCACCTTTGGCGGTACCATCCAGTTTGGTCAGGATCACACCGGTGAGTCCGGTCGCTTCTTGAAAAACTTTGGCTTGCTGCAAGCCGTTTTGTCCGGTGGATGCATCCAGAACCAGAAGGCTTTCCATGGGCAGATCGCCGGCGTGTTTTTCAATCACACCACGAATCTTTTTCAGCTCGTCCATCAAGTTGACTTTATTGTGCAAACGTCCGGCTGTATCAATTAGCAGCACGTCGTACTTCTCGTCCCGGGCTTTTTTGACTGCCTGAAAAACAACGGCACCAGGGTCGGAACCATCGGGGAGCCTGACGATATCTACTCCGGCGCGCTCGCTCCAGATTTCCAACTGGGATTCGGCGGCTGCTCTGAAGGTGTCGCCGGCGGCAAGCAAGACCCGCTTGCCCTGGCTTTTGAGGCGGGCAGCCAGTTTGCCGATACTTGTGGTTTTGCCGACTCCGTTTACACCTACCACCATGTAGATGTTTACCTGACCCTCTTTAAATGAAAGGGCATTGGCGGTTTTGCCCAGTAAGTCATGAAAACGCTTCTTGAGGAAGTCGTCCACATCCTTGCCGGTCCAATTCTTGCCCCGCGCTTCCTGTCTGAGGGCTTCCACCAGAGGTTCCACCGTCGGCAGACCAAGGTCGGCTTTGATGAGGCGCTCTTCCAGGGCTTCGATGTATTCTTCGTCTACCGGCTTGTGGGCCGTTGCCACGCTGGTAGCGGCTGCGGCTTTGACGGGCTCGGGCTGGACGGCTGCCGGAGTCTGACTTTCTGCTCCTGCCGCTGCGGTTTCAGCGCCCTGGGCCAGTTCTTCCGGGTCTTGTACTTGTTCTTTTGTCTTGGCCAGAACCGACTTGAGCCGGGTCAGGGTAGTGCCCCAGAAACCCTTCTTCTTATCGATGTTATCCTCGCTCATTTGAACCTCAGTTTTGAGAGATGCTTTCAGCTTTTTCTTTGGCTAGTTTTCTTGCAGCAGCTCTTCTTACCGCCTCTGCTTCTTCCGCAAGGTCGCCCAGGATGCCGTTGATGAATTTGGCTGCCCGTGCATCGGCGAAGCGATGGGAGAGCTCTACGGCTTCCGAAATAGCTACGTTTATGGGAATGTCGGGCATGTAAAAGGTTTCGGCGCATGCCAGGCGCAAAATGTCTCTGTCGATGGAGACCATGCGCTCCATGCGCCACTTCGACTTGGAGCGTTTGATGAATTCGTCGATGGTTTCTTTATGTTCCAGGTAGACCGAAATAAGTCTCACTACGAAGTCGCGCACTTCTTCTTTGTGTGGTTTATTGATGGTGGCTTCCACGATGGCACCGCACTTTTTGCAGTTGGTGCGGGTGGTTTCGGTACCACGAGCCAGAGCCATTTCCGGAATGTCTAAGGCTTCCGACACCAGGGCTATAGCTGTTTCAATGGTTTGCAGTTTTTCCCTCAACTGACTACTTGTTAGGGGCACTGCTCTCAAGTCTTCCACGAAGTGTTTGTTGTCTTCGTGCTCGGTTTCAATTTGAGTCAAATGGTCCTGGGCGCCAATCACAAGTGCCTGGGCGTCGGTGAGATTCTGTCTGGCATAGTCGACCAGCATGTGGATGGCTCTGTCGGTAAGCTCCATGATCTGAGTCTCTGCCAGCTTGTCCAAGTTCTTGGGCAGTTGCGGCATCACTATCACTGCCAGTTCTCGCGCTATGCGTCTTGCGCTCATTTCGATGGCTTCCTCGATTTATCTGTTTACTGTTTAAAGGGTTCGTTGCTGCCGTCAAAGTCGGCATCTCTGGCTGAAGTGTCTATGTTATCATGGGCATTTCAGAGGAGTTTGGCTTGCGCATCACCGGTGGAGAGCTTAGAGGTAGGTCTGTCACTTGCCCCCGGGGGCTTGCCGTAAGACCGACTGCGTCAAAGGTGAGACAGGCTTTTTTTAACATTTTAGGTGACAGATTGAGACATGCGCGTTTCCTCGATCTGTTCTCCGGTAGCGGCTTGATGGGTTTTGAAGCTTTGAGTCGTGGTGCCACGGTTACCTTTGTGGAGCGGCACAGCCCTTCTCGGGCGGCAATTAAGGCTACGGCCGAGCAATTTAAGTTGAGCGAGGAGCGCTACCGGGTCAGAGGCGGCGATGTTCTCAAGGTATTACCGGAACTGACCGGGGAAGAGTTTGATATCGTCTTTGCCGATCCGCCCTATAAATTGTGCCTGGGACCGGTTGTGGCTGAGCTTCTCGTTCGCCATAAGCTGCTCAGTGCCGGTGCGCTTTATGTCGTGGAACATATGAGTGATGATCCGGTGACTCTTGCAGATGGTAGCCTAGAGAGAGTTGACTTCAGGCAGTATGGAGGGACAGCTATCAGCATGTTCCGACAGGTATGCACCAAATGAGGACCGCTTCGTGAGTCAGGGCGAATTAACCGGCAAAGAAACTGAAAAACGAGACAAGCGAGAAGTAGGAGTTGATACCGGTCACGGGTTGTCGGGCGTCTCCTATACGGCAAGCGGCATTAATGACGCCCTCTCTATGGCCATCGGGCATGTGCGCCTGGGTGATCTCTTGAAGGCTTCGGGAATTATCAGTTATGAGTTCCTCAAGGAAGCCCTCTCCAGTTTTGAGGAGAAGGGGCTGCCCCTGGGAAAGGTGCTCACCCTTTCAGGCTTTCTCACTGCCAGTGAACTAGCGGTGGCCCTGGAAATTCAAACCTTGATTAACAACCGACAGTTACCTTTTGATGTGGGGGTAAGGGTGCTGGCTATCAGCCATGATGAGAAGGTCCCGCTCAGCGAAGCTTTTTCCAGGGCTAGTGTGGTGCAGCCGGAAGACTTACTGAGCAATAAGCTCGGTCAACTGCTCAGCCAGTCTCGCCTGATCACTAACGAAGACCTGGACCAGGCCCTTTCCGTCAGTCAGCGCACCGGTCTGCCCCTGGGGCACATCTTTTGCTACCGCAATTTACTCTCCCAGCAATTGCTTGATACAGCCCTTCTGGGACAGCAACTGGTCAGGCGCGGCTCCCTTTCCCGAGAGAACTGCCTGCAGGCCCTTTCGGCCGCCCGGGAGCGGGAAGTGGCCCTGCTTTCACTACCGGTCAATGCCGCCTACAAGCCTTCCATGCGGCGCGGAACTTCCAGGCTGGGGGAACTCTTTTTCTCCGCCGGTATCCTTGACGATATGTCTCTGATTTCTGCCCTGCAACTCTCCCTCTCTCGGGGAATTCCCTGCGGCGAGGCTATTTCTGAAGTGCAGGGCACCAGCACGGCGGTTATTGAGCAGGCTGTGTCGATGCAGGAGATGCTCGATAACGAGACCCTTACTCTGGAGCAGGTCAAGGATGTCTTTATCGGTCTTTTTCACCAGGAGCGCAGCTTTGAACATGCTCTGGCGGAAGCCAGTGTAGCTAATTGTAGCGGTAATCCGGCCAGGCTCATGGTGCAGCTTTTGAAAGACGCCCAGCTTCTGGTGGTGCCTGCTGATCCGGCAGCCGCTACACCGGCGCTGGCGCCTGTTCTATCCGAGCTTTCCGCTTGTCTGGATGTCAACTATAACCAGGGTGGAATCGTGGGACGCCTGCTTATTTCTGCCGGGCTGGTGAGCGATTCGGCTGCCTGGGCGGCTCTGCGTTTGACCCATTTGCTGACCCTGGAAGTGGTGCCGTATGAGCGGGCTCTCGCTGCCCTGGAAGCAGCAAATTTGCATGGTTCGGTGGATGAAGTGTTGATTGGCTTTGGAGCCTTGAACCGCACCAGGCTGAAGTGGCGCTAGAAAAATCAGTTGGATGAGGTGGGCGCTGCCGGTTCTGCTTTATCTGTTTGCGGTATCTCCTCAATCTGAGCGCAGTCGCAAGCTTCATCTCTAGCTTCTACTCTGGGTTCCTCTCTGGTTTCCACCTGGGGAGCAATAGGCATTTTTCCAGTTGTAGTGGCCGGGTATTTCAGTCTTTCATGATGGAGGGTGCGCCAGACTCTGGCAAAGCCTGCCTTTACCTTGTGCAGTTCCTCCAGGCTGAGACCTGACTCGCTGAACTGACCGTCTTCCCAGCGGTTCAAAAAGACCTTCTCCAGAGCCTGCTCTACTTCTTCCTGGCTGGGGTCGCGCATAGAATGAGTGACGGCTTCCGAAACATCAGCCAGCATGACGATGGCTGTTTCTTTGGTATTAGGCTTGGGACCAGGATAACGATAGAAGTTGGCATCCACCTTGTCGGCACCATCTCTGGTGCAGGCCTTGTGATAAAAATAGGCCATCAACGTGGTGCCCTGATGCATGGGAATGAAGTCTTGAATGGCCTTGGGGAGGGCATATTTCTGGGCCAGGGCAATGCCGTCCGTAACATGGGCCAGTACTCTTGCCCGGCTGTCTTCCGGCGACATGCTGTCGTGGGGATTGGTGGCACCAAGCTGGTTCTCGATAAAATACTTGGGTCGCACCATTTTGCCGATGTCGTGATAGAGCGCTCCGGCACGCACCATGTTGGCATCGGCATAAATAGCCTTGGCTCCGGCTTCCGCCATATTAGCCACGGCCAGGCTGTGTTGATAGGTACCGGGAGCGTTTTCTTCCAGCCGTCTCAAGAGGGGTTGATTGGCGTCGGTCAGCTCGGCCAGGCGGAAGGGCGTTATCAATCCGTAGAGATTCTCCAGGAAGGGCAGGCTGCCCACCGCTACTATGGATGAGATGATACCGCCGGCGAAATCCAGGAGCAGGCGGCGTCCAAAGATACCCAGATTGCCGCCGTAGCTATGATCCACCAGGGTGCTGGCCAGGTCGCCGGCCACCAGACCGAAGGCTACCACCAGACCGGTTCTGAAGACGGCGGAGCGACCGCCATTGGCTCCCGTGCCGTTCTGGGGGAAGCTCATGATCGCTCCCAGAGAGGCCAGGGTATGGGCAGCCAGGTAATGCAGATCCACCAGCCTGTCCACGCCTATGAGCAGCACCATGGGCAGGCTCAAGGCAATGGCCGTGCGCCGGCCAAAAAATATAGTAAGGATGAGGGCCGCCGCCGGGATGGGCACGAATTGCGGATTGGTCTTGCCTACCAGGGAGGCCACGGAAGCCACAATCACCTGGACAGTAAACATTAGACCGATGGAACTGGGAGAGAACAAATGCTTGGGTTCGTAAGTGTAAAGGAAAAGACCCACCAGGGTGAGGGCTGCGATTAAGGAGATGGCCATGCTGAGAATGAAGGGCCAGCGGTTTACGTGGGTGATGCCCAGCTCCTGCAAAATATAGAGTTTTTCTTTGGTGATCATGGCTCCCTGGGGCACGATCACTTCCCCTTCCTTAATGGCTTTCAGGACGGGCTCTACCCCTTGCACCACCACCTGGGCCTTGGTCTTGGTGCCTTCCGTGTCGATCACCAGATTGGCTTCCAGGTTTTCGTTAATGACCAGGGCCGCTGTCCGTTTCTTCCCAGCCTCCAGGCTGTCGGGCAAAAATTCCGTTACCACGTCCTGCCAGACACCTTTGTCTACCACCGGGTAGCGGTGGAATTTGGCCATCAGGCGTCTGGCCGATTCCAGGGTGGCGGCCTTGAACGCCGGCATTTCCGCAGGGTCCACCGTCAGGGCCAGTTCCAATTCCAGATCGCCCGTCAGCCCTGCTGTTTTGGCCCGGCTATAGGCTTTACGCTGGGTTTGAATCTCCGGCAGAGTGGCTTGGGGCTGACCGACCAGTGCCTGCTCAGGCATTTGCAACAGGCTCATTTGCAGTTTCTTGTCCATGGAGGAAGGAGCCGATACTGCTTCCTGCGGCTTGTTCTTATTTTTAGCCCTGGCTTTATTTGGTTTTTGGGTGGTGGTTTCGTGATAGGGCTTAATGCCCATGGCTTGCAGACTTTCGGCCCTGGCGAAGACGGTTTCGATGCGCTTGAGCGACTCTTGATCGCGGCTTCTGTCTACCTGGAAGACGGGAATAATGCTCTGCCTGGCTTTCTCAATCGCTTTTTCGGTTTCAGCCCGGTCCA
The DNA here is from genome assembly GCA_016212515.1 of Candidatus Melainabacteria bacterium. Taxonomy (GTDB): domain Bacteria; phylum Cyanobacteriota; class Vampirovibrionia; order Obscuribacterales; family Obscuribacteraceae; genus Obscuribacter. The sequence continues at coordinate 72,962 of JACRFZ010000114.1, forward strand.
CCACCGATGTAGCCTGTGGCGCAAAGAGGTCCCGGTCGGCAATGTCCCTTTCTTGCAAGCCGGGGCTGAAGATGTGGATGGTGGAAAAAGAGAGGAAGAGGCAGATAAATCCTGAAAGTGCGGCGCCCACCCAACCCAGTAGGGCTTGTGGTGACGGAAAATCTTCTGCCTTTTTGAGGCTATCGTCCACCCCGGTCGACAAATTGGCTCCTCAGTACGGTAGCATTGAAAATCTACCAGTTTCTCGCACGCTTTTCTTGCGTCGATATTCAATTTTCAAAGACTCTGGCACTTTATGCCTTCATATTACTCTTTTTCGGCTGCTAAAATTCTTACCGCTGGCGCTCGGGCGCTCCTTGGAGGCTGTTAATGTTATTGGTAACCGGGGCTTGCGGATACATCGGCAGCCATTTCGTCTGCCATTATCTCTCCCAAACCGACGAAGAAGTGGTGGCCGTCGATAATTTCAGCATGGGACACAGGCAGGCCCTTGCCCCATGGCAGGGGCGCATTCGCTTCTATGACCATGATATAGCCGATAGGACCGCTCTTGCCCGCCTCATGAAAGAGAATCAGGTCAGTGCCGTAGTGCACTTTGCCGCCAATGCCTATGTGGGAGAGTCTCAGGTTCTGCCCTTCAAGTATTTGAATAACAACGTGGGTGGCTCTACCGGGCTTTTGCAGGCCATGGACGAAGCCGGCGTCAAGCGCCTGGTCTTTTCTTCCACCTGCGCTACTTATGGCAAACCGCAGTATCTTCCCATTGATGAAAAGCATCCGCAGAAGCCCATCAATACCTATGGCTCAAGCAAGCTGATGGTGGAGGAGATGTTGCGGGCTCTCGCTCTTTCGAAAGGGCTCAAGTTTGCCTGTCTGAGGTACTTCAATGCCGCCGGCGCTTCCGACAGCGGTGAAATTGGAGAGAGCCATGAACCGGAAACCCATTTGATACCGCTAGCTCTCATGGCTGCTCTTGGAAAAATTCAGCAACTCAAGGTCTACGGCGATGATTACGACACCCCTGACGGTACCTGTATTCGAGATTACATCCATGTCTTTGATCTGGCTGCCGCCCACTGCCAGGCACTGGAGCTACTCGAACGCCCTGACTTCGTGGGAGACATGGAAGAGTCTGAGGGGCTGGGTATAGCCATCAATCTTGGCACTGCCAGTGGTGCGTCAGTAAAAGAGGTGATAGCGCTGGTGGAGTCTGTGCTCGGTAAGCCTGTCCCTTACAAAATTGAGGCGCGCCGCCCCGGGGACCCTTCCCGCCTGGTGGCCGACAATAGCAAAGCCAAGCGGGTGCTGGGCTGGAACCCACGCTATGATTTGAAGCGAATAATCGAAACTGCCGCGCAGTGGGAGCTTGCTCGCCGCTATTGACCTTTACAAAGGTCTCAGTCTAGCTCGCCTTCCACATTGATGGAGCTTTTGACGATGTAGATGCGCTTGCCCTGCGATTCGTGGTAGGTGCGCATGAGAATCTCCGATTGCAAACCCATGAGGATCAGTTGCATACCGACCATGAAGAACATGGCTACCAGTACCGGCAATGGTGTCTCGATGAAGGAGGTGTGATAGAAGAATTTGAGGGTGACCATCCAGGTGAAGGCCATGAAAGAGAGCACCATCGACCATAAACCGGCGGTGCCGAATAAATAGATGGGCTTGGTGAAATAGGTGGACATAAATTTGACGGTCATCAAATCCAGTACCACTTTGAAGGTACGTGAGATACCGTACTTGCTCTGTCCGTACTGTCTGGCCTGGTGATTAACCGGGATTTCCGAGACCTTGGCGCCCTGCCAGGTGGCATAAATGGGCACGAAACGGTGCATCTCGCCGTAGAGGCGCACATCTTTGATAACTTCTTTTCTATAAGCTTTGAGGGAGCAACCGTAGTCGTGCAGGCGCACACCGGAAATCAATGAGATGATGCGGTTGGCCGTCCAGGAGGGAATCAGGCGCAGGAAAAGCTCATCTTTGCGCTCTTTTCTCCAGCCGCTCACCACGTCATAACCTTCGTCCAATTTATCCAGGAGACGTCTGACGTCGGCCGGATCGTTTTGCAGGTCTGCATCCATGGGGATGATTACATCGCCGCGGGCATGATCGATACCGGCAGCAAGTGCTGCTGTCTGCCCGAAGTTTTTCACAAAACGCACTACCTTGATGCGCTCATCCGCGCCTGCGATTTCCGCCAGTTTATTGAAGGAGCTGTCCGTGCTGCCGTCGTCGATTAGAACGGCTTCCCAGGAGCGTCCCAGGGCATCGAGGGCGCTCACCAGCTTCTGGTATAGCAAAGCGATATTGTCTTCCTCGTTAAAGACGGGGATGACGACGGATATCTCTGGAATTCTAGTTTTGCTTTGCGCCACGTTGGCATTATACTGGAGTGAACTACTTGTTCTAGAGCCGGTTTCCGTGACAGGCGGCATGACATTGATAGTGGAAGGCACCGTTGTCATAGCTGATGTATATCTCCCGGGCGGGTTTAAAACTGCGACCTAACTAAAGTTAGATGATAATGGCAGAAGCTTGCCAGCACCTTGATTACTTCTCATCAATTAAGTATGTCCTAATTTCATAACCTATAAGCTCTCCCATAATTCACCCATGACGATCATCAAAACTTCATCCGATATATCGCCCAGACCGGAGCAGGACGCACCCTTGCCCGGCAAAGAGCGGGGCGAACGTGCGCTGCCCGGCAAGGGTACGGGCAGCAAGCCCCGGACCAAGAATGCCGGCAGTGCTCCGGAGCCGTCAAAGCCCCGGGAAACAAAAACTTCTATAGAAGAAGTTAAGGTGAATGAAAATCTTAATCGTCGCTCTACCTTGCTTTCCTGTCAGGAGAGTTCGGCCGATTTGAAGTCAGAGCAGGCTGTTCGGCCCGATCGCCTGGGCGAATATATAGGACAGACTCGCCTCAAGTCGATGTTGTCGATGTCTATTAATGCCGCCAAAAGCAGGGGTGAGGCCCTCGATCATGTTTTGTTCTACGGTCCGCCCGGACTGGGAAAGACCACTCTCGCCAGAGTTATAGCCAATGAAATGCAGGCTCGTATCCATCTCACCTCCGGCCCCAGCCTGGAAAGACCTCGGGACATCATCGGTCTGGTGCACCAACTGGAAGAGGGCGATGTTCTCTTTATAGATGAAATCCATCGACTCTCGCGCATAGCAGAAGAGCTTCTCTATCCGGCCATTGAAGATTTCGTCATTGACCTGACCACGGGTAAAGGTCATGCCACCAGAACCATGCGCCTGCCTTTGCCGAAATTCACCTTAGTGGGTGCCACCACCAAAGCAGGCATGCTATCCAACGCCTTGCGTGATCGTTTTGGTTTTGTCTGCCGGTTGGATTTCTATACCATCGAAGAACTTTCAGGTATCGTGGCCAGAACGGCGGCGATATTGAATGTAGCCATGGAGACCGAAGCGGTGGAGGCCATTGCCAGAAGGGCCAGGGGCACACCCCGTATTGCCAACCGCCTGGTGCGGCTGGTGCGCGACTTCGGTCACTATCAAGGCGCCGAGATTATCGATGGCGCTACTGCTTCGGCGGCCCTTGATTCATATCAAGTCGATGCCCTCGGGTTGGATGTCACAGATCGCCGCTTGATTGAAATAATTATCGATAACTATGACGGTGGTCCGGTTGGTCTGGAGACCCTCGCTGCCACCATCGGTGAAGACAGCGACACGCTGGAGGATGTCTGGGAACCGTTCCTGATTCAGCGCGGCTTTATCCAGCGCACCCCCAGAGGTCGTATGGCTACAGCCTTTGCCTATCAGCATTTGGGAAGGGCCATGTCGGCCACCGTCTCCAGCAAGATTTTGCTCAACAGCGAGGTCAAGCAACTCGATCTCTTTGCCGAGAAGATGCCGCCTCAATCCGGGCAAGCAGAGGTCTAGGGGCTCGATGAGCGACAGCGAGGAGTTTGTACCCGGTAGGGTTCTTTCGGTGGGACCGGCTCAGGTCAATGCCGAACTGCAAAAGTCTACCGGCATGATTTCTCGACGGGAAACCGCACAAATAGAGATTTTAGGCGGTGTCTGCCAGGGTGAGAAGGTGGAAGTCTTCAATGAGATTACCGATAATCCCGTCTTTAATATCAATTTGAGCCCCGGCAAAGAAGTTCTTCTAATCGTCAATCTCGCCGGTGGAAAAAGAGAGATCAATATTGCCGATTACCACAGGGTACCGGCCCTAAGTATCTTGCTGATTGTCTTTCTTGTGGCCTTTGTTTTCTTCGGCGGTAAGAAAGGCGTCAAGTCTCTCATTGCGCTCATAATCAGTGTCTTGTTGATTGCCTTCGTGCTCCTGCCCCTCAGTCTGGCTGGTTTCGACCCTCTGGCTGTATCTATCGGTATCTGCATTGCCACTACCCTTGCTACCATGTACTTTGTCGCGGGCTGGACGAAGAAGGCACTGGCCGCGGTGCTCGGTACTGTGGGCGGTGTCTTTGTCGCCGGTCTTGCCGCCGAGCTGGTGATCCTTTTAGCACCGCTTACAGGCTTGTCTTCAGAGGAGGCTCAGATTCTCAGAGGTTCGGTACTGGTGCGCAGTCCCTCCTTTTATCAGGGGCTTCTGGCTGCCGGTATGTTGATCGGTGCCCTGGGGGTAATCATGGATGTGGGTATCTCCATTGCTTCCACTGTGACCGAGGTGTCACTTGCCGGTCAGGGACTCGGTTGGAAAAAACTTTATGAAGCAGGTATGAATGTCGGGCGTGACATTATGGGCACCATGACAAATACCCTTATCCTTGCCTATACCGGCAGTGCCCTGCCGCTTTTGCTTCTGATTTCACAAATGCCTTTGAACAAACTTATTAACCTGGACCTGGTGGCAACTGAGGTAGCCTCGGCAATTAGTGGTAGTCTAGGGTTGGTATTGACCATACCGCTGACGGCCTTCTTTGCTGCCCGCCTCATGGCAGCAGACAGCCCTGGCGGACAGGGAAATTCGTCCGGATAGTAAGGCTTGGCATGAGACTTTTATTTGGCTGGTTACTATTTTTCCTGGCGGTGGCCAGCATTATGGCCGGCGGAAAGTTCCTTGCCCTGGTTCTGGGCGCCGCTTGTTTCATGGGCGGCAAAGAGTTCATTGCCATGGCTAAACGGAAGGGTATCAATCCTTCCAGTCGCATTGTCCTTTCCATGATTGTGGCCTTCTTCGTTGTGGCTGCCATTCCCGACTTCATCCCCGGTCGTGGTCTCAATCTGGGCCCTCTGGCGGATCTGGCTTTCTTAAAGAAATTAGCAGGCAGTGTGGATCAAGCTTACTGGTCCAATTTTTCCATCAACCATTTTCCTCTCTTGTTGACAATTGGCATCTATCTCTCTTTCTTTCGCCTGCTCTTTCGCAACGTAGATCCGCCCGCTACCATTGCCGACATTGCCTCCACCATTCTAGGTTTCATCTATGTGGGCTGGTTGCCCAGCCATCTGGTCATTTTGCGTAATCTCAGTCCCGAAGGCATGCCCATTTCCGACAATCCCCTGCAACAACCGGGGCTGGCATATGTCTGGGCGACGCTTTTCATTATCTGGGCCACCGATGTCTTTGCTTACTATTTCGGCAAGAAATACGGCAAGCACCTTCTTTATCCGCAGATAAGCCCTAAAAAGACAGTGGAAGGAGCGATTGGCGGCTTGCTGGCGGCTGTGGCTCTGGGGCTGGTGGTCATTTATGTGGCTGATCACCACATCTTCGAATGCCATCCCTTTCGTTTTAATCTCTGGCAAGCACCCCTTATGGCCATTGTCATTTCCGTGGCCGCTCAGCTTGGCGACCTTTGTGAATCCCTCTTGAAAAGGGATGCCGGTTTGAAGGACTCCAGCGACTTCATCCCCGGTCACGGGGGCTTTTTGGACCGGGGTGATAGTTTGATTATCGGCTCCGCTGTTGCCTATTACTGGGTTTGCCTGGTAGTCTTGAACCAGTTCTGACAACCCCGAAAGTACCTTTCTCAGATTTCTTTTTAAGGAATTGCAAAGGAAAACAGTGGTGCTTGTGACGCCAAAGATTTTTCAAGGTAGGCTATGATATAAGCCTCAGGAGTTTTACCTGGAGAGGTGGCTGAGTGGTCGAAAGCGGCTTCCTGCTAAGAAGTTGTACGGTCAAAAGCTGTACCGAGGGTTCGAATCCCTCCCTCTCCGAATATTAGAGAAAGAGCCGGTTCTACTTGAGAGCCGGCTCTTTCTCAATGCTCTATGGCGATTTTTCTTACTACAGCGACTTTTGCCATTCTTTGGAAATGTGCACAATGCCTTCTCTCAAGTTCTTGAGGGTTTTAGCATGGCGCATGATCTCGCTTACCTTGTCTATGTCGTCGGCGTGCATGGCTTCCACACCAAGTTGGGTAAGGGAATTAATCGAGGCATCGACCGTATCGAAGAGCTGTTTGATGGAGCGTGCCACGTTGCGGCTTATGTCGGCGGTGTCCTTTTCGTAATTCTTCTGTGGCTGCTCGTGAGCAGTGGCATTGAAGAACTCTCGGCTGGGCGGCGTGGCGGTAGCGGCGCCGTTGTCTCCATTTGCATCCCCACCGGCGGTGGCCGTGCTCACGGCTTGCTGCCAGCGCAGGCGGCTGGAATCGTCCGCAATGGTCGACTGCTCCCGGCTCGTGAGGGGTGAGGGCGTGGGTGGTTGGGTGGTGGCCTGGGCCTGAGCCGACTTCACCGACTGGAAGAAGTCGGCTTCGGCAGTGGCTGCGGTTGTATGGGCGTACTTAAGATCGGCAATACTTTTTTCCTTCACCAGAGGCGAGGCATCGTCGTCTTCAAAAGACCTGTCTACGCTGCTTTGCTTGGGTTCTTCCTGTTCCTGGGGGTTAAAGAGGAACTTCTCGTCGAAGTTGGCTTCACCCTTGGTCACCTTAATAAGTTGGGTGAAAATACGCCGGGAAATAGCCGGCAAGCTGGACATGGCCACGGTCTCGTTGCCTATTTTCCAGACGGTTTCATTGGCATGTTTACCGGCTGCCAGTTTCATATCGATGTAGGGCGTAAACTCGGTCTGCCCGGGCTTGAAACCAACCATGTATTCGATGGGTACAATGAAAACCCTGATGCGAATCTCTTCGCCCTGCACTATCAGAGAATAGTCTTTTGACGATAGATGACCCAGGCAGAATTTGATGGGCTTGCCCCGCTCCATGTATTCGGCGGTCATACGCATGCTCGTGGGTCTTTCACAGGTCACTTCGTAGTCGCGATTTTCCTGCAGGCGATTGAAGTCGAAGGAATAGCGTTTGAAATTATCGAAGAGTCTGTCCATGACGGCGGTCATAGAGGAGTGCAGGGAATTTTCCGTTGAGCCTGCCGCGACGATTTCTTCAGCCACCTCCAGCTTGTCTTCTTTCATGGCCGCCATCCAGCGTTTCGTCTCTTCGCCCGAGAAAGAACCCTGCAGTGTGGAGAGAATCTTTTCATTCAACTCCTGTTCGGCGGAGAACCGGTTTTCATCATCGCTCATTACTGAGACCTCTTTGGCTATAAATGGCGGTTAAGGGCAGCTTTTATACCACGATTTGCATCGCGGCTCTTTTATGAATACCCTGAAGTGGAAAATTTTAGCCTCCTTTGCAGCTAGACTCCTTGAGTCTCCTGCACCAGAAGCCCACCTCCTACAACTAGAAGTACCCCAATCAGCCGGGCCTTACGCAGTTTCTCCTTGAGAAACAAAATGGCAAAAAGATACATAAAAAGCGGATAGCAGCCGGTGATGACGATGATGTAAGAAGCCGAAGCCATTGTCATGGCAAACATATAGGCAATAGTGCCCAGGGAGAGACAGAGAGAGGAAAAGAGCGAATATTTCCAGGCGCGGGCTGCCCGCCATTGAATTTTCTGTTTCATTAAGTAAGCGCCGGCCAGCATTACCGCTAAAATGACGGCGTCCCAGGCGCAACGGGCGAAATACACTTTGAAAGGGGCATCAATAAGCAGGGCTTTCTTGTCAAAAAGCCCCGTCATGCCCCAGGCCAGGGTGGCCAGACAGCAGAGGGCGAGCACCTGGGTCTTGTTCTTGCGCTTGCGCCCTGCCTCAACCCTGGCCAGGCGCTCCTGTCTGAGCAGGGAGACGGGAGGCACGCTCACCAGTGGAATTTCCTGCTCTGATTCTTCAGAACTTTCAGATGATCGAGAGCCGTTCTCCGGCAATGCTTTCTCCTTCTCTTCGCTCTTTTCGGCGGCAGAGGAGCCGATAAAGGCTACTCCCAGACCTATAAGAAGAGAACCCAGTACCCGTTCAGCCACCAGGGCTTCATGGAGCAGGAAGAGGGCAAAGATCTGCACCACTAGAGGGTAGGCGGCGGTGATGCCGAGGACGAAGCTGGCCTCGGCCCGTGACATGGCTACCAGGTAGAAGAGCATGGCCAGGCTGGAGACGCCTGAGCCAAGTAAGGTCCAAGCCCAGACCGGCGGGCTGATGGACCAACCCTGGGGGTAGAGGTAGCCCAGAAGTAGAAAGATCAGAGGCACTTCCAGCACGTAAAAAAGGTGTTGAAAGATAAGAACATCGATATGTCTGGCTGCTTCCAGCGCTTTTTTGTCGAAGATGCCCCAGGTGCTCCAGCAAAGCAGGCACACTGAGATAAGGGCGTTGAGAGTGAGGGGGGCTGGGCTCACGGTTTTGTGGGTACACCGGACTTGGTCGGTATATTATGGATAGGTATAGATTAGCAGTTCGCTTGGCAAATTCAGGGAAGAAAGAATTGTTCCGGCAAGACGGTAAGAAAGCTAAGGAAAAGAACGGTCCCTCCCTAAAGGAAACGAAGGTAAAGGAGCCGGCCCCTACTCTCAAGGAGGTAGAGGAGAAGCTCTCTCAGTTGGAGTTGAGCACTGTAGCCGCTGCCTCTTCCGCGGCGCCGGTGGAAAAGAAGAAAAGTTTGCTGCTTGGGCGGGGCTTCAACGTCTTTCTTTTCTGGTCCCTGGTCTTATTCAGTGTTTTGTTTTCCCATGCGCCCTTTTTGCAGTGGCTGCTCATGCCGGTCAATCAGTTCGTGGTCATGGTGCATGAGATGAGCCATGCCTTTGTCACGGTTTTAACCGGCGGTTCGGTCAATTTCATGACCATAGTCTCCGACGGGGCCGGTCACGGCGGTCTCACCAGTTCCAGAGGCGGTCTGACCTTTCTCAGCGCCCAGGCCGGCTATATTGGCGAAACCCTTTTCGGCTGCTTGCTCATTTATCTGGGCCAGTTCCCCCACTGGTCGAGGCGCTTGCTTTATCTAATGGGGGGTATCATCCTGCTTGGCACCCTCTTGTTCATCTTGCCGGGGCTCTTGCACCTGCAGCAGTTTTTTGCCGTTATCGGCAGCCTGATCTGGGCCCTTTTGCTGGCCTTCGGCTTCTTCTATGCCGGGCGCAAATTGAACGATGTCATGGCTAATATTCTGGTTCTCTTTCTGGCAGTGCAGTGCACTTTGAATTCTCTTTCGCTGATCTGGATACTCCTGCCTCATTCCCTTGGCATGACCGGCGGCGGCTTCACCGACGCTACCATACTGGCCAAAGTCACCTTCATACCGGCTTTCTTCTGGGCCTTCTCCTGGATGGTCTTTTCAGTCCTGGCCCTGTTTTTTACTCTCAAGAAAACCTACGGTGCCTTTCTCTTTGGCGGTTCGGGCTCGAAAGCAGCCTCAGACAAAAATGCTACTGCTTATGTAAAGCCTAAGAAAAACTGATATTGCCTTCCCGGCGCTATATAACTGAGGGGTCTTCCGGGAGGGTTTTCTGTGACAGTTCGTCTTGTTGAATGCGTACCCAATTTCAGCGAAGGAAAAGATCGCAAGATTATCGACGCCATTGCCGATGCCATCGCCTCAGTGAGCGGTATTCGCTTGCTAGATGTGGATCCCGGCAAAAGTACCAATCGGACAGTAATGACCTTTGTGGGCTCACCCGAGACCGTGGTGGAAGCCGCTTTTCAAGGCATTGCTCGGGCCTCTCAATTAATTGATATGCGCAAACATACAGGCGAACACCCGCGCATGGGTGCCACCGATGTCTGCCCATTTGTGCCGGTTACCGGCGTTTCCATGGAAGACTGTGTGAAGTTGGCCAGGGAACTGGGGGCTCGCGTAGGTAAGGAACTCTCCATTCCGGTTTACTTGTATGCGGAAGCCGCGTCCAAGCCATCGCGCCGCAGTCTGGCTGAAATTCGCCATGGCGAGTATGAAGGGCTTGAAGCCAAGATGAAGAGCGCCGACTTCGCTCCCGATTTCGGACCTGGCACTTTCAATGCCCATAGTGGTGCCACCGTCATTGGTGCCAGACCCTTCCTCATCGCTTATAACGTCAATCTCAATACCCGCTCCAAAAAGTTGGCCAATGAAATAGCCCTCAATATTCGCGAAGCCGGACGCGCCAAGCGTGATGAAAAGGGTGAGATAGTCAAAGACGAAAAGGGCGAAACCGTCAAGGTACCTGGTAGCTTGTCGGAGTGTCGCGCTGTGGGTTGGTATGTGGATGAGTATGAAAGAGCCCAGGTATCAATCAATCTCACCAATTTTGAAGTAACCGGCATTGAAAGGGCTTTTGATGAAGTCGTAAAGGAAGCCGAGAAACTGGGCGTGCGAGTCACCGGCAGCGAAATTGTCGGTCTGGTGCCGCTTAAGCCCATGCTGTATGCCGGTGAGCATTACCTCAAGAAGCAGGGGCGCTCCACCGGTGTCCCGGAAGAGGAACTGATCTCTTGCGCCGTGCAGTCTCTTGGTTTGAGTGAGCTATCACCTTTCAAACCGGCTGAGAAAATTGTCGAGTATACGGTGCAGACCCCGGGCAAGCATCTTCGTGATCTTTCCCTGACTAATTTCGTGCATGAACTGGCCAGCGAGTCACCCGCTCCCGGTGGTGGATCGGTGGCGGCTTTGTGCGGCTGCCTTTCCGCTTCCTTGAGTTCAATGGTGGCCAATCTTACCTTTGAGAAAAAAGGTATGGAGCCCCTGCGCCCCGACATGGAGAAGTGGGCAAGAGAGGCCCAGGCTATGAAGCGCCGCCTGCTCTACCTGGTAGATGAAGATATGCAGGCATTCAACGGCATTTTGGAAGCCCGGCGCTTGCCCAAGAACACTCAGGAGGAAAGGCACAAGCGCGATAACTGCATATTGGCCGCTAACTGCCGGGCTACAATTGTGCCGCTTTCCATGCTCAAAATGGTGCCGGAACTTCTCTCCACGGCTCTTGAAATGGTGGAGAAAGGCAATCCCAGCTCACTTTCTGATGCCGGGGTGGCGGCGCTGACGGCGCTTGCCTGCGGCGAGGGGGCTTATTTCAACGTTTTGATCAATCTCTCCGGGCTTGGCACGTCTGAGGAAGAAGTGACTTTCAACCATAATTGCCGGGTAGAGGCCGACCAGCTAATCAAGGCGGTGCGCGCTGAAGCCGAGAAGATCAGGGCGCTTGTGCTTTCTCGCATTAGTTAAAAAATAGTTTTTAGCTTTTGCTTCGAATTCTCGCAAAGAGCCGTTACAATTACTTCATTGGAATTTTCTGGGAGGTTTCATGGGAACTGCCACCGAGAGTAAGGGCTATGGTAGCGCCATAGCAAATGAATGGGAGACCCCCGATTTCTTGAACGCGCAGAAGCGTTTGGATAAAGTCTCCGAGATTCTCAAACTCGACTCGAATACCATTGAGCCCATGCGCCACCCCAAGCGGTCACTTTCGGTCGTAGTTCCAGCTCGCATGGATGACGGTACGGTGAGAACTTTTGCCGGTTATCGCGTGCAGCACGATCTGGCCCTTGGACCCGGCAAGGGCGGTGTGCGCTATCACTCCGATGTCACCCTGGGCGAAGTTGCTTCCATGGCCATGCTTATGACCTGGAAGTGTTCCCTCATGAATTTGCCGTTTGGCGGCGCCCACGGCGGCATCCGTATGGCACCCGAAAAGCTTTCCAAAGGTGAACTGGAGCGCATTACTCGCCGCTATACCTCTGAAATTTTAGAATTGATCGGCCCATCCCAGGATATCGCCGGACCTGATTTGAATACCGATGAGCAGACCATGGCCTGGATGATGGACACTTATTCAGTCAACAAGGGCTTTACGGTACCATCGGTAGTGACCGGTAAGCCCCAGTCAATCGGCGGCTCTCTTGGTGTCTTGCAGTCTACCGGTTACGGTGTGGCCCTGGCCGCCAAAAGAGCGGCAGCCTATGCCGAATTGAAAGGCGATGCTCCCAGTGTCGTCATCCAGGGGCTTGGTAATGTGGGTTCTTCCGTGGCTCGCAACCTGGCCAAGTTTGGGTTCAAGATAGTGGGCGTTTCAGATGCTCATGGCGGTCTTTCCAACAGCAAAGGTCTTGATGTCGACGCCCTCATGGCTCACATCGAGAAGACCGGCAATATGTATGATTTCCCCCATGCCGACAAGGTGACAAACGAAGAATTATTGGAACTTGAATGCCAGATTCTCGCACCATGCGCGGTATCAAATCAGTTGCACGCCGGCAATGCCGATCGGATAAAGTGCCAGGTGGTTGTGGAAGGTGCAAATAGCCCCACTACTCCCAATGCAGATGATGTCTTCGATAGCAAAGGCATTGTGGTAGTGCCTGATATCCTGGCCAATGCCGCCGGCGTCACGGTTGGTTATTTTGAATGGGTGCAGGGTTTGATGCGCTTGCTGTGGTCGGAAGAAGAGGTTTATCAGCGCCTGGAAGGCCTGGTCAACAATGTTTGTACCAGAGTCTTTGATAAAGCCAGAGATAAGAAGCTTTCCTTGCGCATGGCAGCTATGTCGCTTGCCGTGGAGCGCATCGTTGAAGCCCGTAAATTGCGTGGTCTCTACCCCTAAATTTGGTCGGATAGGCTGAGTCAAATTTTCGGCTTCACCGTGATGATGATTAACTGCGGGTGGCAGAAGAAGCGTAGTCTCGGGGCATAGCATCTTTCCATGCCGATGCCCCTGCTTACCACCAGATCACGCTTTTGGAAGATACGGTTGTACCCGCTGGCCCATTTTCGCTCCACTGTTGAAAGATAGACCAGCGGGCCGAAGCCCGGCGCGCAGACCTGCCCGCCATGTGTATGTCCGGCCAGCAGTAAATCGCCGCCTGTATTGCTGCGGGCAAAATCGGGGGCATGACCGAAGACTATATGATAGCGGTCAGTCTGCGCGGGAGCCCGTTTTTTCAAGTCGGCGTCAAATTTGCTGTTGAAGGAGTCGTAGAAGTTCAGGGCCGTTAGAACCAATTGGTCTTTTGGGAAGGTTGTGGTTTCCTCGAAAGTTTCCACCCGGGTGCCCTTGAAATAGTCCTGCCAGTCGGGAAGCTCAGTGTTGCCGCGCACGGCGTAAGCTCCCAGCGGCGCTCCGAAGTTGCTTTCCTTGAGATAGCCGGTCAGCCTGGCTCCTTCCCGGTCATACTCGGCTTTGCTCATGCATTGAATGTAATCACCGCAGAGCAAGATAAGATCAGGTTTCTCTTGCAGCACTCTGTCTAAAGCCGTTTTCTCATAGTTGCCGAAGTGGTCGGTTTGCAGGTCGGTAACCAGGGCGATTTTTATTTCTCTTTTGAGCTTTTCCGACTGCAGAGTAAGTCTGTCAATCTCCAGCGAAGCCGGCTCGATCAGGAAGACATCGATGGTGATGGCCAGATGCACAAGCAGGATGAGGCTGTAAAACCCGCCTGTCAGCTTCAATTGGCTCTCTATTGCCTGGCGAATTATGAGAGCCAAAAGGATGGTGCCGCCTGCAAAAATAGTCCAGGCTAAAAGGGTAACGGCGGCAAAGGACTGCACCGGCAGTAGTATCACGAGCAGAATCAATATGGCATAGACGATGCAGGTTGCCAGAAAGTAGTAGGAGAGGAAGCGGCTCTTACTTTTGGCTTGCAAGAAACGAAAGGCGCAGAAGAGAAATAGTATGGCGCCGCTTAAATATATGAAGGACGGCAGCGGATAGTCGAATATGGCACGCAAGAGTGCGCCTTTCAGCGAGCGCTGGCTTCTAAAACGAGAGCCCGGTGCATAGTGCTGTTGGAATTGACCAGGTAGGGTTCGATGTCCGACTCTTTTAAGATGCCGTGCTCGGTTACCAGACCGGTTAAGAGGTCGTAAGGAACCAGGTCGAACTGATGATTGAGAATGGCCACGCCGCGTGGGCTGTTGTCCCAGACTTCAGCGGCCGGGCGCTCGTGTTTTTCAAAGTCGAACATGCGATCGTCGGGAATGAATTTTTCCGTGCCGGACAGTGCATATAGCGGCACTTTTAGCTCCCGGCAGGCAATGGCAAGCATCCAGGAACCGACCTTGTTCACCACTCCCGGTCTGGCGATACAGTCACAGCCCATGAAGGCGGCGCTGCAATTTCCCAAGACCAGACCCATGGCATTGTCGAAGGTATGAATTACTTCAATGCCGCCTGAAGCCAGTCTTGAGGCTAACTTACGACCTTCCATACTGGGGCGGGCCTCGGTGCAGACGACGCGGAAAAAGCGACCTCTGGCTCTGGCGTTCAGGAGGCAGCTGACCACGGTGGAACTAAAGGAATAGGCAAAGATAAGCTCACCAGGATCGATAAGATCGTAGGCCAGGTCGGCGATGGTGGCTGCCGAAGCGCAAAGTGTGTATTCAAACTTGGTAAGTGCCTGGTCGGTCTTCTCTTTTATTTCGGCCACGCTTGTGGCATTGTCGATGGCAGAAAGGACGCTATTACCGAGATGCAATAAGGGCGCCATGGCCGGCTGCACGTCGATAAGGGCCTTGGCCGTGGCGGTCAAGATAGACTTGAGTAAGGGTGCATCCTCTTTTTTATCTGCGGGAGCCAGATTTAGCGCGGTCTGAAAAACTGAAATGGCTCGCAGGGCGATCTCCGCCGCACCGGAAAGCAGATCGTCTTTGATGGGCATGGCCAGGTTAGCGATTTGCGTTTTGAGAGGGTCATCCAAGTTTTCTAATTCATTCATGACAACCTTCTTTTTCCAGTCCATATATCCAGTTTAGCCCGAGTGAAAGACGCTCAGCGTTAAATCTTTCACCCTCTCCGCCGCTCAAGCGCCGGCCAGGGCGGCTTCGCTTTTGTGCTTCTTGAGGTAGGCGCTCTTGGTTTCGTCGCTCAGGTGTTGCCAGGGTAGAACTTCCTCCAGGGGGATCTCTCGGAAGGCATAGTAGTCAAGGTTCGGTACGCCGTCAGGCAGGTTGCGCAGGGCTTTCTTCCAGGCGCCGAGATTTTCACCCAGACCCGAGACGCTCTCAAGCACAGGGGCCAGGCGTCGGTCGCCTCTGGAAATCAAAGCTTGTATGTCGCTCCAGTTATGACTCTCCGGTCTGACATCGATGCCGAGCCGGGCCAGATTCTTCCGCAGGTACTCCAGCTTCTTGCCGCTTTGCCGGTCTCTGCCGTGCCACTGGAAGGGAGTTTGCGCTTTGGGCACGAAGGAGGAAACGCCGAAGACAAAGCGCAGGGAGCGGTATTGTTTCTTGAGGCGCTGCATTAAGGCTACGGTTTGCTCCAGGTCTTCCTGTCTTTCATGGGGAAGTCCGGCGATGCCGTAAAACTTGATACCTTCAAATCCGGCTTGATAGATAAGCTCTACGGCGTGAAAGATCTCGGCTTCACTCAGGTTCTTTTTCATTACGGTTCTAAGTCTTTCCGAGCCGGATTCTATGGCGATGGTCAGTGTCTTTTGCCCGAGCGCCTTGAGAGTGGCGAGAATGTTTTCACTGAGACTGTCGGCTCTCACCGAGGCGATGGAGATATCGATGTCACTCCTGTGAGCAAGGCGTCTGGCCAATTCCTCGAAGAGGGGATGTTCGGTGACGCTCGGGCCCAGTAGTCCGATGCGGCTGGTGTGCTTGAGAGCTTCCTCGATTTTAGTCATGAGCGTGTCCACCGGCGTGGCGCGGAAGGGCCTGGTCAGATAACTGGCCAGGCAAAAGCGGCACTCCTGGGGGCAGGAGCGCACCACCTCTATTAGGAAGCGTTCACTCCAGGTGGTGGCAGAACTGAGAATCTGTGTATGGGTTGCATATTCGCTTGGTGGTGCAAAGTTTTGCCGTTGCACCACCGGTGGTACTCCGGCGCGTATGGGAGAGATCGATTTTATGGGAGCGTTATCTTGACTGCTGTACTCGACAGTGTACTGGCTTGGTACATATAAGCCGGGTACCTGAGAGAGGAGATAGAGCATTTGTTCTCTATCTCCTCCTACTTCTTTTTTGATATTTCGGTATGCCTCTACCAGTGATGGCACTGAAGTTTCTGCATCGCCGAGAAGGATGACGTCGAAGAGTTCGTGAAAGGGCTCGGGATTAGCAGTCAAAACCGGGCCGCCGCCGAAGACAAGGGGTAAGGGAGTATCTTTGCGATTTACTCTTTCTCTGGACATTTCCAGTCTGGCTTGCGCCGTGAGGGGAAGGTCGTTCTTCTGCAAGAGGGAAATTATGTTGATGAAATCCAGTTCCCAGGAAACCGTGAAGCCGAGTAAATCGCAAAGACCTTGCGAGGGTTCTTCGGCGTCTGTGAAGCCGCGCCTCACGATGAGAGCCGGGTCTTGCTCCAGCAGCCACCAGACAAGCTGGTAGCCGAGTCCGGACATGCCTATCTCGTAGGTGTTGGGGAAATACCAGGTCACGAAAAGATCGGGGTCTTCCTTTCTTATTCGTTCCGCCAGTCGTGTTTCTGTGTTGAAAGTCTGCGCCATCTGCTTTGCTGCCTTTGTCCAGAGTATAGCCCCTTGAGGACGGAAAATGCCAAGGGGCTGATATTTCAGAATCGCTGCTTCATAGAAAGCAAAAGACCGGACTGGCGGTCCGGTCTTCCTCTTGTCTTGCTTGACGGTTGCCCTAGCTGGCTTTCCCGACCCGCGGCAGATGCTTGCGCCAATCTGTGTCGAGGCTCTTGAAAAACTGATGGGCGTTGAGAACGTCATCGTAGGTAATAGGCGGAAGCCCCACCAACCGGTCCCTGTCGCGCTTGGTCCAGTCGCGTGGATGGGTGCTCTGGGCTTTTGCTGTTTTTGGGGTGGTACCGACAATTGCCACGCCGAGGGGATGCCCGCAGGTGCTGCAGGTTACCCTGACTACAAGCACGCCTGGCTCCTCCCTCAGTAGTTGGATGCCGTCGGCTTTAAAGGGGTGCGAACAAAATCGGCACTCTTTCTGTTGGAAATATTCCTGGATAGCCTGGAAACTTCCACCATGCAGGTTGCCCATGTTTTTCCGCCAATTCTAGGTTCTATTTAAGAACAATTGCTGAGAAGGACACAAAAGGACGATGACTATATTGCTGTCAATTAGATGATTTAGTTGAGACTTAGCCTCAGAGCGGTTGGATCTTGTCAATGATTTTCGTCAATGATGATCTTTCCTAGTGCATCTAAATTGGAAATCTAGTGAAAGGATTATACTTGAACCTTTGTAAATCGCAGCAATGAAATTCGCATTTCCGAGAAACTTTCTTTGATAAAAGCGGACACCGATTTACATAAACCGCTCAGTGCAGGGCGATAATTCCCTGTTCCGCGGCTCCCCAAGCTATTTTGGAGAGAAGAGAAATTTAAGTCAGCAAACAGGAGCGCAAAGATAATGACGCATATTGAAGAAATATCGGCAATGGAAATCCTGGATTCACGCGGGAATCCGACTGTTGAAGTTACGGTTGCCCTCACCAGTGGTGCCATGGGCCGTGCCGCGGTTCCATCTGGTGCATCCACTGGAAGCTTTGAAGCGGTTGAATTGCGTGACGAGGATAAAGCCCGCTATCACGGCAAGGGCGTACTCAAAGCTATCGAGAATATACACGACGTGATCGCCGAGAATCTCATTGGTATGGATGCTGTAGATCAAACGGCAATCGACCATGAACTCCTGAGATTGGATGGTACTGATAATAAAGCTAAGCTTGGCGCTAATGCCACCCTTGGTGTCAGTCTCGCGGTTGCAAAGGCAGCCTCTGAGGCTCTCGGACTGCCGCTCTTTAGATATGTTGGCGGTGTCTCCGCCAATATCCTTCCCGTGCCGATGATGAATATTCTCAATGGCGGTAAGCATGCTCAAGATGGTGTGGATTTCCAGGAGTTTATGATCGTTCCCTTCGGCGCCAAGAGCTTCTCTGAGTGCCTGCGCTGGGGCGCTGAGATTTATCAGGCACTAAAGGCAGTGCTTCACAAAAAAGGTCTTGGCACCGGGGTTGGTGACGAGGGTGGTTTCGCACCATCTCTCAAAACTAACGAGGCTGCTCTTGAACTCATTATGGAAGCCATTGAAAAGGCCCACCTGAAGCCGGGATCCCAGATCGGTCTGGCCCTTGATCCCGCTTCTACCGAGTTTTATCAGTCGGGTAAATATGTTCTCGCTACAGAAAACAAATCTCTTTCAAGCAAAGAGATGGTGAAAGTATATGAGAAGCTGGTCTCTGCTTATCCGATCATCTCTATCGAAGACGGACTGGCTGAAGATGACTGGGAAGGCTGGAAAGAGCTTACCGATGCTATAGGTAATAAGTGCCAGTTGGTTGGTGATGATCTATTCGTCACTAATACAAAAAGATTGCAACGTGGTATCGAACTTGGTGTCGGCAACTCCATTTTGATCAAGCCCAATCAAATAGGTACTCTTACCGAGACCATAGAGGCTGTCAACCTGGCTCGTGAGAGTGGTTACAGCAGCGTGCTCTCGCACCGCTCCGGTGAGACCGAGGATGCCACCATCGCCGATCTGGCCGTTGCTCTCAGCACCGGACAGATCAAGACCGGTGCCCCTTGCCGGTCCGAGCGTACAGCTAAATACAATCAGTTGCTGCGCATCGAGCACGTGCTTGGTAGTCAAGCACAGTTCCGCGGCGCTCAGGCCTTTGCCCAGAATCGCCCCGGCGCCAAAAAAGCCATGGCTTGCGCCGGTAAATAGGATTTTCCAGAGGGGAAACCTAATTTAGATAGATTGAGAGAGGGGGAGGGATGACTTCCTCCTCTTTTCCTTACTTAGTGGCGAGGCTGCCCACCCCGGCCGTGCGTCTCAGGACCGAGACGGAGCGGTAGCGCCCCAGGTACTGCCCATCCAGATACTGGTCCACATAGCTTTTGGCGGTAATGAGGTTGTCGTTTTCCTGCAAAAATTGATCGCGAGTGCGGGCCGCCCAGGCCCCCTGGATTTTTTCGCCGAAATAATAGGAAGTACGGTCGGCCTTGGCTTCATTGCCGTTGAAGGCCACGGCCAGACATTTATTGTTGACCCAGCCGCTCTGGCTGAAGCGGGCTTCCACCCTTCCGTCGGCGGTGGGGTAGAAGACCAGTTCCGATTGAATCTTTGTGCCGGGCAGGATGGTGGCGATGGATGATTCCGTGATGGTGGTTTCGCAGGACCAGTAGCCCTGGAAATGGGGCGGAAAAGTGTTAGGAGTTAGGGCTCCGGCTTTCACGCCCGGACCATTGGGGCTCTGCATTTTTGCTTGCGTTTTCTGCCAGTCGCTCTCGCCTCCCTCATCCAGTTCTTCCAGATGCCCGTTGAGAACCACAGCCCCGGCCGGCATGAGGCCTGGACCACCCAGCGCCAGTGCCAGCAGCGCGGCGCCCAGGGCATTTTTCCAATTTATGAATGGTCTGGCCATGGACGTGCGTGTTTCCTTTGCTTCCTGAATTAGGGCATTCATAGATTGCTACCTTATTTCTTCCCTTGGAAACAGTGGGTTAAGCGTCTTTGTGAAGCCTGTCGACAAAATGGGAAAAGGTTAAGAATTCATGCTGACAAGGGTCTCGGGCTTTCTGTCTTGGATTGCGGGAGGCTGCTTTGCAGTCTTTTAAGCTTTGTTGCCCGCTCAAAGGCTCAAGAAAGGCTAAGGATGGCGGCTTGAAATAGATCCGGTGGTAACATCAAGCAAGTTATATCGGAACGCGGGTCAAACACCCGCGAGGGGGTTTCAGGTGAGTAATAAAACTGCCATGGCTTCAGAAATCAAAGACATAAATTTGGCGACGCTTGGTAAACAAAGAATTGATTGGGCTCAGGCCGACATGCCCGTGCTCAAGATGATCACGGAGCGCTTCGAGAAAGAAAAACCTTTCAAGGGCATGCGTGTTTCGGTTTGCGCTCACGTAACCAGTGAAACAGCCAATCTTGCCAAAGCCCTGGTAGCCGGCGGCGCTGACTGCGTTCTCATTGCTTCCAATCCGCTTTCCACTCAAGATGATGTGGCTGCAGCGCTCGTGAAAGATCTAGGTATGTCGGTTTTCGCCATCAAGGGCGAAGACATTCCTACCTACCACAAACATATCAATATCGCCCTCGACCACAAACCCCATTTGATCATCGATGATGGTTCCGATTTGGTGGCAACTCTCTTGCAAGAGCGTCCTGCTCAAGCCGTGGAAGTACTGGGTACGACGGAAGAAACCACCACTGGTATCACCCGTCTGAAGGCCATGGAGCGTGACAATGCTCTCAAATTCCCTGCCGTAGCCGTCAACGATGCGCAAACAAAGCATATGTTCGATAACCGCTACGGTACCGGCCAGTCTACTCTTGATGGTATTATCCGCGCTACCAACAGATTGGTTGCCGGACGCACCGTTGTAATTCTTGGTTATGGCTGGTGCGGTAAAGGCGCCGCCATGAGAGCCAGAGGCCTCGGTGCCAATGTCATCGTTACTGAAGTAGATCCCATCAAAGGTATTGAAGCGGTAATGGACGGTTTCAGAGTGATGCCGATTGCTGAAGCGGCGGCCCTTGGTGATATCTTCATCACCGTCACTGGCAACCGCCACGTCATCGACGCTCCTCATTTCGAGAAGATGAGAGATGGCGCCATTGTTTGCAATTCCGGTCACTTCGACCTGGAACTCAACTTGACCGCCCTTGAGAAAATGGCCAAGCACAAGAAAGAAGTAAGACCTCTTATGGAAGAGTTTGAACTGAAAAACGGCAATCGCGTTTATGTGCTGGCGCAAGGACGTCTGGTCAACCTGGCCTGCGCCGAAGGCCATCCGGCTTCCGTCATGGATATGAGTTTCGCCAACCAGGCTCTTGCCCTTGAATACCTGGTCAAAAACAAAGGCAAACTCGAGCACAAAGTTCATACCTTGCCGGCGCAAGTGGACCAGGAAATCGCCGCCCTGAAACTCAAATCCATGGGTGTCAAAATCGATACTCTCAGCTCTGAGATGACCGAATACATGAATTCCTGGAAGACCGGAACATAAGTTCCCCCAGGCAGTAATTCATTAAAGAAAGAAGAGGACCGGCAACGGTCCTCTTCTTTCTTTAACTTCAGCGCCGCTTACAGGCAGTCGGTTAATTTATTTTCTGGAACATGTAGCCGATGCCGCGGGCAGTCAAGATCAAATCCGGATTGGAAGAATCCTCTTCCAATTTGGACCGCAGGCGGCTGATGTGCACGTCGACTACTCTGGTATCAATGCGATGGTCGGGCGGATAAGCCCAAACCTGTTGCAGAATTTCACCGCGTGAATAAGGCTTGCCGGAATTTGTTACCAGAAGCTCCAGCAAACTAAATTCCATACCCGTCAAACGAATTCTTTCATTCTTGCGCGTAACCTGACGCTTGTTCAAATCGATCTTGAGGTTGCCAATAGTTATGACATTGGTGCTCTTGCTCTGACCGACTTCCTGGTGTCTTTCAACAGTGCGGCGCAGTACGGCTTTGATGCGGGCTTCCAGTTCGCTGGGGCTGAAAGGTTTGACCACGTAGTCGTCGGCACCTATTTCCAGACCTTGAATGCGATTGGATACGTCGGCGACGGCGGTGAGCATGATGATGGGGGTATCGGAAGTCTTGCGAATCTCGCGGCAAACTTCGTAGCCGTCCATCTTCGGCAACATAACGTCCAGGATGACCAGGTCTGGTTGAAAAGTGTTGAACTGCTCCAGGGCTTCCTGCCCATCTGCAGCAGTGGCCACGTTGTAGCCCGCCAACTTCAATCTGGTTTCCAGAATGCGACGAATAGAAGCTTCGTCGTCTACTACCAATACCTTTTCCTGTTCGGAAGAGTTATCCACAGCTAAAGTCCTTCCTGCTATTGAACTGCTAGTTACGGCTGTTTTGAGCACCAGGGCTCGGGGACAAATATGGAGCCGATGCTCCCTTAGTAATGCTTGTCTGAATATACCACTTATTAAGGACGGGCAGGGGCTGCCGTGTCTCCTTTTGCAATGCTTGACAATGGCGACGCCCCTCTCAAGCTGCGCTCACCGGCCCATTTGCGGCCGGTGAGCGCCAAAGTGGATAACTGGCAATTCGCTCATATATAAGGAAGCTACCGCAGTGGGTTGTCATGCGGGGCGATATCAAGACCGGTGTCCGATAAGGCAAGCGCCGATATTTCTTCCGGCTATCTTTGAAATTAGCAGAAAATCATGTCTCCACAGGCGGTGCTATGTGTATATGCCAAGCTTTTGCGAGGGATATCTGATGCGATAAGGCGGCGGCTTGACATGCATACTTACTACTTACGATCGTGCACCACATCTGGTTGTCAATTGGTGCATTGTGACAACTACAGTCATGTCCAAAAGCGCCAACTGGGTGAGCTTCTTGGGGCTGCAAAGCGGCTAGTGTTAAGTCAGTGTTGAATGTATGACCGCTGTGAAAAAAGATTCGTGCACATATGCAGCAGTCGTGTTAAGCTTCTGTACTGGTCGGTCCTGTACCGGCGTTACCATGAGTGCTCCCAGTGTCAAGA
This sequence comes from Candidatus Melainabacteria bacterium, assembly GCA_016212515.1. Classification (GTDB taxonomy): domain Bacteria; phylum Cyanobacteriota; class Vampirovibrionia; order Obscuribacterales; family Obscuribacteraceae; genus Obscuribacter. The sequence continues at coordinate 95,613 of JACRFZ010000114.1, forward strand.
AGTAGGAAATTAGGTCGGGAGTTCATAGAGGGAGAGTGGAATGAATAAGCCCCAGTTGAGCTTAGCTTTGAGTCTATCGTTAGTGCTGCTCCAGGCTAATACGCTGACTGCCAAGTCCGAGCCGCAAGGAGCTATCTGGCAGCGTATGTCAGGCTCTGCAAGCGCATCCGGAACCGGAGTAGCGAAAGCCGCGCAGCGAGTTGGTGCAACCAAGGTTGCCGCCAAGTCGACACGTGTCGCCAATACCGTTAATACTAGTAATACAAAAGAATTAGACCCCCATGCCATGCTCTTCCTTTCAGGAAAGAGCAGAGAGATTGGTGCCGGTGGAGCTGCCCCTGCTGCTGCTCTGACCATTCACCCGGCCTTGCCTCTCGATGAAATCAGCGCAGCACCTGTCGGTGTTGCCACCATGGGCGGAGACATTAAAGTGGAGCCCATTCAGGTGATGCCGGAAACGGTACAGACTGAAGCTCCGCGTATCGCCGCTTTGCCTTCGACGGCATTGACCACTGCCTCGTCCAAGCAACTGGTAGCCCAGCTTGCTCCCGACCATGTGCTGGCTCAAGCTGACCACTCCACCTTGACCCCCCAGCCCATACCGCCGGTGGTGACAGGCACTCTCGATTTCGAAGAGTACAAAGTAACCAATATCCTCGACCTTAAGGTTTCCCAGTCCCGTACCTTCAAGCTCAAAAACAAAATTGTCCGTACTTCTATATCCGACCCGGGTATTGCTGAGCCGGTAGTTGTTTCCGAGAACCAGTTGGTACTGCTCGGCAAATCCGCCGGCACCGCCACCATGGTGCTGTGGGACGACGCCGGCAACTCCGTAGCTCTCGACCTGCGCGTCAGCCGCGACTACTCCCAGTTGCAAGCCACCCTGCGTGAAATCGACCCCCGTATCATTGTTAAGGCTTTCTCGGTTGGTGGTTCTGACCGCGTACTCCTCACCGGAGACGTCGATCACCCTGAATCCATCATCAAAGCCTTCGCTGCATCCAATGTATTTATGGATGACCGTGGTATGAACATCACGGTTTGCAACAGCCGTATCGTTACCGGCCGTATCGGTGAAACCGGTGGTGCTGGCGGCGGTGGCGCCGGTGGTACAGGTCAGCTCGCTACCATCGGTAACGTCGACAGATATACATTTTTCGGTAACAACGCCAACAACATCGGCAAATCGCAAGTGATGGTGTCTGACGGCGGCAGGGTTACAAGCCTTGTCAAAGTTCGCAAAGTGCCGCTTATCGTATTGCACGTCACCTTCCTCGAGATGAATACCAGCTCCGCTCGCGAACTGGCTATGAATCTTGGTTTCGGTGTGTCGAACGCTTCCTTTTCCTTCGGTATCGGTGGTACGACTGGTACAGGTGGTATCAACACCCCCATCGGTTCAAACCCCGGTATCAGGCAGTTCCAGACAATGTTGCCCGCTACGGCTGTCAATAGCCCTTTCGGTCCCAACACTGTCACCCAGATCCCGATCATCCCTGTAACTAGCGATCTGCGCGGTGCTGTAGTTAACCCGCTCCGGTTTACCTCCGGAACCGGCATAACTCAGATTGCTCAGCCTATCCTATATAGCGCCAGCCCCTTGCTGGGTCAGGCTAACCTGCTTGGTTCCCCCGGCGGTGTTAACTTCACGGCCGGTCAGGCCAGTAACCTCTTCACCGGCATCAGTAATTATGGCGGTAGAAGCGTGTTCTCCTTGAACCCGACCATCCAGGGCAGTATCGGTAGCCGCCGTGCTCGTATCCTGGCTGAGCCCACCCTGGTAACCATTTCCGGTGAGCGTGCTTCCTTCCTGGCTGGCGGTGAAATTCCGATTCAGCAGGCTGTAGCCGCCGCTGGTGCTGCCCAGCAGTCAGTGGTGTTCGAACCTTTCGGTATGAGAATCAACATGATTCCTGTGCTGCAAGACAACGGCACCATCAACCTGGAAGTATCTCCTGAAGAGAGAATCCTCGCCAACGACCTCGGTATCCAGCTGGGAGCCATCGGTTCCAACAGCCGTGTTCCTGGTTTCACCACCAGAAAGACGCAGACCATCGTTGAGCTCAAGCCCGGTCAAGAACTTTATATAGCCGGTTTGGTCACCGCCAATACCGGTAGAGAAATAGCCAAAATGCCTATCCTCGGTGAAGTTCCCGTGCTAGGTGCGCTCTACCGCTCCAAAGCTTTCAACAAAAACGAAAGCGAATTGGTTGTAGCAGTCAGACCTGAGATCATTCTCCCCGGCACTCCCGGACAACTTAAGTTGCCTGAAGAGATTGGCCGTGTAGAAGGTCCTCGCGACATGAACATGTTCGCTGTTGAACCTACGGTCATGGACGAGCGCTACTACAGCTCCGGACGTGCGGAGCGTCACCAGAAGACTTCTCCTACTCTGCCGGAAGGCGCACCTGTTCCTGATAACGAATAGGCTGTTAGAGTCAGAGAAAACTGGTAAAGCGTTGGAAGAGAGTGGGCAACCACTCTCTTCCTTTTCTAAGAAAATTTAATCGAGAAAAACTGTTTGCCACCCTCCCTTGACATACATATTTCAGGACTGCTTACTACCTGCGATCGTGCACCATATTTGGTTGTCAACCGGAGTGCCGTTGTCCTCCTGTCTCTGTCTGGAAGGGCAGGAAATAGCCACTACCAGAGATGCCAGGAGATAAATGTTAAGTGAGTGTAGAATGTGCGCCTGTCCTGAAAAAAGATTCGTGCATTGTCTGGGCAGTCGTGTTAAGCTTCTGTACTGGTCGGTCCTGTACCGGCTTTACCATGAGTGCTCCCAGAGTCGCAGTTTAAAAGAAGTCAAGTCGGGAGTTCGTAGAGGGAGAGTGGAATGAATAAGCCCAAATTGAGCTTAGCTTTGAGCCTTTCGGTGTTAGCGCTCCAGGCTAATGTGCAATCCGCACTGGCAGCGCCGGAGGGTGCCGTTGGTCAGTTCGCTCCAGATCAGGTTATAGCCCAGGCGGCTGCTGATCAGAGCGCCTATGTGACTGCTCAGCCGATACCGCCAGTAGTGACCGGTACAGTTGAGTTTGAAGAGTTTAAAACTACAAGCGCAATCGATTTGAAAGTTTCCCAATCGAGAACTTTCAAATTCAAAAATAAAGTTGTTCGTACATCCATAAGTGACCCTGGTATCGCAGAACCGGTAGTTGTTTCTGAGAACCAGATGGTGCTCCTGGGCAAGAGCCCCGGTACCTGCACCATGCTTCTCTGGGATGACGCCGGCAACTCCATCAACGTCGACCTGAGAGTTTCGAGAGATTACTCGCAGCTTCAGGCTACCTTGAGAGAGATTGACCCCCGTATTATCGTCAAAGCCTATTCAGTCAGTGGCTCTGACCGTGTGCTCTTGACCGGTGATGTCGATCACCCCGAGTCCATCATTCGCGCTTTCGCAGCCGCGAACGTGTTCATGGATGACCGTGGTATGAACATCACAGTGGCCAACAGCCGTATCGTTTCCGGACGTATCGGGGAAACCGGTGGCTCCGGCGGCGGTGGCGGCGGCGGTGGCACCGGCCAGCTCGCTCAGCTCAACACCGTTGACAGATACACCTTTTTCGGTAACATCCCGAACAATATCAGCAAAGCCCAGGTGATGGTGTCCGACGGCGGTCGCGTTACCTCCCTTGTGAAAGTAAGAAAAGTTCCCCTCATCGCGCTGCACGTCACCTTCATGGAGATGAACACAGCGGCTGCTCGTGAACTCGGTACTCAGCTCGGTTTTGGTGTTGCCGGTCGTGGTTTCGCCTTCGGTGTCGGTGGTACTGCTCAGGGTGCTTTCAACAGCCCCAATAGCTTCAGTTCGAACCCCGGAACGCGCTTTCTGCAGGGATTGACCACTGCTACGAACGGTGTCACCTATCCGTATGGCGATTACAGCAACCAGGTTGTAAACGCTATCGCTAACCCGTTCCTGAACGCCCTCAACCTGCCTGGTTTGATCCCCAACACTGGTGCTGGTACCACCAACACCGGGCCCTTCATCGGTGGTCTCACCCAGGCTCAGCGTATCTTCCTGAGCAATCCCCAGTATGGCGGCGCGGTTCAGCCGGTGAGTTTCCTCAACGCCGCCGGTAACGCCCTCGGTATCGGTCAGCCAGTACTGATTGGCGGTCCTGCCACCCTTCTGGCTCAGTCCATCCTCCTTGGGTCCCCTGGTGGTGCTGCCTTCAACCCGGCTAACTTGCTCAACATGTTCACCGGTATTTCCAACGTAGGCAACGGCTCCAGTGCTCAGTTCTCTTTGAACCCCACTATTCAGGGCATCATCTCCAATGGACGTGCTCGTATTCTGGCTGAGCCCACTCTGGTGACCATCTCCGGTGAGAGAGCAGCTTTCTTGGCTGGTGGTGAAATTCCCATCATTCAGCAGATTGCTACTGCCGGTGCGGCTCTCGCTTCAGTCACCTTCGAGCCCTTCGGTATGCGTATCAACATGATTCCCGTACTGCAAGAGAACGGCACCATCAACCTGCAGATCTCCCCTGAAGAGAGAATCATCTCCCAGGCTCTGGCTTTCACCATTCCCGGTTCGAACGCCTCCATCCCTGGTTTCACCACCAGAAAGAGCCAGACCATTGTTGAACTCAAACCCGGTCAGGAACTTTACCTGGCAGGTTTGGTAAGCTCCAACAACGGTCGTGAACTTTCCAAGCTGCCTATGCTTGGTGAGATTCCAGTGCTCGGTGCGCTCTACCGCTCCAAAGCTTTCAACAAAAACGAGAGCGAATTGGTTGTGGCTGTCAGACCCGAGATCATCCTTCCCGGTACTCCCGGACAACTCAAGTTGCCTGAAGATATCGGCAGGGTAGAAGGACCTCGCGACATGAACATGCTTCAGGTCGAGCCCACAGTTGTTGACGAACGTCACTACACCAGCGGTCGCGCTGAGCGTCACCAGAAGACCTCACCGACTCTGCCGGAAGGTGCACCGATACCGGACAACGAATAATAAGTCAGACAGTCTGATTTGTTAGCGAATTGAAAGAGGGGGGATGGTTATGTATCTCCCCTCTTTCTTTTCGCTTCCTTCTAGAGCCATATAGAGGCTCCCTGAAGAAAAGACCCGCTCTCTTAATAAGAGGGCGGGTCTAACATATGAGTGGTTGCTTCTTAACGGCGGCGGCTGGCTTTCTTGGTGAGCTTGGCCTGATTGGCTTCGAAGTAGTTGAGAGTTTCCCGTGGGTACTCGTCAGCCAGGCTCTTGAGGATTTGCTTGACGGCTTCTTCGATGAATTGCTCGCGGTTATAGCGAGGAACGTAGACATTTGCCAGTCCGGATTTGTCGATGATGTTGAGAAGTTCTTTCTCTGATAATCTGACCATGGTGGTCATGACTGTGGTGTAAGCTATTTCTCTCTTCAGTTTGAGAGCGTCGAAAACCTCTCTGACTGTGGTGGTTGGGTTGGCTAGTTTCCAGACTAATTCCATGATCTCGCATTCGAGATCGCCGAGAAATTTTTGCAAACCGGCTTGGTTTATACGGAATGATGCGTTTTCGTCTTGTAGTCTCATGATAATTCTTCAGCAACAACTACAACCCATCGTAACACATTCTGCGTACCAGGATAGTAATATTTTGCTATGCATATTAGTACCCCTTCCGGCCGGCCTGTCGGCTGGTAATCTGTATATATAATCTCTATTTGGTGAATTTATGGCGCTTCGACCGGTAGTTTTCCTTGATCGCGACGGCACCCTCAATGTGGAGGCCGGATATATTCGTGATTTAGCTAATCTGAATTTAATTGATGGGGCTGGAGAAGCTGTCAGGCTAATGAACGAGGCCGGTCTTGCTTGTATCTTGACCACCAATCAGACGGGCGCTGCTCGGGGCTACTATCCTGAGTCCCATATCCTCGATCTGAATAATCGCCTTCTGAAGCTCCTGGCTGACGCCGGTGCTCGCCTGGATGCAGTCTATTATTGTCCGCACTTGAGTCCTGAGGAAGGGGGGCAGGTCAGTCCCTTCAATATTGCTTGCGATTGCCGTAAGCCTGCCACGGGTCTTGTAGAGCAAGCTTTCCGCGAGCACCCAGATTTAGACCGTCAGTTATCGTTTGTAGTTGGTGATAAAGCTACCGATGTAGAGCTAGCCAGAAACTGTGCTGCCAGAGGGGTTCTGGTGGAGACCGGCTATGGCAAGGAAGTGCTAGCCGGCACTTATCAGTGGAAAGTTGAGCCTGATTTTCAGGCCGGCTCTATCGTAGAGGCCGCTAACTGGATTATTGAGCAGGTCAAAAGCAGTGCTAAGAAGCCGGCCTTAGAAGCGTGAGCGCAGTAAGAGGCTGACTTCCGATAGCAGGGACGGCATGTCGAAGGGCTTGGGCAGGTAGAGGTCGGCTCCGGCCTCCAGGGCCAGTGATTGATCGGGATGGGAGGTGGCCATAACGATCCAGATCTTGGACAGCTCTTCGTCTGACTTAAGAGCGCGGCAGAGCTTCCAACCATCTAGTTTCCTGCCGGTCAGATTGGATTCGAGCAAAATTAGATCGGGGTGGGGCTGATAGCGGGCCAGTTCCAGGGCATCGTCGGCTGAGCTTGTCACTTGCACGAAATAGCCCTCCAGGGCCAGAGTTTCCTGCAATAAACAAGCCATAGCACCGTCCGGTTCTACCACCAGAATTCTAGTGGTGCGCTCCGGTACTTCGGCTTCCTTGCTTTCGCCTTCCAGGGCTAGAGTTTGCAGCATCATGGTGCGGCACTCATCGATGTTGTTGTCGGAAATCCAGGCACTGCCTTGTTTCTGTTTGGCTAGATAGCGGTAGTCGCGGGCGGTGGTGAGCACATCGACGTAGGATTGAAACTTCCTAACGGTACTGGATACGATACCAACGGCGATGGAAATGAGGGGTACGCGCCGACGAATGCCACCACGGCCGGTGGAGATCAGATAACCGCGTTCGATGTCGCCCTTTGGATAGAAACGTGAGCTGATGCTGTCAAATTGCCGGCAAATCAGTTCCGCTCTTTTTTCTGCCAGCTCCGGTCTGGTCACCATGAGGAAGTCGTCGGCCTCGATATGTCCCACAAATTCCGTTTCATCGGCGATATCGGTGAGAATGGCGGCCAGGGCTTTGATCAATTGGTCGCCTGCCAGGTCGCCATAGGTTTCATTGTAGACACGAATTTTATTGAGGTCTATAGAAAGAGCCGCCCAGTGCCTGTCTGAAAATAGACATTGATCGAGCATGCGTCTAATTAAATTGGGACCGGGAAGCTGGGTAAGCTGGTGGGAGAACTCTTCCTGTCTTCTTCTCAGGTGGGCCAGCACTCTTATGGCCAGCTCGTTTTTATCGATGGGATCGCCCAGAACATCATCGGCACCGTAGCGGAAGGCGTTGATGCGCTCGGTCACGTCGGTGGAGGGGTGCAGGAGCACCAGCACCGGTCTGGGTGGAGCCAGTGTGGCGCGTACTTGTTGGCAATAGAGACGCCCGTCTCCACCTTCATCGCCATCTAGTTTATTGGGCAAGATGATGATGTCCGGGTGCAGGAAGGAGAGTAATTCGTTGGCCTCTTCAAAGGATGTGGCGGCGTGTACCTTGGCACCGGTCTTCTCCAATACCTGCGCGAATTCCGCAGCCTGCCTGGGTTTATTGATGATGAGAATAACTGGTGTCGGTAGAAGCATCTTATCCCCTACCTCTTGCGGCTTGCTGTTCCGGGGTTGCTGCCGGTAGACGCACGGTGAAGGTGGTGCCGCCCGGTACGCTTTCTACAGTGATTTGACCGCCCAGAGCCAGTACCAGGGAGCGGGTGATATAGAGCCCCAGACCGGTGCCTTCTGTCTGTCTGACCAGGGGATTATCCAGTCTGCCGAATTTTGAAAAGACCTGAGGCAAATGTTCTTCCGGTATGCCCACGCCCTGATCGGCTACCGAGAACTCCACCAATTCGGGGGTACCCTGTATGCCTTTGGCCGAGATTGTGACGGTGGTGTCGGCCGGTGAATACTTGATGGCATTATCCACCAGATTGGTGAGTATCTGTTCCAGCCGATCTGCATCGGCCCAGACCGGCGTCAAGCCAGGCGGCACCTGAATTATGACGGTATGTTTCTTTGCTTTATCGGAGAGGTTTTGTTGCACTCGTTCGATGGCTTCGCGAATATCGATGGCGCGAATGGTGAGTTGTAATTTCTTTGACTCCAGCCTGGAGACGGCTAGAAGGTCTTCCACCAGTCGGGTGAGGCGATCGGCTTGGTCTTTGATGATGCCCACATAGCGCCTTTGTTGGGAGCTATCCAGCCTCTCGCCGGCTCTTAGAATTGTGTCGGCAAAGCCTTTGATACTGGTCAGGGGCGTGCGCAATTCGTGGGATACCGTGCTGACGAATTCCGTCTGGGCTTGTTGCAGGGAGTTGGCCTGGATGACGTAGATGATGGTCAGGTAACCGGCCAGTTCTGCTTTCTTAGTGTCGTGGTAGACCGGGAAGTGGGCCGCCGGCATGACAAACTCTGTGCCGCTTCTGGTCAAGACGGTTACAGTCTTGAGGGCCGACTCTTCCTCTTCATTTTCATCTTGATCTGATTGCTGCTTGCCGTTTTCCGACTCTTCCGCTTCCTGCCAGTCGGCCACCACGATTGAGTCCAGCGAACTGCCGATCAACTCTTCCATGGGGCTGCCTACCAATTTGGCGAAAGAGGGATTGGTGGTGGTGATGATGCCGGCCGGATTTGTGACGATCACAGCATCGGCCGAGTACAAAAGCAGGGTACGGTAGATTTCTTCCGTTTGCAGTGACATCTTGTTTTACTTGGGGGGAGATAGCCGTGGGATGCTCATGCGCCCCTGAGGTTTAAGGTAACACTAGTTGGAAATGCTGGGAGGCAATACAAGCTATCCTTAACATTTAAGAGGGGCCAGGCTGTAATCTCTACAACCGGTTTGCCGCCTCCTTACGGTTCGTCAAGGCAAATCTTAAGTTTCAGTTTCGAAATTAGCTTCCGGTTCGGGGTTTCTGATTCCTTCCGGGGGCGTTTCCTGGGAGGTAAGCGCGAGCAGATCCTGGAGGCGTGCTTCATCGGTTAGATAGAGGAAGCCGATCAGGGCTTCAAAAGCCGTAGCCTGGCGCATTACCGATTGCTCGACATTGCGCCTGAAGCCTGAGACCTTGAGATTCCTGGCTCGTCTGACGATGTCCTGTTCCGCTTCCGTGAGCAAGGGCTTGAGGTTAACCAGCAGTCTGGCTTGTTCCTTGGAGTTTACCCGACCCACAACTTTGTTGTGCAGGCTCTTCACCGTTGCTTGTTGCAACAACTCCCGCTCTCGCTCATGCAATTCGAATACGGCGTCTCCCAGGTGGGCCAGGCTGCGCAGATCGATTTCTTTTACCAGGCGCAGCCTTTCAATCTCACTGAGATCGGGTCTGAAGCCCAGGTTAAATAGCATTCTTGGAGTCCAGCCCGGCGGCTGAATTTTCAGTCAGCTTGAGGGGGGAGCGAAGCTCGGCGGGCCGGTACTTGCCGGTCAGATTTTCGAAAAGGGCTTTGAGCGCGAATACGGGTAAGGTACCGGCCATGCGTTTGAAACGCCATGGTTCCTTCTGCAGTCTGTAGAGCCACTCTAAATGAAGCTTTTGATAGGAAACGGGGGCTCGCTGGACAAAACCTGTCCATACATCAAAGGAACCGCCTACGCCTACCATGACTGCTTCAGGGAAGAGCCGGCGATATTTGTCGATGACGAATTCCTGTCTGGGCACGCCGAGGGCTACCAGTACCAGGCCTGGTTTCAGGGCCGCCAGGTCGGCCATGACCGAGGCTTCCGCCTCGGCCTGGAAGAAGCCATTTTGATAGGCCACCACGTTCAGACCCGGGTGCTTTTGCGGCAATATCTCCTTGAGCTTTTCCATCACTTCCGGCCGCCCGCCCAGGAGGGCCACTTTCTCACCGCGCGCCGCTGCCAATTCCAGTGCTTTCTGGGCCAGTTCGATACCGGGCAGCCGTGCGGCCTGAGCGCAAACGCCGCCGCGGTTTTTCAAGGCGAGGACCACGCCGGCACCATCCGGTACCACTAGATCAGCTCTTTTGATAATGGCGCCCAATTCTTTGTTGTTGATGGACTGCATGGTCATCTCGGCATTGAGAGTGACGACGTGCATGCCGCATTTGCTTTGCCAGAAGCCTTCCATCAGGCTGATGGCCGTGGGCATATCGACCAGATCGACGGGATAGCCGAGCACGAAGGCGCGATTAATAGTTTGGCAATGGTTGGGGCTGACGTTGGTATTCACTGTGGTATCGCCGGTGGTGAAGTTAGCTGGCACTTGAACAGTTGTTCAGGAAGAGAGCATTTTAGCTATAAGTGCCTGGTTCTGACAAGCTCCCTCTCTGGCTGCCGCCAGCCGCTCGGCAATTATTCGCCGGCCTGGCTGCCCTAGATCTGCCTGCCCGGCCAGAGTTGCTTCCCAGGCTTGTTGATCAACTTGCGTTTCCGTTTCATAAGGCAGGGATGGTTGTTCAAAATATTCGAGCACATGCTTGACCTTGGGGTCGTAGGAGATGCCTACCACAGGAACCTGGGAGGAAAGCGCCATTATCAATGAGTGCAGCCTCATACCTACTAGCAGATCAAGGTTGGCTATCAAGCTTAACCATTGGCTTGGTTTTTCTATTCTGAGCAGATCCGGTTTTACAAGCTTGCCGCCCAATTCCAGCCAGATTGACTGGAATTGCTGCAGGGGCTTCTCGTCCTGGTTTGCCTGTAAGGGCAGGGGTACAAGGCTGTACTTGGGTGAGAGCTGCTTGTGCATGGCTATCGCCAGACATTCTATGTGCCGTAAGCTGAAGCCGCCGCCGTCTCTCAGCGAAAGTCCCACAAGCTTTTGGCCGCTTCTCTTACAGCTCAAGATAGGCTCCAGTAGGTTTTGCTCAAGCTCGGCTTTGGAGAGCAGCCAGACCGGATCGCCGGTGAGCTTAGAAACGCCTGCCAGTCCCCAGGCTTTCAGGAGGTTTAGTGAAGTCTCATCACGCACTGAGATTTGCTTTGGCTGTACCAGTGAGAAGCGGGTCAGGGCCTTTCCCAGTGCACTCTTGAGGGGGCCAAGACCCTGGGCGTAGATGAGTGTAGGGGCGCCGCAGAGCGTGGCCAGGGAAATAAGTCCGCCGTAATAAATCACCGACTTGACTGATTCGCTGTCCTGAAATAGTCCGCCGCCGCCGCTTATAAACAGTTTACAGTTCCTGAGCAAGGCCGCTATTTCAGATAGCTGCCAGCGGTTTTGCGCTCTTACGCCGAAGCGGGCCGCGGTGGTCTCAGGATTTTGGGAAAGGATGACTATGTCCTTTGCCGGCCACAGGCTTTTCAGTTCCCGCACCAGTTCTTCCAAGATGGCTTCATCGCCTAAATTGTTGAACCCGTAATATCCTGAGACGACGATTAGCTGCCGCACAAACACTGCCACTTCTAGCCTTTACTTCAGGTTGATTCTAGCAGTTTTCGGCTAATATAAGTGCTAGTGCCTGAGTGGAAATATCTGATGGGTCTTGAAGATATATGCAATGTGATGGAGCGCGGTTCAGCGGCCTCATTTGCCTGTGTCGGCACCGATGTCAACTGGTTTCGGGTGCAACCGGCTACTCTGGATGAATTGGCTGCTCTTTTCCATATATTCAGCGAAGCGGCTCTGGTGCCGTACTATGACCGAAAGTTGAAGAGCCTGCTGGTCTCCGATACTGTTTTTGTTGATATGAAAAAGCTTTCTGCCGTAACCGAGAATGTGGTATCAGATTTGGTTATGGCCGTGCAATGCGGCATAACGGTTTATGAGCTGAGGCAGATTCTTTCAGAGCAAAAGCAGATCTTCCCTGTATCAAGGGTATACGACGATCTTAGTCTCGCTCAACTGGTGGCTCTGGGAGATGCCGGGGCTTGTGAGTCGGGCTACGGTCAACTGCGCTCCAATATTCTTGGTTTCGAGTTCCTTGATGCTCAGGGGCGCCGCACTAAATGTGGTGGCAGAGTGGTGAAGAACGTTACCGGCTATGATGTAAGCAAATTGTTTGTCGGCTCCGGTCGCCTGGCACTGCCTTATCTTGTTTATCTGCGGCTTTTCGCCAGAGCGGAAGCTGCTGCTCTTTTCCTGGTTCAGGGCCAGGCGCCGGAGCTTTTGCGTTTTTCCGGCAAGCTTTTGGGAAGCGGCATTAATCCTTACATTTTGGAATTGGTGCCGGGCGAGGATGGAGGCTTCAGGCTTTATATCGGACTGGATGGACCGGCACCGATGGTGGATGAACTGAAGGTGTTGCTTAATAAGTTGTCTTCAGCCGAGGGCTTGCCTATGGTCCAGTGCGCAGATGATGAGGCTGAAGAGATGAGCTTCGACGCTGCGGCCATGGAGCGCCTGGAGGTCTTTCTTTCCATGGAAGGGCTGGCTTTTGTGCTCCGCAAGCTTAGCCGGACCCCAGCGGGAATTAGAGCCGGAACAGAAGCTGGTAGCTGGTCGGTGCGAGTGCGACCGGCCACTGGTAGACTGATAATTGATTGTAGTTCTTCCCCTGCAGATACGGATTGGCTTGCCTCCATGGATGCGGCGGAACGCTGTTTGACAGAGGCTTTGTCGCTCTGGAAGCAAGAGATAGAAACCTTTTCTCCGGCCAGGCGAGAGTTCTTCAGGTGGGAGAATTTTTCCATTATGAAGCGAGTGGCAGGTCGCCTTATTGATACCGCTGGTGGTGGAGCTCTCGCCTCGCAACCTCAAAAAATTGGGGCGTCCATTGCCGGTAGTCTGGAGTCTGGACTGGATCCTCAGCGGCGCTTTCAGCCTTTTGTCTGGCCGGAAAGGTCACGTCTTAGCCAGGTGGGAGCCATCGACCCATGAAGGAAGCCGGTGATTGCAAGTTGGAAGGCGCTTCTGACGGGCCGATAAACTTATTCGATTTGCAAGTCTCAGCCGATTTGCTGTCAGCTTGCATTCACTGTGGCTTGTGCCTGCCGGCCTGTCCTACTTATCTGGCGACCGGACAGGAGAGTCAATCGCCGCGGGGCAGAATCTATGCCGTGATGAAGAGCCGGGATGGTAACGTGAAGCGAGCCCTCGATCATCTTTCTACATGCCTGGGCTGTCTGGGCTGCCAGACTGCTTGCCCATCAGGGGTGCAGTACGAGTCGATTCTGGAGCAGGTACGGCCGGCTCTGGCGGCCAGGCGCAGTTGGCTTGCCCGCACTGCCATGCGCCTTTTCTTTCGCCTTCTCGGTAATTACGGGCTCCTGCGCTTGCTGTTCATACCGGTGCGCATTGTTCAGCGTCTTGCTCTCGATCGCTTGCCGGAAGCATTGGTGAGGGTTGCTCCTTTCCTCAAGGGCACCTGGCTTGGTCGCCTCGCTTCCTGGCGGCAGTTTACTCCGGCAGTGCCGGTTCACAAGAGTTTGCCGCCCAGGCTGGCTGGCAAAGCAGCTATGCCGGGGGGAGAGAAGTCGGAGCAGGTGCAGTTCTTTCAGGGCTGCGTCATGGATATTTTTTATAACCAGGTTAACCATGCGGCTATGAAAGCCCTGGCTGGCGCCGGTCTCACTTGTAATCTGCCCCGGCAGACTTGCTGCGGTGCCCTGGCCTACCATGCCGGCGATGTGGATATTGCCCGTAAGTTGGCAAAGGAGAATATGGCTCACTTCGAAAACTTCGGTGGTGAGATTGTGGTTGCTTCCGCCGGTTGCGGCGCCATGTTGAAGGGCTACGAACACCTTTTTGCCGAAGGCGAGCCCGAGCGGGCCAGGGCTGCTCAATTTTCCCGGCGGGTGAAAGATTTTTCTCAGGTTATGGCCAGCCATATGCCCGCTGCGCCGAAGAAAAGTGAGAGCCGCGCCGGCGAGGCTCCCCGGGTGGCATATCATGCCGCTTGCCACCTCGCCCATGCCCAGGGGGTGCGGGCCGAGCCGGAGGCAGTCTTGAACCGGCTGGCCGCGGAAGGTTGTTTGAAGCGAGTGCCTCTGGCTGATGCCGAGCACTGCTGTGGTTCTGCCGGTATCTATAATCTGCTTAATACCGAACTTTCCTTGCAGGTTCTTGAAGCCAAGATGGACAGCCTTCAGGCCTCCGGTGCGGAGGTGGTGGTGACGGCCAATCCCGGCTGTCTCCTGCAACTGGAGGCGGGAGTGCGGGCCAGAGGTCTTAATGTCAAGGTTAAGCATCTGGCTGAACTTTGCCAGGACTGAGCTTCCCGTTAAAGAGAACATTATTAGAACCGCTCTATCTTTGGGGCTGAGCCGTTTTATCCCTCTATAATTTGTCTTGTTGAAGCAAGCAAATTAGAGGTCTGATGAAGTCTGAGGTATTGGTCAAGCACCGGAAGCCCGATCTTTTCGAGGATGATATTCCCGATCAGCGGCTAGAGCATTATTTGACCAAGAAAGTGGTGGCAATCGACACCGAGACTCGTGGTCTGATCATTCGCCGCGACAGGTTGTGTTTGATCCAGATTTGCGATGAAGACGGCGTTGTCAGTTTTGTGCGCTACAGCGACAAGGAAAAGATGAGTGCGGATGCGCCAAGCAATATCAAAACTCTTTGCCATGCGCCCACTGTCACTAAGCTTTTTCACTATGGTCGTTTTGATCTGGCGGTACTGAAGTATTACCTGGGCATCGACGTCAATCCGGTTTTCTGTACAAAGATCGCCTCCAAACTGGTGCGTACATATACAGATCGTCACAGTCTCAAAGAGTTGGTCAGGGAATTGCTCGGCATCGAACTCGACAAGTCCGACCAGACAAGTGATTGGGCTCAACCTCATTTGACTGATTCGCAGCTGGAGTACGCCGCTAATGATGTGCGTGTTTTGCTTCCTATTTACGAACGCATTCATGCCCTCCTGGTGCGGGAAGGTCGGCTTGACTTGCACCGTCGCCTTTGTGAGGCGCTGCCGACGGTTTGTGAACTTGATTTGATGGGATTTAAAGATATTTTCGAACACTAAATTTGGGTGCCGGTGTTAACAGGGGAATGAAATGGAAAAGCTAATTTACGAAAAATCAAGAGCAGGAAGACGTGCCGAGATTTTGCCTAAACCTCAGGTGCCGGTGAAGGAGTTGTCTTCCTTCATTCCCGCCAAGTTTCTGCGTGAAAAGCCGCCGGCTCTGCCGGAGGTCGGTGAGTTGGATGCGGTTCGCCACTTCGTCAGACTCTCCCATTTGAACCATTGCATTGATACCGGCTTTTATCCCCTCGGTTCATGCACCATGAAATACAATCCCAAGGTCAATGATGCCATGGCTGCGCTGGAAGGCTTCCGCGACTTGCATCCCCACCAACCGCAAGACCAGATTCAGGGTGCTCTGGAACTTCTCTATAACCTGGAGCGGTCGATTTCAGCCGTGGTCGGACTTCCTCATGTCACCTTGCAGCCCGCTGCCGGCGCCCATGGCGAGATGACCGGCTTGCTTTTGATTAAGGCGTATTTCGAAGCCAAAGGCGAGACCAAGCGTAAGAAGGTAATTGTTCCTGATACTGCCCATGGTACCAACCCCGCCACCGCCGCTCTCATCGGTTTTGATGTGGTTGAGATCAAGAGCAATGATCGCGGTCTGGTTGATCTCGATGCTCTCAAGAAAGTACTTGGTCCCGATACGGCGGCCATCATGCTGACAAACCCCAATACTCTTGGTCTGTTCGAAGAAGATATTATGGAAGTGCAGCGCCTGGTGCACGAAGCCGGCGGCTTGCTCTATTACGACGGTGCCAATTTGAACGCCATTATGGGTATTGTGCGTCCCGGCGATATGGGCTTTGATGTCTGCCATTTGAATCTGCACAAGACCTTTTCCACTCCCCACGGCGGCGGCGGACCCGGTGGTTGTGCCGTGGCTTGTCGTGACCTTCTGGAACCCTTCCTGCCCAAGCCGGTCATCAAAAAGGAAGCAAACGGCTTTAAGTGGGATTTTGACCGTCCTCAGTCCATCGGAAAAGTGAAAGGCTTCTATGGCAACTTCGGCATTCTTGTCAGGGCCTACGCTTACATCCTGGCCCATGGCGGCAATGGTCTCCATCAAGTCTCCAAAGATGCCATCTTGAACGCCAACTATCTCAAGGTCAAGCTATCGAGAAACTTTGTGGTGGCCCACAGTCAGCCCTGTATGCATGAATTCGTTCTCTCCGGGGTGAAGCAGAAGGAAAGAGGGGTTGCTACCCTCAATCTGGCCAAACGTCTGCTCGATTACGGCGTGCATGCCCCCACGGTTTACTTCCCGCTGGTAGTACCGGAAGCCATGATGATTGAGCCCACGGAGACCGAGAACAAAGAAACCCTCGATCGCTTTGCCGAGATCATGGTCACCATCGACAAAGAAATCGATGAGAATAAAGAACTGGTCTTGAGCGCTCCCCTGAAGACACCGGTGGGTCGTCTTGACGAAGCGACGGCGGCACGCAAACCTAATTTGCGCTGGACTCCCAGCTCGCAGGCAGTCTAGGCGCGTCCTTGGACAAATAAAAACGAGAGAGCGGACTGAAAAGTGCCGCTCTCTTTCTCTTTAGACTTCCATGACGCTGTCGTATTCGAGTCTTAGCTTGATATAGGTTTCGCGTTCTTTGAGCCTTGCCAGCTCCCTCTTGGTGCCTTTGATGGGCACCAGGCAGGTGAGAGCCACGAGGTTTATAAAGAGCAGGGGAGTGGTGGCAACCATTATCTTTGTCACTTCATCGCCGATGTACTCGAAATAGCATTTGAAGGCGATGAAAAAGCCAATCAGGTTTATAACCAGAAAAATGACGCAGTGCATGGCTAGAAAGAATTTCTCTCGAATCATCATCATATAGATGGTGTTCATCTCTTCTCTCAACTCAGGGGCAATGCGGCGGCTTCTCTTGCGGGCAAAAGTGGGCATGGCCTGGGCTTTTGCTTTCTGCGCCTGCTCTCTATTCAGACTATTTGATGCTTCGATATCCGCCTCGGAGAGCTTGAGAGAAACCTGAGAGAGGTCTTCTACGAGACTTCTTCCCTGGCCTGCAGGCAGAGATTTTTGCGCTTGAGGGGCGCCACAATTGCCGCAAAATTTTGCGGTGTTCTCAATTCTGGTGCGGCAACGGCTGCATCCCACCACCTGGGGGGTGATTGAATTCAGGGGTTGGCTGGCAAAATTGGAATTGGTCAGTTCGCCGGTAAGCAAGGCAAGTACCTTTAGGGGTGAGCCTGTCGGAATTTTGTACGATAGAACTGCCGGGTCGTTTTAGGGCGGTAGCAGCTCCGTACCTCTTTGCATTGATATTTTGCAGCCTGGATGCCCAAATTTGGGGCACCCTAGAAACTTTTAAGCGTTTCCGGGGCTTTTAGTGGGAAAAACCGGGCAAAATCGCCCTTGAAATGCCTGAATTGTAAAGTGGCTATCTGAGCGAGCCTGTCAGAGCTGCTGCCGTCTTGATCAGTTTGATGGCGGCCTGACGATTGAACTTGCCGTCGTTGAAGACTTCTTTGAAGATGGTCTGGCTCAAAACCTGGTTGTTCTTCATGACCAAACGGTGTGCAAAGGGCATGGCCGCATCCACGAAGTTGAACTTGGGATTGATGGTGAGGGCGATGCCTTCCAGGGTAAGAAGGGCGCGCATGACATAAGTGAACTCGGAAGGCAGGCGGAAGGGATAGTCGAAGCAAACTTCGGAGAAGTCGAAAAGCATTTTGCGAAAACGTACGCGGGTAAGTCCGTCTGCGAAGCGAGCATCGATTATGGGGGTGAGATCGCGGCAGAGTGCATCCCTGTCTGCATCGGCATTGAGGAAGCCCATTCCCACAAAGTCATCTACCAGCAGGCGATACTCTCTTTGCACCGTGTGCAAGAAGGCATTGACCAGGTGCTGTTTCAGTTCCGGCGAGAGCCTGCCCACCATGCCGAAGTCGAAGATACCCACCCGGCCGTCGGCCATGACGCGCATATTGCCAGGGTGCGGGTCGGCGTGGAAGAAGCCGTCCTCCAGAAGTTGTCGCAGGTAAAAATTGGCGCCGGTGCGTGTAATTTCCTCAGGATCAAGACCCATGGCTTTGATGCCTTCCACATCTGTAATACGCAGACCGGAGACATACTCGATGGTGAGAACGCGCCGTCCGGTAAGCTTCCAGATGATGCGGGGAATATAGATACGATCCAGATTTCTGTAGTTGCTTCTGAAGGTATCCGCGTTGCGGCCTTCCCTGATGTAGTCAACTTCTTCCAGGATTGTGCGGGCAAATTCCTCTACTACTCCAGGCCAATCCGTGTGTCGGCAGAGGCTGGGGTACTTCATTACCTCATCGGCGATGGCGGCGATAATCTGGATGTCGACCACGATAATTTTGGTCAGGTCCGGTCTCTGCACCTTAACCACCACTTCTCTGCCGTCGAAGAGAGTGGCTTTGTAGGCCTGAGAGAGACTGGCTGCGGCAATGGCAACCTTGTCGAATTCTTTGTAAAGGGTCTCGGGTCTGGCTCCCAGTTCTCTTTCTATGACTTCCTGGGCGATTTCATAGGGGAAGGGATCCACGTTCTCCTGCAGTTTGGCCAGTTCAAGCATGGCCGGCAGGGGCAAAAGGTCGGCCCGGGTAGAGAGGGTTTGTCCAATCTTGATAAAGGTAGGGCCCAGATCGTGCAGTCTTCTGGTCAACCAGCGACCTAAAAGCCGGTATTGTTCGTAATCTTCGCTGGATAGGGCGGCTTCTTCCTTGTCGACGGCCTCCCCCATGGACTCCCTGGCCCGCTCAAACTCTTCCACGTGGTAGCGTGAAAAGCCCCTGGTGGACCAGATGATTGTCCAGACTATGGGCAACACACGGTAGGCTGCCTTGAAACCCTGCAGTCTATATATGCGGGTCATGACTGCCACGGTGGACAGGAAGAGTTTCCAGGCAGTGACGTCCCGGAATGATTCCCTGATGGGATTAAAATCTAGATTCTCGTCCAACGTCACTTCCGTCTATGCCACTCTTGCGCCAGGGATGAATTTTGGCGGTCGCGTAAATTCACCAGTCCCTATAAGTGTATAGACTTATTCGATGTTGTCACGAGGAAAAAGCATAAATTTAAGTTTCTGGTGACAGAACTTAAATCATTACCTGACCTTGGCTTTAGCTTTGCCCTATTTCTAGGTGCGCTTGTTCAAGGTTTCGGTTTGCAGAGAGATGATTTCCTTAATGCCCTTATTGGCCAGGCTCATGAGATCCGCCAATTTGGTGGGGTCATAAGGCTTGGCTTCCGAGGTCATTTGCAATTCCAGGATCTTGCCGGACTCCGTGAGGACTATATTGGCATCCATTTCAGCCTGAGAATCTTCCGAGTAGTTGGGGTCAATCAAAAGCTGCCCGTTGATTTGCACCACGGAAACTGCCGCCATGTGCTCAGTAATGGGCAGATCATCGAAGACACCCGACTTTCTCAACTTGGAAAGGGCATCGTAGAGGGCGATGAAGCCGCCGCAGATACTGGCACAACGGGTGCCGGCGTCGGCTTGCAGTACATCGCAGTCGATGGTGATGGTGCGCTCGCCCATGGCTCGCCTGTCGATGACGGCTCTCAGGCAGCGGCCTATCAGTCTCTGAATCTCACTGGTGCGGCCGGAAGGTTGACCGCGGGTCACTTCCCGCTGGGACCTGACCAGGGTTGAGCCCGGCAGCATAGAATATTCGGCAGTTACCCAGCCTTCCCCTTTACCGATCAGGAAGGCCGGAACGCGTTCTTCAATCTTTGCCGTTGTGAAGACTTTTGTGTCGCCAAACTCAACGAGGACCGAGCCATCTGCGTTCTTAGTGTAATTGCGCGTAAATTTAACCGGTCTGAGCTGGTCCCACTGTCGGTTATCGCGCCGCTTGAGCATGAATTTTCTCGCTTTCTGTCTGGGTTCCAAAGCAAGCGGTCTGTTAAGTATAAACCCAGAAAGCCCGGTTACGATGCTTTTACGGCGAATTTCCTTTTCTATTTAGTTCTAATTCAATTCAGGGCTTTTGCTTTTCAGGAATTTAACTCTGGCGTCCGAAGCGCAGGCGATTGACCTGGGCTGTGCCAGTGACCATGAGTTGTTTACCCGGCACGACCTTGAGGTTGGTGAAGCTGAAATGAATGTCATCAGATTTCTGACCCAAGTTGGAGAGATTGTTTATCTTTGCCACCAGCATTTGCGAAAGCTGGGGGGAAATCTCCTGTCCGGCCGTCATAAGTTTGGTGTCTCCCACTTGTACCCAACCGTCTTGCAGGAAAAGACGGCTTTCCACCTGGGCGGAAAGGGGAACGGCGAGCTGGGCCAGACCCAGTTTACCCGTGGCCGAGATATTGACCCTGTTGGAGTTGAGCAGGGAGATATCGGCGGTTTCCATAGTCAGACCCAGGTTGCCGGCGCCTGCTCCCAGTAAATTAGCCAGAATGGCCGCCTTTTGACCGGCGGTGACGGAGAGTCTGTTCAGTGTAGTGGGTGCCTTGAGAAACTTGTTGAGGCTATCTTGACTGATGAGAGCCGTGACCTGAGCTTCAGCCGGGCTTCTAAATTGCAGCATCTTCTGGTTGAAAAGCAGCCCCGTATCGAAGTTGAGGGCTCCCTGGGTGCTGAGAGTGAGCTTGTCCACGATGAAGTCATTCAGGTGGGCTCCCTTCAGCTCCAGATCGAGACTCTTCAGTTCCCCCTGGGTCAAGTCCATGTCTTTGGCGGTCAAGTGCAATTTGTCGGTGGAGCCGTTCAGGAACTGACCATCCGTAAGGTCAATTTCCAGCTTCCCAAAGCGACCGGAGTTTACGTCTACAAAAGAGAGGGGCGGTGCGCTCAAGGCCTGGGAATTAACGGCAGGCGGCATCGTCAAGAAGGGCAGACCCTGGGGAGCCGGTGTAGCGTTTGTACCGCTTGTACCGGTAGGACCATTTGGGCTGTCGGGGCCCTGCGCACTGGCCGTCTGGGGCTGAGGAAAAAGACAACTAAAGGCTAAAAGCCCAACCAGTGCTTTACTTTTCAGAAATTGACTCACTTTTGTTTCCGCCTGTTGAGGATTGTTTGCGTTTTAGTCTCGGCCAATGGGACCCTTAGCTAGATAGAAGAGCAAGGGTAGGCCGTAGTTCCCATTTCTATCCTTAGGCCTTGTTCAAATATCAAAAGACCCCTCTTTTGGAGGGGTCTTTCAAAAATCCGAAAATTCTCTTGGTAGAGAACTAGTGGGATTCGCCGGTGCCGGTAGCAGCGCCGGTGGCAGCAGCATCGGTGGCAGCGCCAGTGGTGGCGGCAGCATCGGTAGCAGCGCCGGTGGTGGCAGCGGCATCGGTAGCAGCGCCAGTGGTGGCGGCACCAGTAGCAGCAGCATCGGTGGCAGCACCAGTGGTGGCACCAGTGGTGTTGGATTCGCTTCCACCGCCACAAGCAGCAAGAGATGCTACGAGAGCGAGGCTAGCGCCGGCCAAAGCCAGGTTTCTCAAAGTAATCATTGACTATTCGTCTCCTTCTTATCCTGATGAGTTTGCCTGATGAGTTTGTATCTGAAACAGATTTACTTTTCCGTGACAGGTCTCTCAGAGTGTCAATTGGAGGCAAAGTTTAGTAAGTTTTGCCCACCTGAAATCGCTCGAATTATACAGGTATTCCGGTGCAAGTAAAACCACTTGAAATGTGGTTGTTTAATTATCTGTCATTTCCGCCGGGAAAAATATTGAAAGCCCCTGCTATGAATATGTTTTGACTATTCATTGGGCAAGGGCTTTGGTAAAGGGCGCGTTACTTTGCAAAGAAGTCTAACGAACACTATTTGCTGGACGCGGACTTGTTGGCATCCCTTGTCTGAGACTACCTGTATTCACGGGCCACCTCAGGCGCCCACTAGAGACTTACCGCTCATTTCCTGCGGTTGTGTCAGTCCCATTACGGCCAGCACGGTGGGGGCCACATCGGCCAGGGTGCCGTCTTTGAGGCGGTTTGTAGCGCCCACAAGCTTGAGTGGATCGTCCTGGGGCTTCTGGAAGCTTGCCACTATAAGCGGTACCGGGTTGGTGGTGTGAGCGGTGTGCGGCTCACCGGTCTGATAATCGATTAGTTGTTCGATATTGCCATGATCGGCGGTAACCATGAGGGTGCCGTTCGCTTCCTGCACGGCTGCAAGCAATTGTCCAAAGGCGAAGTCTACGGATTTAACCGCCTCCACAGCCGCTTCCATCATGCCGGTATGACCTACCATGTCGGGATTGGCAAAATTGAGCACTATAAAAGGATGCTCGCCCGACTTGATGGCCTGGCATGCCAGTTCGCAGACTCGCGGCGTTTGCATTGAGGGAGCCAGGTCATAGGTGGCTACTTTCAAGGACGGCACCAGCTCTCTTTTCTCGCCGTCGACAGGGGCTTCCTTGCCGCCGTTGAAGAAGTAGGTGACATGGGCATATTTCTCTGTTTCGGCTGTGTGCAATTGTCCGATATGATGACAACTGAGTACTTCCGGCAGGGTATTGTGCAAGTCTTGTGAAGGTAGGACCTCGGGGTTGAAGGCCACCGGCAGATTGAGAGAAGAGTCATACTCGGTCATGCAAACATAGAAAACCTCAGGCAAAATCTCTCGCTTGAAACCCTCGAATTCCTTCTGAGTTAAAACCCTGCTTATCTGCCTGACGCGGTCCGGGCGAAAATTGAAGCAGACGACACTGTCGCCGCTCTTGATTGGAATGTTGTTGACAATTGCCGGCGTTACGAATTCATCGCCGACATTTTTTTCGTAAGAGTTTTCTACGGCACTGACGGCTGAGTCGGCGCGTTCTCCCAGCCCCTGGGTGAGTGCCTGGTAGTAGCGCTCGGTGCGCTCCCAGCGCTGATCGCGATCCATGGCGTAGTAGCGACCGCACACCACACCTACTTTTCCGAAGCCAAGCTTGTGCAGCTTTTGTTCAAGATCTCTCATAAAACGCTTGGCGGAGCGCGGCGGTGTGTCGCGCCCGTCCAGAATGGGATGAACTACCAGGTTTGTAATGCCGTGTACCCGGGCCAGTTCAAGAAGACCGTCCAGGTGGTCTGGGCTGGAGTGCACGCAGCCGTCTGAGACCAAACCTAATATATGTAGATTGCCGCCGCTCCTTTTGACATTGTCCACGGCTTCCACAAGAACCGGATTCTTGAAAAAGGTGCCGTCTGCCATGGTATTTGAGATGAGGGTGAGCTTTTGGATCACCACCCGCCCCGAGCCCAGGGTGAGGTGGCCCACTTCGGAATTGCCCATGAGACCTTTCGGTAAGCCGACAAATTCCCCGGACGCCTGGAGCCGGCTAAATTGGTATTTGGATTTCAATAGATCGTAGTTTGGGGTCTTTGTAGCCAAAATGGCGTTACCCTTTGTTTCTTTTGTAATACCCCAGCCATCGAGAATTGCCAGTACGAGAGGTCCCATGTTCAACACCCTTCGGCTCACTAATTGCTTTTAGTTTGCCAGTTTTGCCATTGTAATTCTGTAGAATAGACCGATATCAGTCGGTAATCCCAAAGCTTAGATTCTAGATCATTTGTCCACATGCCAAGCCTCCTTTACTCAAATTGCAAAATTGGCAGCAAGATCTCTGTGCAAATCTACTTTTGCTTACCTGTATATCGGAATAGCCGATCGCTTATTTCTTACTCAGGCAATTAGTATCAAATATGGT
This sequence comes from Candidatus Melainabacteria bacterium, assembly GCA_016212515.1. GTDB lineage: Bacteria > Cyanobacteriota > Vampirovibrionia > Obscuribacterales > Obscuribacteraceae > Obscuribacter. Next base: position 119,174 of record JACRFZ010000114.1, read on the forward strand.
GCCCGACAAGCACAATTCGCCAAGCTCCAGGGATGATCATTCAAATTGGATTGCCGAAGTTTCTCATGAGTTGAGACTGCCTCTGGCAAATATCAAGCTGCTTGTTGAAACGCTTCTCAATGGCGCGGTAGACGAGCCGGCTACGGCCAGGCGTATGCTGGCTCGTGCCGATGAGGAAGTTGGTCGTCTGCAGAATTTAGTTTCCGACCTGCTTTCGCACGAGAAACTGAGCAAGAGCGGTTCCACAACCGGCACCATGGTTCTGGTGCTGCATAAAGTAGAGGCGGCGCTGGAGACTACCCTGCCCCTGGCCAGAGCTAAGAATATTGCGGTACAGGTGGAAGTGGAAGAGGGCACGCAGTTTTGCGTTGACGGAGATCAATTGCACCAGGTACTGGTCAATCTCCTTGAAAATGCCATCAAGTTTACGGGTGAGAACGGCACTGTCACTGTGCGCGCTTCGCGCTCGCCTCTTAGATTGGAAGTGGAGGACACCGGCATCGGCATTGCCGAGAGCGAGATTCCCAAAATATTTCAACGCTTTTACCGCGTTGATAGGAGCAAGACCAGGGGCTCCACCGGACTGGGTCTGACTATCGTCAAACACATTGTCGACTTGCACGGCGCCAAAATTTCGGTTAACTCCAGAGAGGGGGAGGGCACCTGCTTCATCATCGAATTTCCTCAAAATCAGTCAGATTCAGGCATCGGGGGCTGAATAGAAGACAATGGCAGTGAAGACTCGCATTATGGTCGTAGACGATGATGAAACCATCATCGATACCCTCACCTTCAACTTCAAGCGGGCCGGTTATGAGGTTATTTCCTTTAATCGGGCCATGGAGGCCCTGGCCGGATTCAATGATGCCAAGCCGGATCTGGTCATGCTTGATTGGATGATGCCCGATATGAAAGGTCCTGATCTATGTGCCCTTTTACGGGAGCAGGCTCCTGAAATGCCCATCTTGATGCTCACCGGCCGTTCCACTCCCAATGATATTGCCCACGGTCTCTCCTCCGGCGCCGACGATTATCTGGTCAAGCCTTTTTCCCTGGTGGAATTGATGGCCCGTATTGAAGCGCTTTTGCGTCGTAGCGGCAAAGGGCGCAAGTTCAAACCCTTGAGCAGTGGACCAATCGTGCTTGGCACTTTGACTCTGGATGATGAGGCGCGGCGGGTAACCTACGAAGGTCGAAATATCGATTTGTCCCCCAGAGAGTTCAACCTTTTGCGGGTGTTGATGCTCAACGTAGGCAAAGTGCTGACTACGGAGTCACTGCTTGATAAAGTCTGGGGTACCGATTTTGATGGCGATGTAAAAACCGTCGCCGTGCATATGCGTTGGCTCAGGCAGAAACTGGAGAGCGATCCCAAGTGTCCGAAGTTACTTGAGACCGTGCACCGCTCCGGTTACCGTCTGAATAATCCGGCTGAGATGGCCAAATGATAGAGATGAGATCTCGGGAGTAAGTAAAGTGAAGGGTGAATCGATAACTCTAATAAAAGAAGAGGTTCTCACCTTGGGACGGTTGGTGGAAACCACCGTCTACGAAGTGACACGCATGCTCAAAGGAGACAAGAAGGCTGACCTGGCTCTGGTGGAGAGGCAGGAGGAGGAAATAAACCGGCTCTGTCTGGAAATTGAGGAGAAGTGCGTCGATTTGCTGATTGCCCGGGATGTCACCCACGGGGAAAGAGAGATTCGGGCCCTGGTTTCCATTCCTATAATTGCCGCCAAGTTGGAGCGACTGGCCGATCATGCCAACCGCGTTGCTCGCTTTGCCACTTGGGCTGTGGAAGATCAAATTGAAATTCCGGAAGAACTGCCGAAGATGGCAGCCAGTGTCTATCACATGGTGCAAGAACTCTTGCTTTGTTTCCTTACCGACTCGCCCTCCAAGGCTAAGGAAATTCTAGCTTCGGACAGCAATGTCGATTACTTGCACGACCTCTTATCCAAGCGCCTGCTTTCGGATCTAGGCGAACAGGAAAGTGCGCGGGCCCAGATGAAAGCGCAATTTCTCTTCTGTGCCCGCTTTCTCGAGAGGATGGGCGACGCCTGTACGTCGATTGCCAAGCGCGTATATTTTCTCTCTACTGGTGAGAGAATTAGTCACTAGAAGTTACTGCCAGTCACGTAAGGTTCATCATAAGGTCCAGTTGAGGTTTCATTGCCGGCACTAGTATTAGCTGGAGAGGAAGAATTTCTTCTATATAGGAAGCTCGAGGAGTTGAAAGAAAAACTTCTTGATCCGGCATTTGCCAGTTTCAACTATCAACGTCTTGATGGTGCCGTGAGTGGCAGTGATGTTGTGGATCTGGCTGCTTCCATTCCTTTTGGACCGGGCAATAAGGTGATTATTTTTGATCGCTGTGATTGGTTCGCCAAGAAGCGAGCCGGAAAATCCGACGACAAACCCAAGACTGCCAAGGGCAGCAAAGCCGCTAAAGCTTCCGGTAAAGATTCCGTCGATGAGGATGAGCTTGCCGAAGCCCTGGCCGGCCTGCATCCGAATACCTATTTGATATTCGTGGCAACTCAGAACTTCGACTCTACCTTGCGACTTTCAAAGCTGGTTGCCCAACATGCCAAAGTAGAAAAGTTCGACAAATTTAAACACTGGGCCGGAGGCGAAGCCAGCACTGAGCTGAAGAATTTTGTGCAGAAGGAAGTGCATCATTTTGGCGCCACCATAGATGAAGATGCTGCCTATTATTTGATAGACGGATTGGAAGCCAATTTGCGCCATATACATAAGGAAATTGAAAAAGCGGCAACCTATATTCTTCCCCAGACTCATATTACTCTCGATGTTGTCAAACGCTTGAGTCCGCACAATTCTCAGATTTTCGCCGTTACGGAATACTGGCTGGCCGGCAAGCACGAGCAGACTCTCAATAGTTTGAGAGAACTGCTTTCCAAACAGAATGCCATGGGTGTAATTGCCGCTTTGCAGACCTTATTGAGCAAGTGGGTGCAAATCAAAACTCTTTGTGAGGTGGAGAAAGAGAAATTGCCCTATCATCCCGGTGTGCAAAGAAGAGATTTGCCCTCTCACGAGCTTGCCAAGCGCTTGCAGGCTTCTCTCAAAGCCCACCCCTTTGCCCTTGAGAAGGACATTAAGCGGCTGCAGCCGGTGTCTCTTGATTTTCTAATCAGGAAAAGGCAGGATTTGACGCGCATGGAGCAGATGGTCAAAACCGGCTTGATGCCGGACTTGCATGCCCTGGAATTGTTCTTCTTTGGTGAAGAGAAACGTCGGCAATGAGTTATTCGGAGAGTAGATATTTCAAGGGGGCCCCGTGAGCGATCCTAGTTCCAATTTCGTGCAAGACGAGATGAATGTCAAAGACACCTGGCGTGTCTTTCGCATGATGGCTGAGATGGTGGAAGGGTTTGACGAGCTTTCGCGCATTGGTCCGGCCGTATCGATTTTTGGAACGGCACGCTGTAAGCCCTCGGACCCGGTCTATCTCTTGGCTGAGACCATCGCCAGAAAGCTTTCGGAAAAGGGTTTTGCCGTCATCACCGGCGGCGGACCGGGCGTGATGGAAGCCGGTAATAAAGGTGCCCTGGCGGCTGGCGGCACCTCGGTAGGGTTGAACATAATTTTGCCCCGGGAAACAGGACCAAACCCATACCAGACCAAGTCTTTAGACTTTCGCTACTTCTTTCTGCGCAAGCTTATGTTTGTCAAGTATGCGGTTGCTTTTGTTATTTTGCCCGGCGGCTTCGGCAGTCTTGATGAACTGTTTGAAACCGCTACTTTGATTCAGACCAAAAAAATTAAAAAGTTCCCCCTTTTTCTGGTTGATTCCAAGTTCTGGAATCCGATGCTGGACTGGCTAAAAACCGAGGTGGTGGAGCGCGGCTATCTGGAGCCTTCCGAACTTGATCTGTTCACTGTTATTGACGACCCGGATGAACTCGTGGACCAGATTGTCTGGTGTGAGAATGAAAAGTGTTACTTGCGTCCTGACGGCATCCGGGGACGACGCAATGCCGAAGACGACATCTAGACGGGCATCGGTCTGAGCCACTTCCTCTTGGTCAGGGGGAGACAATGTAAGTTTTGATTTGTGATCTTGCCCGATTCGATATGCCTGATTAAGGAATGTGGTAAAAACGCCGGGCTCAAGGAAAGTCACCTCTATAATCGAAGGCTATTAATCAGTTATTAGATAGCTGTGCTTGAGGAGACAGGGCCTTGAAGATTGCCGTATGTGTTAAAGCCGTGCCGGACACGGAAGCTAAAATTGCCATTGCCGATGGCAAGAAGAATATTGATTTCAATGGTGTTCGCTTTATTACCAGCCCCTACGATGAATTCGCCATCGAGGAAGCCCTCAAGCTGAAGGAAAAGCTTGGCGGTGATACCACCGTAATTTCCATGGGCGGCAATGAGTGCACCGATGTGTTGCGCGATAGCCTGGCTCGTGGCATCGATAATGCTGTTCATTTGAACGATGCTGATTTCGCCGGTCTTGATACGCTCTCTACGGCCAAAGTTTTGGCTGCTGCCATTAAAGATGGTGGCTACGAAATAGTTTTCGTCGGTCAGCAGGGTGTAGGCGGCGACAACAGCCAGGTGCCGGCAATGCTGGCTGAATTACTCGGCTTTGCCCAGACCACTATGGTGGTTAAATTTGAATGCGACGGCACCACTTTCAAAGCCGAGCGCGAGATCGAAGGAGCCCATGAATTTGTTGAAGGCACTCTGCCGGCCGTGATTAGCGCCCAAAAGGGACTGAATGAGCCCCGTTATCCCGGCATCAAGGGCGTTATGGCTGCTCGCCGTAAAGAGATTGCCGTGAAAGATGCCGGCGCTCTCGGTGTCAAAGGCCAGGTAGGCGGCGACAAGCTCCAGGTGACCATCAAAGAGATGGCTCTGCCGCCCGAGCGTCCCCAGGGTCGCAAGATTGAAGGCGATACCGATTCGGCCGTGAGCGAACTCGTCAATCTTCTGCGCAGCGAAGCGCACGTCCTCTAAGTTTCAATTATCTGGAGAAAACAAATGTCGCAAGGAATTTTGGTATTTGTAGAAGAGCGGGGCGGCTCGTTGCGTAAAGCCTCTCTGGAAGCTCTCTCTGAAGCCGGTCGTCGCATCGGCTCCGTTGGTGGAGAAGTAACCGCCGTGCTTATCGGCAGTGCCGTCAAAGGGCTGGCCGGTCAGCTCGGTAAATTTGGTGCTGCCAAAGTAATCGTAGTGGAAAACGGTGCCCTGGATAAATACAGCACCGAAGCTTTCACCCAGGCCCTTTCAGAAGCGGTGAAGAAGACTTCTCCCAAGTATGTCTTCGCCGCTTACACCTCTATGGCGAAGGACTTCATTCCCCGGGTGGCGGCCCGTCTTGATGCGCCCTGTGTATCGGATGTGATGGAATTTGTCGTGGATGGCGCGAACCTTTGCCCGGTGCGCCCGATGTACTCCGGCAAGACTTTCGGTACTTATGAAATCAAGGCCTCTTTGAGTTTCATTACCCTGCGCCCGAATGTCTTTGCCCTGGCCGAAGGAAGTGGCGATGCGGCCGTTGAAGATCTGTCCGTGGAGTTTGCCGCTCCCAAAGCCAAGGTGACCGAGGTGCATGCCTCCGAGGGTGCTAAGGTAGAACTTTCCGAAGCTTCTATCGTTGTATCAGGCGGACGCGGCATCAAAGGCCCGGAAAATTGGCCGGTCTTGCAGTCTCTGTGTGATGCCCTTGGTGCGGCTCTTGGTGCTTCCCGGGCGGTTGTGGACTCGGGTTGGATCGATCACCAGTTCCAGGTGGGGCAGACCGGTAAGACCGTCTCGCCTCAGCTCTATATTGCCTGCGGCATTTCCGGTGCTATTCAACACCTGGCCGGTATGTCCTCTTCCAAAGTGATCGTAGCTATCAACAAAGATCCGGAAGCTCCCATCTTCAAGCATGCCACTTACGGTATCGTAGGCGATGTGCTGGAAGTGGTACCGAAGCTGACGGAGGCTGTTCGTAAACTGCGTGAGCACAACTAATTAGCTGAGTATCCCATTCAGCCAAGGGGAAGTACCATGGTACTTCCCCTTTCTATTCGGGCTGTATTCATCTGAAGATAGAGGTTCGTGAAATTTCGCCGGCGCTAAGATGTTCACACAGGGTGCGCTCCAGATAGGAGCAGCCCGCTACTTTGCCTTTCTAACGATCGTTGGTATAAGGTACAGCCGGCAAGCCGTCTAAGGAAAAGATTGTGAGGATGGGGTTATTACCCCATCCGTAGCGCACATAGCGGGGCGCTTTCACATACTTGCATTCCAGGAAAACCGTATTCCCTTCAATTTTGGCGTCGGCATCGAAGAATTTGTGATCGTGACCGGCCAGGGCGAAACCCTTTACCGGCTGCTCACCTTTGGCCATCAGACCGCGGCCGGCATTCTTGAAGACGACCTTGATTCCTTCGCCTTCATTTTCAACGTATTCGACGATGGGGTAGAGGTAGGGCTTGGGTACTCGGTAAAGTGTAGCCAGGGTGGAATTGGCCACCCTCTTGGCCAATTCCTCTACGCTCATGTAGATGCTGCCGCTCTTCATGTCTTCATGACAGAGGTCGGTGGAGACGATCAAGTAACTTTTGGGTGCGATTCTGGCTTTGTACTGGGTGTGCCTGATGGACGCTGCTGCGCTCATGTTTTCCTTGTCGGCGGTCTGCGACGGCTGGGCACCCATTTGTACGTAGTAGAAGGGCAACTGCTCCTGCGCGAAGAGTCGGCGCAGGTCTTTCAGCAGAACAGGGAAGAGGGTTTTGTATTGCACCGGAAAATTCAGGTCGCTTTCACCCTGGCAGAAGAGAACGCCCTTCAACGCATAAGGCGCCAGTGGTGCCAGCATGCCGTTGGAAATACCGGATGCCATATTGGTAAGACCGGTTGCCGGTTCTTTCTTGGGATCGGTGGACTGGCAGTACTCGTTCCAGAGCTTATTGTAGAAGTCTTCATCGAGGGCGCTCTTGGCGGCCATGCTTCTGGTATCGCCGTTAGTGTCAAGACCGGTGGGGGAAATCCATGACTTGATTGGCACTTTTGGCAAGCTTACTTGAATGACGCCTATGGGCTCTCTTACATGGCGGTGTAGTTCTCTGGCAAATAGAAGACCTAGAGCCGAATAGCGCGTGGCCTCGGCGGAGCCGGCGCTCACCCATTGACCCTCTCCGATAATTTCAGGATTGCGCTTGAGTGAGACCGGCGGTTTGAATACCATTATGTCTGCAGGCATAGCCAGATTGCCGTCGGCTAATTCTCCGGAGCCGAATTTTTTCTCCAGTGCCGCTTCATCTTCGAGTGCGGCGTCAACCACGGCTTCTCCTGCCACGAGCCAGACTTGACCAAAGCGGATGTTCTTGACGGTGATTGTGTTTTGACCGGTTACCTTCATGTCGTAGGTGCCGCTCTGCGGTATCATCGGCAGTGTCAGTACAAATCTGCCTTCTTTGCCGACTACAACTTGTCCTTTGGCGGCACCCAGTTCGACGGTCACAACTTCACCGGGAAGGGCCGTGCCGAAAACAGTTACCGGTTTGTCTTTTTGAAAGATGGCACCATCGCTGAAAATCTTTGCCAGGGTGACCTTGGCTTCGGCTTTTGAGAGGGGAAGCAAGAAGCTGAGTGCAGTAGCTAGCAGTAAGAGTGCGGAGCGTCTGAAATGGGATTCCGTTTTTGTCATGGCTTAGTCTGCTTTGTGTATGGTATTGGCTGCGACGGTGGTGTATTTCTGAACCACGTAATTTTCTACCAGGGTGATGAAATCTTGTGCCAGCGTGGCGCCCGAGAGAGTTGTCTTATATTGTCCGTCAACGTAAACCGGTGCACGGGGCTCTTCGCCGGTACCAGGAAGTGATATGCCTATGTCGGCATGCTTGGATTCGCCCGGACCATTGACGATGCAACCCATGACCGCAACTTTCATGTTTTCTACGCCGGGATAGTCTTTTTGCCAGAGGGCGCGTTTTTGCGTAAGGTGCGCTTCGATGTCTCTGGCCAGTTCTTGAAAGACCGTGCTGGTGGTGCGTCCACAGCCAGGACAGGCTGTCACCTGGGGTTTGAAGGAACGAATATCGAGAGATTGCAGGATTTGCTGGCAGACCAGGACTTCCTCGATGCGAGGGGCACCGGGTTGAGGAGTAAGGGAGACGCGAATGGTATCGCCGATGCCTTCAAAGAGTAGAATGGAAAGGGCGGCTGCCGATGAAACCGTGCCTTTCATACCCATGCCGGCTTCCGTCAGACCCAGGTGCAGTGCCAGGTCGCATTTCCTCGCCAACTTGCGATAGACCGTGATCAGGTCCGGCACCTCTGAAACTTTAGCGCTCAGGATTATTTTATCGTTGCTCAGTCCGTAAGAGTTCGCCAGTCTGGCTGACGAAAGCGCACTTTCCACTATGGCTTCAATCAAGACGGCGTGACCATCCAGGGGCTCTTTACTGGCTGCGTTCTCATCCATCATGGAAGCCAGTAGATCTTGATCTAGAGAGCCCCAGTTGACTCCGATGCGCACCGGTTTGTTCCATTTGATGGCGGCATCAATCATTTGTTTGAAATTGTCGTCGTGCTTCTCGCCTCTGCCGACATTGCCTGGATTGATGCGATATTTTGCCAGCAGTCTGGCGCAATCTGGGAAATCGGAAAGTAGCAAATGACCGTTGTAGTGAAAGTCACCGACCAGGGGTACGCTCACTCCCTGTTTTTCAAGCCGGTTGACGATTTCCGGTACGGCCTTAGCCGCTTCTCTGGTGTTGACGGTGATGCGGACAATTTCTGAACCGGCATTGTACAGGTCGATTATCTGTTCGGCCGTGGCCGCCGGATCTTCGGTGGGCGTGTTGGTCATGGACTGGACAAGCACCGCATGGTCGGAGCCGATGTATTTGTCGCCCACCTGGACCTGTCTGGTTTTGCGTCTGACAATTGCCGCTTTTGACATGAGCCTATGTATTGCCTTATCTGTGTGCAGATTCTTAGATGATTTTACCGGGCTGAAGGTGCCCGCCATCTGAATATTTCACAAGAAAATAACAGGAAAGTCGCCTGAGCACCTCCTTTGCCTTAAGTTCGACTTATCTTGGGCTGCTTTTCCTTCGATAAGAGCCGGAAAATTGGCGGCTTTCAGGCACTGAGGCAGTCCACATCGCTTTGCCATAGTTCCGGATGTTCTTCTCGGATGCTCAGGGGCAGGATGCGGCTTTCTCGTTTTTTCTTTCTTACTATGTCGCTTTGTTGCTGGGGACCGACAATCAGGTGATCTAGAACCGATACGCCGAGAAGTTTCCCGGCATCGATGAGAGTGCGGGTTGTGGTCAGATCTTCCCTGGAGGCGCTTAATTTGGCGCCCGAGGGATGATTGTGGCAGACCAAAATGGCAAAACTGTTGGCAACCAGGGCGGCCTTGAAAACCTCTCGGGGATGCACCAGTGAAGCTGATAAGGTGCCGTGGGAGACTTCGTGCAGACCAATAACTTCGAACTTGCTGTTCAGATGCAGGGCCACGAAATGTTCTTCAGGGGCAAAGCAGAGAGGTTCAAGTAGTTTGGCTGCGTCTAAGGCCGAGCGTATTGAAGGAAGTGGATTTTTTTGTTTCTTCTCTTCTTTGACCATCATAAGTTTGAAGACCGGTAATTTGTAATTGAGGTGGTGAAGCATCTTCCCTCCTTGAATGCAGGCGGCAGTGGATATTAATAAAGACGGTGCGGCCATGAAAAAAGTTCATGCCCACACCGTCTTTTTATCTTCCTTAGCTATTACAGAAGTCTTTAGACTTTCTGCGTTTTCCAGACTCCCGAGCGGAATCTCAGAATGGCCAGCATACCGATTACGGCTGCGGAAGCGGAGATTCCTATCCATATTCCGTTTGTGCCCATGTTGTAGTTGTGCACAAGCAGGTAGGAGAGCGGCAGTCTAATTACGGTCAGGCAGAGTATGCCAATCCACATCGGCCACTTTGTATAACCGGCACCGGTCATGGCTCCGAAGAGCACAATCCAGCAGGCCACCAACGGTTGGCACAAACCGACTATGCGCAGATAATCGGCTGTAAGCATTACTACTTCCCTGTCTTGTGACATTAAGCGAGCGATTGGCTCGGCATTGATGTACATGACGATGGTGATGGGCACCAGGAAAAGTAGGCTCAGCTGTGTGGCCTGCCAGCCTGCTTTTTCTGCTCTCTCCGGTTTGCCAGCTCCCAGGTTCTGTCCGATGATGGTTCCTACCGAACAACCGATGGCATGCAAGGGCAAAGTACAGATCATTTCTTCCAGTCTGAAACCTATGGTCCAGGCGGCCTCGGAATCGGTGGGATTCTGAGTGAGGGCAAAGATGGAGAAAAGTGCAAAGTTGCCCATGACCCAGGCTAAATCCTGGATGCAGGTTGGTATACCGACATTCAAGATGCGCTTCATCCAATCTAGAGTTCGCTTGAGCTCCTCTTTTTTGCCCCCGAAGATGGCACGCAATGTGGGTGCCAGATCTAGGGAGCGCTTCAGGTCTGATTGAGTGAGCAGTACCAGGTTGAGGATAGTGCCGACCATGCCGCCGCCCAGCCAGGCCCAACCAATACCGGCTATGCCCATATGGAGGTTGAGGCAGAGGAACAGGTCGAGTGAAACTATGACCACCGCCATGGCCAGCCAGTTGAGCATGGGCACGCGGCTATTGCCGACAGCCCGGAACATGGAGTGGGCCGTCCAGACTATAGTGAAGGGCAACTGCGATAGAAGGTCGACCGAGAG
>JACRFZ010000110.1 GCA_016212515.1 Candidatus Melainabacteria bacterium
AGGAACTTTGGAAGATAAGGAACTTATAGCCAGAATGAATGAGATTGCAATCTATCATTTTCTTGATTTTCCAAGTAAGAAAGGCTCAAAGCCTTGAACCTTTCATGCTGTCAGCGGCGGGTGTCCGCAACCTTATTTGTTTGGAGTTGGTTTGTTTAGTGTCCATTTTCGATGGTCGATTTTAAATGAGTAAGGTTGAGGAGCTACTCTCCCGCAGTTCTCTGAAGAGGGCTCGAACGGGAGCTTCGAGCGAAGAGCTGTCCTTGTTGATTAGTAAATCTCCGACAGAGATTCCCGGCGAACTTCTGGAGTTTTTGAGAATTACCAATGGCGGAGACGGAAAACTTTCTGAATATCCGCATTTCGTAATATTTTTTGCGGCGAGCCACATTCTAGCTATTAACGCAGCTTTCCCCGGAGAGTTTGGTCTTTTTGCTTTTGCGATGAATGGTGTCGGAACCTACATGGCATTCGACTGTAGGCTAAAGCCTTCTGGGATCGTTGCAGTTGAGGTTCCTTTTGACGATAGCGTTAAGCCCAGGTTCCTTGCCAGAGACTTTGCCTCCTTCTTGCTTTTAGTGAAGTGAAGTCCTTAAGGTGTGAACCTCGACAAGACGATTGAGTAGTTATTTTTAGATGCAGGTTGCCACCTCGCACTTCCACCCATTACCAGATCTCCAGCTTGCTTCTCAGCCACTGAGTCGACTTGGGAAATGCCTGCATCACCTGTTTGCATTCTTCATCATTGGTATTATCGCCGATTAGAGCGCCTGTGATGTCGGAGCAGGCCTCCATTGGTTTTAGGTAGTATCGGTTTGCCGATTGTGTTTCTTCGCTCATCGCCGCAATATCATCTTTATGCCTCAGCAGAAATTCCGGGTTGAGCGAGAGTCGCATCAGGTCGTCAATTCCATGTCCCATTTCATGAATTGCGCAGTTGTAGATAGCAATATCCGAAAAGGGTTCTTTGAGTTGCGTGGTGCCCCTCACCATTGGTCTTTCAAATAGTCCTATATCCGGTCCGCCATTATCTCTGTGGTAGGTCTGCCCGCCCACTTCTCCAATCACGAGCTCCGATCCGTCTACCTTTGCCTCTAATTCTTTGTGTCCAGGCCATCTATCCATACTATTGGGAGCGATGGTGAAAGTGGCACCACTTTCACTGAGCATCTTGTAATAGGGCGCTCTTATTTTTCTGATGGCGCGTTTGACAATTTCCACCGTGTGCGCGCTCACCGGTGCATGGCCATACTGTGGAGGAATCAGGATTATCCTGTCGATAAAGTTTTCCTTGCCGGCCGGGGAGACAACCTTCTTAGCCTGCGGCAGAATGGAAGCGTATCTACTGGCTGTGAGTGAGTCTATGCGCACGGCTTGATGAAAGGCAAGCTGTGCTTCCTTGCTGGTTGGATACTTGCTCATGAGCTGGCAGTAGGTGTCCAGGGCGCGCTTCTGATCGCCGCAGCCGTTATAGGCATAAGCAACGTAAAGGTAGACGGAGGGTTGGGCGGTGCCTTTGGCAATGACGTCGCTCAGTTTTTGTGCGGCGGTGCGATAGTCTCGTCGGTTGTAGGCGGCCAGTCCTTCTTGCAAATTCGATGTGCCCTGGCCTAGGGCAGAGTTGTGATTCAATAGTGTTGCAGTTATGGCAATTAGCCAGGTGCTTGTGGATATGTTCTTGATCAACTGATTTTCTTTCAAGGGTCGAGGGGACTTGTGGCGCAATTGTGCAAAGTGTCTGCTTCCGGGGTCTCCATTGCTATTAATACCAGTATGGTGCCTTCTGCGTCCATTTGCCGGTGGGGAAATGTTTGTGCAGCAGGTTGTGGGCCTTGTGGGAATACTGGCTGGCAAGCTCGGTGCGGGGGCTCCACTTGGCCAGTTTGACTATTCTGTAGAGCATCTCTTCCAGATCCTGGTCGTGCGGATCATTTCTCTTTAGTTTATCGAAGACGGCCTCACCAAGGAAGTTTGACGGTGATAGACGGCTTAAGACGATTGCTTCCTCTTGCGCTTGCTTGCGCTCAGCGGCAGATAGCTTGCCGCTGATACCAGTTTTGTAGTATTGAAGCAGCATCTGATCGTAGCCGCTTTCGTTTTTGAGCACGGCGCCGCGGTCTTCGTTTTCTCCTTTAAAGAAGTCCGAGTACTCTTCCTCTTTAGTTTGAACGGGGGCTTTGGCTTGCATGGGCACCCAGAAGTTTTGATTGTAGTAGTCGAATTCATTTATCTTGAGACCGTGCCGCTCCACCCCTGATGCCAGGTAGGGGCTCAGCCCGAAGTTGCGCAGAGCGAGTTTAGCGAGGATATAGCGGCTTTCCGTTTCCGGGGCGCTGTCGCAGGCGCGAATCAGGGACGCCAGATTTGGATAGGCCCGGCATAAGGGCTCGGTTAGCTTTCTTGCCGCACTTCTATTGCCGAGGAGGTGGGCCCGCATCCAGGTCACTCTCGTAAGGCGCGAGCGGCAGGCGGCATCGAGTGCGGGGTCGAAGCAGAGCTTGAGCCAGAGGGAAAGGGGCAGGTTTCGGTTCAGATCAGAAGCCACTTCGTTATCGAGAGCGGCGCTTTCTCTTGTGTAAGTACCTTCGGGCAAGTTTTGCTTCTTGAGCCAGTCGGCAGGCACATAATCATCGTTTTCATTTTGCTCGGGGGCTTGCATAAAGGCAGCATGCAGATAGTCGCTTTCACCCTTTGCGACTGCCAGGTACTGGGCTTTGAAGAGGTTCAAGGTGGTGGGTGAAAGCTGGTTGCTCTCTTTCAATAATTGGCTCAGTTTGAGCCGGGCTTCAGTTGCTTTGCCGGCTTTGATCATGTCGTCCACCAGAAAGAAGCTGGCGGTCAGATAGGCCGGTGAAGTCGGCGTAAGCTTCTCGGCTGCCGCCTTCACATCAATTCTTTCCGGTCCCGATAAGCCGCCCGTCAGAAGAGCGCCTATAAGCCAGGTCTGACTCTTGTCCTTGCGGAACTGAGCGAGGGCATGGGCGGCCTTTAGCTTGTGGATTTCCTTTTTCTTTTCTTGAAAAACAAGGCTGTCGAAGGCATAGGGGTCATAGCGCGATTGTACCGTTTCCAGCCAATCCGTAAGGTCCTGTTTGCCCATCAAGGCCAGGCGACCTTCAAAATATTTGTTCCACTGGCGCTTTTCCTTTTCCAGTTTGGCTGCTTCCATTTCTTTGGTGACGGTATCGGTGTTTTCAGTTGCCGCACCCTCTTTAGGCTTTTCTTCTTCCACTTCACCGTAGCAACCTGAGCTTTCCATTTCATCCATGGCGAAGGTGAGGTCGCCTACTTCCGCACCGAATCTTTCTTGACCCGGTTTGAGGATTTTCTCCGTGGTGGCTTCTAGGAGCTGCTCTCTTGAGAGTTCGCCATAAAATAGTGGTGCTTTCAAATCTAGAAGGGCAAGTCGCATTTCCGGATCTTTTTCTTGCTTGAGTTGTTTGTCGATAAAATCAGTGGCGGTTTCCCTGCTCAGGCTCTCATCCTGGCCGAAGGCACCATTAGCCAGAGAGCGAGCCGTCATGTAGACGGCTAGACTTTTGTAGCGGGGACTGTTTTCTTTGGCTAGCTCCTGGTAGAGGCGGGCTGCTTCTTTGAATCGACCACCATAAAACATAAGAGAGGCTTCCTGATAGAGGCGATCCTGGCGTGCTCTTTCGCTAAATTTGCTGCTCAGAGGTGGAAGTTTGGGCAGGGTGGCATCTTTTGTTTCGGCGCCTGCCACTTCAAAGACAATGTCCTGGGCGGCAATCCAGTTTCTGATTTGCTCTTTTGAGACCTGGCTTTTGATCAGGCTCTGAAGCGTGTCATAGGCTTGTCGGAAGGCGTCTGGCTGTAAATTGGAGGAGCTATCGTAGTAGTTCTTTTCTTTAGCCTTTGGACCAAGAGCGCTTTTGCGCAAGCTCAAGTAATCTTCCGTGATTTTGTAAGAGTAGTCGCTATTGCCTGACAAACTGCGCAGTCGCTTTTGCCAGAGGCGCAGCATGCTTCTTTGCTCGACTGCACTGAGGGGGCTACCATTGAGATAGCGGTAGGCCACAACCAGGTATGACTTGGCATAGCTTGGTTGCAAAATGCCGAGGCGGCCTGCGGCGAAGTTTTTGAGAGGCAGATCGGGACGCGCAGTGTTGAAGAAAACCTGGTAAGGAAAGCCGGGGCTGCAAGCCATCAACGGTGCCGGACCAGCTGCCAGAAGGAGGCTTGCGGCGGCCGCCAGTGCCAGTAATTTGTGGAGGGGTTTGCTTTTCACTTTCAGTTGTTCCTCAGAATTTCTTTTGCGTGATCGAAACTTTCTTTCGTCCAGGGATGGGCGTTAAATAGATAGATGGTTCTGGCTGCCTTGAGGGTACCCAGTTCTTTCAGTCTGCGATTGACTGCTTCTTCCCAGGTGCCGATGCCTACGGTCTGCGGCTTTTGCCTGGTGAAGGTTTCCAGGTCGGATTTGCCGACCTTGCCCAGGCTGAAAAGCATGGTTACCCTTTCATCGCAAATGTCTTTGGGCAACCAATTGTCGGTGCTCCAGGAAGCCAGGCTGGTGATACCGATGGTGGTGCGGTCACTATGCGCTAGCCGCTGCTTTGGCTGCTCTTGCTGGGGCTTTTCTTGCTTTTGAAGTCCATCGAGGCGCTGGCGTAGCTCTCGCAGCAGGGTCAGGTAGAAGGGGCGCTCATCCTGGGCGGCATCAAAATCTATTTGTATATGTTCGGCCTTACTCTTGTTCAGTACTTTCATAGCGATATCGCTGACGGCTTGGCTTTGTTCAGGCGTTAAGGCGGCAGCTCTGGTTTCTATGCGTAAGACCGGAAATCTTTCGATATTGTCGGGAATTTTCAGGCTTTTGGCGGCGCCATTGAAGAAGACCCGCTGACCACGCAGGGTGGCGGTGCCGGCATAGTAGGCTACCCGGGCTTTCTCGTTTTTCAAGAAGCTCAGGTCTTGAGGGTAGTCCCAGCTCCAGAGTACAAGGTCGGGGCCGGCCTGCAGGAAAAGCGAAGTAAGAAGTAAAGGCCACTTGCCTGCCATCGGTTTTGCTCCGGCGCTTTCTTGCGGTAATTTGTCAGGAATTCGGAGTTTGTTAGCTCTGGTTTGCCTGAGGCATATAATAGACGAAAGACGCTTTTAAATTTAGGAGAAGCCGCTGCCATGATGTTAGCCGACACGATGGCCGTATTTTTTGTGGTAGTGGGGCTGATTCTCACTTTGCCGGCTCTCTGGCTGACTTTACTCGGTCTCTGGCCCGGGGCGGTGGAGGCTTCCTGCCAGGCTTCTTCCCGCAAGCTCTGGAAATCTTTTTTAGTGGGTTTGCCCTTCCTGGTGCTTACGGTCATCCTGGTGGGTGTTTTCAGCAAACTGCCCGAGGGCATCGGGGGAATGCTTGCCATTGCCGTGCTAGCCTTTGCTTTGCTCTTCGCCAATATCGGTCTTTCGGGGTTGGTTACCCTTGTGGGGCGGCGCTTGCCGTCTCCCCGCGATCAAGTGCGACCCTGGCTGCCTACTTTGCGAGGCGGGCTGCTGATGGTGCTTTCCTTTATTTTGCCGCTACTGGGCTGGTTCTTGCTCTTGCCGGCGGCCCTCGTCATTGGCTACGGTTCTTTTGTGCGAGGGCTTCTAGCTCTAAGGCGACAGGCGCCCCCTGGTGCCGCGGTTAATTTGGAAGCGCCGTCTCAGGTTGCAAGCTGATGACCGTAAGCCGCAGGGATGTGCTTTTGACTGCGGCTTTTGCCGGGCTGTCTCTGTCCGGCTGCTCACTGTTGCGTAATGCCGTAGCCGAGAATCTGGGTGAGAGGGTCCCCGGTAAGCTCTGCCGCAACTGGGGGAAGGACATCGACCCTGATTTTCACTTATTGAGCCGGGCCGGCTTTGGCGGTTATCCCGGTGATCTGGAGCGGCTTAAGAAGATAGGGCGCAAAGCCTGGTTGGAAGAGCAGCTTAATCCCGATTCAATTGACGATAAGGCCTGTGATTGGCGCTCGCGGCGTTTTGAAAGTCTGGAAATAGACCCGGGCACGGCCTATGAGTTTAAGAGGGAGGCCCTGCGCTCGGACATGGTGCGGCATTCTCTTTTAAAAGCGGTATATAGCCGCCGTCAGTTACTGGAAGTGATGGTGGAATTCTGGACTGATCACTTTAACATTAGCCTGGAGAAAGGCGATTGCATTTACCTCAAGCCTACAGATGACAGCAAAGTGGTGCGAGCCCATGCTCTCGGAAAGTTTTCCGACCTACTGCTTGCTTCGGCGCGCTCACCGGCCATGCTCGTTTACCTCGATGGTAAAGACAATAAGCGCCGCAACTTGATGGAAAAGCCCAACGAGAACTATGCCAGGGAACTTTTAGAGTTGCACACCATGGGGGTAAACGGCGGCTATACGCAGTTGGATGTTTTGAACGTGGCTAGGGCCCTCTCTGGCTTCCGTTTGCACGAGAGGCATGGGCGTGGTCAGGCCTACTTTGACAAGAGCTGCCATGATGACGGCGAGAAGTTGGTGCTCGGCAAACGCATCGCCCCCGGCGGCGGCGAAAAAGATCTGAAAGACGTGCTCGACATTGTTCTCGCCCACCCTTCTACGGCTCGCTATATTGCCTACAAGCTTACCAGGCACTTTGTCAGTGATGAGCCACCGCCTCGGTTATGCGCCCTTGTGGCTCAGACTTTCACCGATACCGGCGGTGATATCAAGGCCATGCTCCGCACCATATTTGATGCCGAGCAGTTTTATGATCCTTCCCTGCGCGGAGCCAAATTTAAGCGCCCTTTCCGCTTTGTGGTCAGTTCCCTGCGCAGCCTGGCGGCCGATACCGATGCTTCCAAGGAACTTTGCCAGTTCTTGAGTCGCATGGGGCAGGCTCCTTTTCAATATCCGACCCCCGACGGCTATCCGGTAGAGCGGGAACCCTGGCTGGGAAGCTTGCTCTGGCGTTGGAATTTCGCCCTCACTCTTTGCCTGGGCGGTGTCGAAGGTGTGAATGTGAAGAATTCCATGGAGCGCCTGGAAGCGGCTCTTGCCGATGGAAAAGTCGATGCGGCGCTGATTTTCCCATATTTTACCGGGCGCAAACCCCGGCCGGAAGAATTGTCTGCCTTTCAGGAATATAGCCAGGAGGCGCACCGCCGGGAACTCTTTGGACTGATTCTGGCTAGCCCCGCCTTTCAAATGTATTGATATGAAAAAGAGCCGTCGTCGATTTTTACAAGAGTTAGCCCTGAAGCCATTTCAGTCGGGGCAGGAACAAGAGCAGGCGCAAGGAGGCGCCAATGCCAGGGCAAATGCCAACGCGCACACGCTGGTGGTGGTTTTCCTGCGGGGTGGGGCCGATACTCTCAATATGCTTGTGCCTTATGGTGACGATGACTACTATCGTTTCAGACCAAGCCTGGCCATTCAGCCCCAGGCAAAGGCCGGTAAGAATGGCTTTCTGCCTCTTGATTCCTTCTTTGGTTTGCATCCGCGTCTTGCACCGCTCCTGCCTATCTACAAAGAGGGACGGCTGGGGTTTTTGCCCGCAGTGGGTTCGGATAACTTGTCGGGTTCTCACTTTGATGCTCAGGATCAGATGGAGCACGGTGTCGCCTGGCGTAGTACCGCTAGTGGTGGCTGGCTGGGGCGCTATCTTTCCCTGAGCGGAGGGCACAGCCTGGGACCTCTCGCTGCCGTTTCCCTCAGTCCTTCCCTGCCTGAATCATTCAGGGGGGCACCGGCCGCCAGCGCCCTTTCCGGGGTGGAAGAAATTTCCATCAAGGCTGAAGGGGCACCGCACCTGACCGGGGTTTTGCAGAAACTTTATAAAGCCTGCCCGGAGCCGGAGCTGAGGGAGGCTGGTTTGAATACCCTGGCGCTGCTTGCGCGCATCTCCGAACTGAGAAAGGCTGAACTGGCCGGTCCCGGTGAGTCTGCCCTTTTTCCTGCTACCAGCTTCGGGCGGGGGCTTTTTCAAATTGCTCGGCTGGTGAAGGCGGGGGTGGGTCTCAATGTTGCCTGCCTGGATCTGGACGGTTGGGACACCCACTTTGTGCAGGGCTCGGCCGAGGGTTTGCAGGCCGGCATTATTGCCGAGCTAGGTCAGGGGCTTTCCGCTTTCGACAAATGTCTGGGACCGCTCATGAAAGGCGTCACCGTGGTGGTGCTGACGGAGTTTGGACGCCGGGTCTACGAGAATTCTTCTCTGGGCACCGATCATGGTCGTGGTTTCACTTTGATGGCCATGGGCGGCGGCATCAGAGGCGGCCAGGTGCACGGTCAGTGGCCGGGCTTGAAGGAAGACCTTGATGAACTGCGTCTGGCAAATTTAGCCCCCACCGGGCTTGCCGTCAAAGTTGATTACCGGGCCCCCCTGCTTGAGATTTTGCAAGGGGTGATGGGTGCGGGAGCTTATGGCGAACGTATCTTTCCAGGTTTTAAGCCAGGTGGCGGCACCGGGCTTGTGCAGGTCTGATTGACGACTGCTGAGCGCCAGAATTTAGCGTCTAAATCTTGACTGGAAGCGTTTCACGGCTGCTTGTTTGGCCGGGCTCAGTTTGGGCTTTTCACGCTTTATACCGATGATGTTTTCGATGGCGGCCAGCAAATGGCGCTGTTCGTCCGAGACGAAAGTGGTGGCTACACCGGCACGTCCGGCACGTCCTGTACGGCCGATGCGGTGTATGTAATCTTCGGGCAATTCCGGCAGGTCATAGTTGAAGACATGACTGATGGCTGGAATATCCAGACCCCTGGCGGCTACATCGGTAGCCACCAGCACTGTGAAGGCGCCGTTGCGGTAACGCTTGAGGGTGCTTTCTCTTTTGATCTGGCTTATGTCGGAGTGAATTTCTTCTGCTTTGATGCCGCCGTCTCTGAGGCGGTCTTTTACCCAGCTAGCTTTACGCTTGGTGCCGGTGAAGATCAAGACCGAGCCTTTTTCCGGGTCGCCCAGGCATTCTTCATTGATGCCGCGAATCAGGTCGATGAGCATGTCATCTTTGTTGTATTCCTTCACCGGCACGAAGCGCTGGTCGATGGAATCTACATCCAGTCTTTCGGTGTTGACGCGCACGGTGACCGGGTCGAGCATATACTCGGAGGCGATTGTGGCGACTTTGCCTTCCAGAGTGGCGGAAAACATGAGTGTCTGTCTTTCCTTGGGCAACTTGGAGATAATCCGCCTCAGTTGCGGCATGAAGCCCAGATCAAGCAAGCGGTCAGCTTCGTCGAGGATCAGTATTTCCACGTGGGAAAGATCCAGGTAGCGACGCTCGACGCAATCGAGCAAACGCCCCGGCGTAGCTACTACTATGTCTACCGGTTTCTTGAGCGTGGCTATTTGGGCGGCGAAACCGGTACCACCATAGACAGTGGCGGTGTTGAGACCTTTGTATTTGCTGAACTTGCGAAACTCTGCTTCGACCTGCAATGCCAGTTCCCGGGTGGGGGCTAGAACCAGGCAGCGGGGCTGCTTATCGGGTTCGTCCAGGCATTCTATTACCGGCAGGGCGAAGGCGGCGGTTTTGCCGGAACCAGTTTGGGCGGAGGCCATCAGGTCGCGACCCGATAAAATTACTTCGGCTGTACTGGCTTGTATCTCTGTTGGTGCTGTGTATCCGCATTCGCTCAGGGCGGCGATCACAGGCTTGGATAGACCAAGCTCGGAAAAACTATTCAAAAAATTACTCGATTAGACAATGGTGTTCTAGTGTGGATTGCCCTCAAAATGGACCTTGTGCAACGGCCGCTTTGATGGATAGAGCCTCAGTATGCCACAAATAGCGGAGGATGTCAAAAGTTACCTGAGTACCCCTTAATCTTCTCGCGGTATAATTGCTGCATGCAAATCTGGATAGATGCCGACGCCTGTCCCACAGCCGTTCGAGACATAGTGATGAGGGCGGCCCTGCGGCTGAAAGTGTCTGTCGTCTTTGTTGCCAACAAGACAGTAGCCCTGCCGGAGAGTGCCCTATTCCGCTTTCAACTGGTGGCCGCCGGACCCGACCAGGCCGATCTCTACATTGTGGAGCAGGCTCAGCCGGGGGACCTGGTGGTCTCTCACGACATCCCGCTGGCGGCAGCACTGGTTCCCAAAGGTGTGGTGGTCATCGATCCCCGGGGGGTTGTCTTCGACGGCAATAACATCGCCGAGCGCCTGGCTGTGCGTGATCTCATGCACGACCTGCGCGATACGGGCACTATTACCGGCGGTCCGGCACCTTATTCCGACAAGGAGAAGCGGCGCTTTGCTTCCTCCTTCGACCGGGAGTTGACGAGACTGCTCCGCAAAGCTTAACCCTCAGAGCTTAATCCTCAGCGCAACTTATCAAGTTGCCCTTCCACGGCGTTTTTCCAGAGTAACTGTATCTGCTCGGCAGGGGTCAGACCTTTGCTCTCCACGTTATAGTCAAGGGCGAATTCTATTTCGATGGAATCCGGTGCCGTGGCCGGCAGGGGGCAAAGTTTGCCCTCCGGGTCGAGGGCGTTTTCTACGGCTTTCAGGGCCGAGTGGTCGAACTCTTGGTCGCCGGATGAAACAAGGAGCTTCAAGCCCTGAACCTTGCCGTCTTTGAAGAGCCTAAAAGAGACGCGGGTTTTAAGAGTTTTTCTGGCTGCCGGCGGTTGCCATTTGCTCTTGATTGCCCTTTGCACCTGTTGCATGAGGGGGCCAAAATCTACCGCACTCTGCTGTTTAGTGTTGTCCACGCCGTCGCTCGCCTGGGCTTCGTCCAGAGAAAGTGCGGCCGTGGTCGAAGCGACCAGAGCCAGGGAAAGAGAAAGGGGTAAAGAGAGGGGCTGAGTCTTTTTTGTCCCGGCGCCTGTATTTTTTCTTTGAGGTTGCTTTGAGTCCGAATTCGGCACTTTACTAGCTCTCTATGATTTGCGGTTTTTTCCCGGCAGAAACTGTAGCATGCCCAAGGGCTTTTGTTTTGGGCATTTGACCGGGGTTTCTAGGCCTTTGGGACGATAGACATTCAACCTTCCGCCTCTGTAAACTAACCACCCCGGCCGATACATAAATGGAACGAAATGGCGAAAATTGGTCCAAGATCCCTTCGGTCGGCATGGGTGCCAGTGCCTCCGCTTTTCATGAGGATTGCAGGATGAAAGTGTTGATTGCCGTTGACGGTTCGGACTGTTCGGCTAGTGCGGTAGATTCTATTGTTGGTCGGGCCTGGAGCCCGGATACCGAATTCCTGGTGCTCAGTGTCAACGAGCCTGTCTATTACGAGTACGCCATTCCGTCATCCTCTTCTTACATCGAGCAACTCACTAAAGCCAGGCAAGAGTTCAATGATTATTTGAGCCAACTGGTAGATTCGGTGGCTGCCAAGTTGAAAGAGAAGCTTTCTGTTGTCGCTCAGACCAAGGTAATTGAAGGGCAGATTGCCGAGAGCATTGTTGACTGCGCCAATGACTGGCAAGCCGATTTGATTGTGGTAGGCTCTCATGGCCGGCGGGGCGTGCAAAAATTTATCCTGGGCTCCGTGGCTGAGAAAGTGGCTGCCCATGCTGCCTGCTCTGTAGAAATAGTGAAGAAGAAGCCAGGGGCCGGCTGAGCCGTTTGCAGAATGAAGACCAGTTTTGACCAACAGTTGCTAATACCGAACATCTAGAGGAATTGCCAAAGTGAAAGTCATTGTTGCTATCGATCAAAGCAGATACAATCGGCAGGTTCTTGATGCCGTTCTCTATGCTAGTTGGCCCAAGGACACGAGCTTCAAAGTGATCACTGTGGTTGAGCCCTTGCAGTGGCAAGCCCAGCGCGATCTCAATTTTGAATCCAATTCCGTGGAATGGCAGGCTATGGCCAAGGAAGTCTGCGCCAAGCGGCAGGCTCAGGCCCATTCTATTTTGCAAACTGCCCGGCACGAACTGGAATCTGCCGTGCCTACGGCTAATGTTCATGTGGAGTTGGCGGAAGGTCGCCCAGGAGAAGAGATTGTTCGTGCGGCCGGCGAGTGGATGGCCGACAAGATAGTGGTCGGTGCTCACGGTACTGCTCCCAATCGCCTTCTGGGAAGGGTACCCCAGGCCGTGGCCAGAGAAGCTGGCTGCACGGTGCAGATTGTTCGTCTGAAAGAGATCCCGGTGGATTCGCCGCCTCAGAAGTTCAAAGGCATCGCAGCATCTAAGGGCCGCTAACCGTATCGTTCGTCATTTTTAGAACTGACACTCGCGGGGGAAATTGTTTTGCAACCGGTATATTTCTTGCCCAAAGAGAATTTCCCCGCCTTCCTTGAAGCTCTAAAAGGCTTGGGTAGTGTTTACGCGCCGGTGAAAGTATCCAAGCAGTCCTATTCTTTTAAGGCGGTAGAGAAAGCTTCCGAGATAGCCTTTGAAGCTCTGCGTACCATTTTGCCTCCGAAGAAGTTCTTCTATCCGCCTTCTGAGACTCTCATCTCCTATGATGACGGGCGTATCCTTGAGTATCAGGAGGAGCCTGAGTTCAAGGTCATCTTCGGTGTGCATCCTTGCGATCTGGCCGGGCTCGGCATCATGGATACCATCTTTGAAGACGGTCCGGCCGACTCTCACTACGTGCGGCGTCGGCGCATGAGCATGCTCGTCGGTCTTTCCTGCATGCCCGATAAGCACTGCTTCTGTCAGTCTATGGGTACCGATTGCCCTGAGAAAGGCTATGATATTTTTCTGACCGATATAGAAGACGGTTACTTCTTGCAGAGTCAGAGCACCATGGGCGGTGCCTTCCTCGATGGCTCCGGTATGACCGGCATTCTTGAAAGAGCCAGGGAAGCTCACAAAGACCGCTACAAAGAGTTCTGGATTCGCCGCAAGGACGCCTTTTCCATCGGCTTTGCTCCCGATAATTTGCGGGCCACTATGGACATGGAATGGGACAATCCGGTCTGGGAAGAGTTAGGCAACCGCTGCTTGAGCTGCGGTAATTGCACCCCGGTTTGCCCTACTTGTTATTGTTTCGACCTGGTTGATGTGGCTTCTTTGAGCGGCGACAGCGGCGAGCGGCGCCGGGAATGGGATAGTTGCCAGTTCACCGGCTTCGCGCAGGTGGCCGGCGATTTCAATTTCCGGCCGGGGCCGGTAGATAGACTGAAGTTCTGGTATCGCCACAAATTGCACGGCTTTGACGATGCCTATGGCTTTAAGACCTGTGTGGGTTGCGGCCGTTGTACAGTTTCCTGCCCTTCCGGCATCGATGACATCGTGGCAGTGGTAAACATTTTGCAGAGCAGTAAAAAGGCGGAGAATAAATCTGATGCAACCTGAAAACATTGCTTTGAAAACGCCCTATCTGCCGGTTAAAGGAACGATCCGGTCGATTCAGCCCATGGCGGCCGACAACTACTTGTTTGATATCACCGAGAGTACCGGTAGCCTCGCTTCTTGTAAACCCGGGCAATTCGTTGAACTGTGGGTGCCTGGTGTGGGTGAGTGCCCTATTTCGGTGTGCTCAGGGCGGGTGGGCGAATCCATTCAACTGATGGTGCGCCGGGCCGGGCGGGTGACCTCGGCGCTCTTCCAGCTTGAGGAAGGTGATTGGGTGGGGCTGCGCGGCCCTTACGGTCAGGGCTTCCCTATGCATGAATTTAAAGGTCGCAATCTCTGTATGGTGGCTGGCGGTCTCGGCGTGGCGCCGATTCGTTCGGTCTGGCAATACGCCCTCGATCACCGGGAAGATTTCGGCAAGCTCATTTTGATCTACGGCATGCGCCACACCACCGATATACTTTTTCGGCAAGAATTGAAGTTTCTCTTGCGCCGCCGGGACATCGATATTTTCATCGGTGCCGAGGAAGTGATGGGGCCGGAACTGCCGCCCATTGCCGCCCAACTTGGCAGGGTCACCGATATGCTCAGGCTGGCCGACATAAGCCCCGACTACTGTGTAGCGGTCTGTGGTCCGCCGGTCATGTACAAGTATGTGATTGAAGGGCTCAAGAAAAAAGGCGTTCCCGATGCGCAAATCTGGCTGTCTCTCGAGCGCCACATGAAGTGCGGCATCGGCAAGTGCGGCCATTGCTTTATCGGCGGCAAATTCAATTGTAAGGCCGGCCCGGTTTTTGCCCTGCCTGAAATCAAACATGCGCCCGAAGCCATTGAATGCGCTAATGGAGAATATTGAGCCGTGAGTATGAATCTGGAAAATAAACACAATACTCTCCCCACCATTGCGGTGGAAGGCTTGACTGGCTGCGCCGGTGAACTGCTCGTCATTCTGGAGAATCTGGACAAGCTTCTGCCCTTTGTAAGGGTAGTTAGTTTTCCTTTCGCCCAGTCTTCCAACCAGGGCGGCCCGGTGGATATTACCTTTGTAGAAGGCAGCGTCAGCCAGAAGCATGACCTGGAAAAGTTAGAGCGCATTCGCGCCGCCAGCCGCTGGTTGGTGGCAGTGGGCAACTGTGCCGTCTGGGGCTGTGTGCAGAAAGGCGGTTGTACCAATTGCAGCGCCGCCGAAAAGATGCTGCAAGTCTACGGTAAGGATGCCAACTTCGATGTTCTGGAAGCCGCCCCCCTGGAGAAGCATGTGCATGTAGATGTGCGCCTCTCCGGCTGCCCCATCAACGCCACCCAGTTTCTCTCAGTGACAGCCAGCCTGCTGCAAGATCACTTACCCTATATCACCAGCAAGCCGGTCTGCCTGGAGTGCAAACTAAAAGAGAACCCCTGTGTTCTCATAGAAGACAATTTGCCCTGCCTCGGTCCGGTTACCGCTGCCGGTTGTGGTGCCCTCTGTCCCAGTGTGGGCGCTGCCTGCTACGGCTGCTGGGGACCCTGTCAATCGCCGCAAATGGAAGCCATGGCTCAGGTTTTGACCGAGAAAGGATTCGCTCTTGAGGAAGTAATTTCGCGACTGGGAAGTTTCGGTGCGCCCGCCGAACTCTTCAAGCGCTGGAAACCTTTCAATGAGAACGGCGCAGCCGTAAAGGGGGTCTGAGGTGACTCAAGAGAAAGAAACACGCCGCATAGTCATACCGGAAGTGACCCGAGTAGAAGGACATTCGGCAGTCACCGTGGACATCAAAGACGGTGAAGTGGTCGATGTCAAACTGGATGTCTTCG
The DNA here is from genome assembly GCA_016212515.1 of Candidatus Melainabacteria bacterium. Lineage (GTDB taxonomy): Bacteria > Cyanobacteriota > Vampirovibrionia > Obscuribacterales > Obscuribacteraceae > Obscuribacter. The sequence continues at coordinate 15,006 of JACRFZ010000110.1, forward strand.
AAGGTACCCGCTTCTTCGAGCGCATTGTCGTAGGGCACAAGGCCGACGAAATGGCCCATCTTACCTCCCGCATCTGCGCCATCTGTTCCACCGGTCACGTCCTCGCTTCTATTCGTGCCCTGGAAGCGGCGGTGCAGTACAAACCTTCGGTGCGCCTTAACCTTTTCCGCGAGCTTATGCACCTGGGCATGATCATCGAATCTCATGCCACCCATCTTTGCGCCCTGGTCTTGCCTGACTTTCTCGGTACAAAAGACCTCCTCACGTTCGCCGATAAGTTCAAAGATGAGTTTGCCCTCTGGACCTCTCTGCGCTCACTGGGGTGCGCCATTCAAACCATGGTGGGTGGTCGTCCCTTTCACCCTGTCAACTTGCATGTCTTCAAGCTTTCTCATTACCCATCCCGGGAGTCCCTGGAGAGCCTGCTTCCCGACTTGAAGAGCGGTGCCGAGCTGGCTTTGAAGCTGGCCCACACCTTTTTGAATTTGAAATTACCGAATATTCCCAGCCTTGAACCCAACTATCTCTGCCTGGAGCAAGACGGCGTCTACGGCTATTTCGGCGATCATATACGCTCCTCTGAGGGCTTCCGTCGCCCCATTTCTGAATACAAAGAGTATTTGAGTGAATACGCCGTCACCTATAGCCATGCCAAAAAATCACGCTCCAACGGCAAGCCTTACATGGTTGGTGCCATTGCCCGGCTGCATTTCTACCATGAGCTTCTGGGCAGCACGGCCCGCTCAATTTATATGGCTTCCGATCTGGCGCGCGGCTCCTGCAATTCCATGCTCAACAATCTGGCGCAGGCTATCGAACTTGTGCAGGCTATAGAAAGAGTGCAGACCATAATCGCCCTCTTGTCGGAATTGAGCCATGAGCCCGAAGTGGAAGCGCCTGAGCCCCGCCTGGTCGGAAGCGGCGTGGGGGCGGTGGAATGTCCCCGGGGCACGCTTTATCATTCCTATGAGGTGGACGAGCAGGGGGTTATAACCGCTGCCGACATGATTACCCCTTCCGCCCAGAATACCGAACGTATCGAACGTGATATCCGCAATACGGTGAGCCACCGGTTGGCGGAAAATGGAGCCGGCAAGGACGAGAATCTGGAGTGCGATCTGGAAACTTTGATTCGCTCTTACGATCCGTGCAATACTTGTGCTACACATGCAGTTCGGCTGCGTTACGTATAATTGAAGGGAAGTTATGCAAGGTACGCTTGAGAAGGGCGATTGGCGCGCCGACTACGAAAGGAAAAAGTGCTCGGCGGACGAAGCCGTCAGGGTCATTCAGAGCGGCGATCATGTTTATGTCCATTCCAATGCGGCCGTGCCCGAATGCCTGGTAGACGCCATGGTGGGGCGGGCGTCCGAATTGCGCGATGTTACCGTTTTGCACCTTTTGACCCTGGGAAAGGCTGAATACGCCCAGGAGCAATATCAAGACTCTTTTCGCGTCAAAGCCCTCTTCATCGGCAAAAATATTCGCGACGCCGTCAATGATGGGCGGGCCGAATACATGCCCATCTTCTTAAGCGAGATTCCGCGCCTCTTCGAATCGGGGACGGTGCCCGTAGATGTCTGCTTGATTCAGGTTTCGCCTCCTGATGCTCATGGCTTCTGTAGCTACGGCGTCTCCGTAGACTGCACCATCGCCGCGCGTAAGAAAGCCCGCTTTGTTCTGGCTGAAGTTAATAAGCAGATGCCGCGCACACTGGGCCGATCTTTTGTTCATGTGAGCCGTCTCGACCGTATCGTGGAGACCGACCGAACCCTGCCCGAGCTGGTTGAAGAACCCTGCTCGGAAGTGGAAGAGCTTATCGGCATGAATGTGGCCACCCTGGTTGAAGACGAAGCCACCATACAGCTTGGTATTGGTACCATTCCCAACGCCGTTCTGGCCAACCTTGGTGATAAGCGTAACCTGGGCGTGCATAGTGAAATGCTTTCCGACAATATCGTCGACTTGATTGAAAAAGGCATTGTCACCAATGACGCTAAGACGGTTCTGCCCGGCAAAGTTGCCGTTAGTTTCGTGCTTGGTACCAGGCGGCTCTATGATTTCCTCGATAACAATCCCATGATTGAGTTCCAGACCAGCGACTTTATAAACGATCCCTTTGTCATTTCCCGCAACCACAAAATGACGGCCATCAACTCTGCCCTGCAAGTAGATATTACTGGTCAGGTGGCGGCTGATTCCATCGGTAGCTATCTCTACAGCGGCTTTGGCGGGCAGGTAGATTTCATCCGTGGTGCATCCCGGGCCCCGGGCGGCAAGGCCATCATCGCCATGCCCTCCACTGCCCGTGGTGGCACAGTCTCGCGCATCACCACTTCCCTTTCGCCCGGTAGTGGTGTGGTCACCACTCGGGCCGACGTGCATTATGTGGTAACCGAATACGGTGTGGCTCAACTTTACGGACGCAGCTTGAAAGAGCGTACTAAAGAGCTTATCCGCATTGCCCACCCTGCTTTTCGCGAAGAACTGGAGCACGGCTGCCGGGGTCTTTCCTGGCTTTCTTAAGACGGGCGCGCGAGACGGGAGTAGTGGATTGCATGCCATCCATTAGATGATTCAGGAGTCAACGACGACAGTACTTCTTAGCCAGGGCACGAGCTCGTCAAAGCTAAACTTTCCACTTGCATACAACCCTGAAATAAAGGCGTAGGTTTCGTCGGCGCTAGCCGTCAAATGACCGCCGTTGATTGTAAGAAATGTATAGGTCACGGCAAAGGCTGCACGCTTGTTGCCGTCAATGAATGGATGGTTCTGTGCCATACTTTCCCAAAGAGCGGCAGCTTCCTCGATTAGATCGGCATAGTAGCCGGTCTGGGGGCGGAAAAGCGCAGACTCTAGAAGCCCCAGGTCACGTACTCCTGGTCTACCGCCATAACGTTCTATCTGGTCTCTATGAATGGTGAGAGCTTCCAGCAGCGTTAGGTAGTCGCTCATTTAGCGAGCTTCTTGTATAGTTCTCCGTACTTATCGTGGCTTGCAAGATAAGCACCCATCACATGCGCACGCGGGCGGCCGGTCTTGCGCTTCTCGATAAGATCTGCCAGCGCCTCATCAATAAGGGCCTGGAGTTGTCGACCTTCATCTTTTGCAAGCGCTCGGATAGAAGCAAGGATTTCTGAGTCTACCTGCGTTGCAAATTTTTCTCTTGCCTTGGACATGGTATACCTCACAACCGCTTGATCTCAGGCTATCATGATGAATCATGATATGTCAAGATGCCGGGCGGCCGGGCGAAAAGCCCGCTTGCCGGTTCTTATCTTTTTCTCTGCCGACATGGGTCGAAGACTGGTGCACATAGGTTCAGGCTGCTCGTGTCCTGTATTTGGTACATGCCTGTTTCGGGATGCGAAGCGAGATGAAACTTTTTACTGCCGTGACCGTAATGTAATCTGGTCAGTGGTGCGGGAGTGTCCAGTTTATGAAAAGACTCGGTTTTATCACCCTTTCTTTAGCTGCAGCAGCAGCAATGGCTGTTTTGCCGGTGGCAACTTCGCTTGCCTTCGCCTCTCCGCTGGAGCCTGCTGCCATGCACGGTCGGAAAGTACCGAGGCAGTGGTCGGGAGCAAAAGCTCCCGAATTGGTTGAGACCACTGTAAACGGGGTGAAGCGCTCCTACTATTTATATGTCCCGGCTGAGGCGGCCTTGCCGGCACCGGTGGTCTTTCTCTTTCACGGCGGCGGCGGTAATGCCTGGAGTGTTGATTATCATGTCGGCGGTATGGCGAAACTCGCCGATGAGAAGGCGTTTGTTCTTGTTTGCCCTGAGGGTACCGACCACCAGTGGAATGATGGGCGAGAAGTGGAAGGTCGAACCAAGGGCGACGATGTTGCTTTTATTGATAAGGTTATCGATAATCTGGTTTCAAAAAAGGTCGCCGATTCTTCTCGGATTTATTCCTGCGGAATTAGCAACGGTGGCTTTTTCAGCCAGTATCTCGCCCAAAAGTTGAAGGGCAAGATAACGGCAGTAGCCAGCGTCGCTGCCTCCGTTTCGGAAGTCATGGCAGCAAGTTCCATGAGTCGGGAACCCATAATGTTTGTGCTGGGAGACAATGATCCACTGGTTCCGTTTAAAGGTGGTCGAGTGGGCGGCAAACTGATAAGGAAGAGCCGGGGCTCGGTCATTCCATTCGATAGTGCAATAGAAGCTTATCGCAGTGCCAATAGTGCCGGTGCCCTCACCCTGCAGAAGCAACTACCCGACCTTGCCCCTGCCGATGCATGCCGGGCAAGCGTCATGCGTTATGGAGCGGAGGGAGATCCGGCCGAAGTGTTGGTATATAAAATTGACGGCGGTGGTCATACCTGGCCTCAGGGCTTGCAGTATTTGCCGGCCGCTCTGGTCGGTCCGGTTTGCCAGGATTTCAATTGTAACGAGGCTATATGGAGCTTCTTCAGCACTCACCGGAGGCAATGATTCGGTTTCGGTGGCTTGCAATTCAGTTCTTCGAATTGGTTTGTGCCGGGTGGTAAAATTTCTGCACTGAGGGAGCGAAGTGTTAGAGTGAAAATAGTCATACCGGGCGGTTCCGGTGAGCTTGGCACCATTATTGGCAGTGCCTTTGCCGAAAGCGGTTACGAGGTAGTGATTCTCAGTCGCTCAAATAGTTCCACAGAAGAAAAAGGCATAACTTATGTTCAGTGGGACGGTGTTTCTCCCGGCCCCTGGATGCAACAGATAGACGGCAGCGACCTGGTTTTCAACCTGGCCGGACGCTCGGTCAATTGTCGCTATACTGATGCCACCCGCCAGGAAATAATGGAATCTCGGGTCTTATCAACCAGGGCGGTAGGTCGGGCCATTGAGATAGCTGATAATCCGCCGCCTCTATGGATCAATATGAGCACAGCTACAATCTATGCTCACTCTTATGATAAAGGCAATGATGAGTTTACTGGTATCATCGGTGGTGAAGAGCCGAGCGCGCCTAAGTCCTGGGGCTTTTCCATCAAGGTAGCGAAAGCCTGGGAGGAAGCCGTAGACAATGCTTTCGTTCCAGGCATTGTTCGCAAAGTTAAACTTAGAAGCGCGGTAGTGATGACCCCTGATCCCGGTGGACCGTTTAGTATAATGTCCAAGCTTGTGCGCCTGGGCTTGGGTGGTAAGAATGCTTCCGGCAAGCAGATGATCTCCTGGATTTCAGACAAAGACTTCATCAAGTCCATATTTTTCATTTTAAATAACCCGCAGCTAGAAGACATAGTCAATGTCACTAGCCCCAATCCACTTGCTAATGCAGACTTTATGAGGATATTGAGAGAAGCCTGGGGGAAACCAATCGGACTGCCCGCTGCCCAATGGATGCTCTCAATTGGTGCTGTACTACTCAAGACAGAGACCGAACTGGTGCTCAAGAGTCGCTATGTTTTACCTGGAAAACTTCTCCAAGCGGGTTTTACCTTTGACCAGGCCCAGTGGCCGGAGGCAGCGGCAGATCTGGTGGAACGCGCTAGAGGATCAAAAAGCCATTGAGCCTGTAAGCGGCGCGGTTTGCAGAAGCTTTCGGGGAGATTCCAAATTAGTTGGTCTTTAAATCTTTAAACCACATTTTCGAGCAGGTGGTTTTTGGAAAGCTGCCGACAAGTTCATCGGGAAGACCTTGTGGTTTTTCCTTTGGAATATCCAATTTTCGCTGCGTTTCGAACTTGCGAATCAAAAAGTCCGATTGACTGATGAAATAAGTCCCGACCCATGGCGGATTTGAGAGCAGTACTATAACTCTATAGCACTCCAGATCATTGACGATTGCAGTGCCATCTAGTTTCGCCATGGTTACCGAATGCAGGCTGAAGAAGTTTGGGAGAGGTGTAGCATCTACCAACAGTAATGGCGGGATGATCAACCCTACGTCTCCACCACCACCGGCTCCGGCTATCATCAAAGCCTGCTCTGGTGAACACGTCTTTCGGACTTTTTGCTTTACTTTGAGCAAGGCTTTCTTGTTGGTACATAGCTCTATAGTGTCGGCAATTCTTGAGAAAAGGCTGTCGGGCTTTCCCAGCCAACTTAAAGTCAATCCGGTGGTTTTGGAATAGCGCGTCTCAAATGTTATCGAGTTTGAAATTTCGGAAGAGTCGGCTTCAATCGATTTACTGCTTACGTAGCCGTGGTCCTCATAAAAGTCCAGGTTTCGATAGACATCTATACTGGCTTTGATAATTGAGCTTACATCCATTGGATTCTGTTTTTCGCTCCATCCCCCAACTATGAGCGCCTCTTCCCACACATAGCCTTCAAGGCCAGAAGCAAGTCTGCAGCGATGAATGAGCCCAGACCGGTGATCAGTACGGCCAGGGCTTCCTGTCCGTTGAGGGCGTGCATGACCAGCAGTTCCTGGATGGGCCGGCAGTAAACAGCCAGCAGCAAAAGCGCCAGGGAGGTCAGTACGTTGACCACGGGCCACAGTAACTTGAGCCTTGGCTCCGATGAGTTATTGCCCTTCTTGACGCCCAGCTTGCTTGCCTTGAGCATCCACGAAATCGATTGTAAGATGAGCGAAAGGGAAAGAGAGGCGAAAGCCAGGGTCTGGATGTTTTCGCTTGTACGCATTTGGTGCAGGCAGAGCAAGACGGCTGCTGCCACCACCAGACTGCGCAGGGCGATTTCCAGAGCGACGCTGTTGTTTATCAGTTTGTCATCCTGGCGCCTGGGTGAAAGCGACATGACGTCTACTTTGGTGCGGCTCATGACGATGGCCAGACCGGGGAAGATGTGCATGATCAAATTGAGCCAGAGTAGTTGCAGGGGCGTAAAGGGTAAGCCGGTATCCAGCACCACCGCCAGTGCCACGCAGACCACGGCCGAGAGGCTGGCCGTGAGCAGGTAAGCAATTGCCTTCTGGATATTACCGTAGATGATGCGCCCTTCTTCAACGGCTTTTACTATGGTGGCAAAGTTATCGTCGGTAATTACCATGCTGGATGCTTCCCGGGCTAAGGCCGTGCCCGTCTGACCCATGGCTATGCCTATATTGGCCTGCCGGAGGGCAGGGGCATCGTTGACACCGTCACCGGTCATGGCAACAATTTCGCCGTTGGCTTGCAGGCTTTTCACTACTTTCAGTTTCATCTGTGGCGTGGCCCGGGCCAGCACTCTTGCTTCTTTCAAGACCTGGCCAAGTTCAGTTTCGCTCATTGCTTCCAGGTCGGTACTACGCAAGATGCATTTGCTTTCATCGATAGTCTTCATGTCGCTCAAGAGTTTCAGTTCTTCAGCGATGGCTTTGGCTGTGGCCGGCTGATCGCCTGTCAGCATCAGCACTTTTATGCCGGCCTTGTGACACTTCTCGATGGCGGCCGGTACTTCTTGTCTGGGTCGGTCGGACATGCCTACCAGACCAAGTAAGGTGATTTCATTCTCAATGTTTTCAACGGAAATCTCTTCACCCGGGGTGAGCGTCTTGTAACCCACCGCCAGCACTCTCAGACCGCGAGCTGCCAGTTTGCTGTTTTGAGCCAGTAATTCTTGCTTCATCTCTTCCGTCAGTTCGCTGGGGCTACCGCCCAGGGCATCCAACTCGATAAACTTGGAGACTTGCAGAACCGTGCCCGGGGAGCCTTTAATGAAGGCGTAGCGCTTGCTGTCGGGGGCATCGTGGATGGTGCTCATGCGTTTGCGTTCGAGATCGAAAGGTAGGTCTTGTATGCGGGGCCAGGGGCAAAAGTCTGCTTCTGCAGTTAAGCCGGCCTTGGCTGCGGCGGTTAATAGCGCACCTTCCGTGGGATCGCCGTGGATGTGCCAGACCCCCTCTTCGTCAGCCACCTGTTCGTGCTTTTCGAGACGGGCGTCATTACAGAGCGCCGCGGCTCTCAGAAGCAGGCGCAGTTCATTGAGAGCGTCGGCGGCTGCCGGTGCGTTGTCATCAAAGTGAGTGAATTCACCTTCCGGGGCGTAACCCTGACCGGAGACTTTGTAGTGATGGTGACCGAAGACGAGATCGGTTACTACCATCTGGTTTTCAGTGAGAGTGCCGGTTTTGTCGGTGCAGATTACGGTTGTGCAGCCCAGTGTTTCCACCGCTGCCAGTTGCCGTATTAAAGCCCGGGCGCGCACCATGCGGTGGGTGCCGGCGGTCAGGGCCAGAGTCGCTACCACGGGCATGCCTTCGGGAATGGCTGCTACAGCCAGGGCTACTGCTGTTTGCAGCATGAGGAAGATGTTTTCCTTGTGCCAGATACCGATGGCTGCTATCACTGTGCAGAGCACCACGGTCAGGAGAGTCAATTGTTTGCCCAGTTCTTCCAGTCCGTTTTCCAGAGGGGTGCGCCCGGAGGCGGCCTCGGTGAGGAGGATACCCAGTTGACCCAGTTTGGTATTGTTACCGGTGGCATAAACAATGGCTCTGCCGCGGCCCGACAGTACCAGGGTACCCTGGAAAAGTTGGGTGGACTCCGGTGGATTGTCAGGCCCTGGCTCTTCTGTTTTGTAGACCGATTCGCTCTCCCCGGTCATGGCCGATTCGTCGGCCGACAACGAAGAGGCTTCGATGATGCGCAGGTCGGCCGGTACTCTATCGCCGCTGTCGAGAATGACCACGTCGCCAGGTACAAGCTCCGAAGCGGGCAGGTCTATTTCTTTGCCGTCCCGCACCGTTCGGGCCGTGGGACCGGCCATGGCTTCCAGGCTTTCCAGGGAAATTTTGGCTTTCAGTTCGGTGGCAAAGCCCACCAGGGCGTTAATGAGGACGGCTATAAGGATTCCCCAGCCTTGTATATGTTCTTTTGAGACAAAGGAGACGGCTGAGGCCACCAGAAGCAGTATGACAACCGTGGATTGGAACTGCCTGACAGCCAGGGTGAAGGCGCTCACCCCTTGCCTCTTCGTCATGGCATTTAAGCCGAAGGTCTGCCGGTGTTCCAGCACCTTCTGGCTGGTTAATCCCGATTGCCGGTCGCTGCCGAAATGTTCGAGCACCTCTTGCACCGGCATAGCGCCAGGGGCGCTTATGGGAGATTTGACCTGGGTGGTCGGTTGCATGGTTACAATTCTCATGGCTATGGTCAGCCAGTTAATTAGACCATGCAATTATGTCTTAACTGCTAGAATTGTGAATCAATCTAGATAAGTAACTCTCCCTAGTGGGAAAGAGAGCCTCAAGTGAAAGTACTGATCGCCGTCGATGACAGCAAGTTTTCCCAGAAGATTGGTGACTTTGTGGTCAAGCAGGGTTTTCCCGCTGATTCCGAATTTGTGGTCTTAAGTGTGGTAGAGAGTATGCTCGTGGGTAGCTACATGAGCGTTCTGCCCTCTCCTATGCTGGATGAGATCAAGGCGGCTGCCAGAAACACTTCTTCAGGCACTCTAGAGAAGTTTGCCGCTCTTATAACCGAGCATTATCCGGCTGCCACTGTAAAACAAGAACTCCTGGAAGGGTTTCCCATAGAAGAGATTATTGAATACGCGGCTAACTGGGGTGCCGATTTAATAATAGTGGGTACCCACGGACGTAAAGGGCTAGGTCGCTTTGTCATGGGTAGTGTTTCACAGGCCGTATGTCAGTCTGCACCCTGTTCGGTGCTTTTGGTCCGCTAATTTTCGCAGTTCTGCTAATTCGGATAAATTCATCCTTAATTCTGCTTGTCTGCCAATACTTTCCCGTTTGCTTAACTCGTTAGTTTGGGCTGGTTTGGGCTGGCTTTCGCCGGGCTTGCTCAGCCTTTCGGACTAGGTCGTTTTGCTGAAGATAGTGCGCAAGCTTTCTGCCATGCTTGTTTTGCTGTTGAAGCGCTTGCTAATTTCCAAAGCAAGTTTTTTGGTTATTCGGTGACTGAGGAAAAGTTATGAGTATGTTTTGTTATCAGTGCGAGCAAACTTCCCAGGGAACTGGTTGCAATACGATGGGTGTTTGCGGAAAAGGTCCCGAATGTGCAGCCTTACAGGATTTGATGGTCCATATTTGCAAGGGCATTTCAATGTATGCCCATAGAGCTCGTAAGCTTGGTGCCAAAGATGCGACCATCGATGCCAAAGTCATGGAAGCTCTCTTCATGACTCTCACCAATGTTAACTTCGACACGGAAGAGCATATCGATTACATCATGGATATGGCCGCCACTCTTGAAAGAGCGCGCGGTCTCTATACGGAAGCGGCACGGGCCGCCGGACTGCCGGTTGAGGCTTTGACCGGACCGGCTGCCTATACTCCGGTGCGTGACAGATTGGCACTTCTGACCTTTGCTGAAACCCTCAATATAATGAAGAGAATTTCCAAAGAGAATCAGGACGTCGTCTCTCTGCAGGAACTGGTTACCTACGGTGTGAAAGGCCTGGCTGCCTATGCGCACCATGCTTTCGTCCTGGGTTATGTGGATGAGCGGGTGTCGGCCTTCATCTATGAAGCTTTTGACTACTTGAGTCAACCAGAGCAGACCGTTGACGCTTTGCTTGGCTACGCTCTCAAAACCGGCGAAATCAATTTGCTGGTCATGGAAATGCTGGACCGGGCTCACACCGAAACCTTCGGACATCCCGAGCCCACCGTGGTGCGCACTACACCTATCAAAGGTAAGTGTATTGCCGTTTCCGGCCACGATTTGAATTCTCTGCACGAAGTTCTTTTGCAGACCCAGGGCAAGGGCATCAATGTCTACACCCATGGCGAACTTCTACCGGCGCTTGCCTATCCGCTCATGAAGAAGTTTCCCCATCTGGTTGGAAACTACGGCACGGCCTGGCAGAATCAGGTGAAGGAATTCGCTGAATTTCCCGGCTCTATTTTGCTCACCACCAACTGCTTGAAGCCGCCGGCCGACTCTTATAAAGATCGCCTCTTCACCATGGATGTTGTGGGCTTTGAGGGCGTTCGCAAGATTCAGGGCTTCGATTTTACTCCCTTGATTGAGTCGGCTTTAGCTAACCCAGGTTACACTGAAGACGCCGAGAAGAAAGAGATCACCATCGGCTTTGGCCGCAATGCCGTTCTTTCAGTCGCCGATAAAGTAGTGGATGCCGTCAAAGCCGGACAGATCAAGCACTTCTTCTTGATTGGCGGTTGCGATGGCGCTGAGTTTGCCCGCAACTACTTTACCGAGCTGGCTGAGCAGGTGCCGCAAGACTGCGTCATTATGACCCTCGGCTGCGGTAAGTATCGCTTCAACATGGAAGAGTTCGGCACCATCGGCGGTATTCCGCGCCTGTTGGACATCGGCCAGTGCAACGACGCCTACTCGGCCATCAAGATTGCTTCGGCTTTAGCTGATGCTTTCGGCGTCGGTGTGAACGATCTGCCCCTTTCCCTGGTCATATCCTGGTTTGAACAGAAGGCTGTAGCGGTACTGCTCACCTTGCTTTTCCTGGGCATTAAAGACATTCGCCTCGGACCGAATCTACCGGCCTTTGTCTCTCCCAATGTGCTCACCAAGCTGGTGGAAGCTTTCGCCCTCAAGCCTACCGGTTTGCCCGCGGAAGACCTGAAAGTAATTCTGGGCAAAGCCTAGTAATCGTAATTCCACCCTTCCAAGAACCACCGGTCACCTTTAAGCTAATCTCACTAGGACTCGCCTGGGGGTAGTTTAATGGCCGGTGGTTCTGAGCATCAATTTGGTGTGGTGCCCTTAGCTGAGAGGCGCGGTAGCCTCACTATGGGCCTGCTGTGGATAACCATGGTCACTGCTTTTCCCGGGGTCTTGATAGGCTTTGAATGGTGTAAGCAGGGTTTTGACGCGAAGCAAGTGCTGACCTGCACTTTTTTGAGCTGCCTGCTTCTGCTCTGCTACAGCATACCGGCCGGTATGCTGGGGGCATGCACCGGTCAGAATTACACTATGCTCAGTCGGTCGGTTTTTGGTTCCCTGGGGGCCCGCCTGGTGGCCTTCAACTTGATCTGGGTCTTTGTCTCCTTCTATGGTCTGGCGGCGCTGTTCCTGGCTGAGGGACTGGTGGGGCTCTTTCACCTGACTGTGCCCTTGATGTGGCTGGCTGCGGGTTTGGCCTTGCTCATGGCCTGCAATAACTTCTTCGGCTTTAAGGGTGTGGCAAATTTCGCTCGCTTTGTGGCGGCCCCTGTTTTGATTGCCTGGGTCTTTTATTCCTTCACTAAGGCTCTTGGTCTTTGTCCCCAGACAATTCTGGCTGAAACTTCGCCAAAGGGTTTCGGTACGGCCCTGACCAGCATTTCCAGCTTCATTATTGGTTTTGCAGTCTGGGGCAATGAATGTGATTACTGGCGTTTCGGTAAGCCCAAGACCCTTACTTGCGCGGTGCCGCTTGTGGTGGCTCTTTTGATTGGACAGATTATTTTCCCCCTGACCGGCTTCATGCTGGCCAAGGGGACCGGTATTTCCGAATACGGTGCGGCTACTGCCTTTATGAATCAGTTTAGTTTTGGCGGCTTTGCTCTGGCCGGTGCTCTGGTCTTGATTGCCTCCTATTTTGCCGTCAATGATTCCAATCTATTTGGCTCCGTGCAGGCCTGTGCTCAGCTCAAGAACTGGTCGCCGCGGCGCTGGGTGGCTATTCTGGCCGGGGTAGGTACGGTGATGGCGGCCTGGCTATCCGTCTCCGGTGCGGCTCGCGCTCTGGAGTCTATTACCTCTCTCAACTGCGTGCTTTTGCCTACTGCCACGGTGATTATGATGGTGGAATGGTTCCTCTGCCGTCGTCTTTTCAAGCATGAAGTCTTCGCGCCTCTGGACCGGTCCCCTTGCAACCTGCGCTGGCCGGCTGTTGTGGCGCTTGTGGCCGGGGCTTCCGTGGGTATTCTGACGGCGGGTATAATACCCGGTCTGGAGAGCTTCCATGTGGGGATTTGCAGCTTGCAGGCCTGGCTGACCAGCATTGTTCTTTATGTGCCTTTGCGCCTTCTTGAAGAGCGCCTCAAGGGCCCGCTGACCGCGTCTGCGCCTCTGCCCGTGCCTGTGACTACGGCTGTGTCCGCTCATGCATCCTCCGTGGAGCGCAACCCCGAGCTATCAGTTCGGGGTCGGTAAGGGAGAGGAAGGTAAATTGAGTCAGGGAAACCCTTGGAAGACGCTTTCTCAGAGCGTCGTTTATGAGAATGCCTGGATTCAGGTACAGGAAGATCAGGTGCTGCGTCCCGACGGGAAGCCCGGCATATACGGCATAGTCAGTTATAAGAACAAAGCCGTGGGTGTGCTTCCCATCGACCGGGAGGGCCATGTTTACCTGGTGGGGCAGTTCCGCTATCCGTTGGGGTTTTACTCCTGGGAAATTCCAGAGGGAGGTTGTCCCTTCGGGGAGGATACTCTAAATGCGGCGGTTCGGGAACTGAAGGAAGAGACGGGGCTTTCGGCCGGGCATTATGAGGTTCTCGGCCGGGCTCATTTATCTAATTCGGTCTCCGACGAGGAAGCAATCTTCTATCTTGCCACCGACCTCACCGAAGGTCTGCCCCAGCCGGAAGGGACGGAGTCATTGGCAATAAGGCGGCTGCCGTTTATGGAAGCTCTGGAAATGGTGCAGCAGGGCGAGATAACCGACGCCTTGAGCGTACTTGCCATTCAAAGTTATGCCCTCAAGTTAAGGCAGGGGTGAATCCGGTTTCAACCCCACCCATTCTTCCTGGTAGTCTCGATCATGAAAGAGCAGCCAGCTTGTTGAAGGCAGACCGGTCTGAGCAGCCACTCGCCGCAGCAGTTCTACTGCCGGCTTTAAGTTGTGCAACATCAACTCCAGAATGACGCTCTCTTCTGTGACACCACTGCCGGTGAGGCAGCCGACCTGACCTTCGTGCAGGCAGGCGTCGACGGCTCTGGCCAATGCCAGGCGCCGTTCTTGGTTCTCTCTCAGTTCTTCCGCGCCTTCGATTTTCAGGTAGCAGAAAAGTTCATTGTGCCTTGAAAAGGCGGTGCTGTAAAAGTTGTAGCGCCGGCTGGGGGCTCTCGATAGTTTCGGCATATTGGTCAGGGTCGAGTAATTCACATCGGCACCCTGGTCTGCTTCCCAGTCTTCCGGCTTTCTGCCGAGGTGCTCCAGCTCCCTTCTACTGCATTGGTATTGCCAGAGCGGTTGGGGCGGTAGCGCTTCCTTTATCTGGTTGATTGTGGCGGTGACTGCCTGGAAGAGATCTTTGATATTGACAGTCTGTCTTTGCTCGATTCCGAGGCGCACCGCCGCCAGTGGCGACTTCCTCTCCTGACGCGACCTTGGTACCACAATGTTTATCCATTTGTCCAGTATTTCTTCGCCCAGGAGCGACTCAGCTAGAACCATTGCCAGAGCCAGATCTTCTTTGGAGCCGTCTTTATGGAAGCGCTCGGAAAGGATGGTCAGATCAAGGGCGTTGCTATCGGTAACTTCAATGATTACTTCCGCTTGAGACCAATCGCCTTTGAGCCGGCTGTCTTGATACTGTCCGAATTGATTGGGTTCTTTGTAGGCCGCAAATTGCCAGCTCGGTAAACTGGGTGCTGCCGCCACGATATGGTTGACCAGAAGCCGGGCCCGAGCTCTGCCGCCTGTTGTGATGACGAGCTTTGTGTAACTTTCCGTCAGGGGTGATTTTTGCATATTGACGGCGGCGGAGAAGTTTTCCAGTTCCCAGAGAATGTCTTCGCTCAAGGACAATAGATTATCCCCCAGCCAGCTCGACAAATAGGCGTCGTTGCCAATGCGCGCTGCTCTGGCCAGAGCCTTTTCTTCTTGCACGAAACGCTGCCAGAATCTTTCAATCTGTTCTTGCTTCTGTTCTTTACGGCGGCGTTCGAAGTCGTTACCGGTGTCGGCCAGGAGCCAGCGCATAAATAATTCCTTTCCGTACGGTCTACTTTGCTTAGTTCTCGTCTGCTTGCCGGAAGTCAGGAGTGTTGCCCTTCTCCAGAGCAGCAAGCCATTGGTCGGCTAGTTTTCCGAGGGGCTGACGATACTGGTTGATGCAAGCCTTTACGGCTTCTTTTTCTTGCTCATGCAAAAGGGCGGAGGCTAACTTCCAGGTCAGTCTATGACTGGTAAAGCCCTCTTCCTTAGCCAATAAGAGCTCTACGGCGGTCTTTTTCTCTCCTGCTAGAAGCGCAGCCAGACCGGTTATGGCGTTGGCTGCCTGTCTGTGCGTGGCATGTATATTCAAATTGGATAGTTCGTCTGCAAAAGCTCTCGCCTCTTGCGGCTTCCTTTTAGCGAGGGCGCACTCGCCCATATGTTCCAGATCCAGCCAGGGTGTGGGGGAGCCCAGATCTACCGATTGGCGACCATATTTGACCACTCTTTCGGCGTGGTATTCGGCTCTCTCTCCGCCCTTTTTGAAGGCCATGTAATGGAAAAGACTGAGGTGTGCCGGCCAGCGCACATTGAAGGGCTCAAGCAGGCAGGCCCGGTCTAGCAGGCGATCGGCAGTTTCCAGATCGGCAAAGAGCAGAAAAGCACCGGCATTGCCATGCACGGCACCGCTATCGGGGTGTACTTCGGTTTTCTTTTGCCACAGACTGCGGGCTTCTGCAAATTGCTCCGGGCTCATTTTGCGACCGGCATTCATGACGATGGCGGCGGCATAGCCCGTCAGGTCCGGGTGGTTATCAATCAAGGCTAGAATATGTCGGCACCACTGCTTTTGTCCCTCTTCCCGGCTTTCAAACTGATAGTAGCCGATTAGCTCCAGGCGGCTTATTAAGTCTTGCGGTTCCTGCTTGAGATTTTCTTCCAGCCAGGCTACCTGTTCTTCGTTCAACTCTTTACCCAGGGTGTAGGCAGCCGAGCGAGCTCTTTCTTCCTGTTCCTGATCGTTATCTTCTTCGGTTTTCAATTCTTTGTGAGACATACATCAAAAGGGCAGCGGCGCCTGGCCGGAAAGTTGTTCTCTTTTGTCTTCGCTCAGGGTGGCGGCTATGGCCTGCAGCAAGGCGGCGCCGCCCTTTCCGTTCATGTGTACAGTGTCGCGGAAGCAGCTCATATCGAAGGTGCCGTTTAAATCCAGCACTTTCACCTGGCGGTTTTGTGCCACTGTATTCAGTGCGGCGTTGTAGCGTTCGTAAGAGCCCTTGGGCATGAGCTTCATGTTCATGGGCGTGACTGGCATATTGACGATGAGAGTTTCAATTCCCAGGCTTTCATTGAGGGCAAGCAGTTTATCGAGTATGGCAATCTGTCCTTTGAAGACGGCTTCGTTTTTATGGGCGAAGCGTTTCTTATACTCCCTGGTGTTGTCTTGCCAGGGCAGTTGCATATTGGGCAAGATCAAGAAATTGCCCGGCTTCACTTCCTGGGCGGCCATAAGCGCATCGATATTGTTTTTGTTACTGCTAACGCCTTTAGTTCTGGGCTTGGATAGCTCTTCGTATGTGAGGGCGGGGTTGCCCGGCCGGGGCAACCTGAGGCTCTGGAGGGCGGCAGTGGTAGAGCGGTTCAGGGCAGTCTCTATGAGATTTTGCAATTCCAGGCGGCGACCATAGATGTAGAGCCACTTGTTCACCAGGTATTCGCGATTTTGCCAGGGTCCACCCTGCCCGGTTTTGACAAGATCATCGAGTTCCGCTTCGCTTAGATAACGGTGAAAATAGTTGTAGGCCGGTGTGGCTGCCACAGAATCTACGCCGCAGTCCATGAAGTCTCTCAAGGTAATGCCCAGCACAACCAGACGTGGTCTCTGGTTTTCCTTGAAGAGTGCCTTGCTGACCAGGTAGTGGTCTGAGATGACGGCGCCTGGCATGGCAAAATTAAAGCATCGCTGGAAGACCCGGCCTTTGGCTTTCAGCAGTTGCGAAAGTTTGTTGGAATAGGGCTCCAGCACCGGATCGATAATCTTGCCCTGAAAGTCAGCCTCGGCGCAGGTGGTGGGAATCATCATCAGGGACGAGCCGAACAGCACTACATCCGGTGTGGCGCCGGCGCTGTCTTTTTGAAAGCGCAGCGCTCTCTGGCATTCCCAACTGGCCTTTGCCGGCAGAGCGGAGGCTTTCAGAGGGGTGAGGGGACGGCTGAGTGCCAGACCGAAATTGAGCGTCAGAAAGACCGCCAGGGCTGTGACAAAGGCACAGGTTGGCAGGGTTTTGCCGCTGTTTTTAGTGCTCAGAGACAAGTCTCATCCTCTCCATACAGGTTGTAAGGATACAGCAAAGCAAGGGGGGCTACTTGAAACGTAGCTATAAATGGAGCCTTTTGAACCAGGGCTAAGTGAGACTTGGTTAATTTTGGACCGCTCAGCAGTGCCTATTCTCATACTATTCATGGAATTACGGTTAATGGTAGGTCGACTTAAAGTTGTGCAAACATTGAAGCCAGAGTCGGGATTGGTGCGGGTGCGAGGCGCCAGGCAAAATAATCTCAAAGATATCGATGTGGATATCCCCAGAGACGCTTTTGTGGTCTTCACGGGTGTTTCCGGTTCCGGTAAGTCATCCCTGGCTTTCGGCACCATCTACGCCGAGGCCCAGAAGCGTTACTTCGAAACCGTAGCGCCCTATGCCAGGCGGTTGCTGGAACAACTGCCGGCGCCTCTTGTGAAAGAACTTACCGGTCTGCCGCCGGCGGTGGCTTTGCAGCAAAGGCGCTCAGACGCCAACAGCCGCTCCACAGTGGGCACTTTGACCACCCTGGCCAATTCACTGCGCATGCTCTTTTCCCGGGCCGGCAGCTATCCTTCCGGCTTTGTCGGGCGGCTTGATTCCGACGCCTTTTCGGCCAATACGCCGGCCG
Organism: Candidatus Melainabacteria bacterium; assembly: GCA_016212515.1. Classification (GTDB taxonomy): domain Bacteria; phylum Cyanobacteriota; class Vampirovibrionia; order Obscuribacterales; family Obscuribacteraceae; genus Obscuribacter. The sequence goes on from JACRFZ010000110.1 coordinate 32,611, forward strand.
GAGCCTGCCCCGCCTGCCACGGTATTGGTATTATCCATAGTGTCAGCGAGAGTTCCTTGGTGCCCAACCCGGATCTGAGCATTCGCGATCGGGCAATTGCCGCCTGGCCCGGCGCCTGGCAGGGCAAAAATTACCGCGATATTCTGGCTACCCTGGGCTATGACATAGACCGACCCTTCAAAGATTTGAGCGAAGCCGACCGGCAGTGGATCTTGTTTACCGATGAGCAGCCGGTGGTGACTGTCTATGCGGAGCGGGAGGCGCACCGTATTCAGAGACCCTACAAAGGGACTTATATGAGTGCGGCGCGTTATGTCAAGCATACTTTCAGTACCACTAATAGTGGCACTCTGCGCAAGCGGGTGGAGCAGTTTATGGATAAGAGCGGCTGCACGGTTTGCCAGGGCAAGCGATTAAAGCCGGAGGCTCTGGCTGTCAAGTTTGCCGGTTATGATATTGCCGAACTCTCCCGCCTGCCTTTGAGTGAACTGGCTGCAGTGTTGGCTGCCGCGCCGGAACTAGCCTCTGGAGCCAGGGCGAGCCTGGATCAAAAACAGAAGGCGGCGGCCTTGATTGTGCAGGAGCTATTGGAGCGTATCGAACTTTTAGATGAGCTGGGGCTGGCTTATTTGTCGCTGGAGCGTAGTGCCCCCAGCCTTTCTTCCGGTGAGTTACAGAGGCTGCGTCTGACTAACCTTTTGTCCTCCGGTCTCTTTGGTGTGGTCTATGTTCTGGATGAGCCCTCCGCCGGACTGCATCCCCGGGACAGTGAAGCGCTCTTTCGCATGCTTGCTCGTCTCAAGGACAGCGGCAATTCTCTCTTTGTGGTGGAGCATGAAATGGAGCTGGTACGCAAAGCCGACTGGCTGGTGGATATCGGTCCCCAGGCCGGCGATGGCGGCGGCTCCCTGCTATTCAGTGGTCCGGTGCCGGCTCTGGCACAAGTGCAGGCTTCTCTGACCAGGCAGTATCTTTTCCCTGTCGGCAAAGCTGCACCGCATGTAGTGCGCAAGAGCAAGGGCAGCCTCACCATTAGCGGTATCAATTGTCATAACTTGCATGACCTGACCGTGACTTTTCCTACCGGTGTGCTGACTGCCGTTACCGGTGTTTCCGGCTCCGGCAAGTCTACTCTTGTTTCCCGTGTACTCTCCGAGGCGATGCGGGCCCATCTGGGTGATAGCGGCAGTGATGTGGATGGCAAGGATGTTAAAGAGGGAGACGAGGAAGACAGCGAGCAATTCAGCGACATCTACGAACTTGGCAGCGAACTGGCCGTTACCGTCACCCTGAGCGGTGAGGCTTGCCTGGAGCGACTTGTGCTGGTGGAGCAAAAACCGATTGGGCGCACACCGCGCTCTAATCTGGCTACTTACACCGGTCTTTTTGATCATGTGCGCAAAGCCTTTGCCGCCACAGCCGAGGCTAAAGAGAGAGGTTTCAATGCCGGGCGCTTTTCCTTCAATGTGAAGGGCGGTCGCTGTGATAACTGCGAGGGCGAAGGTTTTGTCAATCTGGAATTGATGTTCTTGCCCAGCGTCTACGCACCATGCTCGGTCTGTCGGGGCAGCCGTTACAACGAGGAGACGCTTGCCGTTCGCTATAAGGGGCTGAATGTGGCCGAGGTACTGGAGCTGACTGTAGATGCGGCACTGCAGTTCTTTCAGACCATGCCGCCCATAAGGCGTGCTCTGGCTGCTCTTCAGGAGGTGGGTCTGGGTTATCTGCGACTGGGGCAGGCTGCTACCGAACTTTCCGGGGGGGAAGCCCAGCGCATCAGACTGGCTACTGAGCTGCAGCGGGAACAGAAGGGAAAGACCCTGTATATTTTGGATGAACCCACAACGGGCTTGCATCCCCATGACGTGGAAAAGCTCTTGCAGCAGTTCAACACTCTGGTAGACTGCGGCAACACCGTGGTGGTTGTGGAACACGACATGGATATTGTGAGCCGCTGCGATCATATTATTGAACTGGGCCCCGGAGCCGGAGAGAACGGCGGCAAAGTCGTAGCTTCCGGCAGCCCGGCGGCAGTAGCCCTGGCGGATAGTGCCACGGCGCCATACTTGAGGAGACGCCTTTCATGAGAGAGTCACTGGATGAGCAGATAGACCGCTTCCTGGCGGCAGAGGCCTTTGCCGTGGGGGGTGCCAGCGATAACCCCCGCAAATACGGCTATAAGGTTCTGCGTTGCTATCTTGATCACGGCAGAAAGGCTTATCCCCTCAATCCCCGCCGCCAGCCCGTGCTAGGGCAGACGGCCTTTGCCCATTTAGGCGAATTGCCGGAAAAGGTCGCTTCCTTGTCTATTATTACGCCGCCCCCGGTAACCGAGCTATTGGTGGAAGAAGCCATTGAGCATGGGGTAGAAAATATCTGGATGCAGCCCGGGGCTGAAAGTGAAAAAGCCGTGCAGGCTGCCCGGGCGGCCGGTTTGAACGTCATTTACGGCGGAGCCTGCCTGCTGGTTGTACTGGGCTACCGGGAGTAAAACTGACGCGCCGCGTTTATTAATCCAAATATTCAAACTCTTGCATACGTGAATATGTTGTGCTAGTTTAGAGACTGTGATGTCTCTAAAGACCAACTGAAGGTGAGCCGTGGCGGTAGAAAGCGTCGACTCTATATATTTGCAACCCAATATGAAATCTAATCAAAGTTCCGACAGCAGCGGTCACAGTGAACATGGTCAGGCTCATCCCTCGCCGCTGGCACGCTTCTGGGAACTTATAGTGGCCGACCGCTCCGATTTGATTGTCCTGTTGGTCTATACCTGTATCACCGGCTTATTGTCTCTGGCCGTACCCCTGGCTGCCCAGGCCCTGGTCAACACCATCGCCGCCGGTATTTTCCTGCAGCCTTTGATTGTTCTCTCTTTATTGGTGCTGGCCGGTCTTTTGCTGGGCAGCATTTTACGCATGCTCAAGTTTTGCATTGTGGAAAACTTGCAGCAGCGCATTTTTGCCCGCATATCCCTCACCCTTTCAGAACGGATTGCTCAGACCAAGGCTTCTGCTCTCACAAATGAGTACATGCCCGAGCTTGTGAACCGCTTCTTTGACGTGATAACGGTGCAGAAGAGCTGGGCCAAGCTGCTTCTGGAGGTGCCCTCGGCTATACTGCAAATTGGCGTGGGCTTGATTCTGATGGCTTTTTACAGCCCCTTCCTTTTGGCCTTCGACGCCATCATTATTGCCTTCATGGTCTTCGCCACCACGATACTTGGCATAGGTGGTTTGCGCACCAGCATACGCGAATCCGTCTCCAAGTATCGGGTGGCGGAGTGGCTGGAGGACATAGGGCGCTGTCAGACCAGTCTCAAGACTAACGGCATTCTCAATTACCTTGTGGATCGTACCGATTTCCTGGTGCTCTGTTATCTGGGTGCTCGCAAGGCTCATTTTTCCGTGCTTTTCCGGCAGGCCCTGGGTACCTATTTCTTTCAAGCGATTGCCAGTGCCGGTATTCTTGCCATAGGCGGTTGGCTTGTGATCAACCGACAACTGACATTGGGTCAGTTGGTTGCTGCCGAGCTGGTCGTACTGTCTGTGCTCTCTGCCGTCGAGAAGCTTATTCGCAGTTGCGATACCTTCTACGATTTGCTCACCGGCCTTGATAAAGTCGGGCATATCCTCGATCTGCCAATGGAAAGATTGACCGGTCTGGAAGTCTCTCACGAGGGCGAAGGGCTTGGTTTGAACCTCAAGGAAGTGCGTTTCTCTTATGACGGGCGCAGCGAGATACTCTCGGGTCTGAACCTACAGATTAGCGGCGGTGCCAAGGTGAGCCTGGTTGGTGCCAGCGGTGCCGGCAAGACCACCATTGCCATGTTATTGTGTGGCTTGCACGAGCCCTCCCACGGTACGGTGGAAGTGGGTGGCTACGATATGCGCGACATTGAGCTAGCCAGCTTGCGGCGCACCGTTGGTTTCGTGGGCGATGCCAATGAAATTTTTGAGGGCACCATTGAGGATAATATTACCCTCGGTCGCTCCTTTGTCACCCATCAGGATGTGCGCTGGGCCCTTGATGTGGCGCAGTTTAACGATGATCTGGTGAAGATGCCCGATGGTATCAAGACCATGCTGGTCAGCGGTGGCAGAAACCTCTCAAGAGGGCAAGTGCAGCGGCTCTTGATTGCCAGAGCCATAGCCGAACGCCCCCGCCTGCTGGTGCTTGATGAAGCCTTCACCGGTATCGACGAGCGCACCAAGTTGAAGATCATCGAAGCCCTCTTTTCCGCCGATTTGCCCTGGACCGTGCTGGATATCTCCCACGACGCCGAGGTGGTGATGCGCTCCAGTAAGGTCTATGTGCTTGCCGCCGGCAAGATAGTGGAATTCGGCACTCCGGCTGATCTGTCATGGCGCAATGAGAGTGAGTTTTCCACTCTCTTCCCCGACTTGGCCGCTCAGATTCGCCTGGTGGAGCGTCGCAAGAGTGATAGAACAGGGAGCGTGCGATGATAGATCTAGATCGGAAAAACGATTTCATTGATGGCGTCAGTGCCTCCACTAGACCGCCCCGGGCTTATCAGTCTCTCAAAACGGTGCGCTCAGCTCCGGCCTACGGCACAGTGGCTGTCTTCCTTTGCCTCATGCTTATCGGTATCGTCTTGATGTTGGCTTATGTGCCGTGGCAGCAGACAATTTCCGGTACCGGCAAAATTATGATCCTATGTCCCATGGAGAGACCTCAGAATATCGAGGCTCTCATTCCTGCGCGTCTGAAGCAGTGGCATGTGCGAGATGGCGAGATTGTCAAGAAGGGTCAACTGGTGGCTGAGTTGACCGACATCGATTCCAAGTTTCTTGATCCCAATCAGGTCGGGCGCTTAGAGGGACAGCGCAAGGCGCTTGAAGGTAGAAGGGAAGCGGCAAGAAGTCGATATAAGGCCCTCAGTAATCAGTTGGAAAGTTTGAAACGCTCTCAGGGAGCGGCAGTACCCAGCGCCTCCGAAAAGTCTAAGCAGGCCAAAGATCGCATCTGGGCTGCCAGGCAGGCGATGGAAGCAGCCAGGCAGAATACCGTCACCACCCAGTTGAATTTGAACCGGCTCAAGGATCTCTTTGAGAAGGGCTTGCGGTCGAGGCGCGATTTAGAGCTTGCGGAATTGGATCACACCCGCGCTTTGACCGAACTCGAGAGAGCCGAGGCCGCATTGCATATTGCTGAGCGCGACCAGACAGTAGCTATATACGATCAGACAAAGGTGCTGGCCGATACCGATGCCGCCATCAGCAATATTTTTGCCGCCATGGCCTCGGCCCAGGAAACAGTGGAGACCACGTCTAGCGATATATACAAGCTCGATATAGAGCTGGCTAATTTGAAACAACGCTGTGAGCAACGCCGAGTTTATGCCCCCTGTGAAGGTAGAATAGTGAGGCTCATGAAAGTAGGAGCCGGTGAGACAGTAGACTCCGGGGCGGTGCTGGCAGTGATAGCGCCTGATACACAAGATATAGCGGCTGAATTGACCATCAGCGACAATGATGCGCCGCTAGTGTCGGTTGGTCGCCCGGTGCGGCTGCAGTTTGCCGGCTGGCCGGCGCTACAGTTTTCGGGCTGGCCCTCCATTGCCGTGGGTACTTTTGCCGGACGGGTGGCTGTTATTGATGCTGTGGACGACGGACGTTCTTGCTATAGAGTGATTGTCAAGCCCGATCTCGAGCAGATTGCTCAGGGGCGCGACGAACCCTGGCCTTCCACCAAATTTTTGAGACCGGGGGCTGAGGCCAGTGGTTGGATAATGCTTGATACAGTACCGCTTGGATTTGAACTGTGGCGTCAGTTCAATGCCTTCCCGCCCACTGTCAAGCCTGAAGAACTGGGCTTGCATAAGAGCAGTGGCGGCGGCGCCTCCATGGAAAGCGGCAAGAAAGTTAAGAGGAAGTAGCGCTTTCTATGGCAGGTAACAGGGGATTTTCTTGCAAATTAGCTTATTTTAGTCTCACCGTAGCACTGGCCTGCTCCGTCTGGCCGCTCACCGCTGCCCTGGCTCAGGATAAGCCCGACCGGGATCAAAATCCGCTGCAGTTGCGTCCCATGCAGTTGGTAGAGCCAGGTCTGGCAAGGGCTTCCGACCTTGCGGATTTATCAGGGCCCCCTGGAGCTTTTGGCTTCGAGTCCTTTATTGAAATGGTGGATCGTCACTACCCAAAGCTTCAAAGTGCTGATGCCGAGCGAAGAATTGCCGGTGCCAAGCGCTTGGAAAAGGCCGGTGCTTTTGATCCGGTCTTGAATGGCGTGAACGAGTATCTGCGTGTACAGGATATCGTCAATCCCGGTAAGGCCAAAGATGCCATCCACAACGAAGCCCAGGTTGATCTGCTCACTCGCTCCGGCATCAAGTTGTTCACGGGCATGCGCCTCAACCCCAACGATACCAAGACGCCGCTCTTGCCTTCCGGTCGGGCCGGTGAATACTACGGCGGAATGTCGGTACCGCTTTTGCGCGGCTTCATTCAAAACGAGAAGAATGTAGCAGAGAAGCAAGCTAAGCTTGGTGAGCCTCTTGCCGCGCAGCTTTATAAGTTGACCAGGCTAGAGCTTTTGCTAAAGGCCGCTGCTACCTACTGGGAGTGTATCGGCGCCCGGTCTCGCATCGACGTGGCTCAAAATCTTTTGAAGATTGCCGAAGCGAGAGTTGGGCAGATTAAAGAGCGGGTGGCAAAGGGTGATTCGCCGGCTCTGGAAATCGCTGAAGCCGAGCAAGAGATTCAGCGCAGGCAGGCGGCCTTGATCAAGACAGAACGAGAGTTTCAGAAAGCCTGCCTTTCCCTTTCGGTTTTTTTCTGGGATGAAAACGGTATTCCCAGGGCCATTCCTAAAGATTCACTGCCGGCCCTTTCTCCTAATCCCAGGCGCTTGACCGATAGCGAATGGTTTGACGGGCGGCGCAAGGCTATTGAACTGAGACCGGAACTAAAGAAGATCAATTTAGAGCGCGAGCAGGCCAAGGTTGAGCTTAAGTTGGCTCAAAACATGCTTTTACCGGCTATGAACCTTTACTACATGCAGGGTGCCGATACCGGACCCCAGGGTATCGGTCTGGTTATGAGAGCGGGCCTGAACGTCTCTGCACCGCTCAGGCAGCGAACTGCTCGCGGACAAATTGAGGCGGCCCGCCTCAAGATAGAGAAACTCAATTTTGATGAAAAGGCTGAGAAACAGCGGATTCAGGCCGAAGTTGACGATACCGTATCTGCTATCAATACTTCTTATGATCGCTTTGCCGCCACGGAACAGGAAGTGAAAAAGGCAAAGGATGTGGAGGCTGGGGAACGTCTTCGCTACGGCGCCGGAGACAGTACGCTCTTTCTCGTAAACCAGAGGGAGCGCACCACGGCTGAGGCCCAGATGCGCTTGCTTGAGACCCATGTTGAATATCTGCAAGCGCTGTCTGCCTTTAAAGCTGTGACTTGTCGTTTATAGCAGAATGCCTGTTGGAGAGGTTCTTAATGGCAGGGAGCTTGACTTTATTCAATATAATCATATATGCTGATATATGCATGGGTCTGATCGAGCCGATCAAGCAAAGGGGGCGCACTTGCCGTACAGAGCCGTAGTTAGTTCTGAACTTGCCCGTTTGTTCGGGGTTTTGTCGCATCCCATGCGTATTCGCATTATTGAAGAGTTGCGCAAAGAAGATCTGCCTGTAAATGCCTTGCGCGACATTCTGGGCATCACCCATGCCGCCGTTTCCCAGCAACTGGCCGTGTTGCGTAATTGCCGGCTTATTTCAGAGCATCGGGAAGGTCGCAATGTTTACTACCATTTGCGCAATCCGAAACTGGCCGCCTGGATAATTGAGGGAGTCAACTTCATTTCTCCCGACCCGTCGGAAGTTAAGGAAATGATGAGTGCCATCGAGCATACTCGCACAGTCTGGCACAAGGAAGGGGAAGGCGCACCGGGCGCTAAGCCGGCCAGCCAGAAGAAATCGCGGGCGGTTTCATAGAGCGCGGCTCTTCTCTATGGTGCTTGCCATAGCGTCAATCAGCCCTTGCAGGTGATCCCTCAACTTGTCGGCAATGTGGTGACGGGCTTCATGGGGGGCTCTCTCGTATTCGTCCATGTAGGGGCTTAAGTCTATGGGGCTGCCAATTTTCACATGGGCACGTCTTTTAGCCAGTTGCCTGGGGCGTTTGATATTGTAGACATCTCTTTCCAATTTCAATACTGTTTCAGCCAGCCTCTCCTGGCTGGGATTGAGTTCTACATATTGAGGCTGCCAACTGACCATACGCGCCACCCGAGCCAGGGCGGCCAGATCCTTTTTCATTTCAGCCAGGGTTTCCTTCTTTGAGCCTCTAGGCAGGCTTCTCAGGTAGGAACTGAGTTTCCAGCTGCGATCCAGAAGGCCCTTGCGCTCATCCCTGGCGTTCAGTTCGTAGCGATCTTCCAGTTGCTCCAAGACAGCCTGTCTTACATCGGCTACCCGCTCACTGAGGGCCTGCAAACTGGCTGAGCCGGCTTTCAGATTGTGGGCAATTTCCTGCCGCCTGAGAAGCTCTGCAATAATCAGACCCAGTCTAAGTTTCACGTCCTGGCTGCGCACCTTGCGGTGCAAGCGTTTCTCAATTTTTTGAATACGTTTATCGAGAACCTTCTGAATCGATCTGGGATAACTGTACTTGATGGCCATGGGCATCAGGTAGGCCGACCAGTCACTGTGTCCTACCTGCCTCTCCTGCAAGATAGCCCTCAAGGCGATTTCCGCCGCACCGCTTTTGAGTGGTTGTACCTGATCGTTCAAATAGTAAATTTCTCCTTCCGGAAAAATAACCAGAACGTCCTTTCCCTTTACCACGTTCAGGGCAAAGTCCTTGGACTGCACCATAGTGCTCATTCCGCCTCGATCCACGGAAAAGGCACCCAGCCTTTGCATCCACCAGCCGGCCAGACCGTGCCCTTCTTCAAAAGCCTCGGTGTTCATCATATAAAAGAAGTTTCGCCTGGCTCTGCGCGCTACTTCCACGCATACTTTGAAGTCGGTTTCGTCGGCATGGTTGGGCGTGAGAATGAGCCCCTGCCCACGGGGAAATTCTTTCAATAAATCGATGTCGGCCTGGTCGACAATGAGGCGGTTGTTGATCAGCAGATCTATGGCTATGTAGCGCTGAAACAGCCAGTTTATGAAGGGCCACAGTTTGGCTGGGTGAAATATACCCGGCTTGCTTTGCGGAAAGTCAGGCTTACTCAATGACGCATCTGTGGTGGGGCTTGGCAAATTGTAGTTACCGGCGAACTTTCTACTATCTCTACTAATTTAGTTTACTTGGTAGCAGCCCCTGGTGGTAGTGGTTGCCGTCATTTCCGGCTGCTCTTGTGGCACTCTCGCGGCTTTTCTCGGCAACGCCTTAGTAATAATGAGTAATAACTGAATTTTTGCAAAAGATGTCAAGCGGCGTGATAGGTTAGGTGCATGTAAGAGTTGTAGTCAAAAGTGTAGAAAACTGAAATGTAGAAACTTAGAGAGTTCAAGTAGCGATTTCGATCTTGCCGTCTCTGTCGGATCGAAATTGGTCAGGCTGTTTGTGTCTTTCGTTTGTCTTCTTTTATCGTGGATTTAAAAAAATGGATAATAACAATAATAAGCAGCTGATGCTGCTCTGGTGCTTTCTTGTCTTGACGGGGGGAATCCTGGCGATTCCCGTTTTGAGCGGCTTCTACGTGGTGGTTGATGCCGGTCATGTGGGTGTGCTCAAATCTATGGGTGCGGTGAGCACCAGTGAGCTTTCTCCCGGCTTTCACTTCAAGCGCCCCTTCATTGATGAAGTGGTGCAACTGGATACACGCCTGAAGTCTTTCGAGGTTCGCGCCGCTGCTGCCTCTAAAGACTTGCAGACCGTGGAGACCACCATCTCGGTGCAGCACAACATTGCTCCCGTTATGGCGGCTGAGTGCTATCAAACCGTGGGTGATCTCGACAAGGTAGATCTGACCGTGGTGGCACCGGCAGTGCAGGAGAGTTTGAAAGCGATCACTGCTAAATTTACCGCTGAAGAGCTTGTCACCAAGCGTGAGACGGTCAAGCAACTTGTCACCGACGCCATCAAGGGTTATATCAACCACACTCTAAGTGAGAAAAAGCTGGAAGGTACGGTGATGCTCGCTAACGTAGCAATTACCGACTTCGATTTCTCCAAAGAGTTCAATCTCTCCATCGAAGCCAAGGTAAAAGCTGAACAACAAGCCCTGCAAGCTAAAAATGAAAAAGAAAGGCGTATCACCGAGGCGGAAGCCGCCGCCCGCGAGAAAGAGCTTGCAGCCGACGCTGCTGCCTATCAGATTCGCAAAGAGAGCATTGAAAGAGCTCAGGCTATTCAGAGGGAAGCCAATGCCCTGGCCCAGAACCCCAGTTTGATTCAGCTTCGCGCTGTTGAGAAGTGGGACGGCGAACTGCCGACTTTCTCGGGAGGAGGTGCCATGCCCTTCATCAATCTGCCCCAGATGGAAAGAAGGCATGTTGCCGACGCCGGTGCCAAGACCGTAGCCGGCGTTCGATAAGAGCTACAGTGGCAAGCAAAGAGTAAGTGCAACCGGTAATACGTGTAAAATAGCGTGTTGCCGGTTGTGCTTTTCTACTGGGAGACTTGTCTTTTGCCACGCTTAGAAAATCGGCTCGGAAACTTGCTCACTGTTTTACTCTCTCTTATTCTCTTGCCGCTTTTGGGCGGCTGCGTGGCGGTCTTTGACAAGCTACCCCACAAAAAATGGGGCTTTATCGACAAGAGTGGGCGGCTGGTCATACCTTATAAGTTTGATGATGTGGCAAGAGACCAGTACGGCGGCTGGACTTTGCCCCACAATACTTTTGTGAATTTCTCCCAGGGTCTTTGTGCCGTAAGGGTGGGAAACAAATGGGGCTATATCGATAGAACCGGTGTCTGGAAAGTGCCGCTCAAGTACGATAGTGCCGGTAATTTCAGTGATGGTCTGGCTCTGGTGCGGCTGGCTAACCGCTACGGCTACATTGATAAGAGCGGGCGGGAAGTCATACCGATAAGCTTTGATATCGCTCGCATTGAAGGCGCAAAGAATGACAATCCCGACTGGGATTTCACTCAGACCATGCTCACTCCCCTGGAGTTCCGTGAGGGGCTGGCCGTGGCTGCCCGGGATGGTAAGTTCGGCTACATCGATAAGACTGGAAAGTTTGTCATAGAACCGGCTTACATGCGCGCCGAGGCTTTCCGGCAGGGGCTCGCTGCTGTTAATCCCTTTCCGGTTCCGGCGGCGGTGGGAGGGCGCACTTTTATAGATAAGAGCGGCAAGGTGGTGGTGCCCGCCTCTCAAAATTGCATAGACTTCAGCGAGGGC
>JACRFZ010000117.1 GCA_016212515.1 Candidatus Melainabacteria bacterium
TTCTTCGGAATGTCTGCCCCGGGCCTGCCGCAAATACTTAAGAGCCCCGCCTTCACCGAATTGATTGGTGAGGTCGGCCACCAGTGCCACACCCATAGTAGATTTTATGCCGAGCCCGCGAGCGATTTCCGCGGCCCGCTGCACATGTTCTCTCACCAGGGTGACTTGGGCCCTTTGAAATTCCGGTTCATTGACGGCTCTCACCATGGCCCGTCCCAGATCATTTCGGGGTGAGAAATGAGCATTGCGCACAAAGTTTTCGTTCAGCATGCGGGAAGCATTGGCCCCAAAGATTTGATTGAATTTCTGGGGATTGGCCTCGTGCATACGTTGCAGAAGCTCGGGCAGGTTGCCGCCCCGCTGATTGCTTTGCTGAATGCCGACGGAAATGCCTGCGCCATTGTCGTTCCAGTTGATGGAATTGGCCTTGCCTTCATTCTGGCCAATCAGTGCCACCACTTTATCAACATCACTGCCACTGCCGGGCAGACGAATATAGCGACCCTGGCGCCTGCCGCCAGGCAAATCGCGAGCGGTCAAACTGATCTCCACGGAACCGCCGGCAGCAATTTTTTCCAGATCGGCCTGGGAGAAGAAGGAACCGTTGATGTTCTTCAACGGTACTTTGTCCAGGGGACTGGCAGTCTGGCTATCATCAAGGAGTCCGGCTCTGTTGTCGCCAATCATGGGCAGAAGAGCCCTAGCTTCCGCATCTCTAAAAATATCGCGAGCGTTGCCGCTCTTGCCGGAAGACTTACCAAGCTCGGAAACGTCCGAGCGAAAGCGACTGTGCTCGGGGCTAATCTCGGTGGAACCATCCAGGGAGGAAGCCTGTCCGAAAAGCCGGTCAAGGGCCCGAAAGGCAGTTTGCTTGAGCTTTTCGGGTGATACCTCACCTTTCAAGCGCAGTTCCTGCACTTCCTGACTGAAGAGGCGGTCCGTTTGCGCGGAAGCTTCCACCTGGCGGTAATCTACCTTATCGTGCTTATCGCCGCGGTCAAAAAAGCGCACGGCTTGGTTTTCCGGCTGGGAGGCAGGCAAATCGGAGAGTTTTAAGCTGGGTCGGTCCAGCGAGCCGAATTCCTTAGTCATAAGAAAAATTCAAATTACCGCTTCTGGGAGTAATCAATAGCTTAAGCAAGGCAAAGACGGGTCGCAAGGTGGAAAACACGTACAGTGGGACATTACAGAATACTTGTCTAAAGCTTGGGAAATGACGCCGAATTCCTGAGAAGGGCTATAATAGCCAAGTTATAAGCATTTCTTTGAGTGACGATTAGATATGGCTCCGGCGCAGAACATTAAAACCTTGAACCAGTACAAAAGAAAAAATGCACTGAGCCTCACGGCGCTCAATGTTCTCCGGCTTCTCACCGCATGTCTGGTTCTAGCCCAGGTCATGCCGGCGCGGGCTGAGGGCGGTGACGAAAAACCGGCCAAGAAAGGCTATAACCGGGAAGCCGTGGCCCGCTATAACCAGGGTAGGGAATTCTACAAAACCGGCTACTTCAATAAAGCCGTAGAAGCCTATAAACAGGCTATCGCCCTCGACGACCGCATGGAACAGGCCTACTGCAACCTCGGTCTCACCTATATTCAACAGAAAAATTACGCCAAAGCCCAGGAAGCGCTGCTCAAGGCTGTAGCCCTCAAGCCGGACCGGGCCTCCTCCCTCAATGGTCTGGCCTCAGTGCTCTTCTTCCGGGGCAAGAAGGAAGAAGCCATCGAGAAGTGGCAGGAAGCCGTCAAGGTAGACCCCAAGTTCGCCTCTGCCTATCTCAACATGGGCAAAGCCATGGAAAGCCTGGATCAACTGGATGACGCCCAGAAAGCCTTTTCCACAGCGCTCAAACTACAGCCCGACCTGGCTCAAGCTTACTATTCCCTGGGCTTGTTAATGCTCAAGCGCAACCACGAAGGACAGGCCCACTACCTGCTTTCCCGGGCCGTAGAGCTGGAGCCGGAATCCGAATACGCCAGAGACGCTCGTAAGCAGGTAGCCTCCCTCACAGACAAGTTTGCCAAAGAGGCAAAAGCCTCAGGTGAAGCCGAAGAAGAGCCCATGAAAGTGGTGGGAGCAAATATCGACCACGAACTGAAGAACCATACCAAGGCCCATGCCCTCTCCGAGCCCAATGTGAAAACCCACGATGCACAAAAGGCTGAAAAACCAGCCAAGCGCGGCTTCAACTTACTGAAGCGTAAGGAAGGTAAGGAAGGCAAGGAAAAAGCCGAAGCGGTAAAAATGAAGCTCTATCACCCCACAGGCGATAAGAGCCAAGACTTGAAAGCCAGACCCCCGGTCGAGCCCGGTCTCGAATAGAAAACAGTGACAAGTGTAGAAGACAAAAAAAAGAACTTCGCCACCATCGTAGACGGGAAAGTGGTGGACGATTCCGAGCGCGTCGCCGTCTGCATCAAAGGTTCCGTGCTTGGCTTTCCTGCAACAATAGAAGCGATTAAACCCGATTTTCCCTTCGGCACCAGCTTCTATCTGGAAACAGATGTGCTGCACGAGCATCAAGGCACAAAACCCAGCTTCACCATTGTGGTAACACCCAAGGTAGCAAAAGGCTTATCCGGCTTTCTCGGGCGGCTTTTGCTCATCGATGCGCATGAAAGACCCACCGGCATAAAAGTCTTTGACAGCGAACTACTGGCCCATTCGGAAGACCTGGACATTTGCCACCGCTTCATCGGCTATCCGGGCATGGCCGAGAAACTAAGAGACTTGCAGCGTTTTAATGGTTTTCGCGAATTCCACATTCAGGGCGGCAAGGGACTCTGTCTCATTTGCCCGACCAACTTCAAAGGTCTCAGTTACGACGTGGCGAGAGAGACACTACAGGTGATGGCAACTATAGCCCAGGTCTTGTTTGAGTTTTGAAAACCATGATGACGGGAAACTACCTTGAATCAATTGCCAGGCTCTTGCAAGACTACCTGAAGCACTGGTCGGAAGACCAACCGCGTCTGGAGGTGCTCCTCAAGCAGGTGGAAGAAAAAGATCGCGAACTGACCAATCGCAAAAACATGGTCGGTCATCTCACCGGCAGCGCCCTGGTGGTGGATGATCAAAATCGCGTCCTCCTGATCAAACATAATATGTTGAAGCGCTGGCTGCAACCCGGTGGCCATCTTGATTTCGAGGAATGGCCGGCGGACGGCTCCCTGAGAGAACTGGTGGAAGAAACCGGCATCAGCGAGGACGGTCACGGACTGAAGTTGCACCGCCTGCACGGTAGATTCGGTGAGGAGCTACCCATCGACGTTGATTCCCACAAAATTCCTGAGAACCCGAGCAAGGGCGAAGGACCGCACCTTCACCACGACTTTCAGTACGTTTACGAACTTTCGGAAGGCGCCCACAAACTCAACCTGCAAGAAGAGGAAGTGAGCCAATTTCGCTGGCTGCCTCTAGAGGAGTTGCTGGGCGGAGCCTATGGAGTCAGACTGCAACGAGTAGCGGGCAAGATCTTAACGCTCAGCCGCTAATTGTCTTATTTGTTCTATTCGTCGTGTTTTTCTTCCGGAGGCTCAAGGGCTTCAGCCAGGGCACGCAAGCGAGTATTGGTCAGCCTTGCTTCCGTCATACGAGAGCCAATGCGTGCCTGAGCCCGGGCTTGCACATTGGCCCTGGCTCTTACCGGTCCTTCGGCAGCCAGTCCCACCACCTCTTTACCGAACCAGGCGTCTTTGCCGTCCACTTCCACTTCATGGCGGGCAGCAGCCCGTAGCTTGCCTAACTGTCCGGAACGATCGCCTTCCATGGCATGCAAGCGATTTTGAGAAATGCGACTGATGCTCTGAGACATTGCCCGGCCGGTTTCCTTGAGACCTTCGTGCAAAACTGGGCTTAACTCACGGCTCTCTGCAGGGCATTGAGACTCCCCGGCTTTTCTGGAGAACTTTTCTAGAAACTGTTTCCACGCGGATATGAGATCCGTGATAAAGCAGTTCTTATTTCCATCTGATTCCATCTGATTCATCAAAAGAAAACTCGGCAACTACACGCGCCCCCCTTACCGTTATAACCCCTGACATCCCCCCGGCAGGGTGATGGCGCCCGGTAAATTGGCTTTTTGTTACACTCTCCGGCGGCCACGACACGGCTAAACTCAGCCTTTCAATAGTTGCAAAGACGAAACAATTGTTAGGGAAGGGAATTGCCGGGGCCCTTGTGCTAGATTATTGACAGTAAGTCGGCAGTCTAATGGATCCGTCCCGGAGGGGGAAAGCATGTCAGAAACTACAACTCAAGAGCAAACCCAGGTAATTACCTTGACCGAAGCCGCCGCTGGTGAAATCAAACGCCTCCTCACGGAAGAACCGGACAAAACCGGTCTGAGAATGGAAATTCGTGGTGGCGGTTGTTCAGGCATGTCCTACGGCATGAGATTTGATAACGCCCAGGAAAAAGACCATGTGGTGGAAGCCTTCGGAGTGAAAATCTTCATCGACCCCAAAAGCGCCATCTACCTCAAAGGTACCAACCTCGACTTTCAGGGTGGGCTCAATGGTCAGGGCTTCGTCATCAAGAATCCTCAGGCCAAAGGTAGCTGCGGTTGCGGCAGTTCCTTCTCCGTCTAAGACTTGAAACATCTATCCTGGGAAACGAGCTGCCCGTGCAGCTCGTTTTCCGTTTCTGCCCAAAGAAAAAGAGTGCTCCTTAAATGATTGAAGAAACTTTCCCCACCGGCAAACTGGCACTAAATTACCTTCTTATAGAGGTAAAAGGTGAAGACGCAGAGCGCTTCTTACAGTCGCAGACTACTTCCGACGTGAAAGCCTTGCAAATAGGGGACGGTCAGGAGTCCAGCCTCCTTGATCGCAAAGCCAAAGTCATTGCCTATTTCAACCTCTATAAAACGAGCCCGACCGCCTTTCTCATTCTCGCCCCGGAAGTGCAAAAACAAGCCATAATCGAGCACCTGGAGCGCTTTATATTCGCCGACAAAGTAGAAGTCGTGCCCCTGGTATTTCCTTTTTGTGAACTTGTAAGCGGCAGCCAGGCGCCCCTCAAGATTCCCCCGTCGGCAGGCTCCAGAGCCGCCCTCATGCCCCTCAGCAAAGGCTTCATCGCCAGGATCCATATTTCGCCCTGTCCTACTTTCATCATTTTCAGCGAAGAGGAGACACTGACTCTGCCTCAACTTTCCAGGGAAGAACTACTTATTCGTCGCGTCGAAGCCGGGCAAGCAGAGTTTCTCACCGACTACAGCGATAGTTTGATTGTGGAACTATCCTTGAGTTCACCGGCCGTCTCTTACACCAAAGGTTGTTTTCAGGGTCAGGAAGTTCTGGCCAGAGTGAAAGCCCAGGGCTCGCCTTCCAGACAACTGGTGGGTCTCGTGCTGAATAGCAGCGAAGCAATTAACTTTCCCGTCGGCTCGCAGTTCCATCTAAATGCTGAAGAAACTGCCGGCACCCTTGTTTCCCATGGCTTCAGCCCGAGACTGTCTAAACATATTGCCCTCGCTTTTCTCAAGCGCGATCTGCGTGTACCAGGCCGCGAAATTGAAGGCTATGTGGAAGTTGAAGGCAAGCGCCTGCCGCTTAAAGCACAGGTGCAGGTCTTGCCCTTCATCGAGCCGGAAAGGGACGAAGACCTGGCAAAGAGGCTCTACGAAGAGGCACTGCAAGACTTTACCGCCGGCAACGGCGCCGCCGCCATCCAAACCCTCAAACAAGTCGTCCTCCTGGCTCCCACTTTTGAAGACGGCTACGAAGCTCTCGGGGTAATGCTCTCCAAGGTGGACGAGGGCAAGCACATTGACGAGGCCATCGCCTGTATGAAAGAACTTGCCGCCCTCAATCCCGATTCAATCATGGCCCACGCCAACCTCTCAGTCTTTTATTTGGAAAAGGGCGACAAGGAAATGGCGGAAGAAGAAAAGGCTATTTCCATGAGTATCCGCATGCGCCAGGCCGCCAGGGAAGCCATGCAGGAGAAAAATGCCAGAGACGAGCAGGAAAAGGAACGCAAAGAAGCAGCCGAGCGCATCAAGCTCTTCCAGGAAGTACTGCAAATCGATGCCGATGATCTCTTTGCCAATCAAGGTCTGGGCAATTGCTACAACATCTTAGGTGAGCATGAGCGGGCTATTGGTTATCTGGAAAAGGCCATCGCCATAAAGGAAAATCATACCCAGTGCTATGAGGAAATGGGGAAAGCTTATGAAGCCCTGGGCAACTTAACCAGAGCGGCGGAATATTACGGCAAGGGCGTGGAGATTGCCGCCAAGAAAGGCGATATGCAACCACTGAAAGCGATGAAGGCTAAAATGGAAGCTCTTTTACTGCAGAGCGGCAAGTAGACAGAGGCATCACATGTACAAAAGCAAGCTTTTGACCTTCTTCAGCTTACTTGTGTATCTCTTTCTTTATGCACCTATTCTGGTTCTAATCATCTTCAGCTTTGACGAAAGCCGCCTGGGCGTCAAGTGGACGGGTTTCACCTGGAAATGGTACCAGTCTCTCTTCATGGATGAAAACGTACTCTCCGCCCTTTCCAATAGTTTGATCGTGGCCGCCGCAGCCGTGACAATTTCAACGGTGATGGGTGTGCTTGCCGCCGTGGGACTGGCCGGTATCAGGAATAAGAAGCTGGAAGCAGCCGCACGGGGGCTTCTAATCTTACCGGTTTTGGTACCGGAAATAGCCATGGCCGTTTCCGCCCTGCTTCTCTTCATCAGCCTGGGCTTCTCGCTTGGCCTCACTTCCGTCATTCTGGCCCATGTAGTTTTCTGCCTTTCCTATGTAACCATGACCGTTTCCGCCCGCCTGGAAGGCATGAATCCTCACCTGAGAGAAGCCGCTCTTGACCTGGGTGTCAGTCCGGTGAAGGCTTTTTTCAAAGTGACGCTACCGCTTCTTACTCCCGGTATCATCTCCGGTGCCATGCTGGCCTTCGTGCTTTCCTTAGACGACTTTGTAATCACGCAGTTTACAGCCGGAGTAGGAGCCACCACCCTACCCTTGCGCATTTACAGTATGGTCAAGTTCGGCGTCTCTCCAGAGATAAACGCCCTCTCCACTTTAATGCTCCTGGTCACCTTGCTGATTGCAGGCAGCGCTGAGTTTATTCGCTTCCGCTCGGAGAAACCAGCCCATTAGGCTGACTTGAGAGCCTTCCAGCTTTAGAGCCGGCTCACCACATCGGCGCAGAAGCCACAGAGGTCCGCGTACTGGCTGTCTTTACCGACATCGCCGGTATACTTCCAGCAGCGTGCGCACTTCTCGCCCTGAGCCCGGTAAGCAGCTACGGTCAGACCTTCTTCTGAAACAGTGGAAAGCGGCTCGGAAAGCCCTTCCTTGCCGGTACCATTGGAAGAGATATGAGCCCCGGAAGTGATAAAGACCGAAGCCAGATCTCCCTCAATCTTTCTGACCTTGTCGGCCTTTTCTTTATCGCCGAAAGACATGACCACGGTGGCTTCCAACGAGCTACCGATGCTGCGGGCAGCCCTTGCCTGCTCCAGCGCTTTGTTTACGGTCAGTCGCACATCGATAAGTTCAGACCAGTAGGCTCCGGCTTCTTTATCTTCGAAGTCGGGATTGACCTGAGGATAATCGGTCAAAAGCACCGAGGTTTGACCGCCGAAATAGGCTCTCAAAGGCTCGCTCATATGCTGCCAGATGTCTTCGGCCAGGTGCGGCGTCACCGGCGCCAGGAGACGCACCAGGGTATGCAGGGTGTGGGTGAGCACGGTCTGCACGGCCCTGCGTGACTCGTCTTTAGGATGGCAGGTATAGAGCCTGTCTTTGACGATATCGAAGTAGAAGGCGGAAAGATCGACGCCGCAGAAGTTCTGGAGCAGTTGATAATACTTGAAGAACTCAAAGCGATCGAAGTCTCTGGTTACCTCGGCCACCACTTCATTGAGGCGGTGCAAGACAAAACGATCCAGAGAAGAAAGGCTCTCTTTCTTGACCATGTCCCGGGCCGGATCAAAGTCGTGCAAGTTGCCGAGCAAGAAGCGGGCAGTGTTGCGCAGGCGGCGGTAAACATCGGCTAGCTGGGCCAGCATATTTTTACCGATGGGAATATCGTCGGTGTAGTTGACGGAAGCGACCCAGAGCCTCAACACATCGGCACCGTACTGCTTAATTACCTCGTCTGGTTCCACCACATTGCCCACCGACTTGGACATTTTCCGGCCGCTTTCGTCTACCACGAAACCGTGAGTAAGCACGGTCTTGTAGGGGGCGCGGTCGGAAACAGCCACGCTGGTCAAAAGGGAGGACTGGAACCAGCCGCGGTGCTGATCGGAACCTTCCAGGTAAAGCTCGCAAGGCGTACCGCGCAACTCAGGTCTTTCGTCCAGCACAGCCGCATGGGTGACACCGGAGTCGAACCAGACATCCATGATGTCGGTCTCTCTGTCGAACTCTTTGCCGCCGCAATGGCCGCAACCTATATCTTTCAAGAAATAGCCAGGCTCTCTCTCCCACCAGGAATCAGAGCCCTCGGCGTCGAAAACCTTGGCCACGGCTTCGATACTTTCTTCGCTCATAAGCGGCTTATGGCAGCCCTTACAATAGAAGACAGGGATGGGAACACCCCAGGCCCGCTGGCGGCTGATACACCAGTCGGAACGGTTCTCCACCATGTTGAAGATGCGGTTGCGTCCTGATGCAGGCAACCATTCAACGGCGTCGATGCACTCCAGGGCTCTCTTTCTAAAGCCCTCTACGGATGCAAACCACTGTTCGGTGGCTCTGAAGATGAGGGGCTTCTTGCACCGCCAACAGTGCGGATAAGAATGGGAGAAGGTGGAATGCTGCAAGAGCACGCCTTTCTCTTTCAGGTGCTCGACCACGAGCGGATTGGCTTTGTCGAAGCGTTGACCTGCGAAAATACCGGCTTCCTCGGTAAAGATACCGCGGGAATCAACGGGAGAGAGAACACCAAGTTGGTAGACCTTACCAATCTCAAAGTCTTCAGGACCATGGCCGGGCGCCGTGTGCACACAGCCCGTACCGGCTTCGGCAGTAACGTGATCACCATTTATTACCCTTGAGAGACGGTCCATGAAAGGATGGCGACATTCAAGCAACTCCAGTTCTTTTCCAAGAGCCGTAGCCAGAACTTTCACAGCTTTCTCGGCCTTGCCGGCGGCATTCAGGAAAGCATTCTTGAGGCTCTCCGCCACCACCAGTACGTGGGGTTCGTCTTCCACCTGGAGGAATTCATAGACGAAGTCAGGGTGCAATGCCACACCGAGGTTGGCGGGTAGGGTCCAGGGAGTTGTGGTCCAGATCACGAAGGCCACATCCTTATCTTGCACGGAAGCCGGCAACTTAGACTTGGAAGCGGCGTCCACCGCAAACTTGACGTAAATGGAGTTGGAAGTATGGTCAGCGTACTCCACTTCGGCTTCAGCCAAAGCGGTTTCACAATTAGGGCACCAGGAGACGGACTTCAAACCTTTATAGAGGTAACCCTTGCCGGCCATTTTGCCGAAGACCCGCACCTGCTTAGCCTCGAAGTGCTGATCAAGGGTAATGTAAGGGCTCTGCCAGTGGCCCCAGACGCCCAGACGGCGGAAGTTGGCTTCCTGTCCTTTCAAATTGCTGAGGGCAAAGGCCCGGCAGCGCTGGCGCAGTTCCACCGGGGTCAAAGCGGCGCGACCGCCTTTAACGTCCTTCAAAACAGCGTTTTCAATGGGCAGTCCATGGCTGTCATAGCCCGGCACATAAGGAGAGTAGAAGCCCTTCAAGCCCTTGTACTTGGTGACGATGTCCTTGAGCACTTTGTTCAAGGCCGTGCCGATGTGAATCTTGCTCGAAGACAGGTAAGGCGGTCCGTCATGGAGTACATACTTGGGCGCCGCTTCCCGGCGCTTCAAGCTGGCTTCGTATACACCGGTGTCGTCCCAGACCTTCTGAATCTCCAGTTCCCGAACGGCACTATTGGCTTTCATGGGAAATGCCGTTTGGGGCAGGTTCACACTATAGGTCGACTTCTCTTTCATGCTCTACTCCAAATAACAAAAACGCCAGCGCTTGGCGCCGGCGGTGTCTTTCTACGACTACGCCAGCTTGATTAGCATTCAATAATAATAGTCCGAATAATATTCCGCACTGACACAATCTCCTCGCCGCAGTTAAGGATAGAGCCGGGGAACCCCGGTCGTCAATAAATCTGCAAGAAGCGTAAACATATACTTGGAACGTAAATACGAACCACTTTTCATCCTGCGAGAGTGCACGGCAGCCGGTTCTGGTATCACCAGCGGTAGCAGGTTGGTTTCTCACCACAGGAAAGCCCTGCCTTCTGCTGTAAAATAACCTGGCGGAATTCTATTGAGCCACACTCTGCAGGAAACGATCACAACATGGACAAACTGGAAAAGGTAGCCCGGGAAGCAGCACTGCGAGCCGGTGAACTGCAAAAATCAAGGCTGGGTAAAATAAAGTCGCTTGATTACAAGAGCGCCTTTAACATCGTCACCGATGTTGACAAGGCAAGCGAAGCTTTGATCATCGAGACCCTCACCCAGGAATATCCCGACGCCTGTTTTCTGGCCGAGGAAAGCGGCGAGTCGGGCAGTAAGTCCGGGCGCCGCTGGATCATCGATCCCCTCGACGGCACCACCAATTTCGCCCACTCATATCCGTTTTTCTGCGTGTCCATAGCCTGCGAAGAAGACGGTCAGGTGGTGCTGGGCGTGGTTTATAACGCCGTCGCCTCGGAGATGTTCGTGGCCGCAAAGGGACAGGGTGCCACTTTGAACGGAGAAAAAATAAGTGTCTCAATGCGCACAAGCCTGGAAACCAGTTTGCTTGCCACCGGCTTCCCGCCTGATACCTTGAAGAGCGTGCACCACAACATGGACAGCTTCCGAGCCATCACCAATATGTGCCACGGCGTCAGACGGGACGGCTCAGCCGCTCTTGATCTTTGCTTTGTAGCCAGCGGCCGCCTCGATGGTTTCTGGGAAAGAAAACTTTCCGCCTGGGACGTGGCAGCCGGTGCTTTAATCGTGGAAGAGGCGGGCGGCAAAGTAAGCAACTTGGAAGACGGCCCGCTGGATATGATGAGCGGTCATATTCTTGCCACCAACGGCAAAATTCACGAAGAAGTAGTGAAAGCCCTGGCGGCCTCAAGAACTGAGACCGTAGCAAGCTGAGTCAATTCAGACAGTCTTGCCCGAATCGGCAATTTTGCGCTTATAAGTGCCGAACCAGGCACCAATGGTAATACCAAGCACTTCCATGAGCATGCGGGGAGAGTCAGTGAGCACATTCACCTTGGAACCTTCCATGTTGTTCCAGTTAATGGCTACCTCATGCAGCTTGTATCCTCGTAGCCTGGCTATATAGAGCAACTCCACGTCGAAGGCATAGCCATTCAGGCGCGCCACCGAGAAAATATCATGGGCGGCATTGCGTTCGAACAGTTTAAAGCCGCACTGTGTATCTCTAACACCAGGAAGAAGCAGCGATTGCACAATCAAATTGAAAGTATTGCCGATGTATTTGCGGTAGAAAAGGGCATTCACTTTGGCAGTGGGGTCTTCTTTGGCACGGGAGCCGATCACTACTTTGTAATCAGGCTTCATGCCTTCAAGCAGGCGCTCAACTTCTTCAATGGGTGAACTGCCGTCAGCATCATTCATTAACAGGTAGTCTCCCCGGGCCTTGAGCATGCCGGTGCGCACGGCAAAGCCCTTGCCTTGATTGGGTGCATAAGACACCAGGCGAATCTTTTCTTGTTCACCGTCGCTTTCAGACTGCACATGATGCCGGGCGAATTCCTCCACAACTTCGCAAGTGGCGTCATGACTACCGTCGTCTACGACAAGAATCTCATAAGTGCGGCCGGTCTCCTGAAGAGTTTGCTCAAGATAACCGTAGACCGATGCAAGAGTAGCCGGCAGACGGCGCTCTTCATTGTAGGCGGGAATGATGACCGATAAATCTGGCATCTAAGAAGGAGGAACCTAAAAGGAACACTCTATCTAAATACCCTATTTCCCTTCTACTTGTTCAACAGGTAAAGCGAGACTTGACAAAGGATCGAAGCGAGACTGCAAACTACCGCGCATTCTGTCGTAATCCATGAGACTGTAGGGAATTCTGCGGTTTTCAACTCGCAGACGGCTCTGGTAGGTCTTGAGCGTTTCTGCGGAACCATTAGCAGGGCTGAAGGGACTGATGCGGTTCTTGGGATCATAGGCGGAACCGGCATTCCAGGAACTGGTAGTCTCTATAGCGCCGATGAAACCGGTAGCCAGGGCAGTACTCTGCATGGTATTGCCCAGGGCCATTTTGTAGGTCTCAAGAGGTCCGGGCAAAGTTACGCGGTTCAAACCTCTCACCGGCGTGATGCGAGCTCCAAACTGACCAAAGGCAGCGTTGAAAGCGGTATTGGTACCGATATTTTTAAAGCTCTCGTTCCAGGTTATAGGCTGTTCACTGGTCCATCTATCGCCCATCTCCTGGGTGACGGCACCGCTAAAGGCAAGAGGAGAAATCTTGACAGTATTTACACCGAAGTTAATGGCAGCATTGCCGCTTCTGGCAAGAAGACTCATGGTGGCGGCCTCCGTGGCCTTCACTGTACCGGTGGCGGCAATGCCGTGTCCGAGAGCGATGGCGAAGGTAGGCACGGCGGCACCGATGGCAGCAGTCTTACTGCCGATGCGCCAGCCGGCGGCGAAGTCTTTGGAAAAGTCGGCTTTGTCGTAATCTTTGGTGACTCCCATCCAGTCGGCAGCATGGTGTGCTCCGGAGTAGAAGAGACCGGCGGAGGCGCCGCCGGCTGCGATACCACCAACGGTGCCCACAACGAGCAAGCCGCCGGTAGCAACACCGGTGGAAACTCCAAGGAGGGCAGCCGTGCCGGCTACGGCAGCAGTGGAAGTGGCGGCACTGGCTACGCCGAAGCCGACCACAGCACCAACCACGGCGGCGCCGGCGATGGCATAGGTACGCCAGTCTTTGTACCAGGGTACATATTCACAAGCTTGCTCGATTTTCTTACGCTGCTCATCATCAAAGCGCTTGGCCCAGTAATCGGGATGGTCTCTCTTGAGCGCCTCAAGAGCTTCCGAGGCTTCCGATTTTTCGTTCAGCATGCTGTGGCGGTTGATAACCAACATCTGCCTCTCGGCATCTTCGAAATCATTAACGGCTTTGGCACCATCTTCCATCTGCTTACGGGCAGCTTCCAGCACGCGCATTCTATTTTCGAGAGAGGCTTGCTCCATTTCACGCTTGCCGTCAACATCAAACTCTTTGGAGCCGAGACCTTTCAATTCCTTTTCCAGATTGGCTTTTTCCTGGGTAAGGGAAGCAAGGGTGGCTTTGCGGTCTTCCTCACGCTTTCTGGTCAGTTGCTGCATGGCAACCAGCACCTGGTCGGCGCCGATATTCTTGTCGTCCAGGCCGTTCAGCACCTGATCATAACTGGCTCTCTTGCCAAGATCGCTGGAGGTCAACTGACCTTGTTCCATTTTCTTGTTGTATATGTCGGCAAGCCGTTTGAAATCAGCGGCATTGGTAGAAGTTCCCAGCGCCATTTGATTATCTAAGTCTCGCCATTCGTCGTTTTTATAGACGAACACTTCCTTGTCGCCTTGCTTTTCAATATGACCTACAGCAGTGTAGTCATCAGCTTTGATACGGGTCATGAGCTTCTCAGCATCGGCAGTACGACCTTGCTTGGTATAGAGGCGCATCAACTCCAGGCGCGCATCATTGGCACTATTGACGGTGGCATTGAGCCTATCTTGCACTTCCTTGGGCTGCCTGGCCATAAAGTCTTCATCGTTGCGCAACCGGGCCAGCTTATCCAGTCCGATGGTATTGGACTGTTCCACGGCTTGTTTGAGCAGTTCTTCCTTGCGTTTGGGATCTTTCTCAACGGCAGCTTCCGCTACCTTTTTAGTCATGCTCTCACCATGGTCTTTCTCACCAAGGTGCTCCCCTAATCTGGCCAGGGTCTGCTTATAGGTGGGATTCTCACGGAAATCGGGATTCTTACCGGCGGCAATCACATAGGAAGCAGCTAGTTGCACGTCGGTCATATCAACCTTCATGCGTCCGTTATCGCCTTTTTCCAGACCATACTTTTCGTTTGTATAACCAAGGGCCATGTACTGGGCGTAGAGCATCTTGGTAGCATCACCGAGATCACCGGTTTTGCGATACTGCTCAGATTCATCGTGCAACTGACTGAGGCGCTGCAACTCTTTATTGGATGGATCAAGTCTGAGCTTGCCGTCTATCTGCAGCTTAATTTGATCGGGGGAGCCGATAGTCATGTCGATGCCGTTCTTCTGGCTCAGGGCCAGGCGTTCAGCGAAGTTATTGCTGACTAGTTCCACCAGTGGTGCCGAAGGAATGGTCTGGGAAGTCTTGATGGCATCGGAGAACTGCTTATCGATATCCTTTTTGAGCTGCTTGACCCGCTCATCCACAGTCATCTCCACCGCTTTGCCGCTGGCATCGGTGACGGTTATTTTGGCACTGGGATCTTTGTGCTCTTTATCTAGCTTATTGATTTCGTCAGCCTTCGCCTTGGCCTCAGCCAGATGACCCATTACGGCTGTTGCAGGCTTGAAAATGGCATCCTTGAGGCGAGTATTGTCGACTATAGAAAGGTCTTCGGCTACTTGAACCCGGTCGGCGGGTTTGGCCACAGGCACCTGCGTCTCCAGAAGAAACTTCTGTTCCGCCGCGGGAGCCTTCTTTTCAGGCTCCTGCTTTACTTCCGCTACCTTTCCCGGTGTGTCGACCATAACTCATACCCCTAGAAAACAAATCGTGACGCGTTGTTCGATGTGTTTTGTTCTATACAGAATATGCCCCAAATTTGACACATTAAGTCAAAATTCCCAGTAAAAAGGGAGCTTTTGGCTCCCTTTTTCGCATTCTATTGTCCGAATCCCTCTCCTGGAGCGAGGGTGGATGGATCAAGGTTGGGCTGCTTGGGCGCCTGCGCCGCTCTCTTCTTCGCTTCCTCAGCCTCTCGGTCGGCTTTGGCCTTGGCTTCTGCAGCTTTGCGGTCCGCTTCCGCCTTAGCCGGATCTACCTTAGGTTGTTCAACCTTAGGCTGCTCCGGGGTTTTACCGGCATTGGCATCGGCCGGTGGCACCGCCTGACGCTGTTGTTCCTGCTGCATTTTTTCAAAGACAGTACCCGTGCTCTGGTCTTCATTCTGCAAGGGACGTTCCATCATATCGGCAGTCTGCTTGAGTCTGGCCGACTCACCCATCTGGTCATTGTCCCTGGTGAGCAAGGTGGGACTGACGAAGGCCCAGCGCCAGGCTTCTTTAGCAGTCTGAGCAGCGGGGTTGGCGATGGGCTTGAGGATCATACTGCCAAGCAAGACATCGGCTACGGCACTGGTCTGAATACGGTTGGTCAGATCGCCGCTTCCCACCATAGAGCGCGTGAAAGCCTCTACAGGGGTGAGTTGTCTCACTTCATCGCCCACTTTCACCTTACGTGTATTGCCGTTGATGTCTGTGTCATAGGACATGTCGTAGACACTGGTGATGCCGTTGTAGGCAATGGAAGCAGAAAGAGCGCCGGCCATGGTAGCCCTGGAGCGCATGGAAGAAGCCGCTCTCTGCATGGCCTCAAGGCTGGAGGTCTCGGTGTTGATACGACCCCAGTTGCGTGCGTCACGGCCCTGCACGGCTCTGTTGATGTCGCCCACGTTCCAGAAACGATCTCTATAAGCGGCATCGAAAACCCAGTTCTTAGCACCGCTTATGGTGGAGCTAATCATACCCGGCGGCTTCTCAGGCACTTTGCCCAGAATTGCATCCACTCTCTGCTGGGTAGCGGAGCCATTCTCACCGAATGCTCGGGCATCTCTGCGCATAAGTTCGGAGATTCTGGTGGTGCCGGTAATCTCGGAAATCTCAGGATAGCGTTGACGCAGGCTCAAAGCCGAATTCAACTCGCTACCGACGGCATGAGCCACCTGGAACTGCTGCATATTGGTGACACCCATACGCTCCAGCACCGGCAGTTTAGCCTCCATACTGGCGATGATGGTCGGATCGCCGCCCTTGGTCTTAAGTTCAGTGAGAACCTGACGCACGGATTGACTGTCGCTCAAGGTGACCATGTCTCTGCCGCGGGTCAAGAGCGACTTCGGCGCAATCAAGCCCTTGTCGGCCGCTTCCTTCATGAAGCGAGACATGTCAGGCAGATTGGCTTCCAGATAATAGCCGCGCATATCGCCCAGGTTGTGAACACCGGAGGATTTGAGGAAATTGATTTCCGCTTGCTTGGCGGCATCATCGGGATACTTGACCCGATTGTTCCTGGCCATTTCTTCCACCACATCTTCAATTTTGGTGTTGGGATTGGTGAAAGTAACCTTGTCTTTAATGGCGCCAAAGCGTCCACGGTCTCGGGCTATTGCCGTCTTATCGAGGTCGGCCATGAAGTCGGACATACGCTGTTGATGAGCGGCAGCCCTGGCTTCAAGGGAAGCCACATCAGTGATACCGGCAGCTTCCAGTTGAGCGGCCCTGGCAATGTCTTTAACGTTAAGACCCTTGACGGTAGCCATAAGTTCGGTCAGTTCTACTTTACCCATGGGCTTCATGCCCAGGGCATCGTACATCTTACGTACTTCCTCCGGTGTCATATCTTTGACGGGCTTGGTGAAGAGCGTTTCCATCTCTGTCTTGGGCCGTCCGGCAACTCCGGGTTTGGATAGATCATCGAGAAGCTGCATGCCCTTGGGATCAAGTTTACCGGCCGATCTCAGTTCCTGGGCAAACTTCATACCGTTAGCTTCGGCTCCGGCAATGCCTCTGGCCACAGATACTTCGTTGACATCCTTAAGACGCATTCCAAGACCATCGATGACGCCATCGGGCTTCATCATCCAGCGTGAGGTGTGCTTGAAGCCGGTCACAGCGAGTCCGGCGGCTGTTCCATGGGCCAGGGTATCGCTGAAGTCTTCCCATTGTCCGGTGCCGATGCGCATCACAGCAGCCCTGGTGAAGATGGCCGAGCCGATACCGGCGATGTCGCCGCCATAGGTGTTGGCAGCACCGCGTATCTTGTAGCGGGCAAGTAGCGCTCGACCGCCAATGTCGCCCACATATGCCATGGCCATGGCGGCCATGTCGGCTTTGGGACTGGTGAAATTTTCAGCGGCCAGAGCAGCTTGCTTCCTGAATATTTCAGGATTTTTCTGCTCGCCGAAAGCTACCAGTTGAGCCAGTCCGGCGTTTGGTCTGTCGGGATAATTCTTCTTCCATATTTCCAGGGCTTCACCGGCTAAGGCGGCAGCTTCTTGCGGTTTGTAGAGAGGGTTTGGTCCCCGTTGAGTGGCTTCCGACCTGGTTTTATTCAAGTCGATGGCGTTGGTCAAATCATGGAAGGTATAGATACTGCCGATTTCCGTGCGCATGTCCACGGAAAGATCTTTCATGCCAAGTTGGGGAATTTTCTGTCCGCCCTCAAGAACCAGTTCGCCACCGGAGATAAAGACCTTGGCTTTGGAAAGAGCAGCTTCATCGGAGACTCTGCCGATGTTCTTGCTCTGCAATCTTTCTTCGGCGAGGATAAGCTCTCTGGGCATGGCATCGGCAGCCTTGATAGCTTCTCTGGACCATTTCTGCATATCGGCCAATTGATTGACGCCGCCTTCCACAAACTCGGCGCTGGCATTTTGGGCGGAACCGGGCTTATAAGGCTGGGCATTCTCCGCTTCGTGCAGCATTTTCTGACGACGGTGGAAGTCACCCAGATATTTTGAATATTCAAGACGAGTCACCGCACCATAAGACATGTCTTGCAGGGCTCTGGTGTTTTCCAGGTGCAAGCGGGTGCGATCCTCGTTTGTGAGAGCAGTACCGTCAGGTTTCTTGTCTGCTTCCAACTGCTTCTGATTGCCCACTACCAGCTCGCGCTTCTGCTTGAGAATTTCAGGATCGCTGTACTGACGAATCAGTTCTTCATAAGCAGCCCGCACCTCTTTCACCGTAGCCGGACCTTTCTTCTGTTCCTCGATGATGAAAGCTTCCAGCTTGTCGGGCGCTACGCCTTTCATTTGATCGGCAAGTGGCTTGGAACGATCAAGTTGAATGAGAGTCTCAGCGCTCTGGGAACCGGCCGAAGCATCGGTGGGATTTGCACCGCCGAGGGTGTCTTGAATCAATTTATCGAGCTTGGGCCGGGGCGGCAAACCGGCAGCTTGATCACCCTTGATGAGCTGATTTACCTGCGCTTCGTTAAGACCGGTGAAAAGCTCTTTCAACTGCGCTTTAGCACCGTCTTTATCGCCGTTCTTGACCAGTGCTGCACCATAATTGGTGCGCAAGTCAACCATGTCGTTATAAGATCTGGTCGATTCTACAAAGAAGATCTCGCGATCATCCATGAGAGGTTTGGCGGCAAAAGCCTTTTCAGGAGAGCCGGCAGCTTTGACAAATTCGTCTTTTGCTTTGACAAAGTCAGGAAACTTCTCAGCCATTTCCTTGCGAGCGGCCTCACGATCGGCTTCTTTAGCCGGGTCAGGGTTCTGCAAGCGCTCCACAATGGGCTTGGCGGCAGGCAGAAGCTGACCGTCCGGTCCCTGTAGTTTGATGGCTTCGGTACGGAAATTGCGGTAGGCAGCTTCGAAGCCGGGCATCTTATCGGCGCCGACCACTTCCTCTGCCTTCTTGGTGAGAGCCATGAACTGCTGCAAATGAGCATCGCTTCTAGCCTGGGCAGCCTTGATAGCCTCTTCGGCAACTTTCTTGCCGGCGTCATCAAGTTTTCTGCCGTCGGTGGCTTTCTCTAATTCATTGAAATATTTGATACCGGCGTCTACGGCTGCTACTGCCTTGGTTTCATCATAGGCAGCGGCCGGCTGAGTTTTATCTCCAGTAGCGGGAATGGTGGTATCTTTACCGGCCTGCACTTTATCCGTGGCACCAGGCTGGCTGACAACGGTTTCGGAGCCTGGATTGGGAGTGCTGTAATTCTGCCGATCTCGTCCACCGTTGTTAACAACGGGCGGCACCTGACCGTCCGTACCACTAGCAGGTTTTCCAGCCTGTTGAAGGGCTTCTGTTTTCTGCTTCTGCTCAAGCTCAGCATTGGCCTTGCGCACCATGTCGTGCAACCCGAAGTAAGCTTCCGGCACGCCGACCTTCTTCTCATCGCGCAGACGAACCATCTGACGCTGGAAATAAATATCGTCAAAGAGGGTGACATTAACCAGGTCGGGCACCTTACTGTCGAGGGCCTTCAAATCATCGGGAGCCATCTTGGCGTGTTTCTTGGCGCTCTCTTCGTCAACACCGGCGCCTTGAAGCAGCTTGGTATTGCCTTCTTCCACTTTACCCTGGCGGTAGTACCAGAGAGCCATGTTGCCGTATGCCGCATCCTTAACGCGGGAAACACTGAAAAGCTCCCGTTCTCTTTCCTTTAACTTGGTCTTCTCTTCCAGATTAGTTTCGGTCTCAAGCTTCTTGCGCACATCCACAAGATCTTTCTTGGCCTTCTCAATATCCTCTTTGGAGACTTTCTCAGCCTCTTTGATAGCTTTCTCGTAGGCCAGCTTAGCCTCATCCAGCTTTCCGGCTTTGTTGAGGGCCGGCACTTCCTTATCAAGGATGTCGTTGACCTTCTTGAGCTGAGCAATGGGATCGACTTTCTCGGCAGCGGCTTTGTCGGCAGCAGCCTTGTCGGCAGCAGCTTTATCGGCAGCGGCTTTATCGGCAGCGGCTTTGTCGGCAGCAGCCTTGTCGGCAGCAGCCTTATCGGCAGCGGCTTTGTCGGCAGCAGCTTTGTCCGGTGCGGGAGCGGTCTTGTCGGCCTCACCCGGCGGCTTGGCCGGTGCCGTCACCCCATCACCTTGTTTTGCTACCGGTGCCGACTCTTGTTTCTTGTTAGCATCAAGGGGCTGCTGCGGACCGGTTGGTCCATTCAGCTTCTCACCGCCATTGAGTACAGCCTCGAAGGGAGAAGGTTCCACCTTGCGCGGCTTGCTTTTATCGTCCGTTTCAAAACCTGGCATGCCTGAAAGACCTCAAGAAACTAGTTACACCAACGCATTGATTAATTTATTCCAGTAAAGCCAGTCTTTGAAACTGGGGAAACTACGTACCGGTGATGTCAAGCGGACTTTTTTTAACAACATCCCGGTCGCCTTAAATTTCAAAATGCGCATTCGGTTATATACGGAGCCGCCGTTTTCTGGACAGCAAAAATCAGTCGGTGATCTCCACCACTGTAACGCCGTCTCCCCCCTCATATTGTTCGCCGGGCCGAAACTTGATGGCGTAACGGGCGGCTTTCAAGAAGTCCCTCACTGCCGATTTGACCGCCCCGGTGCCATGACCGTGGATAATCATAAAAGGGCTGATGCGACCAAGCACGCAGCCATCCACGAAACTATCCAAAAGCCCGAGCGCCTCATCGACTCGCTTGCCGCGCAGATCGAGAGTGTTGGCCATGGTGCGCACAAAGACCGACACGCCGGAAGGCTCCGCCGCCTGAAAGGCAGGCTTAAGCTTCTGGCCGCGAGCCTGACCGGCATTGGACGGTCGCCCGGCGCTTATGGTTTTATCGAGAAGCTCAATTTCGCCAAGCCTGGCCTTCACTTTCATGTTGCCCAGTTGCAAAAGACAGGTTTCACCCACTAGCTCAAGAACCACACCGGTGCGATTTAAGACAGGATGCCGCACCCTTGTACCGGGAGCGATCTGAGCGGCAGCCTCGGGCGAAGGTTCTTGCTCCTGCCACTTGAGGGCTTTTTTAATACCTTCCAGCTCTCGCCTGGCCTGTTCAGCCTTCTTAAGATCGGGCTGTCTCTGCAACTGCGCTACGGTCTGCCGCACCAGTTCCCGCGCCGCTTCAAAATCGGCTAGAAGCCTGGCTCTTTCTTCCGCTTGCACAGCCCGCCGCGACTTATCCAGCTCCTTTTCCCGGGCTGAAAGTCCGGCCAGCTTCTGCTCCAGTTCCGCTCTCAGGTCCTGTATGTCCAGCTCCTGCTGCTTGACCGAGGATAACTTGAGGCTCAGTTCCTCCACCACCGCATCCAGACCGTCCTTCTCGCCCCTCAATAGTTCCTGCGCCCTGGCCATCACGGGAGCAGATAGACCAAGTCGACCGGCCACCTCCGTGGCCTTGGACTGACCGGGCACACCGAGTTTAAGCCGGTAAGTTGGCTTGAGGTTCTCTTCATCGAACTCGAAACTACCGTTTATGAAGGAATTGTCGCGAAAGGCAAGGGTCTTGAGGCTACCAAGATGGGTGGAAGCAATGATTGTGGCGGAGGCGGCCTGCAACTCTTCCAGAATTGCCTGGGATAGCGCTGCGCCTTCACGGGGATCGGTACCGGCCCCGATTTCATCCAGAAGCACCAGGATGCGCTTGCCGGAGTGGGCGGCAGCAAGAATCTCCACCATGTTCTTCATATGGGAAGAAAAGGTAGATAGGCTTTCCTGGATGGACTGGTCATCACCAATATCCGAAAGCACCTGGTCGAACAGACCCAGGCGGGAGCCCCGCCCCAGAGGCGGTAGAAGTCCAAACCCCACCATCAAAGCGGAGAGTCCAACCAGCTTGATAAGCACGGTCTTGCCGCCCGTATTGGGGCCGGTAATGATAAGTGCCCGACGGTCCCCGCCCAGACTGACATCGTTTGCCACCACCTGGCCATCGCCGCCCTGCAAAACCAGGAGCGGGTGGCGCGCCTGCTTCAATTCCAGTATGGGCTCCGTGGTCAATTCCACCCATTCGCCCTGCATTTTCACGGCCAGGCGCCCGCGGGCGAAGATGCAATCAAGTTCTATGAGGCTGCTCAGACTTTCCCTGAGATTACCGGCAAAGGGTCGCAGTGAGTCGCAGAGAGAAGCCAGGATACGCTCTATTTCCGCCTCGATCTCGCTCTGTTTGAGCCTGATTTGATTGGATAGTTCCATCACCGAAAGAGGTTCCACATAGACGGTCAAACCGCTGCCCGAGGCATCATGCACGATGCCTTCCACCTGGTAGCGCATGGAGGCATTGACCGGCAGTACATAGCGGCCGTGGCGCATGGTGTAGAGTTCATCGGTGAGGGCGCGGCTACCGGCCAGCCGATGAATCAAGGAACGCAGTTCTTCCTTGACCCTCTCTTCCAGTCCTCGCACGTCCTGGCGCAGCCGCTGCAGGAGATGACTGGCCGAATCCTTAACAGTGCCGTCCGGTTCAAGGGCCAGAGTGATGTCGCGCTCCAGCACGGGGCGAGCGAAAAGCACCTCGGCAATGGGCTTCAAGCAAGGGAAACTTTCCTGCGCCAGAAGATTGAAACTAGATCTGGTCAGACGCGAGATGCGCAGAAGCTTTTCCAGGTTGATAAGCTCCGGGGCGGACAGTCTCGCCCCCACAGCCAGGCTGTCCAGGCTTTCAAAAGAGGTGTTCAGTCCTCCCAGAGCCGGTTCGCCCCGACCAGTGATGATAGCTTTTGCTTCCGTGGTTTCGGCAAGCAAGACCCGGGCCACTGCCAGAGGCACGCTCTCCTGCCGGGGAGCCAGAGCCAACAGCCGCAAGCGAGCGGCATCGGTCTCAGCCAGAAGCGAAAGCTCTTGTATTAGCCTGTCCCATTCCAGAGACCTGAGGCTGCGCTCCTGGATATTCAAAACTAGTTGAGCTCGGTTAGATGAGCCTCGTTATGCCCTGTGGTCTGAGTCGGCAGAACCGCTGCAGCCGGGTAATCGGAGGCCAGGCTCTCTATGCCGAGATTCCCGAGCAGTTTCTTCAGGCGAATTTTTTGCAGTTCGTAGCTGCGATTGTTGCGCTTATGAACAACACCAATGCGCTCCAGTTGCTTAATGGCTTCCAGGTGGTCTTCCGGAACAGCTGAGACATCGACGATACCCTTCTCGTTGAGCCAGGTGATGGTGGGAGACAGGGTTCCCAGTAATTTGCGCATCGGCTGTTCGAAAACCGGCATAGTAAAACTCCTCGTAAAGCAACCAGGCGAAAGCCCGGGCCCATAACACTTTGAAGGCTGCCTGACTAATCTTATCAGCTTGACATGCCCCAAGAGGAAGGATATTTCATGCGGCTGGGCTGGGAAGAGAGATATCTTTACTATCGCCAGGGAGGAACAGGCTTTGCTGTATGAATTAAATGGAGATAAACCAAGTCTGGGCAAAGGTGTTTTCATCGCCCCAAACGCAGTACTGGTTGGTCGCGTGAGGGTGGAAGCGGAAGCCAGCATCTGGTTTTCCTGTGTGGCCAGAGGCGACATCAATGACATCGTCATAGGCAGACAGAGCAATATTCAAGACGGCTGCCTGATGCACGTCACCAATCACCATGCTCTCACCGTGGGGGAGCGAGTAACAGTAGGTCATGGAGCCATTTTGCACGGTTGCGAAATTGAATCAGACTGCCTCATTGCCATGGGGGCAATCGTACTGGATGGAGCCCGGGTTGGTGCTCACAGCGTCGTGGCCGCCGGCTGCCTGGTCTCACCGGGCACACAGATTCCACCAGGTTCCCTGGTCATGGGTGTGCCGGGAAAGGTGCTGCGCCAGGTGAACGAACGGGACCGCGAAATGATTGAAAAAGGCTGGCAAAACTACGTGGGCTACCGCCAGACCTTCCTGGAAGGCATGCGAGAGCTTACTTACTGAGCTCACCGGCGGTAAAGAGTCTGGTACCGGCAGGCATACTGGAAATGAGGGAAGCACTCTTGGCGGGCAGATGCTGACTGAGCCAGCCGCGAATTGTTTCCATGGTGTTGGGTTCAATATGGGAAGTTTCAATCAAGACATGCCCCTTACCAGGCAACCAACACATGGTCGTGTCGCGACTCTTGAGGCGAGACAGCAGGGCTGAAACCGCTTCATGCCTGAGCATGCGGTCTTTGTCTCCCTGGATGACGAGAACCGGTACCGTGGCCGGAACACCCCGGGCATGGGAAATGTTTCCCCTGATGAAAGTAGCCGTATTGAGCAGGTCGAGACAGCTCAAATGCTTACGAACATAGGGATCATGTATAGCTTCTTCGCTTACCGTTGGATTTTCGGAGGCAAACTTCCTTATATAAGGAACCAGGTCTACTTCGCGCAGGGGATTACGCACCAGACCAGCCAGGTCTTTGACCATCTCCGGCTCCATGTAGAAGCGGCGCTTGATGGCCGGGCTGGAGAGCACCAGGCCGTTCACTTGCCCGGGCAGGGCCTCCGCCACCCTGAGGGAAAGCCCGGCCCCCATGCTCTCACCCACCATAAAAATGGGCAGCTCGGGACTGTTAGCCCTCAACGCTGAAACCACTTCTTTCAAATCGTTCAAGCTGGAGACATATTCAATCTTTTCCGATTTCTTGCCTGTTTTCCGGTTGGACTCTTCATCGGATAGCGCCTGCCAGCGTCCATATCCCCTCAGGTCGGGAGCTACAACAGTGAGCCCGTCCTTGGCCAGTTCCCTGGCCATGGTGTCGTAAACGCGCCCATGCATGACAAGACCGTGTACAGCCACGACGATGCCCCGTTGTTCCACATCAGGGTCTTGCCAGACGGACATTGGTACATCGGGAAGGAAGCCCATGGCATGCTCTCGGGGGTTGTCATCCCGTTCAGGGCGAGCCTGGGCCGGCAACATAAGGGTAGCAAGAACCGCCGCCAACGCCAGACTGCCCGTAAGAATGCGACCGGAACGGGCAGTTGAAGCTGTCCCGGAAATTGCCGGAGCAATTCCAAACTTTTTGAAGCACTTTTGGACAAACGAAGACGAACTTAACGACATCTATCCCCCTTGGTCGTTAGGCTATTAGCTCAGAAGGAGCAAAGTATGTTTTGATTTGCTGTTAGGCAAGTAGAGCGCTGATAAATCGTATGTACCAACTTGTAAGTATCTTTGAAACCCTATTTGAAAGAAATTCTGGTTAAAATCAAAATTTTTCGCTTACCAATCTGATTGGAGAAACCTGTGCCGAAAAGAACCGACATTGAAAAGATCCTCGTCCTGGGTGCCGGACCAATCACCATTGGTCAGGCCTGCGAGTTTGACTATTCCGGCTCCCAGGCCTGCAAAGCCCTCAAGGATGAAGGCTACGAGGTAGTGCTCGTCAACTCCAACCCAGCCACCATCATGACCGACCCGGAAGTGGCGGACCGCACCTACGTAGAGCCCGTCACAGCCTCGGTAGTAAAGGAAGTAATCGCCCTGGAAAGACCCCAGGCCCTATTGCCTACCATGGGCGGTCAGACCAGCTTGAACGTGGCCGTGGAACTGGCGGAAAGTGGCGTTCTGGCTGAATTCGATGTGGAGCTGATTGGAGCCAAACTGGAAGCCATCAAGCTGGCCGAAGACCGCGATCTGTTCAAGAGTAAAATGCTGGAGATCGGTCTCTACGTGCCCAACTCAGGCATCGCCAGAAATGCTTCCGAAGCCAGGGAAATTGGACAGCAGATCGGTTTTCCCATCATCATCCGCCCGGCCTTCACCCTCGGTGGCGCCGGCGGTGGCATAGCCTATAACCAGGAAGAACTGGATGACATTGCCGCCCAGGGCCTGGCTGCTTCACCCGTGCAAGAGATCTTGCTGGAAGAGAGCGTGCTCGGCTGGAAGGAACTGGAGCTGGAAGTGATGAGGGATCGCCTCGACAATGTGGTGATCATTTGCTCCATCGAGAACCTGGATCCCATGGGCGTGCATACCGGCGACTCGATCACGGTGGCACCGCTGCAAACCATCTCCGACAAGGAATATCAGGCCCTGAGAGACGCCGCCATCAAGGTTATCCGAGCAATCGGAGTGGATACGGGCGGCTCCAACATCCAGTTTGGTATAAACCCCAGAGACGGCCGCATTGTCGTCATCGAAATGAACCCCCGCGTCTCTCGTTCCTCGGCCCTGGCCAGCAAAGCCACCGGCTATCCGATTGCTAAAATTGCCGCCAAACTGGCTATCGGACTCACTCTTGATGAGATCGCCAACGACATAACCAGAGAAACGAAGGCAGCCTTCGAACCGGTCCTCGATTACGTAGTCACTAAAATTCCCCGCTTCAACTTTGAAAAATTCCGCGGCGCCGACACCACCCTCACCACACAGATGAAGTCGGTGGGCGAAGTGATGGCCATCGGAAGAACCTTTCAAGAATCCATGCAAAAGGCCCTTCGTGGTCTGGAAGTAGGCCTGACCGGCTTCGCCGAAGTCTCAGGTCGCAACAAAGCTGATTTCTGGGAATGGCGTCGCCGCCTGGCACTGCCTTCCCACCACCGCATCACCGATATCTACGGGGCTTTGAGCGCCGGTATCTCGGCTTCTGAAATCATCGAATTAACCCAGATTGATCCCTGGTTCGTTGAGAATCTGGCCCAACTGCATCAGATCTCCGAGGAATTGAAAGCAGAATCCATCACCCTCGCTGATTTGGATTACGACTTATTGCGCCGCCTCAAGCGTCACGGCTTCGGTGACGCGCAGCTAGCCAGGCTGTGCGGTGTCACCGAAGAGGCCATGTACGAAAAACGCAAGGCACTGAATGTGATGCCGAGCTATAAGATGATTGACACCTGTTCGGCGGAATTCAGAGCCTACACGCCTTACATGTACTCCACCTATGAGAGCGAGTCGGAGATGTACCCGGCTGAAAAACCACGAGTCTTGATCCTGGGCGGCGGCCCTAATCGCATCGGTCAGGGCATCGAATTCGATTATTGCTGCGTGCATGCCAGCCTGGCCCTGAGAGAACTTGGTTATGAAGCCGTCATGATCAATTCCAACCCGGAAACGGTCTCCACCGACTACGATGTCTCAGACCGTCTCTATTTCGAACCGCTTACCCTGGAAGACGTCACCAACATCGCTGAAATCGAAAAGCCGGAAGGCATAATCGTACAGCTAGGCGGACAGACCCCTCTCAAGCTGGCTCGAGGACTGGAAGCAAGAGGCTTTAAAATCCTCGGCACCAGCCCCGAGTCTATCGACATGGCGGAGGACAGAGAAAGGTTCGGGGCGCTGATCAACACCCTTGGTTTGAAGCAACCGGAAGGAGCTATTGCACGCAGTGCCGAAGAAGCAGTGGAACTGGCTGCCAGAATCGGTTATCCGGTCATGGTCAGACCAAGCTACGTGCTGGGCGGAAGGGCAATGTCCATCGTCTATTCCCAGGACGATCTGGAGCGCTGGCTGAAAGAAGGCTTTGCCGCCAAGGACATGCACGTGCTCATCGATCAATTCCTGGAAAACGCCATCGAGATTGACGTAGACGCCATCTCAGATGGTCGCGCCACCGTCATCGCAGGCATCATGGAGCATATCGAACAGGCCGGTATCCACTCCGGGGACAGCACATGCGTCTTGCCCAGCCAGACCATTCCCTTCAAGATAGTGGAAGAAATCAGACGGGCCGTCAATGAGCTGGCGGACAGGCTGAAGGTGGTGGGCTTGATGAATATTCAGTTTGCCCTCAAGGGTGAAGAACTCTTTATTCTGGAAGTGAATCCCCGGGCCTCACGCACCATTCCTTTCGTCTCCAAGGCCACCGGCGTACCCTGGGCGCGCATCGCCGCTTCCGTCATGGTGGGCAAGACCCTTTCGGAACTGGGCATTACTCCCAGACTCTTGCCGCCCCATGTGGCCGTCAAATCCGTGGTGATTCCCTTCAAACGCTTCGCCGGCTCACAAATTGCTCTCGGTCCGGAAATGCGCTCCACCGGTGAGGTGATGGGCATAGCCAGCCAGTTCGGTCTGGCCTTTGCCAAAGCCCAACTGGCCTCGGGTCATGGCTTGCCCGATCGCGGGCGAGTCTTTGTCAGCGTCTCCGATAGTCATAAGCAAGATCTCATTCCCATCGCCCAGAATCTTTACCAACTGGGCTTCGAGCTGATTGCCACAAGAGGCACGGCCGCCGTCATTAAGGCAGCAGGCATCCCCACTCTCACCACCAACAAGGTATCGGAAGGCAGACCCAACCTGGTGGACCGCATCAAGAACGGCGAAATTCAACTGGTCGTCAATATTCCCTCCGGTCGAACCGCCAGAGACGATGATCAATTGATAAGAAGGGCGGCTATAAATTACAACGTCCCGGTCGTGACTACGGTTTCTGGCGCCAGAGCGGTGGTTCAGGGCATAGCCGCCCTGGAAAGCGGTAATGCAGGCAGCACCGGCAGCTTCGCCGTCAAGAGCTTGCAGGACTACCACCAGAGCATTGCCTACTGGGAAACCACAAGTAATAAGCGCGTGTAAGGTAAGTGCCGGGGCTTAAAGGCTATAATCCTGCAAAACTCTTGTTTTACAGGATTGAAATCGTGTCTAAAACAGCTGAAATAGCCAAATACATCGACCACACACTGCTTCTCCCTCAGGCTACCAAGGCCGAGGTGAGCAAGCTTTGTCAAGAAGCAATTCAGCATAACTTCTATGCTGTTTGCGTTAATCCCTGCTTCGTTCGCCAGGCCGTCAAGGAACTTTCTTCCTCGAAAGTAGCTGTAGCTACCGTAATTGGCTTTCCCCTGGGAGCCAATCTCACCGATACAAAAATTGCCGAAACCAATAAAGCAGTGTCGGAAGGTGCCGAAGAAATAGACATGGTGATCAACGTGGGCGCCCTCAAAGGCGGCGAACTCGACTACGTCACCGAAGAAATCAAGTCTGTGGTGAGAGCGGCTAAGAATGTGCCGGTAAAAGTAATCATCGAATGCGATCTGCTTTCCGATGATGAGAAAGTACAGGCCACCGAATGCTGCGTAAAAGCAGGAGCAGCCATGGTCAAGACTTCCACCGGTTTTGTCAAAGACGGCAAGGGTGCCACCGTGGCCGATATCGAGCTAATCAAAAAAGCCCTGGCTGGAGCCAACCTTGGCATTAAAGCCTCGGCCGGCATTCGCGATTACGCCAAAGCCAAATCCTTAATTGAGGCCGGAGCCACCCGACTGGGAACATCTGCCTCCGTAGAAATAGTCAAAGGTGAAAGCGGTTCTTCACCAAAAGAAGACGAAAAGACAGCCGCCGCCTACTAGCAAGGAGATCGAAATGAATTTTAGACAGGAACTGAAAGGTGCCGCGGCCAAAGTATTGGTCACCACCATCTGTGCCATGACCACACTGGCCCTGCCGGCTCTCGCGCAGGAAAGCGAAGCCATGAAAAAGGGCGAAGCTGCCTATCAGAAAATGAATCTGAAAGAAGCCGCCAATCAATTTCGGGAAGTAATCCGGCAGGAACCCGGCAACGCCAAAGCGCACCAGAGACTGGGAGCCGTTCTTGCCGCCATGGAAGATTACGAGACGGCCATCCTCGAATGCAAACAGTCCATCAAACTTGATGGCAAAAACTTCCTTCCCCACGTGGTGCTCGGTCAGGTCCTGGCCAACCAGGGCAAGATGCAGGAAGCCCTGGGCGAATTCCAGGAAGCTTGCAAACTCAAACCTACAAGTTTCCGCTCCCATATGGACCTGGGCTTTGCTTGCACTCACATGGGTAAAATCGACGAAGCCATTGCCGCCTACCGCAAGGCAACTGAAATCAACAACAAAGATGCCTCGCCTCTCATTAACCTGGGCGTGCTTCTGGCTCAACAGGGCAAATACCC
This sequence comes from Candidatus Melainabacteria bacterium, assembly GCA_016212515.1. Lineage (GTDB taxonomy): Bacteria > Cyanobacteriota > Vampirovibrionia > Obscuribacterales > Obscuribacteraceae > Obscuribacter. The sequence continues at coordinate 29,511 of JACRFZ010000117.1, forward strand.
CCAGGCCATCGAAGCCGAGCAGCAAGCCATCACCCTCGATAAACGCGTACCGGAAGCCCACATCAACCTGGGAAATATCTACGCTGAATCAGGCGACACACAGTCTGCCGTTCAATCTTTCAAAGACGCTCTCAAGCTTGCCCCCGGGCATCCCAACGCGTTGAGCGGCCTGGGTTGGATGCTGGAGAAGCAGGGCGACTACAAAGGCGCTGTGGAGAACCAGAAGAAAGCCCTCAAGACCGTACCCAATTTTTCACCGGCCAAAAGAAGATTAGCCACGGCCCTTGCCGCCCTCGGTGATAACAAAGCAGCCGAAACCGAATTCAAAGGCGCCATCAAACTGGCTCCCAGAGACGTAACGGCCCATGTTGAGTATGCTCAGTTCCTGGAAAAGCAGGGACAGCGCGAATCAGCTTTGTCTGAGTACAAGAAGGCTCTGGAAATCAAACCGGATTCCAAAATAGCCCTTGAAGCCATGAACAAACTGGTAAAGACCAAATAAGGTAAGCAACTACTTCGGCTTGGTCTGACCATCTAGTTCTAGTTTGCCAAACTGCGCGGAGACGGCACCCATCCAATTGGAGTGCCACATGGTCTCCACGTACTGCTTGCGCACGGCACCCACCAGACCTAGATCCGGATTGGGAAGCCGCTTGATCAAAGCCAGATCTTCTTTCAGGGCTTCTTCGGCCTCTTTGTGTTTATTCTCACTGTTGAGCACCAGAGCATAGCCATAGAGTGCCCTGGCCGCCCAGATATTGTCGGGCATGCCGTGCGAGCGCCACCACTCCAGACCCAGCTTGTAGAAGCGCTCCGCTTCTCCAAAGTCACCCAGGCGCCGGTAGACATCGGCAAACTTAGCGGTAGCCTCCCAGTAAATAGTGGGATGCTGTTCTTTATCTTGGTCGGCAATGGCAAAGAGGCGATTATAAACCTCGGCCGCTTTGCGCAATTTATTTTGCCTGGAAAAGACATCGCCTAAAATACGCAAGCACTGAATGGTGGAGCCGTTCAAGGTCTCTTTGCCGTAAGCAAGTTCCACCGAGCGATTGGCAGCATTGACAGCCTCACTGTAATCACCGGCCCGGAAGGCCGCGTAAGCCACCATGCGAAAACACTCCGAAAGCGGTCCCGGGCCCTCCTGTCCGTCTTTCTCCAACTTCTCGGTGACGCTCACCAGTTTCTTGGAGTATTGTTCGGCATCATTCCAGTGCTGACAGTCGTAGTAAAGCTGCACCAGTACCAGAAGAGCATCGGCATACTCGCGGCAATTGGTGCCCATGTCTCTTTCGATGTTCTGTAAGGTGAGTTTGTTGGATTCCTCTTTATTGCCGAAGTCATCCACCGGCGTGGGTTTGTTTTGACCTGCCACCAGCCAGAGTTGATCGTTATCAAAACTGGGATATTTCTTGGAGCCCTCCGGCTTCAAAATAAACCAGGACCAGAAACCGACTATACCCACCAGGATGACGATGGCCGAAGTCCAGATCAAGGCCTCCACGGAAATGCGCTTACCGCCGCGGCCTTCTCTCTTACGGGGTGTGACTTCTTGATAGACATAGGCCGTGTTTTCCCATTCGGCATCGGAAGCGGTCATGATCAAGTCGAGATCACTGGCTAATTCCTGGGCGGATTGATAGCGATTGTCGGGGTCTTTGGCCAGACATTTGCTCACCACATCTTCGAAGCGAGAAGAAACCGGCTCCATGGAGACATCGAGACCCATGGGGCGCGGATTATCATTCATGTGCTTGTAAGCGGTTTCCAGCACGTTCTTACCCACGAAGGGCGGCTTGCCGGTCAAAGATTCATAAATGACGCAACCCAGTGAATATATATCCGAGCGTAAGTCAACTTTTTTACCGGCACACTGCTCCGGGCTCAGATAGAGAGGACTGCCGAAGGTTTCCCGCGTGCGCGTCATGAATTGTTCAGACTTGCCGCCTTCGGTTTCGTCGGCAATGATTTTGGCTATGCCGAAATCGAGAACCATAATGTCGTCGGAAAATTTCTGGTTATCGAGAATAATAATATTGCTCGGCTTCAAATCCCGGTGCACGATATCGGCTTTATTAGCCGCTTCCATGGCCTGGCACACCTGAATAAAAATGCCCACGGCCCGCTCCGGGCCTATGTGTCCGGTCTTCGAAAGCAGATCTTCGAGACTCTCGAAGATGAAGGGCTTCATCACCAAAACCACCCGCCCATCAGCAAAAACCACGTCTTTGTAGGTGGCAATATGGGGATCGTTCAGGTTAATAAGAGCCCTTATCTTCTGTTCCAGCTTCTTATAATTTTTGATGGAAGAAATCAGATGCTTGTGGATAATCTTCAGTACAACCGTCTGCCGATTGTTTGTATCGGTGGCTCTGTAAACTGTACTGAGTCCGCCTTCAGCTATCTTTTCCTCTACCTCATAATGGTCTAAGACTTTACCGACAAAGCTATCTTTGCCAATAAAACCCTGGTCGTCTTTTTGCAGGTTGAACTTGTCTTTTCCTGAAGTCATGCTTTAACTCATTCACCTAAATTGCATTTTTGAATCTGAACAAAAGCGAGCCAAACCAATCATAATGCTTTATAGACTCATATGCATAACCGGCACAGGCGGATCGCTCCAATCCGCTCAAAGCAGGCAGTGCCCGGGAAAACTCCTGAAAGGCCAACTTATAGGCACCGGCATGTTCCAGCTCCAGCAAATAAAGTCCGTGGCGAAAGCGCAGTTGCGCCATCACTTTTGCTTCCTGGGGCGACTTGCCGTAGCCGGCTTTCTCCAACTCCGGCAAAGCCTTCTCATAAGGGTCCTTTTCCCTGTCAAATTTCTCAGTGATGCGGCAAAGCTCTGCCAGGTTTGCCTTTTTCAAGGCTGAGCCGTAAGCAGTATAGGCATCCCCGTCCACAACCTCGCCGTCAAGTTTGAGATTCTTGCTCACCACTTCCATGGCTTTGACCAGATCTTGCTGCTCTTCCAGTACTAAGGCAAAGACCGTATAGGCCCTGTTCAACCACTGGGGATCACCTTTTTCGACGATCTTCCCATCATCCAGAAGATCTTCCAGGGCGTGCTCGCTTTCCACCAGGTCCCGGCCGGGGCTTGAGGAGACAGACAAACCGGCGTCAAGGGCACGCTGCTTTTTGACCCGCTCCAGTTGATAGTAAGCCCAGACTGCACCGGTGGCGCTGATTAGCTTGTCGCGCCGATTGCCGCTACCCTCACTATCATCATAGGTGCAACTATCAAATTCCTTCAAACGCTCATAGGCATCGTTATAGCGAGAGCCGGCCGTAGCATAGTTCTTCTCCTCCAGAAAAAGCGCGGCGGAGGCTAGCAGCGTCTGCACCTGACTTTTCAAAGTCTGGCCGGTGGGAGTCTTGGTATCCTTGGAAACCAGAGAGATAGAGCTGTCGTTTCTAAGAATCCGGGCCTTCCTTTCCGTGAAACCCGGTGGAACCAAGGGTTTGTAACTGAGTGGCGGCAAGGGTTGCTTCAGTTGCAGCAAATGCTCCTGTACCCTGGCCACCGGCCAGAGGGAATAAACGGCCAGTGACATGACAAAGACGGTGGCTACTGCCGCCGTCAAAAGAGAGAAGATGAGGAGCCGCGCATCTTTTTCGTTTTTATCCGGCTTACGTTTCTCTGTATCCAGCCGCGGACCAAGGGGAATGGCATGGAGAGCATCTTCCAACTCTTCCATATCGGCAAAGCGGTTATTGGGATCCTTTTCCAGGCAGCGCTCCACAATAGTCTTCATCATGGCATAGCCTTCCGAATCAGCCGCCATCCTCTCCAGAAGGGTGAGATCCGGTTTTTCCTCCACGTGCTTGATCATGGTTTCGGTGGCATTGCGCCCATTGATCAATTTGCGACCCGTGAGCGCTTCAAACATAAGACAGCCGAGGGAATAAATATCGGCGCGCCCGTCCACAGCTCGTCCCATACACTGTTCGGGACTCATATAAACCGGAGATCCGAAAACCTCTCCGGTCTTGGTAAGAGAGTGGGCATCCCGACCGGCACTCTGGACAAACTTGGCAATACCGAAATCCACCAGCTTCACCTGGGCGTCCTTGAGATCGCCGCCGGCCAGGATCAACATAATATTGCTGGGCTTCATGTCCCGGTGCACTATCCCTTTGGCATGAGCATGGCCAAGACCATGACAGACCTTTAGAAAAATAGGCACCGCCTCTTCCAGGCTGAGTCGCCCCCGACCGTCCTCGGAATTTTCCCGACGACTATCGAGAAGATCCGCCAGAGACGACCCCTCAAGAAATTCAAGGATCAAATAAAAACCATGTTCGGAAGCACCGCAGTCATAAACTTGCACCACATTGGCGTGGGCCAGACTACCGGAGGTCATGGCCTCCTGCTGAAAACGCTTAACGGCGTTCTCGTCCTGGGATAGGTCGGCCTTGAGAAACTTAACTGCCCCTATCTTATTCATGATCACATGGCGAGCACGATAGACCTCGCTCATGCCCCCTTCACCGATGGCATCGAGAATCTCCCAGCGATCGAGAATACGGCCGGTCATGCTGTTCGGGGCCGCATTAAGGTTCTGATTGTGTCCGAAATTTTCGCTCATCGCCTTTAGTCTAACACTCTACGATCACCTATAATTCAGATGCCAAGCCTGGAGACGGGGAGCAATGCAGTTTAATTCATCACCGTTTCGCGGGCTTCTTCTCCTGCCTCTGGCCCTCGCCCTGAGCGTACCTCCCGGGCTGACCCTGACCGAAAGCGGTTGGGTCTTCAAACAAGATAGTGCCCGTTATGGTCGCCTTACTTGCTATGTCACAAAATCAAGATTTCGCATGGATGCCATGGACTTGCGGCTGCATATCAGGGCGCCCTTCAAAATGATTTCCATGTACAACACCGACACCAGGCTCAAGTACGGCATCTCCGTGGAGAGCATAGCGGAAAGGCTGGGACTGAGAAAACTGTCCGATAAAGACAAGAAAGCCGGCACCATAGAAGTGCTCAGGCAGACCGAGAAGCGTACCATCGCCGGCTTCGCCTGCCAGGGTTATGCCTCCGAACATGTCAAAGCAAACAAACAGGTAATTCCCAGGCTCAAAATCTACGCCACTAAAACCCTCGACCTTCCCAAGAGTATGGAATACGCCTGCGCCCGCCTCACCGACTGTCCGCCGGGAATAGGGTTTCCCCTGCGCCTGCAATATTACGAATCCTGCACCGATGAAGCAACGCACAAAAGGGGTTACAAGCTCACCCAGTTGCTCAATACCTTAAAGGCCGAACAAACAAACCTGGACGACTCCATCTTCAAGGAGCCCACGGGCTTCAAGAACGCCCGGGACGAAACAGAGATTATTATGGGCGGCACCGCTTTCTAGATTTCAAGAACGAGATGTCATTGACGCCCCTCTCAAGACAGAAGACATGAACTGTCATTGATTAAGCATAGCTAATTAAGATTCGTTCTCATCCTCCGGGATGATTTCCGCCCTCCTGCCATCCAGGCGGCATCGCCAAACGCAAGCAGGCAGGCACTTTCAATTTGCTCAGAAAGAATCGCAGAGAACTCTTAGAGGGGCTTAATTGACTGACAGATTACCAAATGATAGCCTTTCATCTGTTCGCTAATGAGAATTAATCGCAATACAAAAATTGCAATAATGCAAAAATTGGCAAGGTAGGGAAACCTCCAGATATCTATTAAATGAATTTTGGGCTTAGAAAAGGAGTTCATCAATGAATCGCAGAAAACGTGGACAGAGCATGGTTGAGTACGCTCTCGGTATCGGCTGTGTAGCTGCTCTTTGTGTAGTGGCTCTCGGTTCCCTCGGGCACATTGCCGGCGATATGGTTTGGAAAGTAGAACAGGCCACCAACTACGGCGGTACCAAATCCACCGAACCGGGTCGCACCATTCAGGTTGCCGGCGACGCCGCCAAGCCCTGGATCATCGACTAGTCTTTTCGCCTGAAAAGCAGTCAGCACTCGCAAGAGCGGGGATTTTCCAGCAAAGTCCCCGCTCTCGACCAGAGAAGGTCGAAATCAAAGATGGATACTCCGTCATGAAACACGTAAAGAGCAAGGGAAAGAGAAACCACCGTGGTCAAGCCATGGTGGAGTTTGCGTTCAGTCTGCCTTTCTTTCTACTAATCATGATCACGATCCTCTATTTCGGGCGCTACTTCTATTTAAAGCAAGTCATATTCAGTGCCTGCCAGGAGGCAGCCAGAAGCCTCAGTACCAGTGCCAAGCTCAATGACGCAGCCGCCAGACGAATGGTGACCGGCTTTGACGAGAACGGCGCTCTGGTGGAAGCCACCGCACCGGTGGCAGTGCTACTGGGCAATGCCAATTTGCTCTCCCAGGGCAATACGGGCGATCTGCCGGCCGGAGCCTCCATCCGCGTCCTGCCTTATGAAGCCACCGGCACTGATCCCACCCTGCCGGACGGCACCATTGCCGTCAAAATCGATTATCCCTTCGTATTTATAGGCAGCCCTTTCGATGCCTCCGCCAAAGGGGAATTCACCGGCACGGTCTCCGTCTACTCCGGTGAAGGCGGCGCTCCAGTTATCTTTCCGGACAATTTGATCAGCGAAATTGCCGTCAGCGGACAGCAAATCGCCGGCGACATATAGAAAGAGGTAAACCTTGGCTCAGACCGTACAAGACCTGACAAAAAACCCGCTCCTGCAAAGAGAGCGGCTATCACTGCAGAAGTCGGCAGCAAGACCACCAAAAATGAGCCCGGTCACCATGGTGATAGTGGGGCTCATCCTGGTTTTACTGCTGGCTTCTCTGGGCAAGACCTTTTTCGCCAAAAAAGTCGCCCCCGTTGAGACCGTGCAAATAGTCGGCGCCGGTCAGGACATCATGCCCGGGTCGAGGATCAACTACAGTTCTCTGCATTACATCACCGTACCCAGGTCTTATTTTCAGGACGATATGTTCGTCAAGAACAACCTGGTAGTCGGTCGCATCGCCAGAGCTTATGTAGCCAAAGGCGAACCGCTCCTGGCCGCCAGTTTGATGCCCAAAGGTCAAACGCTCTCCCAACAGGTGGAAACCCACGAAAGAGCTGTCTCTCTCAAACTGGACGACGAGGCCCTGGTTGACCACGGTATTATCTGTGGTGACAAAGTAGATGTCCTCTTCACCACCAGCAAAGACGGCAAAAAGTACACCAGAACCATTTGCCAGAATCTGCCGGTTATCTATAGCCTGCCCAAGGAAGCCCTCAAGAGCAAGAGCCTACAGGGCAATGACGCCGCCCGTATCACCCTGGCCGTCACGCCGGAACAAGCGGAAATACTGGCCCAGGCCGAGGAAACCGGCCGCATAAAACTGGCTCTGCGCAATCGTCTCAGCGTTACAGCCCCACACAGTTACGGTGTTTCGGAGGAAGACCTGCTTCCGGCCAAAGCTCTTACCGTAAGCGCCGCCGCTCCGGCACCGGTCCAGACGCCGACTGAAACACCTGCCACTGCTAATTTCGAACCCATAGCACCACCGCCGCCACCTTTCATAATGCCTCCCTCTTTCAATGAAGTGGCGAGCCGCCCGGAAGTAAAAAAAGCAGCCCAATGGGTAGTTGAAGTATTCACAGGAAACCGAAGAGAAACCCATGAGTTCCCCCGCCAAGAGCCCACTGAAAGCAAGTAATTGCCCATCAAAAACCCGGTGGCGGCGCCATTCCAAGGGCGCCATTTTGCCGCTTGCAGTTTTTCTGATGGTTGTGAGTATAGCCTTTGTGGCCCTCACCGTAGACGTAATGCGCTCAGCCTATACGGTGCAAACTCTGCAACACGGAACTCGCGCTTGTGCAATGGCTGCTTTTGCCGGGCAGGTCGTGAGCCCTGCCCTACCGTACTCCCAGGACCAGGCTAAAGCCAATATCCTGGCCAGGTTGGCCGAAATCAACAACAATTCCTGGAATAGCGCCCTCAAAGGTCCGGATGCCTCAATGGAACCGAAGAGTGCCATCAGAGTGGAAGAGGCAGACAGTGAATTCCTGGTGAACGATCAGGACCCGAACGAGTTCTTCTTCCATGTAAGAGGAAAGCGGGAAGGCAGCGATGCTCTCAAGAATATGTTCATGCCCCTGATTTTCGCCTTTAATTCCCTCACCGGCGAGAACTTCGTCGAAACCGCCCCGCAGATTGACGTGACGGTGATGGGTCAACCGGCAAACCGCGTCGGCAAAGGAGTGAGTCAATTAAGCAGCGGCAGCCAATCCAGGCTGGCCGGTTTTGCCGCCCTGCCTCTGGCCATCAGCAACCTGCAATTTGCCGCTCTGGCCAATCCCTCCACAGCGCCCTTAAGCACCTATACCATCGATGTCTTGCGCAATAGCTCGGATGTTCTCACCCCCGGTCATATCAAAGGCGGACTGGTCAATTTGACGGCCGGCACCAGCGGCTACTATGGCGATATAACCGGCGAGAAGGCCGTCACCGACAATCTGGCCAACTTTAAATACTTCTTGCCCTCCGCACCAGGGGCAATACCACCTCTGGCTCTGGAAAGAGGAGCCCTTCTAGGAGTAATTCGCCCGCAGGGACCAAGTTGGGACAGCCAATTGAGCAACTGGCAGGCCCTTGCAGTCAGCTTAAAAGCCAGACCCTACACTTATATTTTTCCTGTTTTGAAAAACGATCCCCTGCCCGGTACAACCGGCAACGAAGTAGCAGGATTTGCCCTCTTTCAATTGCAGGATGTGCTCGTAAACGGTTCCGGCACCAGTGGTGCGGCTCTTTCCATAGTGGTCAAGCCGGTTCAATCGCAGGTACTGCCCAATGCCTGCCTGGCAAGCAAACGCTCCCTGCAAAGCCAGAGCGCTATGCCGGCCCCGGTTTATCCCTTCCAGGCAAGAGTGAGAACCGCTCCTGCTTCCGCCAGCCCCAGCCCGCGCTGCCTGCTTCTAGCACCGGCTGTAAGCCAGGCACAGGGAGGCTAACACCATGGTGACCAAACTGGAAAATGAAAAACGCCCGCAAGCTGCATCCGAAAACAGCTCAGGCACACTCACCATAGGTGTGCTCGGCGTCAAGGGCGGCGTCGGGGCCAGCACCTTTGCCCTCAACCTGGCCGCCCAACTGGCGGCCGGCAACGAACTGCCGGTAAGAGCCGGCTGCCTCCTCTTGGATGCCAATTTGCAGCAGCCGGATCTGGCGCTTCTGCTCAACCTCAAACCGCGCTTTAGCGTGAGCGATTTGATACCGCGGTTGGATTCGCTCTCAGTGGAGCTGCTCTCCAGTTGCCTGACCGAAAGTTCCAGCGTTTCCCTGCTCACGGCCAGCGCCAATATTTCCGAAGCCCTGACCGTCAGCCCCGACGCACTCTCTCAACTGCTCGGCGCAATCAAGACTCTCAAAGGTCTGCCCGTCTGCCTGGTGGACCTGCCCAAAACCTTAGACAAAAACTTGCTGACCATGCTCGACGACCTGGACCATTTGATACTGGTCATGGAAGCCACCGTACCGGCATTGGCCGCCACCGGCAAGTGGCTGTCAATCTTGAGCGATCTTGGCATCGATAAAGATCGCCTCACTCTGGTGTTGAACCGGGCCGGAGGCAAAATGAAAGACGTGGAGAAACAGCTACTCAACTTGACGGCAAAGAGGCAAAACCACAATCTTTTCAAAGTAGCCAATGCTTATGAAGAAGCGGAGAATGCAGCCATTGAAGGACTACCTATGGTCTTGCGGAACAGCCGTAGCGCCTATGCCAAATCCATAGCCGCAGTCTGCCGTCATCTTGCCGAAAACCCGGTCTTGAAGGAGGGCGCATGTCGGATCTGAGAGCCTTAATAAGCAATCTGGGAAAGGACAGCACTCCGGGAAAGGGCAGCCCTTTGGTCCCGCCCGCCGCTCCGTCGAGCACAGCCAGGACGGCGGATAAAGCCGATGCAGGCGGCCAGGCAAGTTCGTCCGGTCTTTCTCTCAATTCCAACTTTACTGCTACTCGTCCGGTGGCTCTCAATGATGCCCGCCACGATCTAAAAATGCGCATCCACGAAAGACTGGTTGATAGCATCGACATTAGTGTGCTTCTGAAAATAGCCGGCGATTCCGAACTGGAAAACGCCGTAGCCGATACCATCAAGATCCTTATAGACGAGGAGAGATTACCCCTTTCGGCCGCGGAAAGAGACGAATTATCCAAAGAAGTTCTCTACGAGACCCTGGGTCTTGGCCCACTGGAGCCGCTCTTATCCGACGGCACCATCAACGATATTCTCGTGAACGGCAGTCAGAGCGTCTGGGTGGATAGAGACGGCAAACTAATTGAAACCGGCATCCGCTTTAAAGACGATAAGCATCTCTTGCATGTCATCAACCGCATCGTGGCCCGTATCGGTCGCCGCATCGATGAATCCTCTCCCATAGTGGATGCCCGCCTACCTGATGGCTCAAGAGTCAATGCCATCATCGCCCCTCTCGCTCTGGACGGCCCCGTTCTTTCCATCCGCCGCTTCCGTCCTGTGCCCTTTGTCTTTTCCGATCTGGAAGCGCGGGGGGCACTCACCGCGGACATGGCTGAATTTCTCAAGAAAGCGGTACAGGCCAGGCTGAACATACTTATTTCCGGCGGCACATCGGCCGGTAAAACCACCCTCCTGAATGTGCTCTCCTCCAATATCTCGCAAGAGGAGCGCATCGTCACCATTGAAGATACCGCTGAACTAAGACTGCAACAAAGGCATGTGATTCGCCTGGAATCAAGACCGGCCAATCTGGAAGGCGAAGGCGCCGTCAAGCAGCGAGAACTGGTAAAAAACGCTCTCCGTATGCGCCCGGATCGCATCATCGTGGGGGAAGTCAGGGGCGCCGAAGCCCTGGATATGCTCCAGGCCATGAACACCGGTCACGAAGGCTCACTAACAACCGTGCACGCCAACTCCGCCCGCGATGCCCTGGCTCGAATAGAAACCCTGGTTCTTCTCTCTGGTGTCGAACTTTCACAGCGCAGTATCAGGGAGCAGATTGGTTCCGCTTTCGATCTGGTGGTGCAGGTAAAACGGCTTTCCGACGGCAAACGCAGGGTGGTAAGCATCTCTGAAATAACCGGAGTGCAGGAAGGTGTAATCTCCATGCAAGACCTCTTTGAGTTCAAAGCCACTATGAACGAGAAGGGAGAACTGACAGGACATCACCGTGCTTGCGGCATCAGACCGGCCAAATCCCAACGCTTTGTGGAATACGGCATCGACCTGCCGGTAGCACTTTTCACAAGCAGCCTGGAAACAAAAGACAGTGACGGAGGGCGGGAGCAAGAATGAAGCTCGAGCTTTTGCAACAGTCGCAAACTTCCCTGGTACTACTGATGGTGCTCTCGCTGGTAACCGGCGTGGTCGCTACTCGCATCATTAAGCAAATCAAATGGCGCCTACTGGTGCGCAAAAGAGTCAACGAGGTATTCCAGGGCAGCACCCCGGCGAAGGAAACCGTGCTCCTCAAGGAAAGAGCAGACTCTCCACTTCTGACAGGCTTCTGGGCCCCTACCTTGATCACTCGTCTGGCGGAAGAAGCCGACCTGAAAGCCATTTCGGCCTCAGATCTCACCCTCATGTGCGCGGGCGGCGCTCTCATTGCCGCCCTTGGTACGAACCTCCTGGACGGTCCCCTCTGGCTCAGCCTGGTGCTCTTTACTTTGTTCTTGACGGTACCTTTTCTGATCCTGAAATTAAAAGCCATGGCCTTGCGAAAGAAATTTCAAGAACAATTACCCGACGGCATCGACCTCATGGTCTCGGTCTTGCGCTCCGGTCACAGCCTGCCCCAGTCGGTGCGAGCGATTGCCTCCGACTGCCCGAGCCCTTTGAAAGACGAATTTGCCCATATAGATCAGCGCATGAACCTGGGGCTGCCCCTCGGAGATGCTCTTGCTTTTTCCCAGGACAAGTACAGATTGACCGAACTTGACCTGATTAGAAGAGCCGTCACCATTCAAACCGAAGTAGGCGGCTCCCTGGCCGAGCTACTGGAGAAGACCAATTCCACCTTAAGACAGAGGCTGAAGCTGAAGCGCCAGGTACGGGTGCTGACTACCCAGAGCCGCCTCACCGGCTTGATCGTAGCACTCCTGCCTCTGATTCTGGCCTTTGCCCTGGAAACCCTCAGTCCGGGCTATCTGCGCCCTCTCTTTGAGAAGGATACCGGCAAACTGCTGCTCATGCTGGCCGCCTTCCTACAGGTGCTGGGCATGTTTCTCATGAAGAAGTTGACGGAGGTAAAAGCCTGATGCCGCAAGTGCTTTTCCGTTCTTTTCTGGAGAGCTATCCGGAACTTCTGGCCGCTCTTGCCCTGGCACTGTTTCTGGCTGTCAAGTCGGCTTTCGGAAAGAACCGCGACAGCTCTGCTCCCATCTACATACCAATTTACCTGGTCAGTCCGGCGGCGGAGCTTCTCAAGTTTTTTCCAAATTATCTACAGGGCTTGCAACTCAAATTAAACTATTGCGGTCTGCGCGGCAATACCCAGCTCGGTGTATTGGCGGCAGCCAAAGTCTATCCGGCCCTCTTGGCTCCACTGGCCGGCATATTTATCAACCATCCTCTTATTCTCACGGCTCTGGCCGCCTTTCTCTTTTTTGCACCGGACCTGGTGCTGACCATGTTGGCCAGGCGCCGACAGGCTTCCATCAGAGAAGCTCTACCGGAACTGCTCGATTTGATGGTCCTTTGTGTAGATGCCGGTCTCGGTCTGGATGCCACCTTGAGTCGGGTCGCTCAAGATCCCGCTAACAACAATTCCGCCTTACTTGACGAATTATTGACGCTAAACCGCGATATCTTGCTTGGCATGAGCCGAGAACGTGCCTTTCAGGAACTCTACAAACGCACCGGCGTGGAAGAGCTGGGTGCCTTCGCCGGCTCCCTCAATCAAACCAGCCAACTGGGACTGAGTATTTCCAAAACTCTGCGCAACCAGGCCGAATTCCTTCGCTCCAAACTAAGCCAGAAAGCGGAAGAGAAAGCAGCGCGCCTACCTATCTATATGGCCTTCCCACTCTGGTTTTGCATTATGCCGGCCCTGATGGTGCTGGTCTTAGCCCCCTCTCTACTTATTTTCTTCGAACAAGTAAAACCGGGTTTCGGGCTTTAATTAACCGAAACAGCTCTGACTATGGGAATCCTCCCATGGCAATTGTATTCAGTTGTCACAGAAGAAAAACTATCTTGGCAATGTGAGCAACGCAATAAGCTCACAAACACCCCTAAATTCCCAAGTTCCAATGCCTGGCGCACGAGCGTCTTCCTCTTGTGAGGGAGCCTATTTTGCCCTGGTTAAAAACCCCAAAAACCAATTAACACATACAGAAACAAGCGAACCATTCGCTAGCCTTTTCTAGGCAGGAGGAAAAGTCATGGGTAAAGAAGTAGAAGAAGTGAAGCCCAAAAGCAAGGCACAGGAAGCCGCCGACAAGACGGTAGACGAAACCAAGAAACAGCTTGAGACCAGACCGGGCGGAGACACCCATGGAGCTTACAACAAGCTGGCCGAGTCGGTACGGCAAACACACCAGGAGTTGGATAAGGGTGACAAAACCGGCAAAACCTCCAAAGAATATGAAGAAGCAGTGGTGAAAAAGCTGCAAGATGAAAAGCTCTTGCCGGTTCTTGCCCTGGAGTATGGACAGAGAGCTTTTGAAAAAATCGACCACAAGAGCGCCGACACCGGCATGGGCAACGGCCACCTCACCAAAGAGGAGCTGAAAGCCTTCAAAGATGCAGGCAGACCGGGGGTCTTCGGTAAAGCCATGGTTGACTCCCTCATCGACCAATCCAGCTCCCTGGAGGGAAAACCGGTAGGCGGCAGGGGAGTCAAGCCAGAAGGAATTTCGCAAGTAAATCTGGCCGACGGCGTGATCAAACATGAGAATGCCAGGGAAGCAAAGATAAGCAATGAGAAGAAAGCAGAAGAAGTGAAGGTAGTACAGGGAGAAGCCAAGCAACTCCAAAGCTATCTGTTTGAAGGGAAAGACGGAAAACCCTCTCTCTTTGCCCAGGCTGACTTTGCCGGCTCCAGTGACATAAAGAACAGGAGCGACGGCAAAGTAGGCAAGCATGACTTCGAAGCACTGGCTAGCGATCCCAGACTCTCAGAGCAAGAGAAAAAAGATCTGAAAGAGAAAGTCCTGGACAAATGGGATGATCCAAAATTCCAGAGTCGCTATCTGGAAAATGGCTATATGAGCGCCGATACCTTCAAGAAAGCGACCGGAGAGGAGCAAGCGGCGAAAGAGCAGGAAGCTCAAAAACAAGCCGAGGCGAAGAACAAAGAATTGGAGAACAGGAAGAAAACCGAAGAAGAGCAGGCAGCAAAGACCAAAACTGAAGCCACTGGTTTGCAAGATCTGCTGAACAAGAATGTAGGCAATGCCAGTGTGCATGAAGCAGCCGACTACGCCGGCTCTGACAACAAAGATGCGCGCAGCGACAAACTGGTCAACAAAAATGACCTGAAGGCGCTTCTGGCATCACCCGATTTGGACCCGGCCCTGGCTAAACAGATCCAGGAAAACATCGTGGACAAAATGGACAGCGCCGACTTCAAGAAAAAATACATGAACGGCGACTACCTTGATCTGGAGAAAATCAAGAAAGAAACCGGTATTCAAGACGCTGTAGAAGCTGAAGACCAGAAGTGGGAAGAAATAGCCGAGATTGGCAAGGAGACCAAACAAAAAGAGGAAAGTGATGCCAGAGCCAGGCAAATTGCCCTGGAAAGAGAACAAGCCGTGCAGTTGGCCACGGAGTTGGTCAGAAACGATGGCAGCGGTTCTCTCCACGCCAGAGCTGATTTCGTCGGATCGTCAGATGCAACGAATCGCACCGACAAATTAGTTGGCAAGAACGACCTGGAAGCTCTGGTTGCCGATCCCAGCTTAAGCGAAGAAAAGCGCAAATTCATTCAGGACAATTTCCTGGGAGACAAGTGGAATTCGCCGGCAGTGAAGAGGATGAGACAGGGCAACTACATCTCGCCTGAGTCGCTGAAAGCACTGCTACCGAACAGCTAAGCATAGGGTCACACCCTAAAATCCAGGTACCCCGCCACAAGATTTTCCTCCTGGCGGGGTACCTCTTTATCTGGACTCATTGCGGCTTCATGCTGTCAAAAGGGCTGAAATCCTTTTCGATATTCTCAATTTGCTTACGTTCCTGGGCCGCGCCCTTATCATCCCTGAGCATGGTTAAAGCCTTGAGGCGGTTCCTTCGGGCATCCAGATTAAGTGGTGAAGCTTTGATAGCGGCATCAAAACGGGAAAGCGCCGCCTTTAGCTTACCCTGAGCCAAAAGACATTCTCCAATCAGGTTTTGCCTTCTACTCTCATTTTTCTTTTCCGTGGCAAGCAAAAATTCTAAGTCCACAATGGCCTTGTCGTAGAGACCGGACTTGATATATTCACCGGCTCGCCGGTCTCTCAAGATGAACATGGTGGCCGGCGGCAGGTGCTGGGCTTCCATAATGCTGAGGGCCTTACTACAGTCATTGGCGGCCTTCAGGTGCTCACCCCGGTCTTTATAGATGGCGGAACGATCGTTGTATAAGTCAATACAATCCGGGCACAATGCCAGGGCCCGGTTGATTTCGGCAAGGGCCTGACGATCTTTGCCCTGGGCTCTGTACAAATGGGCCAACTGCCAGTGAAGCTCCATGCTTTCTATACCCTGGCGACTGGCCTTCATGAGCGACTTCTCCGAAAGTTCCAGTTCCCCCACCATCCACCAGATATTGCCTTCCAGAATGAGCAAGCGGTTTGAATTGGGATGGACCTTGAGACCCGCTGAAACAAGGTCGAGGGCCTGCCGATACCGCTGTTGCGTCTTCAAGCGGCACGCTTCATCATAGTAAGAGCTCTCGCTGCGAAGCGACTGCCCCAGGGCGGCCCCAGTGACGGAGCTAAAAAGAGGAACGCCTGGAGCCAGAAGGAAAGCCAGGGAGAGGGAGAGAAAGAGGCACTTGCTCTCAGGAGTAAAAACTTCCTTCTTCATGTGCAGGACATAGCTACGCCCATACTCTTGAGCATCTTTTGCAGTTCCAGTAAACAGGTATAGGTGGGCATAAGCCAGAGGGTCTCACCTTCTTCCATTTCGCTGAGACACTGATTGAGGGCTTGCTCCAGCTTGGGCTGACAGACAATCTTATCCTGAGGATAGCCTGCATACTTCATGCGCACCGCCATGTCCTCGGCCCTCTGGCCACTCACAGTCAGCTTCACCCGCGGTGACACGGCCAACTGCTCAAAATCGGCATCCCAGAGCCAGGAGACATCTCTTCCATCGGCCAGGTTATCGTTGATGGCGATCAAGAGGCGACCTCGATTGTCCTTGACGCAAGAACTGACAGCCTGGGTGGCGCCGGCCGGATTTTTGATGAGTTGTACGATGACGGATTTGCCGTCTATGGTCAGCTTCTCGGAGCGGCCAAACAAGGTGCTGTATTCTTTCAAGCCGTAGCGTATGGCTTGATTGCTCACACCCAGATAATGAGCGCAGGCAGCCGCAGCCAGGGCGTTATAGACATTGAAGAGACCGGGCAGAGGCAAGACACAACTCTCCTCGGTGGCTCCTATCTGTAGTTTGAATCGGGAAGAAGTAGGAAACACTTCTACGTCCCGAGCCACTATCTGTGGAGCCGGACGAACATTTCCGCAGGAGGGACAATACCAGTGACCGAGCTGCCCGTAAAAGACTTTGCGAAAAGCCACTTCCGCCCCGCACTTGCCGCAATAAGCCAGCTCCTGGTTCTTAGCGTGGGCGGCGTCGGTGGCATCGGCAGCGTCGTCGATGCAGTAGAAAAAGCGTGTCTCATCGCTGACCAACTGCCTGACATTGGGATCGTCGCAGTTTAATATGGCTACGCTGTGGTTGACTGAAATACCGGCGGATATAAGCTTTGCCGTGGTATCAAGTTCACCGAAACGATCCAACTGATCACGGAAAAGATTGGTGACCAGCACGGTCCCTATTTTAACTTCCCTGGCCACGACAGGAAGTGCCGCCTCGTCAATTTCAAACAAGCACATGTCGGCACTGATACCGCTTTGCCAGGTAGCAGACTCCACCAGACTGGCCGTGATACCAGTGACAAGATTGGCTCCCTGGCGATTATGGGCAAAGGTAAAACCGGCCGTACGCAGGATCTCGGACAAGATACCACTGGTGGTGCTCTTACCGTTGGTACCGGTGACGGCCACCACCCCTTTAGCGCTCTGGGAAGAAAGATGGCTCAAAACTGAAGGGGAGAGCTTACGGGCGATACGACCCGGCAAATTGGAACCCAGCCCCAGACCCAGCTTGCGAATGGTCTTAGCGGCCAGTTGGGCCACCAGCACCGCCGCTTTATCGGAAGCAGTCAAGCCGCCCTTAGGGACCTCGGTCATACTCTACATTTCCCCCGAGCACGTTTTAGTAGTTTGAGCCAGAGGCCCGTCGAAGATATCATTGACATCTTCCCTGATAAAGGCTTTCAGATTGAACTTGCTGGCTTTGATAACAAGCTCTTCACCCAGGCTCAAGGGATAAATAATATGGGGTCCGTCTATATAAACTTCGCCGGTGCGCATCTGGGAAATCACTCTAATCTCGGCGCCGTCGGCCACCAAACCATTCTTGAGGTGGAAAAATTCACCGGGTCTTGTGTAGGGCTCCCGCACTAAATATTCGAAATTGCGACTGGCTATCGGGCTTACCGAACCACCGGCGGAACGCATGGAACCGGTGGAACCAGCGGGAGTACTGACCCAGATACCGGAAGAGCGATGCTCCTCGGTGAGGGCCCCCACATTGAGAAAATAGCGACTGGTAGCAGCCGGCGAACTGTGCGCCACCAGCACTTCGTTCAAAGCCAATTCCTGAATGACAATGCCGTCGATGGAAAGCTCCAGTCGCAGGATGTCTATGGGTTTGACCCGTTCGTCGATAATGGCTTCCAGAGAGTCCTGAAAGTTGTCTTTGTTAGCCTGGCAAAAATGGCCGAAACTGGAAGAGCAGGAGGAATTGACACCAAGGATGGGGACATTTCTCAAGGCATGAGAAGCATCCAGGAAGGTGCCGTCGCCACCAACGGAAATCATCAGGTCTACGTCTTCAACGATGCCCGGCACCTGCGAACGCCAGAGCGATTGGTACTCGATACCGAGGCGCTTCAGTTCGCCTTCCACCAACTCCAGGGTCTCCACATGTTCTTCATGAGCCAGGCGCACACGCCTGACCACGTCGGAGCCGGCCTCGATGAGCTTCAGGAATCGAGCTTCCTTATGTTCCTGGGCCTGAATTTGATAAGTGGACTTCTTGTGGACGACAAGAACTTTCTCAAGCTTCAAATCGCATTACACCAAACTAAGCTGCAGCTTACAAAGAACTCAGATTAGCAGATGGACGACCTGCATTACAAGCTTATTCATCAAGTCAAATCGAGGTTCTGAAAATAAGCTATAATCAGCCCTCAGTCTAAATGACCGCGAAGAGCCCGATGGATGACCGTCCAAGACTACCGTCAAGGACTACCGTCTTCAGGGCAACGTACATGCTTTGGCCAAGGAGGAGCATATGGCGCTCACAGGTAACGAGATCCGCGCAAAATTTGTGTCGTACTTTGAAGAGAAGCGCGGACACCTTCATTTACCAAGCTCCAGCTTGATTCCTGACAATCCCACTTTACTACTAACTTCAGCCGGCATGGTCCAGTTCGTGCCGATTTTCCTCGGTCAGGCCAAACCCACCGAACCGCCCCGCGCCGTCACCGTGCAAAAATGCGCCAGAGCCGGCGGCAAAGACTCAGACATCGAAAACATTGGTCGCACCTCACGCCACCACAGTTTCTTCGAAATGCTGGGCAATTTCAGCTTCGGTGACTACTTCAAGAAGGAAGTTATTCCATGGGCCTGGGAATTCGTCACCAAGGACCTGGGTCTCAAGCCTGAGAACCTCTATGTGACTGTTTTCAAGGGAGACGAACAAAACCCGCCTGACGACGAAGCCTACGAGATCTGGAACAAGGTTGTAGGCGTGCCGGCCGAGCGAATATACAAGATGTCCCGCAAAGATAATTTCTGGGGACCACCCGGTCCCACCGGACCCTGCGGACCCTGTTCGGAAATCTATTACGACCGCGGCCCTGCTTATGGGCCTGAGAGCTTCGACGACTACTGTTACAAAGGTGTGGAAGGCGACCGCTACATGGAGTTCTGGAACCTGGTGTTCATGGAACTCTACAAGGACGAGAACGGCAACTTCAGCCCACTTGAAAAGAAAAACGTAGACACCGGCTCCGGTCTTGAGCGCGTGGCGCTCATCCTGCAAGAAAAAAACAACACCTTTGAAACCGACCTCTTCTATCCGATCCTGGAGAAAGTGGCGCAACTTGCCGGTATTCCCTACCGGGGCGGCATCAATAATGGTCCCTGGAACGCCACGAGCGAAACCAAGCAAGACAGTTACCTGAAGATTATTGCCGACCATGCCCGTTGCGTCACCTTCCTGGTAGCAGACGGTGTACGCACCAGCAATGTCGGGCGCGGCTATGTGCTGCGCTTCATCATCAGAAGAGCGGCACGCTTCGGTCGCCTGCTCGGTATCACTGAACCATTCATTCACACCCTGGTGGAAGAAGTAGCGAAAATCTACGGACACTTCTACAAAGAACTGATCAGTCAGAAAGAAAGCACCGTGACTGTGATCAGGGAAGAAGAAGAGCGCTTCGCCAAGACCATCGAGCGGGGCACCAGCCTCTTGAACGATTTGCTGGCCGCCGAAGGCAAAACTCTTGCCGGTGAAGATGTCTTCAATCTCTATGCCACCTACGGTTTCCCCGTGGAATTGACGGCGGAAATCGCCCTCGAGCACGGCAAAAACATCGATATGGAAGGCTTCGCCCGGGCCAGAACCAAACACGAAGAAGTTTCATCGGTGGGCAAATTCAACGTCATCATCACCGGCGAAGAGGCCCTCGGTCGTGTGCTGAAAGAGCACGGTGCCACAGGCTTCACAGGCTACGGTCGTCTTCAGGATGAAGGCACCATCCTGGCCATCATCAGCAAAGACGGCCAGTTGAAATCTGAGTTGACCGAAGGCGAGGAAGCCGACATCATCCTCAGTACAACCCCCTTCTACGGCGAGTCAGGCGGACAGCTTGGAGACACGGGCTGGCTCAAGAACGAGGCCGGCAGCTTGCAGGTGCTCAACACCAAGAAGCACGAAGGGCTGCATATTCACAGAGTGCGTGCCGTATCGGGTACCCTCAGCGAAGGCGACAAAGTGAAGGCGGAAGTAGACGGCGAAAGACGCAAAGATACGGTCCTGCATCACTCCTCAGCCCACGTCTTCCATGCCGCCGTGCGCCAGATCTTCGGCAAAGAAGTGGTGCAGGCCGGCTCCCAGGTGGGCCCTGCCGCCATGCGCTTCGACTTTACTTTGAGCAAGCAACCCACGAGACAGGAACTGGCTAAGGTAGAAGCCCTCATGAATGAATGGGTGCGCACGGCAAGTCCGGTCAAGACCACTGAAATGTCCATCGATGAAGCCAAACAAACCGGTGCCATTGCCATGTTCGGTGAAAAATATGGGGAGCGCGTGCGGGTGGTGGAGATGGGCGACTTCTCCCTGGAGTTCTGCGGCGGCACCCATGTTAACAACACGGCCGAAATCGGTCAGATCAAGATTATCTCCGAAGGTAGTATCTCCCAGGGCGTCAGACGCGTTGAAGCCCTCTCGGGTGAAAAAGCCTGGAACTATATCTCAGACCAGCTCAGACACCTCACCGAAGCCACGGACAAACTCAAAATCAAGCCCGCGGAGTTGGGTGCCCAGATAGACCGGCTGCAAGACAATCTGAAAGCCAGAGAGAAGCAATTGCAAACTCTGGAAGAAAAACTAGCCATAGCCCGCATTCCCGAACTGATCTCCCAGGCCAGCCAGATGGGCGATACCACTGTGGTGGCACAGGCGGTGCAAGACATTTCCCCGGCTTCCCTCAAATGCGTGGCGGAAAATCTCAAGAACCGCCAGGGAAATTTGGCCGTAATGCTCCTAGCCACTCAGCCCGATGGTGGAGTTTCCCTGGTAACGGCCTTCAGTCAGGAATTGGTAAAGCGCGGCTTCAACGCCGGCAAGATTGCCAGCGAAGTAGCACAAATTCTTGGTGGAAAAGGCGGCGGCAGACCAGACCTGGCCCAGGCCGGAGGCAAAGAAGCAGCGCGCCTTGATGAGGCTCTCAGCCGCTTCAACCAACTTGTTTCCAAACAGCTTTCCTAGCACAAACACTAGACGGGTACTGAAGAATGAACGAAAGCACAACCAAAGCCAGCACCGCCCTCGTATATGCCGACGGCGGCTCCCGTGGAAACCCCGGTCCGGCCGGCTGCGGGGTTGTAATATCCAACCGTGAAACCGGCGAGAATATCGGCAATATTTCCAAGTTCCTCGGTCATACCACCAATAATGTAGCCGAGTACACCGGGCTGGTACTGGGTCTGGAACAGGTTCTCGCCCTGGGCATCGACGATGTGGAAGTGCGAATGGACTCGGAACTGGTGGTCAAACAAATTAAAGGGGAGTATCGAGTCAAAAACGAAAATCTCAAACCTTTATATCAACAGGCAACCAAACTGAAAGGGCAGTTCAAGAAATTTGCCATTGCCCATGTCAGACGGGAGCAAAACAAGGATGCGGATCGTCTCGCCAACCAGGCGATGGATAGAGGAGTATAGAATGCGCGAGCAGACAAACGGGTATGGGAATTTCCTTTATAAGACCAGAAAGCTTCTTTTGGCTTTAGCCCTGGTTCTTCTGAGCTTCAGCCAGGCACAGGCCGCCCCACCCGTCAGAATTGCCGTAGTCTGCGGCAACGGCAGCGGTATCGAGCAAGAAATTGTCGACCGCATTTCCGGGCAACTTTCTTCCATGTCCGACGTCGTACTCTCTACAGTCAATCCCGACTGGTACGTAGTATGCAATATCAATGAGAGCCTCGACCAGGGCTCCGGTTCCATTCGCTACAACGGCTCCGTAATCGTTAAAACTACATCCGGTCAGGTTCTCAACACCGTGGCCGTACAAAAATACAACCAGGACTTCTCCGTATCAGGAGCGGCTCAACTGAACAAAAAGCTGGTGGACAACGCCGCCCGCGACGTTATCAATTCAGCCAGCCAGAGGGTTATTGCCCCCATTCAGCAAGCCGTCATGGTGGAAATGGAAACCCGGGACCGCATCATTCAAGCCCAGACCTTAGGGGACCAGGATCAATATCAGGAAGCCATTGCCCTTTTGAGACCGATTACACCGGACACACCGCACTTCAAAGATGTGCGCGACCTCATCGATGAAATGGAAATGGAACTGGACGCCTTTGAACGCATGAAGAGCGCCAAGGCAAAAGCAGCCTCCGGCCGCCTGCAAGAAGCAATCAATATCGCCAAGGATGTCAACAGCAAAAGCAAGCGCTACAAAGAGTCTCGCACCCGTATTGCTGGCTGGCGCGCCGCTCTAGCCAGAAAGCCGGCGGTCAAGAAAAGCCGTTAAGCATGACATTAGGCAAAAATAAATTGGTCCCTTATTCCTATCTTCTAGCCGCCGGAGGTTAATCCAGTAGACTCTTAGCTAGTCAGCAAAAGAAAAGTCGGCTAGCCCAAGGATGTCTAAGCGGAGCAGAAGCAACTTCTGAATCTATATACAGTCAATTCCACCAAGCATCTAAAACAAAAACAAGCAGACCTCAAGCAGACTTAAGGAGTAGATAATGAGTTTAAGGAAGACAATGGCGCTGATGTTCGCGCTTCTCTTTCTGGTTGGAGCGGTGCTACCGCCCTCGGCAATGGCTGCCACCAAAAGACGCATAGCCATCTTGCCCTTCGAGTATGGCGCTGTATCCAGCACAGTTGGAACCTACGACGTAGGTAAGGGTATTGTTGGTCTCCTGGTCACCAAGCTAGTCAACGACGGCACCTACTCCGTGGTAGACAGACAGATGCTCGACAGCATCTTGAAGGAGCAAAATCTCTCGGTGTCCGACCGAGCCGACCCGGCTACCGCCTGTAAGATCGGTAAAATATTGAGCGTGGACGCCATTGTGGTGGGTACCGTCACCCAATTCGGTTACGAGACCAAGTCCTCCAGTGCCAGCCTGCCCACCGGCTACATTCCGTCCATTCCTTATGTAGGCGGTCTCGGCGGCTTCATCGGTACGGTGCGCTCCAGCAAGAGCAAGGTGAAAGTAGCCGTTGACGCTCGCATCATCGACGTCAACACCACCGAAATTCTCGCTGCCGTGCACGGCACAGGCGAGAGCAAGCGTTCCTCCACCGGAGCCTTCGGCTTCGACGTTGATTCTTCCGACTTTGCTTCCTCCATTGCCGGCGAAGCCACTCTCCAAGCCGTTGAAGACATGGGTGGTCAGCTCATTGCCGCCGCCAACAAAGTGCCCGACAATCAATCCATCGCCGCCCAAAACGTCGAAGGCAAGATTGCCGACGTGACCGGCTCCGCCATCACACTCAATGTGGGCAAGATAAACGGTCTGGCCGTTGGCGACAATCTGGCTGTGGAAAGACCTTTTAAAACCATAACCGACCCCGATACCGGCAAAGTCATCAAAGAACTGAAGAACACGGTAGCGGTCATCACACTTGATTCTGTGGACAAAGATAGTTCCACCGGCAGCGTTGTGAAAGGCTCCGGCGTCAGGGTGGGTGACAAGGTCAAGAAAGTGAGCATGGAAGTTTCCGCCATCGTTGTCTCCCCCGTGGGCGGTACCGGCGGTGAACCGACAGGCATGAGCCGCTCCATGAGCGCCACCGGCACCATCATCAATAGTGCCGCCAAGCAGGTGATCAATGATGCCGCCAACAAAGCGGTAAACAGCGCCTCCAAGCTCCTCAACAAAAATTCCCACATCAAATAGATAAGGACCGTCATCCATGAGACCCTCGACCGGGAGTCAACTAATCGCGGCACTTCTATTGCTCAGTCTGCAGGCTCCAGCCGGAGCTAAAGAAGTAAATTTCGACGAAGTGCTGAAGAGCGGCAACTATATGCTGCAAATCGGTGAGTCGGAAAAAGCCGTAGCTTTCTTTGCCAATAAAACAAAGAAATACCCCTCCTCCGGTGCCTGCCACACGGCTCTCGGTCGAGCGCTCAAGAGATTGGGGAAATTGGATCAAGCGAAAGAGGAATTCAGGGTCTCCATGGAAGTTGAACCGGCCTATGCCGACGGCTTCTATGAATTCGGAGTGCTATCCGAAAGCGATAAGCAATGGGCCCAGGCGGCGGAAGCTTTTGAAAAATACATTGAGCTCAAGCCGGATAATGCCCAGAGACGCACTATCGAAGACCGAATCAAGTACTGCAAAGCACAATAAACGTGAGAAGGAGCGAAGGCCGTGACTGAAGAAAATACCTATGCCTATTTCCAGGGTGGAATTGTGCCTCTGGCGGACGCCAAGATAAGCATCATGAATCACTCCTTCATGTACGGCACGGCAGTTTTTGAAGGTATTCGCGGCTACTGGAACGCCAAAGAAGAAGAACTCTATCTCTTCCGGCTGCAGGAGCACTACGAGAGAATGGCCGACAGCATGAAAATCATGTACCTGTCCGTCAATTATTCCGTCGAAGAACTCTGCAAGCTAACCGTCGAACTCGTCAAGAAAAACGCTCCCCGCACCGACACCTATGTCCGCCCCTGTGCCTACAAAACCGTACATAGAGTAGGACCAAGCCTGGAGAACAATCCTTCGGACATCTGTATTTTCACCGTACCCTTCGGTGACTACTTCCATGGTGCCGCCGGTCTGAAAGTGCAGGTTTCAAGCTGGCGAAGAGTGGAAGACAATGCCATTCCGGCAAGGGCCAAAATCGTCGGAGCCTACGCTAATACAGCCCTGGCCAAGACTGACGCCCTCATGGCCGGCTTCGATGAATGTATTGTGCTCTCAGAGAATGGACATGTTTCAGAGGGCTCGGCCATGAACGTCTTCATGGTCAAAAACGGCAAGCTTATAACCACTCCCTCCACCGAAAACATACTGGAAGGCGTCACTCGCCGCACTATCGTGGAAATGGCGGAGAGCGAGCTTGGTCTGAAAGTCGAGTCAAGACAAATCGACCGTTCCGAACTCTATATTGCCGATGAACTCTTCTTCTGCGGTACCGGTGCTCAAATTGCTCCCATCATCGAAGTAGACAGGCGTCCCATCGGTTCTGGCAGCGCCGGACCAATATCGACTATGATTAAGGATAAGTACATCTCTATTTGTCGTGGAGAAGTGGCTAAATACGCAAGTTGGCTCACTCCCGTCTACTGCAAGAAAGAGAGTTCCAAGGTCAAATCCCCAGCCTGAGTTCCGCATAATGCTCCCTAAAGTGCTTTCCAAACTGTTTATTTCCGCTCTGGCCCTCTTGCTTATGGTCTGGGCGCCACCTGCGGTCAATTCAGCAGAGAGTCAGCAAGCGGTCATCTTCTACCGTTACATCAGCGAACTCTATTACGCTAAGAGTTTGAAGCCGGTAGCTAAATACTGGATTTCAACAGTACGCACACAGCTCAGTAACCAGACCGGTCAAAGAGCCGTATACGAACTGGAGAGGCTGAAACACGGTTATGTGTACAAGCCCAAGATCAACGTACAGAGCATGCAAGGTCAGCGCTGCCTGATGAAGGGCACCGGTATCGCTTCCGATCTGGGCCGCACCTTCCCTTGCACACTAGATGTAATCATGATCTTCGAAGAAGGCACCTGGCGCATCCAGTACTACAACTGGTCAGCGACAATCATGAAGTAGCCGTCGGCTATTACCAGCTTGGTCTACCACTACCGGCAGTGGCAGTAGCAGCGCCGGAAACACCAAAGGGCACGGCGGTGGCGCCAGCCGACTGAGGACTGGTCCTGGTAGTTTCCTGAGTCTTCACTGAATTGCCCTCAGCCTCTTTCATGGCGCGGCTCTTTCCACCGCCGCCGCCTTCGGATTCAACGGCTTTGGGGTTAGGAGAGGCACCGGTTGCTTCCATTGTGGCAGCGGCGTTTGACTTTCCGCCCTGGCCTGCTTCGGCACCCTCATTGGAACCGGAAGATGCAGAGGAACCACTCTGCTTGCCTGCATCTTCGGAGCCGGCTTTGGCAGAGCCATCAGCGGCTGAGTTCTTCTGATGCGGGCTATCGGAGCTTTCAGCTTTACCGGCACCATTGGCTGGGTTCTTCTGGTGTGGGCTATCGCCGCTTTCGGCTTTAGTGGAACCATTGGCTGGATTCTTCTGGTGCGGGCTATCGCCGCTTTCGGCTTTAGTGGAACCATTGGCTGGATTCTTCTGGTGCGGGCTATCGCCGCTTTCGGCTTTAGTGGAGCCGTCGGCGGAACTATTCTTGCGCTCCTGAACTTCACCGCTGCCGGATTTACCTTCTACCGAGTCGTTTCCGCTCCTGCCGGAAGTGGCGGCATCACCGGCACCAGTCTTCCCTGGCTGGTGAGCCTCGGAACCTGCTTGTTGAGGATTTTCAGAAGAGGAACCGCTTGCCGCCTGCATTCCGGTGGCTTCGGCATTGGAGTTACCGGCCTGGCTACCGGCACTGTTATCGAACCCTTTTAATTGATGCTTGGAAAAGTCAATCTGCCCGTTATTGTCCACAGCACTACCCTGGGCGGCTCTTTCGCTCACCATGTTATTGGCGGCAGCCTGATGCAACTCCTGATGATTGAAATTGGGCTGAGCATCAAGATTCTGGGAGACGTTTTCGCTTCCCTTAGCAATTTCATTGTCGCGCATAAACAGCACTCCTTCGCATAGAAAAGAGAGTCAATTTCAATACAAGTCCGAGTGTGACTGATTCAGCACACACAGTGGTAATTATTTGACTTTCAAGACTCAAGTAACGGGGGGTAAAAGTGGTATCAATCGACCACGAACACACATTAGCAAAAGCCATGTAATCAAGTTGTAAATATCAAATTCCGTTCCGACCCTATTTCTCAAGAAGACTTAAGTAAGGAAAGGTGAGATCCTTAGTATAAAGATATGGGCACACAAGCTCGAACCAGAGAGTAATCCAATGAATTTGAAAGTTTTCCGCCTGCCTTTTGCGACTTTTATGACCATCCTGTGCAACTTTCTGGGAAGTGCGGCTGAGGCCCAGCCGGCGAGTTCCGACAGCGGTCTGCCGCCCCAGATAGTAGTTAGCGATCCAAACTTCATTGGTACAGGCTCATCCCTGAGCCGCCTCACCCTGCCCGGCGGGCGCCCCTCGTTTCTTTCAGGCCGCTCCTATTTCGGCACAATCCCATATTTAGGCACCCCCTCCCGCTTAGGTTCACTCCCTTATGTCGGTTCGGTTCCATATGTAAGTTCGATCCCCTATGCCGGCTCCATCCCCTCTGTCGGCTCAATTCCCTATGTGGGGTCAATTCCATACGTGGGCGCCATGCCGGGGCTCGGTTCGCTGCCCTATGTGGGCGGCTACCTGCCGCACGGGGGCAGTTTCCTCGGGCTACCCTACAACTACAATCGCAACTGGTATGCCAGCCCCTTTTCTGCCTATTCAAGGCCCTATGGCTTGTCGGGCGGAATTCCATCCTCCGGTCGACTTTCCTCCGTGAGAGTAATCCAGACAGCTCCCTCTAAAGCCTCTGGCAACTACTACGGCAGCTCAACACCGGACCCCGGCGCTTCCGGCAGCTATTACAGCTCCTCCACTGCCAGGGATGACTATGCCTACTACAATTCGCGCCCGAGACCCAAATCTCCCAACAACACCTCGGACAGCTACTGGGGCGCATCGGGTTCACCCTTCCCCAGAGATCTCAAGTCCACGCCCTGGGCCCCTTGAAAATCTCAGGAATTGTTACCACTGCCCATGGCTCTTGCTTCTATGGGTATAATCTTCAATACCCTTATATGTAGCGTCCATGAAGCAAGAGATAGGCAAGCCTCTATTTGAAATAGTTGAGAAGCAGGATCGCCCCGAAGAGGCCCTGGCGCTCATACATAAGGCTTATGACTTTGCTTATCAGTCCCATGACGGACAGATGCGCAAATCGGACGATCCCTACATTATCCATCCGGTGGAAGTAGCCTGCATCCTGGCTGAACTGAACGCCGATACCGAAACCATTTGCTCCTGTCTTTTGCATGACGTGCTGGAAGATTGCGACGTCAAACCAAAGGAGATGGAGGAAAAGTTCGGCGCCGACATCAAGCGCATCGTAGAGGGCGTCACCAAGCTTGGTAAATTCTCCTTCAGTTCCAAGGAAGAAAGACAGGCCGAGAATTTTCGCAAGCTCATGGTAGCCATGGCCGAAGACGTGCGAGTGGTGCTGGTCAAGCTGGCCGACCGTCTGCACAACATGCGCACCATGGAACACATGCAGCCTCACAAGCAGGCTGAGAAAGCCAAAGAGACCCTGGAGATTTACGCTCCTCTGGCGAATCGCTTCGGTCTGGGACGCATGAAGTGGGAACTGGAGGATCTTGGTCTCAAGTACCTTCACCCGGACGAATACGAAGAGATTGAACGCCTGGTGGCCGATACCCGCGCCGAGCGGGAAAATCTTCTCTCAGAAGTGGTGGACAAGCTCAAGGCGGAACTGGACCACCGCGGCATCAAAGCCGACATCTTCGGGCGCCCCAAGCATCTCTTCGGCATCTGGAAGAAGATGAAGAAGCAGCAAAAGGCTTTCCAGGAACTCTACGATGTACTGGCCGTGCGGGTAATCATCGACAGTAATCCGGACAAGAACTTCTGCGAACTGGAAGCCGACCCGGACACACAAAAGTGCTACGAAGTGATGGGCACCGTGCATGCCATTTTCAGACCCATACCCGGGCGCTTCAAAGACTACATAGCCATGCCCAAGTTCAACAGCTATCAGTCTCTGCACACGGCTGTAATCGGTCCCAAGGGCAAACCGGTAGAAATTCAAATACGCACCAGGCGTATGCATCATATCGCCGAATACGGTATCGCCGCCCACTGGGCCTACAAAGAGGCAGGCGAGGCGGTGAAAGCCGACTCCAGCGCCGACAAGAAGCTAGCCTGGCTGCGGCAGCTTGTGGAATGGCAGCAAGATCTCAAAGATGCTTCCGAATACCTGGAAGAAGTGAAGATGGACCTCTTCGCTGATGAAGTCTTCGTCTTCAGTCCCAGAGGCGACGTCATCGATCTGCCTTCCGGCTCCACCCCCATCGACTTCGCCTATCGCATTCACACCGACATCGGTCACCGCTGTATCGGTGCTCGTATTAACGATCGCATAGTGCCATTGAACTCGGTCATGAAAAACGGCGATATCGTCGAGATCATCACCAGTAAAAATGCCCAGCCCAAGATGGACTGGCTCAATTTCGCCAATACCCACGGCGCCAAGAACCGCATCCGGCAGTGGTTCAAGAAACACCACCGGGAAGAGCATATTCAGCAAGGCCGGCAAATGCTGGAAGCGGAACTGGGTAGAGGCACCCTGGAAGAATTTCTCAAGTCGGATAAGCTGAAGGAAGTCGGCAAGCGGCTCAACATAGCCGATGCCAATGACATACTGGCCGCTGTGGGCTACGGCGATCTTTCCATCAATCAGGTGGTAAATCGCATCCGAGAAGTGGATCAAGCCGAGAAAATTCAGAAAAAAGGCTACGCTGTTCCAACACCCCAGAACGAAAAACCAAGCAATATATCCAGTCTGGGCGGACTCTTACACCATCTGGCCAAATGCTGCCAGCCCGTTCCGGGCGAACCGATTGTCGGCGTCGTCACCAGGGGTAGTGGCATTGCCGTGCACCGCATCGACTGCAACAATCTACTTAAAATCGAAGAGAATCGACGCATGGCCGTCGACTGGTCGAAAGAACGAAACACCAATTATCCAGCCGGGCTGCAAGTTGAATGCCTCGATAGAGTGGGCATCGCCGGCGATATTCTCAAGAAAGTTTCCGATCACAAAGTAAACCTCAGGGACCTCCGGGTAGAAACTCACCGCGACAAGAAAACGGCAACTATCTTCCTCCTCCTCGACGTAAACGACATCGAGCAATTGGCAAGAGTATCGCAAGCGATTTCTCAGATCTCAGACGTTATCCGCGTCTACCGCAAAGACCACAGAAAGCGCAGCATCGCCGGGCCAAGCGCCGATAGCAAGGCCAAGTCCGGGGGCAAGGGACAAGTAACGCCAAGACCGGCACCACGACAAGGCGACGAACAAAAAACACGGCGCAGCAGTAAGAAAAAAGAAGAATAAAGCCAGAATGACGGTCACGGAAAAAGAAATCGAGCTTACCCTGGGTACTACCAATGCCGGCAAGTTGAAGGAATTCCTGGCTATGGCCCGGGATTTTCACCTGAAGCTCAACTGCCACCTGGCACCGCCCGGCTTTGACCCGGAAGAGACAGGCAGCACTTTCGAGGAAAATGCACTCATCAAGGCCAAAGCCGCCGCTTCTTTGACCGGCAAACTCTCCCTGGCCGACGACTCCGGTCTCACCGTGGAGGCCTTGAACGGGCGCCCGGGTATTTACTCGGCCCGTTATGCGCCGGGCACGGACGCCGACCGGCGAACCAAACTACTGAAGGAACTGTCCGATGTGCCGGCAGGTAAGCGCCAGGCTGCCTTTGTCTGCGCCCTGGCCCTGGTATCCGCCGACGGGCAGGTGCTCTTCAGCAAACAGGTGGAATGGCCGGGAGAAATAGCCTTCCAGGAGAAAGGCGAGCACGGCTTCGGTTTCGACCCCATTTTTGTGCCCGAGGGCCATACTCTGACCGCTGCGCAGCTTTCACCGGCAGTCAAGAACCAGATCTCCCACCGGGGAGTGGCTTTTCAGCAATTACTCTCTTATCTGGCCGGTCAAAGCTAAATAATTCTTCCGCTGCCCTGCCATAGAGCCGACAATTCGTTACGAAAGCCCGCTTGCCCTCGGGCTATAGGCGGCACAGCGGCAAGATTTAGAATACTTTCATGCAGCCATTAAAAAGGCTACAGGTAATAACGGTTCACAAGAGATAAGCTGTCAATGTAGTCCAGGCTACAGAAATGTCGGCGCTCCGAGGAGAACCATGTCCGAATTCCTTACTTACGCAAACGGCAAAGGCGCTGTCTCGGAAGAGAAGTACTCCGCCCCGCGCCTGAAGCAGCCCGGTCTAGAAGCGGACCGGAAGGAACGCGCCAAGCCGGAAGAAGAGCAGCTCATGCTCAAGCGGCTGGAAGAAAGGCATAGAGAACTCCTGCTCTGGCTCATGAACCTGGAACTGCGCTTGCCCCCATACAGGGAACCGGCTTAACTTGATGAAGCTGGACCAGAAGACCATCGATGCCATGGTCGGGGCCGCTAGCCAAGCCCTCAAGCATGCCTATGCTCCTTATAGCGGCAAACCCCAGGGTGCCGCCCTACTGACTGCCGACGGTGATATCATCTGCGGTGCTACTCTCGAGTTTGCAACCTACGGCGGCTCTATATCTGCCGATACTGCCGCCCTCGTCAATGCCGCCAACCAGGGACATCGAAAGTTCCAGGCTCTCTGCCTTCAGCCCTTTGACTGGCCATCCGGCGTCACCCGGCAGTTCTATGCCGAATTCGGCGTCGACGTGAGCCTTCTAGTGCCAGAAGAAGGCGAAAACGGACTCTACAAGCTGGTGAGCTGGCCGGAAATTTTGCCCCATCATTTCGGACCGGTCAATCTCGACCAGGCCAAAGCAAAGCAGGAACAGTAAAGCAGGCAGAGGACACGGCCGCTAAGCGTCGGCTCAACTCTCTTTCCAGGCTCACCAGATCATCCTTATTGACTCCATCTCGCGGTGGATGGCCGATTCACCGGTCTTTTCAAATAATTAGGTTACGCTCCCAGGATAGCTGAATGAAAGCACACATGATCAATCTATTCCGCGGCGCTTTCTATCTAACTTTGGCGCTTATCTGCTGCCAACTGAGCCTAAGCAAGGGAATAGCCGGTGAAAGCGGGCAAAGTTCAGACACGATCAAAGCCGGTGCAGGGCAGTCAAATGCCCGACCGATTGCCGATAAGTGGGCGGTTCTAATCGGCATTGATCGCTTCAAAGACACACGCATCCCGTCTCTAGATTATGCTTCCAAAGATGCTATCGATTTTGGCAAGTTTCTCGTGGAGAAAGGACACTTTGCCAAAGACCACGTGCTTGTACTGACAAACGAAAATGCCACCAGAGACAAAATTAGAGATGCAATTGGTGGCACCTGGTTGCCCAGCCGAGCAGCCAAGGATGATCTAGTGCTGATCTTTGCCTCCACACACGGCAGCCCCAAGGAGCTTGATCTTGGAGGCGAGAACTTTCTTGTGGCCCACGACTCAGACTCCAGAAACTTGTATGTGACCGGGATAAGATTTTCAGATCTGGCACCGGAAGTAAAGGAGCGCACCGGCTGCGATCGTGTTGTGCTGCTTCTCGATGCCTGCAACAGCGGAGCAGCCAATGTGGGAGGCAAAGGTCTTATCCGCACCAGCAACTTCGACATATCCTCTCTGGCAGGAGAGGGGCAGATTGTAATCAGTTCAAGTGCGGCAAACCAGAGATCATTCGAGTCCAAACGATGCACCAATGGCGTATTCACCAGGCATCTAATCACTGCTCTGCAAAAGCAGGGACAAAACACTACTATCGCCGAAGCTTTCAATTACTTGAAAGAACAAGTGGAAAACGAGGTCAGATTCGATCGACAAATGACTCAGACCCCGGTAATGCGCTCGAAGTGGTCGGGAGGAGAGCTTATATTAGTCGCCATTCCCACAAAGCCGCGGCATATAGAGCCTGATACCGCTTTGGCAGATGCCGATTCAGGGGCAAAACCAGACCGGCCTGCTATTCCAAACCTTGCCGGTCATTGGATTGCCAGCTATGGAGCACACTATCAAATCTGGCAAAATGGCAGAGAGTATGGCTGGAAGTTTCCGAATGAGGAAGGAAAGGGCCTCATCGCCGACGACGGCAAAACCGCCAGATGCCGATGGTGGGGAAAGAACAACGGTACCGATACAGCCACACTGGAGTACGATTCAAACGGCGTGGTTGTGAGAATAGTCGGCGGTAATGGTGTGACCCTGACTCGTCAATGAATATTGCCGTCAAGCCAAACTGAAATCAGTTCGGGAGCCAGATCACCTGCTATGCTTTTCGTGGTCATCAGCACTGGCGGCAATAATTGATGCAACAAGAAACATTCACCCAGGCTTCCTTAAAAGAGCTTACGGAATACGTCGTGGCCAGGCACCACGCCTTTCTCAGACGCCAGTTACCGGCTATATCCGAGCTGTTTCAGTCAGTCCAAGATAATTCTTCCACAGCACCGGCAACAGTGGCTGATGCAGTCAGGATATTTACAACAGTGCGCACCAAAATTGAAACGCATCTTCGAGATGAAGAACAGTTCTTGTTTCCTAACGGAGTTTCTCTCGCTGAGGGCGGCGTGGCGGAAGTTTGTGAACTCGATCTGAAAGGCAGATTGGAAGAGATGGAACGGGAACATGACAATGCCGGACTGGCCCTGGAAAATTGCCGCCGCCTGCTTATTAACGAAGCAAGCACAGACCCCAAACTAAAGGAAATCGTCATAGCACTTACAAGTTTGAGCGATGATCTCAGTGAGCACGTGCGGATCGAAAACACTTACATTCATCCCCTCCTTAAGAAGTACCTTTGACTGAGGACGGTGGCAAACTAATGTCGGTAGAAGGTTTTGTCTACGTTCCTGAAGAAAGCAAAGAAGCTATGAAACAGGCAAGCCAGGGTGCCAGGGTTTCCCTTTCTGACGGCAAGCCCCCTTTTATCGTTGTGGATCACTACCTGGAATCGATAGTGGTGGCAAAGTGGCCTGGCCGGCTCTGGCGTGTTCGCATTTTGGAACCGCTTACGAAAGAGGCCGAGCAAGCCGCAGGTGTAGCTACACTAATCGCCGGTGCAAGTTACACCCGGGCGCTCTCGGTTGAAGTCTTAGATGAGATCCCTATTGCAAGGCTATTCGGGGCACGGGGAGAGGCTGTCTGTGCAATCATTTCACAAGCCAGGCAGATGCAAATGGAGCAAGTCCATTCCCTGGCAGCGGCTCGCCACCCCGCTGCCGGTGCAACCTATGCAGGGCTCTGGAAAAAATGGTTAGCATCCATTAGTCATGTCACCAGCACGGATCCACCGGACGACGTAGCTACCGTAAGCGTCTTCGTTGGTCCGGGGCGTCCCAAGTCACCGGTTAACGAGGGCTTCTCCGTGCTCTATCAGGAAATGATCAGCCGCGCCGAATCAGTTTCCGGAGCGGCTGCCTTCATAGAGGAAGATGAAGATAGATATCTGGAACCAATCTGGTCTGCCGCCACAAAAACATTGTTGGATGCAACCATGGCATACGGAGCGCCGCATCTCTGTTCGCAGGAGGATTGCAATGTTCTTACGCAAGCCTGGCGTTCAGTTATTGGCCCTTTTAGCTAGCCGACTGCCAACTGCCTCTCACTTGCAGAAAAACTCCTCGAACCTACTTTTGCTCTCTTTCTTTGAGGCTATTGAGGCGGGTTTTGATACTTAACGAGAGAGCATGCTCTTTGCCGAGACTGCGCTCGGCTACGGAAAGAGCATCTTCAGCCCGGCGAATGGCTTGCTTGTAGCGCTTTTGCAGGGTATAGAGGTCGGAGAGATTATCGAGGCAAATGGCCACATCGGGATGATTCTCACCGAGGCTCTCCTTGAAAGTATCCAGGGCTCTAAGTTCCAGGGCCTCAGCCTCAGCCAGCTTGCCTTCCTTGATATAAATGCCGGCCAGATTATCCATAGCGGAAGCAACAGCCGGATGCTTATCACCAAAATTTTTGCGCATCACTGAGAGGCTGCGCTCGGAGGCGGCACGAGCTTCACTGAGCCGACCGAGGTTCAAATAGCTATCGGCGAGGTTCCCCAGAGCTACAGCCAGTTCCCGGTGCTCAGACCCCAATTTGGTCTGATAGATTTGCACCGCTTTTTCTTCCAGCCGCGCTGCGTCCTCATATTGCTTCAACTTCTTATGCAGACTGGCAAGGTTATCGGCAACAGCAGCCACTTCCAGCGACACTTCCCCTTTCGCTTTCGCTAAAATAAGCAGGGAGCTATCGTACAACTCGATGGCCTCGGCATACTTACCTTCTTCACTCAAAACCCCGGCAAGATTGTTGAGTTCCACGCTGAACATGGATGCATCTTTCATACCGGCCGCGTTCATAGCCTTGAGAGCCTGCCGGGAGTAACTTTCAGCCTGGCTTAGATCGCCCTTATGTTTGTATATGAGCGATAAATTGCTCAATGATATGGCCTTGCGACTGTCGGAAGCGGGCAGCGGCTGGCTGAGCGAAAGGGCCCTCTGAAAATGCTCCAGGGCTTGATCAAACTCTCCCTTCAGAAGCGCCATGCGACCAAGCTCGGTCTCCCGGTGCCAGGAGGTAGGCTTTTCCTTAGCCTGTCCTTCAGCAGCCTCGGAATGCGCAGCGGCTGCCACTAAGGGCATTTGCACGGAAGGAATTATGAAAGCCAGTATGAGAGCAAGCCGCACTGTGCGGCACCAGAAAGGAGTGCCACTGCCGAAAAATCGCGGGGGAAGGTAAGTCAACTTTTGCACAACCTGTAGCATTGCCGACCGAACTTAGCTTGAAGCATAGCAGTAAAAGTGAGCATGAGAGCGCCGGTCGGTCAAAACGAGACTTAACTTATACAGGCCAAAACAAGCCCTCAGCTACCACTTACGAGTGCGGGCCTTGAGTATCTCGCCGGAATTGGCATCTATTTCCACTTCCGCCTTGGTGCGCGGCTGGATTTTCAGGTCGATTTTCCAGACCAGGGGGCTGTCATCGCGATCCAACTCGATTTCCTCCACCGAACCTTCCGGAAACTTAGCCATGGCCATTTCTTCCGCCTTTTCGATGGAGACCCTGGTGGATTTGAGCAGGCTTCGACCGGCAGGTTCCGCCGCACCTACCCGGCTCAAGCAGAAGGAGAGGCTCACCGCAAACAGAACCAAGAGGGAAAGCAGATAGTGGCAGCGTCTGAAATTAACTCTGATCTGAGGCATAAATGCTCCTGGGGCATGTACAAATATAATGTAGGATTCTACCTGAAACAGATACCGAGACAGGCACCAAAATAGGTACCGAAAAGAGCCGCCCTTGACTGATACCAAGTTCCAATCAGCGCTTGCAAGCCTTTCTCCCGGCTCAATTTGGCTGAGACTGGTGCCGCTAGTGCCTTTGCTGTCGTTATCTTTGTTTGCAGGTAGCGCTCAGGGGCAAGAGGCTCTCAAACTGGCCGTCAAACCGGAACGTCCCTATTTTCAGCCGGATCTCAACTTGTTTACCACAGGACTCACTTTGAAAGTAGCGGAAGGCAGCGAGAAGTTTCCCATCATCGACTATATCGACAAGGCGGCACCGGCCTACAGCCTGGGTCTGCGCAGTGGTGACCGGCTCATCAGTATAAATGGAGAAATAGCAGCTTTCATGGGCTTCGATGAGCTACGCGCCGCCCTCACGCAAAAGAACATGCAGGTTCTCACTTTAGAAGTAGAGAAACAAGACGGGAAAACCCAGAGCTGCCGGATTCCCATGATCCAGGCCGGGCAATTACAAGATTCAAGAATGGCCAGACTGCTGGCCGATCAAAGACCCCACTATCCGGTTGCCAGAACTCATATTTCGGGAGGCTTTGCACCCATCGACCTGCCAAGCTTTCTGCACCACGAGGCCCTGGAGGGACCGCTTGTGGTGGAGTTCTATCAGGGTCATGCCGATGCAAAGTTGAAAGAAGCCATTGCCGCTTTGAACCGACAGATACTGGCTGGACAGAGTAGCGGTGCAGAAACTCAGGAGCAAATTATAAGCCTTATCTCCCTCTCCCTTGACGACGCCGATACCCGCCCATTGCGAACCCATTTTCGAATCGCGAGAGCACCTAGCTATCTTTTCATTGGCACAAGGGAAGGCTTTATCAAGGATTATATCGATGTGGTCAGACACGAACTGAGCACGGCCGACCTGGAGGAAAGATTGGCGGAAGCCAGTCTCCTTCACAGCCGCAAACAAAACATGCTGCCCCTGCTCTATCCCCAACTGGCTAAACGCTGGAAAGAAATCACCAATCAAGAAATCGACCGCGCCAATTGATCAGGGGTAGGGGCGGCGATTGCCTACAAGCCAGATGTCTACGGGCAACTGATAGAGCGCCCGAATGGTGAGGATATCACTGTCCGACAAAGTATTAGCCACATTCATACCGGCCCGGCCATCGAACATGATGTCGGAAGTGCTTTTGGAATGTTGCAGACCAAAGGCGTGGCCGAATTCATGACAGGCAGTGCGACCCATGACAGCGGCACTGCCCCCTCGGGTGTTGAGCTGGATCACTACCGGTACGTTTGGTAGCGACATAAGTGGATAAGAGACTCCCCTCGATTCGGGATAACTGGTAAAGCCGAAAAGGTTCGGCATATTCCCCGAAAAGAAAACCATCACATCGGCCTGGGCAGGATCGTCCACAATTCTATGAGGAACAATTTTTTCGCTGTTCAGCCATTGCCACTGGGCAAGACCGGATCGCACCTGGGAAACCATGTCTGGGCTATAGCCGGCGGCAGTGCCCAACTTATTCAGATAGGCGCTGTTGTGAAGAGAGGCGGCGTAGGGAGTGATGCGGTCGGAACTGAGAATTTTTCCGGAAAGCCCATCAGGCAGCTCTTTTCCGTCTGTAATGTAAATATTGACCGGCATCGATCGAGGATCCCAGCGTATCAAGGAAGTATTATTCATTTTGCATGAATAGGGTCTCGACGCACCGCGCAGACGCTTAAACACAGGCTCAGCCAGAACTGTGTAACGATCGATGGCGCTACACATAACGAAGAGGCGGGAGAGAGCATTGATGGCCAGGTTGTTGTCGCCGGCAAAAGCAGCAGCCGTTCCAAGGTAGTAACAAACGGCCAGGTCGCGCGGATTTTCTGCGTAAGCTTTGCGCAAGGAGGGCAAGGCCTTAGCGTATTGTCTAGCCTGATAAAGGCGAAAACCCTCCCTGGCATGTGAATTAGCTTTGCTACCAGCCATGGCCTCGGACAAAAACAGGGAAGACAGTAGCAGGGCCGCAAGCAGGGAGGCTGTCAGTTGCCAGATGATACTTTTCTGCTTCTTACTCTGTTTCAAGGCAAAAACCCAGTGCAATTTGGCGCTAGACTCGAATGAGTCCTGTTCTTATAGTTAGTGGAAAAAAGTCAACCACAAGTGTATCCCCTGGGTTTAAATTATGCACGTGAGAGTTAGTTCAGAGCCAAAAGCCCTTAGCGGTCCCAGTTTTTCAGCTTCTATCTCTAAGGGGTTACTGGTTGCGCTCGCTTTTACAATCAGCCTGTGGTTGGCAGCCTGTTCCGAGAGAGGGGGATTAAATAACGATGGCACGCAACCAGCGGAAAAGCCCCCTTATTACACCCCCGGCAATCTAGGTCTGGTGGGCCTCAAACTGGCCTTTTCCGGCTCCCAGTCGGCACCCGGTACGGAACCATCGATTTATCCGGTGGTAAA
>JACRFZ010000116.1 GCA_016212515.1 Candidatus Melainabacteria bacterium
CCGTTGGCATTGCAGAGCATTAAGAGGGTGGTACCGAGGATGGGGCGTCCGTCCTCATCGGTGTCATCAATACTGCAGCCTTCGAAGATAACGCCGAAGTGCAGGCGCTTGGTGTCGCCCCAGTCTCTCTCCGTCATCTCGGTGCCGTCGGGATTGAGCCAGACGATGTCCTTCACCTGCCCGTGACCATCGGCAATTGCTTCGTGCACCTGCCCTTTGAAAAACTTCCGACGGGTCAAGACCGGTTGGCTGTGTCTGATGGCCGCCAGTTTCTGTACAAAGTGCAGAAACTCTTCTTCCTGTTCATCCAGAAGCCAGTTGGTCCAGCTAATTTCGTTGTCCTGGCAATAGGCATTGTTATTGCCTTTCTGGGTGCGACCCATCTCATCGCCGCCCGAGATCATGGGCACGCCCAGGGAGAGCAAGAGCACGGCCATGAAGTTCTTACGCTGTTTCAAGCGCATGGCCTTGATCTTGCCGTTATCCGTTTCCCCTTCCACGCCGCAGTTCCAACTGCGATTGTGGCTTTCGCCGTCGCGGTTGTCTTCCAGATTGGCAATATTATGCTTGTGGTTGTAGCTGACCAGGTCGGTGAGGGTGAAACCGTCATGGCAGGTGACAAAGTTGATGCTGGCGTGGGGGCTGCGCCCGCTGTGGGCATAGAGATCGGAACTGCCGGCCAGTCTTGTGGTCATCTGTCCCAGAAGACCCTGATCGCCTTTCAAGAAACTGCGTACCGTATCGCGGTACTGCCCGTTCCACTCCGTCCACAATACCGGGAAGTTGCCCACCTGGTAGCCGCCTTCGCCCAGGTCCCAGGGTTCGGCGATGAGCTTCACTTGGGATATAACCGGGTCTTGCTGGATGATGTCGAAGAAGGAAGACAGCTTATCGACCTCATAGAGTTCCCGGGCCAGAGCCGAGGCCAGGTCGAAGCGGAAGCCGTCCACGTGCATATCGAGGACCCAGTAACGCAGGCTGTCCATGATCAGTTGTAAGACCCTGGGATGGGTCATATTGAGGGTGTTGCCGCAGCCGGTGGTGTCGATATAGAAGCGCTCGGTGTCTTTGCCGCCGCAACGGTAGTAAGAGCGGTTATCGACGCCGCGGAAAGCCAGGGTCGGTCCCAGATGACTGCCTTCGGCCGTATGGTTGTACACCACATCCAGTATCACTTCGATGCCGGCGGCGTGCAGGGCCCGCACCATCATCTTAAATTCGCGCACCTCTTCGGTGGCGCCTTTGTAGTGGGAAAAACGCAGGTCGGGAGCAAAGTAGCCGAGGGTGTTGTAGCCCCAGTAATTGTTCAAACCGGCTGCCACCAGATTTTGGTTATCACTTCGGCTGTGAATGGGCATCAGTTCAAGGGCGGTGATTCCCAGTTTCTTGAGGTGCCTGATGATTGGCTCGGAGGCAATAGCCGCATAGGTGCCGCGAATTTCCTCGGGAATCTCCGGGTGCCTGGCGGTCATGCCTTTCACATGGGCTTCGTAAATGATGGTCTTGTGCCAGGGTGTGTTGGGCGCCACATCGTTGCCCCAGGTGAAGGATTGATCGACCACGGCGCAAAGTGGGGCATAGGGCGCGCTGTCTCTTCCGTCGAAGCTCAAGTCCAGATCTTTATTACCCACTTCATAACCAAAGAGGCTATCATCCCAGGTTTCGGTGCGTACGATAGATTTTGCATAGGGGTCGACCAGCACTTTGTTGGCATTGAAGCGCATGCCTTTGTGCGGCTCATAAGGACCATAGACTCTGTAGCCGTAGACCTGGTTGGGGCGGATGTCCTTGAGGTAGACATGGAAGATCTGGTTGTTGTATTCGGTCAGTTCAATGCGCTGGGACTCGTACTTCGCTTCCGGTGAATCAAAGAGGCAGAGTTCGACCTTGGTGGCGTTTTCGGAGAATATGGCAAAGTTGACTCCCAGACCATCCCAGGTTGCGCCGAGGGGATAAGGTTTGCCCGGAAGAATACGCATAATGACTCCAACGAATATTTGATGAGAACCCCCGCCGGTAAGGGGCTGTCAATAGTTTTTGCCGGCAAAAACTAAATTAAGAGCTTAGCAGATTTGTTTAATGGTTATAAGGCAGGCGGTGCTTTCCACCGCCGGCATTGAGAGATGCTAAAATGGCTGTTTCCCTGGGGCTGGAGAGCATTTAGCGGCATCTTGCCTTTCCCGGCAGAGGCTTGGTCTTCAATCGCTTCCTTGGCTCTCTTTTTTAGTGTGATAATGACCAGCAAAATCAGCACTGTATGTGATACCAATCGCGGTTTCTACCGCCACTTTACCGCGGTCAATCTGCGGTATGGCGACACCGATCGCCAGGGTCATATCAACAACGCCGTCTACTGCACACTCTTTGAATCGGGCCGGGTCGATTTCCTATTTAAGCCCGACGGCAGCCATGTGGCCGGTTCATCCGCCGACTATTCCTTTGTGATCGCCCGTATCTCGCTAGACTATCTGCGGGAAATGAAGTTTCCCGGTACCGTGCAAATTGGCTCCCGTGTATTGTCTATGGGCCGTTCCTCTTTCACGGTGGGGCAGGCGATTTTTATGGGAGACGTCTGTTTCTCCACGGCTGAGTCGGTGATAGTGCTGGTGGACGAAAAAACTAAAAAATCGGCGCCGCTTACGGATAGCCTGCGTAATGTGCTGGGAGGTCTCTAGTGGCTGCACCGCTTATCACATGCCAATCCCTGACCAAGTCTTATACCGGTCGCACTCTCTTTAGCGGTATCAATTTTGCCGTGGAAGACGACGAGAAAGTGGCTCTGATTGGTCCAAACGGCTCCGGCAAGTCAACGCTGCTCAAGATTCTGGCCGGTTTGACCGACCCTGATGAAGGGGCCGTGGTCAGTCGCCGGGATTTGAAAGTGGCTTATTTGCCCCAGTACCACAATTTCGATAAAGAGAAGACCGTACTGCAGGTAGTGCTGGGCGATAGTAGAACCGATGCGGCGGCGGAAGCCTTTGCCAAAGCCACTCTCACCCGGCTGGGTTTCAGCCAGATGGACAGTCTGGTCAAGAATCTCTCCGGTGGTTGGGTGAAGCGTCTGGCTCTGGCCGTAGAACTAAACAAGCAACCTGACTTTCTCTTACTGGACGAACCTACCAACCATCTTGATTTGGCCGGTGTGCTTTTCCTGGAGGAATTTCTGCGCCAGGCTAGCTTCTCTTTTATGCTGGTCAGCCATGATCGCAGCTTTATAGAGAACATTGCCACCAGGGTGATTGAACTCAATCCCACCTATAAAGACGGTTATCTGAGTGTGCGCGGCAGCTATAGTGATTTTGTCGTGGCCAAGCAGGAATATCTGGCCTATCAAAACAACGAAGAGAAGGCTCTTGCCAGCAAAATGCGCAGGGAAGTAGCCTGGCTCATGCGCGGCGCCCGGGCCAGGCAGACCAAATCGCAACATCGTATCAAGGAAGCGGGCAAATTGATGGAGGAGCTTTCGGAAGTAAAGCTTCGTAATTCTCAAAAAGTTGCTTGCGCCCTCGATTTTACTTCTTCCAACCGGCGCACCAAAGAACTGGTTCTCGGTAAAGGCTTGGGCAAAAGTTATGGTGAGCGCGTACTCTTCAAAAACCTCGATCTGATTTTGACACCGGGCCTTAAGCTCGGTCTGGCCGGTCTTAACGGCAGCGGCAAGACTACCATGCTCAAGGTTATCGCCGGCAAACTGGAGCCCGATCAAGGCACCATAAAGAGGGCCGAGGGCCTGAAGGTGGTCTGGTTCGATCAAATGCGCGATGCTCTTGATCAGAGCCTTACCCTCAAGGAAGCCCTCTGTCCCCACGGAGATCATGTGGAATTTCGCGGGCGCAGTATGCACATCGCTTCCTGGGCCAAGCGTTTTCTCTTTCGTCCCGAGCAATTGCCCCTTACCCTGAACTATCTTTCGGGCGGCGAACAGGCGCGCATTTTTATAGCCAATTTGATGAGGCAGCCCGCCGATCTTCTCATTCTCGATGAGCCCACCAACGATCTCGATATTGCCACCCTGGAAGTACTGGAAGAGAGTCTCGATGATTTCCCCGGTGCCGTGGTGCTGGTCACCCACGATCGTTTCATGCTTGATTCCATCTCTACCCATATTTTGGCCCTTGATGGCATGGGTGGTGCCGAGTATTTTGCCGATTACTTGCAGTGGCAAGATAATCTGGGCAAGCGAGCCCGGGCTGAGAAAGCCGGTATAAGAGAAGAGGCGCCCAGGACAAAATCTTTAGAGACGGCGCCTGCCAATGACCGTTCCGGCAAACCGCTCTCGAATAATGAGAAGAAAGAGCTGGCCGGTTTGGAAGATAAAATCGCCGCCGCCGAGGAAGCTTGCGAAAAGTTGCGGGCGCGCATGGAGTCCCCAGATATTGCCGCCAATCATGTGCGTCTGGCTGAGCTCATGCAAGAGGTAGAAGCGGCGAAGTCTGCCATCGACAAGCTCTATGAACGCTTTGCCGAGCTGGACGAGAGAAGCAAGCTGTCTCGGGTCTGAATTTTCTTTTCTCTTTATTTTCTCGCCGGCTTTTGGTCGGTTTTCCGGCTTTACATATTCTTTGCGAAACACTTATTTGGAAATGACAATTGTTGGGAACAGTTGTTGCTAATTGAGCGACTCTTACTCTGTACAACTCCGCTTCTTGCTTTGAGAGAAAGAAGAAAGGATAGACAAAGAAAGATATGTTTACTTTATTAGTGATTGCCGTAGACCTCTGTTTC
This sequence comes from Candidatus Melainabacteria bacterium, assembly GCA_016212515.1. Classification (GTDB taxonomy): domain Bacteria; phylum Cyanobacteriota; class Vampirovibrionia; order Obscuribacterales; family Obscuribacteraceae; genus Obscuribacter. The sequence goes on from JACRFZ010000116.1 coordinate 4,726, forward strand.
ATCGCCTTCTGGTACTGGCTATTGTTCGTTCAAAGCGAAAGGAGAGCCGGCGCAAGGTCTATTCCGGTTGCCATAGAGAGCAATCAAGATCAATACAGAATGCAGCGCAGTGGCGGCTTTAGCGCCAGACGTTGAAGCTTCGCCCGCAGGCGTAGAGTTTGCATTCAACCCTTAGAAATTCAAAAAAACTAGAAGGAAAATCATGAGCTTTTCTCTGCTCGTGCTCCTGGATATTTGCTTCCTTTACGTAGCAGCCAGGCAGATTTTGCGCGACTAACGAAACAAATATAGATAGACAGTATACTTGGGCCGTTGATTTCAATAGATTTGTTTAGTTAGCGGTATCACCAGAGGTAGCTTTGCTCAGGCTCGACAACGTATGCAAGATTTATCCCCACGGAGAAGTTCTCAAGGAAGTATCCTGGGAAGTGAAACCGGGCTCACGCATCGGGCTGGTGGGCGCTAACGGCAGCGGTAAAACCACCCAGTTTAAGATAATTTGCGGACATGAAGAACCAACCTCCGGTCAGGTGGTGCGGGCCCAGGGTCTGAAGATTGGCTACCTTTGTCAAGAGTTCGACCTTGTGCCGACCAATACCGTGGCGGAAGAGTTCATGCGGGCCTTTGTGGAACTGAACGAGATTCAGGGCCAGCTCGACCGCGTTCACAAAGCCATGGAAACGGCCCAGGATAAAGAGCTGAACCGGCTGATTCGGGAGATGGATGATCTTCAGCGGCAGTTTGAGGCCAAGGGCGGCTATACCACAGATGCCAAGATTGAGAAAATGCTTGTTTCCATGGGCTTTGGCGCCGAAGGCGGCAAGCGTCTGGTGCGGGAATTCAGCGGCGGCTGGCAGATGCGCATGAACCTGGGCAAGGTGCTTTTGCGGGAGCCCGATGTCTTGCTTCTGGACGAACCGACCAACCATATTGATCTCGAGACCATCGAATGGCTGGAAAGCTTCCTGGTTTCTAACAGCACCCCTCTTGTCATGGTCTCCCACGACCGCCATTTCTTAGATCGGCTCTGCACCAGTATCGTGGAAATGGAAAGAGGAACGGCTACCCAGTACCTGGGTAATTACACTCAGTATGTGGAAGCCCGGGCTCTCAATCGGGATGCCCAACTGGCCGCCTTTGAAAGACAGAGCCGGGAGATGGAAAAGCAGCAGGCCTTTGTGGATCGCTTCCGCGCTTCCGCCACGCGCAGCACCCAGGCCAAGAGCCGGGAGAAGCAACTGGATAAAATTGAGCTGGTTGATAAGCCGGACACGGAAGAGCGCACTCTGGAGTTTCATTTTCCCCAGGCCGTTCGCAGCGGCATGGAAGTGGCCACCATTAAAAATTTGACCCATGCTTATGGCGATAACGTCATATTTCTAGACGCCAATTTGCACATCACCAGGGGTGATCGCATCGCCATTTTGGGTCCCAACGGCTCAGGAAAATCAACCCTTTTGCGCATCCTGACCGGTGCCGAGCCGGCCCTTTCGGGGCAAGCTGCTCTTGGCGCCCACAATGTAAAGATGGCCTATTTCGAGCAGAATCAGGCCGAAGCTCTGGATTTGACCAAGTCGGTACTGGATACCATTTACGACGAAGTGCCGGAGTGGAAAACCGATGAAGTACGCGGACTCTTAGGGCGCTTTCTATTCTCGGGCGATGCCGTCTTCAAAAATGTGGCTACCTTGAGCGGCGGCGAGAAGGCTCGCCTGGCTCTAGCAAAAATGCTTCTGGGCGCCAACAATTTTCTCATCCTCGATGAACCGACTAACCACCTGGACATTCCTGCTAAAGAAACTCTGGAAGCGGCCCTCAAGAAGTTTGACGGCACCGTGGTAGTAGTTTCCCATGACCGCTATTTTATTCAGGAAGTGGCAAACAAAATCGTCGAGATAAAAGACGGACAACTGGTGCTCTATCACGGCAATTACCATTATTACCTGGAGCGCAAAGAGAAGGAGCGGCTGAAGGAGGAAGAGAAGCGCCTGGCCGCCGAAAAAGCCGAGAAAGATGCCCAGAAGAGAGCCCAGCGCCTGGCCAAAGAAAAGGGACGGAAAGCCTGAGGCGAGAAGAAGTTTTCTGCCGACGATGAGGATTTAGACTGAATGATGGGGCGCACTCTCAAGGGAAAGGCTATTCTTCTTGCTTTGCTCTCTTCGTTTCTTTACTGGTCGGCCCCTGCTCATAGTCAGCCCGATCAATATCTCAGTTCTCTATCAGGCTCCCTGCGTTTTCCCAAGAAGCGTCTGCCTATCACCGTTTATATAGATGAAACTGAGAAAGATACGGGCTATCTACCTCAGTACAAAGAACTGCTGATGTCTTGCTTTATGCAGTGGCAGGCGGCTTTGAAAGATAAGGTGCCCGAGCTTAGCTTTGTCTTTGTGGATGCAAGCAAAAAGGAGCAAGCGGCCATTCTTTGCACCTGGACAAAAAAACGTGAAACCATGACTTCCGACAAGGAAGACGGCCGGGCTAATCTGGTTATAGACGAGGAAGGCATCAAGTCGGTCACACTGACGCTTCTAACTCTGGCACCACCCGGCACAAAGGAGTTATCCCGCAACTATCTATCCCGGGTGGCCCTGCATGAAATTGGTCATGCCCTTGGTATTTCCGGGCACAGTCCCGATGCCGCCGATATTATGTTCGGTTCCATCACGGTAAGCGACCGACCCGTGGCTTTGAGCAGCCGCGACATTGCCACCCTCTCTCTCTTATACAGCGGGCTTGATAAAGACAAGGCACCGGTGGTGGTGAATCCCGAAACCATGGCTCAAACATCTGGCGGCCGTGCTTTAATGCTAAGCAATGAGTCTAATCTGGCCATGAAGGCAGGGCGCTTTGACGAGGCGCTCAAGAAAATGGAAGATGCTTACAATCTTGATCCAAGCAATGCCCTGATCGCTCGCAATCTGGGCGGTATCTACGCCAATTTTGCCTCTCTTTCTATGATGGCTCGCAATCCGGTACTATCCGAGTCATACTTCAAAAAAGCCATCGCTACCCTTGAGAAAGATGCCGCCAATAAGCCGGTTCTCGCTCAAGTGCAGAGAGCCTATGCTAGCCTGCTGATGATGACCGGGCGGGCAAGCGAAGCGGAAGCCATGCTAAAAAAGAGTAATTCCAAATAACTGAAGAGGGTATTAAATAATGAAAGCAGTCTCTGGTCGGTGGCACCGTCAAGTTCTCTTGCTTTCCGTAGCTTTTACCCTCAGCGCCGGTTCCTTCTTGCATGCCGGTCTTGCTCAGGCTCGCGGGCTTGACTACTTCGTGCCGGTCAACTTTCGCAACAGTCAGGTAGAAAAGCTTGTTGCGCCCTCATACAGTCAAAGTGATTTAAAGAAGCTCAGGCGATTTCTAACTGAAAAAGGCACCCTTGAACTGCGCCGCTATAGCTCAGGCGGACATTCAGCCGTAACCATCGGCACGGATCGGTCTCTGGAATCGGCCATAAGCGGGCTTTTGATCATGCACTGGGACCGCGACAATATTATGCAGGCTCTGGCCGAAAGAGAAGATGGTCTCAGCCAGTGGCGCCGCGGACTCAAGGCTTCCCTCTCTCATCATTACCGCTACCGTCATCGCTTCATAGATATGATCGAGGGCAAAAGCGACCGGAAGAATCAAATGCAGCGCCCCCATATCCGCTACAACGCCGTCAGCCTCGATGAGCTGAGCGAGCCCTGGGGTCATGCTCAAAACGATGCGCTCTCCTTCATTACTTTCCTGCTTTTCTATGATGCCCTTGAGAGCGGCCGTTCCATAGAGGGGCAAGAGGCGCTTGCCTATGCGGTGCTCCTGCCCCACTATCTCGATGCCGTCAAGGTGGAGCATGATCTGGAGATGGGCGCCTGGGAAGACAAGCGCGCCGTGCACGCCTCCAGCTTACTTGTGGTATTGGCGGCCCTCCGGCAAGAATATGAGTATGTCACCAGGCACGGTACCATTACCGCCAAGATTGACGGCAGGGATTACAGAGTGGATGAAGCTTTCTTGCGGCAGTTGCTTGGGCGGGTCAAGAAGAGTCTCAAGACCATACTTCCCAATGAATACGTGGAAAGCGATCAAAACGATACCAGAGCCGATAAGAGCAAGGTTCGCAAATACGATAGCGCTCTGGTGAACGGCTTATTGTTGGGAGCACTTTCCGCCAATGGCATCATCAGCGATAAAATGACCGCCACTATCTTAGCCGGTCTGGAAGCTAATTTGATGGGTGCCGACGGTGTGGCTCGTTATCCCCACGATATCTTGGACGGCCGCACCGACAGGCATGATCTGAAGCGCGGACAGGAAGCCCAGTGGTGTCATGTCTCTCCCCTGATGTCGGTTGTCTACGGTGATCTGTACAGGCGTACCGGACACAAGGTCTACTTAGATAAGCAAACGGAACATTTTAACCGCGCCTTGAGCCATATCAATGAGCGCTACGCTATTCCCGAAGCTTATATCGTAGAGCCGCCAGGTGCCGCTAAGGCAGGTAGTGATGCGAAGGAGAAGGGCAAGGTCAACTGGATCGCAGATGCCAATGAGCCGTTAGCCTGGGGGCAAGCTGCCTTAAGATTAGCCTTTAACGGCATGGAAAAAAGTCTAGTACACTCGGCCGATTTGAAAAAAACTCATAAGTAAGGAGAGCTTCAGTGGCAGTAACAACAAGTGAGGATCTGCTGGCCCGCATCAAGCCCTTGCGGGACGATGTGAGAGAACTGGGCTTTGTTCTCGGCGATACCATCAAGCGTTTTGAGGGCGAGACCGTATTTGCTTATGTTGAGAAACTGCGGGCCCTCTTCAAGCAGATACACAAAGACAAGGCTGCCGGTCTCGATACTGCTTCCCTGCAAGCCGAGCTTGTGCAGCTTATCGAGTCCATGCCTCTATCAGAGAGTGCCTGTGTCATTAAGGCCTTCCTTACCTATTTTGACATCATCAATATTGCCGAGCAAAATCACCGCCTGCGCAGGCGTGCTTTGCGAGATCAGAAGCAGGCACAAGAGTCGCTGCCCTCCCTTGAGCCGGGCAGTCTCAGTGAGGTCTTTGCAGAACTGGGCGAGGAAGATTATCGAAGTGAACTTGAGCAACTTCTCAAGAGCCTCGATATTGAAGTCGTCTTCACCGCCCACCCCACCGAGATTACCAGGCGCACGGTTTTGCTCAAGCAACTGGCTCTAGCCTCTTTGCTGCACAAGAAAGATCATCCGCCGCTATCGCAGGCCGAGCAGAACAAACTGAAGAGCGGACTGAAGTCGGTTGTGGAATCTCTCTGGCTGACCGAGCACGTCATGCATTTCAAGCCGGCGGTCATGGATGAGGTGCGCTACGGAATTTACCATTTCGATAACGTTGTCTTCGATGCCGTCATCGATGTACACGAGCGTCTACTGGCTGATTTGCCCGCCGGCTCTGCCGACAAGAGCGTGAATTTCATTACCTTCGGCTCCTGGATCGGCGGCGACCGGGACGGCAATCCCTTTGTCACCTGCGAAGTTACCCGCAAAACCCTGGCTTATCAAAAGCAGGTGATCTTCGGACGCTATTTGAAAGAGCTGGAAACCCTCTTCAATGAACTCAGTCATTCCTATAGATGGCTGGCCTCCGACGGACTAGAACTCAAGCCGGCCCTGGTTAAGCTGAAGCAGTCCCTGGAGGCGGAAGCAGAGAAATTTCCCCAGGTCTTCGAAAGACATGGAGAGCGCTATAAGCTTGAGCCCTTCCGTCTCAAGCTGCTCTACATTCAAGCCCGGTTGCGGGCTACCCTGGCCGGTCAAGACGGTGAAGGGAAAAATGAAGGGAAAAGTGAAGGGCAGCAAGATTACTGCACCGCCACCGAGCTTCGCCGTGATCTGGAAATGATCGAGGCGGTGCTTGTGGAAGCAGGCTGTGTGGAAAGCGGCAGGAGTCTGCGGCGTCTTATTTATGGCGTTGATATTTTCGGCTTCCACCTGGCCAAACTCGATATCAGGCAGCACAGCAAGCGCCACCGCCAGGCCCTTTCTGAGGTACTGGCAGGGCTTCAGATCTGTCCTGATTTTGAGAGTTTGCCGGAAGAAGAGAAAGTAGCCTTCCTAAGCAAGGAGCTTACCGGCAAGCGTCCTCTTCTGCCCCGGCTTCTGTCCTTTTCTCCCGCCACCAGTGAAACCATTGAAGTCTTCCGCACCATGTACGATCTGCGCAAACTCTATGGTGACGAAGCCCTCGATACCTATATCGTCAGCATGACTGAGCGTCCTTCGGATCTTCTCACCATTTTGCTCTTTGCCAGGGAAAGCGAGCTTATGGCTCCTCCCATATCGGTGGTGCCGCTCTTCGAAACGATTGAAGACTTGCGCGGCGCACCGGCCATGTTCGAGCTTCTCTTGAATTGCCCGCCTTACAGAGAGTATCTACAGGGGCGTGATAATCTGCAGGAGATCATGATTGGCTATTCTGATAGTGGCAAAAACGGCGGTATCGTGGCCTCCAACTGGGAACTGCACAAAGCCCAGAAAGCTCTGGTGGAAACAGCCCGTCGCTATGACGTCAAGCTGAGGCTCTTTCATGGACGGGGCGGCACCATCGGCCGTGGCGGCGGCCCCACCCACCGAGCCATTCTGGCCCAACCGGCCGGCACCGTGGATGGTCGCATCAAAATTACCGAGCAGGGCGAGGTAATCTCTTCTAAATATGCCATGCACGGTATCGCCGTGCGCAACTTCGACCGTCTGGCCGCCGCCGTCATCAAAGCCAGCCTCAAGAGCAAAGACCGCCCCGAAAAGGCATCCTGGCTGGAATTTATGGAAGAGCTTTCAGCCCTGTCGTTCAAGGCTTATCGTAATCTGGTTTATGAGAGCCCCGGCTTTGTTGACTTCTTCTGTCAGACCACGCCCATAACGGAAATTTCTGAGCTCAAAATGGGCTCCCGCCCCACACGCCGCACCGCCGGCAGTAGTGCCATCGAAGACCTGCGCGCCATACCCTGGGTCTTCGCCTGGACCCAGAGTCGCTATATGCTACCGGCCTGGTACGGCTTCGGTCAGGCCATGAAGGAACTTCTCGATAAGCCCGGGAACCTCTCACTTTGCAGGGAAATGTACAGAGAGTGGCCTTTCTTCGCCGGACTGGTAAGCAAAATCGAGACTGCCCTGGCTGTTTCCGATCTCGACATCGCCCGGCACTATGCCATAAACCTTGTGGAGCCCGAACTCTACAAGCGCTTCATGCCCCGCATCGAAACCGAATTCGCTCAGTGTCGCGAGGCTGTGCTGAGCATTGCCGAAGCCGGAAGCTTGCTTGCCAAAATTCCTTACCTGGCTCACTCTATTTCCCTGCGCAACCCCTATGTTGATCCTCTCAGTTATCTGCAGGTAAAACTAATCAAGGAATTCAGGCAGGCCTGCCGGGAAAATTCCAGTACCATCGAGGAGAAAGCAAGCCTGCTGGAGGCGGTTTTGATGACCATTAACGGCGTGGCTGAAGGTTTGCAAAATACGGGTTAGGGAAACAGGTGTAATGGATAGAGAAAGCCTAATTAAAGACGCTTCGCGCATTGTTATAAAACTGGGCACGGCCGTCTTGATGAAAGACGAAGGGGGCATCGCCCTCAGTCGCTTTTACAGCTTCGTTGAATCGATTGCCGAGCTGATGAAAGCCGGCAAAGAAGTTCTTCTGGTTACCTCCGGAGCCGTCGGTCTGGGGGTGCGCACCCTCAACTTGCCAGGCAAGCCTAAAGACTTGCCCCTCAAGCAGGCCTGTGCGGCGGTGGGCCAGGGGCGGCTTATGAGCCTCTATAACGATGCCTTTGAGAAAGCCGACGTGGTGGCCGCCCAGGTGCTCCTGACTGAGGAAGATTTCTCAAATCGCAAGCGCTATTTGAATTTGCGCAGCACCATAAGCGAACTATTGTCTTTGAAGGTGTTGCCCATCATCAACGAGAATGACACCGTTTCAACTGCAGAGCTTGAGCTTCTCAAAGAAGAAGGGGTGAAGGTCAACTTCGGCGACAACGACAAACTCTCAGCCCTTGTGGCAAGCAAGATGGACGCCGATCTGTTGATTATTTTGACCGATGTGGAAGGGCTTTATACAGCCGATCCGCGCCTTGGACCGGCGGCAGAACTTATTAGCCTGGTGGAAACTTTCACCCCTGAGATTGAACAACTGGGGCAGTCTAAAGTTGATGCTTCCAAGCCCGGTCGAGGTGGTATCAATACTAAAATCGCCGCCGCCAAAGTAGCCACCCAGAGCGGCTGTGCCGCCATAATTGCCGGTGGCAAAGTGGAAGGGGTGATTCGGCGGATCTTTTCCGGCAAAGAGGTGGGTACCCTCTTCTTGCCAGGCAAAGGGCTTTCCGGCAAGCAGCGCTGGATAGCCTTTGCCACCACGGTGAAAGCCGCCCTGGTGGTAAACTCCGGCGCCAGAACAGCACTTCTGGGCGGCAAAGCCAGTTTGCTGCCGGCCGGTGTGGTAGCTGTGAAAGGCAACTTCGACCGGGGTGATGTAGTATCCATAGAAGATGAAGGCGGCCGTGAATTCGCCCGAGGTATAGTCAACTACGCCAGTGATGAGACGCGGCAGGTCTCAGGGCAAAGTTCCGATGCACTAGAAAATCTGGTTAGCCCCCTTGGACGCAATTACGATGCCCTGATTACCCGTGACAATATTGCATTTTTAGAGGTATAGAGCTGATGACCGCTAGCAATGAAACCCTGACCCTGGCTAAAGAGGCTCGCCGAGGCGCAAGGTCTCTTGCCGCCAGCAGCCTGACTGAACGCAATCAGATTCTCACTCGCTACGCTCAACTTTTAGAGGAAAATGCCGACCGCATCTTCGCCGCCAATGCGGAAGATATGGCCGCTGAAAGCGATGAAAACCTCTTGAAGCGCCTCAAGTTTGATCAGAGTAAGCTGCAAGATGTGCTGAGCGGTCTCAAGGCTCTCATTGCCATGGCTGATCCGCTTTCACGAGTGGATTTGCGCACCAAGCTCGATACCGGTCTGGTTTTGGAGCGAGTCAGTTGCGCCATCGGGGTCTTGGCCGTCATATTCGAAGCGCGGCCCGATGCTCTGCCCCAGATTGCCGCTCTCTCTATTAAAAGTGGTAATGCTGCCCTGCTCAAAGGCGGTAAGGAAGCACGCCGCACCAATCAGGTGCTTTTTGAATTACTGAAGGAAAGCCTGGGCACATTTGCCGACTGCTTTCACCTGCTTTCAGGGCGAGAAGCCGTAGAGGCATTACTGAAAGCCCGGGGTGATGTTGACTTGATCATACCGCGGGGCTCTGGCAGCCTTGTTTCATACATCCAGAGCAATACCCAGATTCCTGTGCTTGGTCATGCTGAAGGTGTCTGCCATATTTATATCGATGCTGGTGCTGATTCGGCCAAGAGCCTGGATGTGGTGCTTGATGCCAAAGTAAGCTACCCGGCCGCCTGCAATGCTGTGGAAACCCTTCTCGTGCACGAAGAATTTGACCGTGGGCATTTGCAGAGCATCTTCGAGAGACTCCTTGCAGAGAAGGTAGAGTTGCGGGTTTGTCCTGAACTTGTGAAGCGGTTTGCCGGCACCGAACTGTCGGGCAAACTAGTGAAGGCTAAGCCTACTGATTTTGGAACCGAGTTTTCCGCCCGCATTCTTGCTTGCAAGCAGGTGTGCAGTCTTGATGAAGCCATCGACCATATCAATAAATACGGCAGCGGCCATACCGATGCCATACTTACCGGAAATGATGATCACTGGCGTCGCTTTTTCAGCCTGGTGGATTCCGCCGGTGTGTACCGCAACTGTTCTACTCGCTTTGCCGACGGCTTTCGTTATGGTTTCGGCGCCGAAGTCGGTATCAGCACCGGCCGTCTGCCGCCACGGGGACCTGTGGGGCTCGATGGTTTACTAACCTACAAGTATCGGCTGAGCGGTGACGGGCATACTACGGCTGTTTACGGACACTCTAAGAAATTCCTGCACGAGAATCTGTTGAGTGATCGCTTCGAGCGGGAATGGCAGCTTTAGGGTAGAGGGCGGGGTTTTGCGAGTGCCTTTGTTCAGATGCACGGGAGTTTCAGAGAGTGGCTGGAAATCAAGCTAAGGCTCCTCTTTTGTGTGACTTTCTCTACGTCCAGGAGCCGATGGAGTCGCTTTGGTTATTCATGGTTGACTTCATGGGCAGGACCGCACCACATGGTGCCAGGAAACCCGAAGTCTTAAGTGCTCCCGCACGTAATCTATATTTTGTTAAGTTGTTTTGTCGGGAGATGAACAGTTGTGGTTTCTGCGATTTCTTTTGCAATTCATCAGGCGACTACTGTTATGAAGTCATTGAAAGTCTTGCTGCAATAGGAGCAGTCAAAGCGAGATCAATTGTTGAAAGTGCTGTCGAACTCTTAGGTTCGGATTTTCTCAGTGACCGGGAAAAACACGTACAGATGCTCTTGGATCAAAAGGAGCATAGTTCTTTGTTTGACAATCTTGACCTTCTCTCGGACAGTTTCTTTCAACAGGCTTTTGCTCAGGATCCGCGAGATGATGAATCTGAAAACATTGAGAAGCTGATGATTGAGTACTTGAAAAAGCACTCTAAGTCCGCTCTATTTGTCTAAGTATGGTATTTATTATAGTCGCTTACGCGAAATCTCTCTACAGTGACGCCCTCCCCACCGCCAGCATAGGAAAAATTTGGCCATAGGTTGGAGAACGCGCAGGAAGAGCAGCGAAAGGGTAACTATGAAAGACATGATTCTAATTGGGAAACCGGAGTGTGCGGCACTTTTGGAGCTCTTCGTAAAGTGTCAGTCGGCTTTTACTGATGAGACAGCTACCTCGCTTCCTGCTTTTGAGAAGTTCGCGGCGCAACTATATCCCAGCATTTCGAACTTACTATACAAGCGGAGCATTCTTGCTCCCCTGGATGAGAAATTTGTAGGAGAGCACACATCTGAGAGGTTGTTGGATTTTCAATGGCAGACGCCCGAACCAAGCTCTCTGGCTATGGTGCAAGCCGGGAATAAAAATCAAGCGCAAATGTCACGGCAGGAAGTTAGGTTGCTATATCTCTTGCTGGAAGACCTTAACCAGTTCTTTCATCAACCTGGATATTATCAAACTACCAAATCAATCCAAGAATTCTATCTCAAGCATTCCGACCGTTTAGTCCACTCAATAGCAGTACTCAGGACTTTGTTCGAACTGTCATGAAACTGGGTTCTTTTCTCGCGCATTCCAGCCACAACGCTGTTTGTGGCATTATCCAGGCGGATTTAACGATGCTAGTTTTGTTAATCCGGTTTCCAATAAATAATTAAGGCGGTGGTAAATGCAGATTGCCTGAAGGGTGCTGCGGGTCAATCGTTTTCAATTCACTCATGGCAGTATTCTTTGGATCTCTCGTTTGATTCCTAAAAGATGCCAACTTCCAAAGAACACAGCCAATAACAACAACGGCGCCGAAGTAATCAACTGCTCACTTGCTCCGAGCGTAGTAATGAAGGGCGGAATCACAAGAAGCGAGACTATAATAGCCAACGGGAAAAGGCACAGATATACTTTTAGTCGGTTGCTTCGAAGTATATCAGCTGAATCAAGAACCTCATCACCGTTCCACATTTCTTTGAACCAATAGTAGAAGAGTTTTGCTATATGCCATATAGCAACCAACAAGAGTACGGCTATACAGGCAAGTGCAGTCCGAAAAAGTGTAAGTTCTTGAGAATGCTCGTAAGAATACTCAGCTAATGATTTCAAGAATGGAAGCGGTGATAGAGCAAGACAAGCAAGGCAGAAGCTCAAACTGTTCTTGCTGAAGCAAAGGACAGAGCGTGCGAAGAAGCTAAATAGAAAACCTTCCATGATTTTACTCTCGCCTGTCTAGCTGATAAGCCTTATACTCAACATTACCTCCCCGGCAGAAATTCTGCAAATCCTCCTATTTCAACCAGACCTTATGACTACAACGGACGAGAACGATTGCAACTATTGTGGTAGGTTGTCCATCAACGCCAATCCCGTCGCAGCGCTTATGGGACCGCATGTATGTATTGACTGTCTTACTCGGCTAAATGAAATCATGAAGGGTGGCTGGAATGAGAATGGTTCGGAGCTCCAGCTTGCTGTATTACAGGTGCTTTATTTTGTTCGACTGAGGAAGAGAGCCGAAGGTGCCACCGAGTCAATGATTCGAGATGTTTTGGGTCTGGACCAACTCTTCAATATTAGAAAAACAGTTACGATTCTACAGGAGAATGGCTACATTCAACAGAAAGAAGCAGGCTTCGTAATCACTGATCGTGGAGCCGAATTCGTCATAGACCAAGTGCCTGAGTTGGACCGGCTAGAGTAGAGATAATTAGAGGCGGCCATCAGTGGTGATGCTCAGTATCAAAGTTACCAGGTCAACCGCCTGTACCTGCGGTAGGTGCTCCCGGAGCAGGTCTTAGTGAGCCACTTACGCGATATGCAGACCAGTCAATTGGGGGTTTGTTTGGTAGCCTGCAAGTGGCGTTGACATCTGCCGCGACTGGAACTACCATGAAATTAGGTTCAAGGTCGGACAAGAATGTCGCTAACTCTCAGGGTCTTAAGGGCAGCCGAGCAGCATCTAAGGCGCAGAAGGATGGCCTGGCTTAAAACTAGAGTTTCAGTCTCTCCTTCTCCTTTTCACAAAGTCCGTCGACGATTTCAGGCCTATTTGCGATTAAATCTCATCAGGCAGAAATTGAGGCAACGCCTTGAAATTGATAGGCTTGTGGAAGATCTCAGGGGTTCAATTAGAGAGGGGCGTGAACTACGAGACCGCCTCACTAGGCGCAATACAAGGGGTTCTACTGGGTCTTCCAGCCGCGAATCGTAGTGCCGTTTGTCGAAACTCAAGGATGCTATCTTACGGTTTAAAGCTATTGGCGGCAGCCTCAAGCGCTTTGGCGTTCATATTAGTGTTTGTCATTGCCTTGCTCAAGTTTGAAGCGGCGGCGGCCCCGTACATTTGAGAGAACGTCGTCAACAGTTTATTTTCAGCCATTGCTTTGTCTGACTTAAGAGTGTTTATTTCCGTCTGCAGTTTCTGTTGCTGACTCTTATACATGTCGAGCTGCTGCTTATTGGTTGCCGTAGGATTGAAATTCTTTATGGCGTTGTTTACGCCAAGCAGGGTATTCATCTTAGTTTCCAGCTTAGTATTTACCTCTCCCAGGGTATTTGTCTGGGTGTTGAGCGTGGTTTGCAAGGCGGAAATGTTTACGGTGGGCACCACTGGTGGAGCATTGCCGCTGGTATTGGATTTGACTGTGGCATTGGGAGAGATAGTGGTTTTTACAGGACTGGCCGCCGATACTCTGGCGGCACTGGGGGCAACCACACTGGGTATCAATTCTGTAAGTGAAGTCTTAATGGCATTCCAGGCCCTTTCTGGAGACGACGTTCTTGCGGTATCAATTTTTGCTACTTGTGTTTGCAGGGAGTTCATTTGAGAATTTAACTTGTCAAGTTTGTCTGCCCTTATAGTGCTTATCTTTTCGCCCGGGATTGTTTTGTCGCCGGACGACTGCACGATCTTTGTTATAGCGCTGAGTGCCAGACCAATATCGCTTCCATTGGACGAATCTCCCAATGTATTTATAGTTGTCGTGGTCAAAAGAGTCATATTCATATCTTCGGTCGCTTCAGCGGTTTTGGATAGAACCGACGTCAAGTAAAACTTGATTGTCGTTGTATCGTTGGACTTCAATGCCGGATTGTTGAGATCGTTGGCGATGGCTACTAGCTTGGCTAGATCATCCTTGGCGCTCTTAGGCAAGAGCCCAAGGTTTTGCGCGCTGGTAAGAGTTTTTACCATCTCCTGCAAGACCTTCAGGCGTTCTTGCGGTGCGCCCTGCACCGGAAAATTGAGGTAATCTTCGGTCAGTTTTGATAGAAAGTCTTTCTCGGTTGGATTAGCAGTGGTATTTGAGGATAGAGCAGCTAAAGTATCGGCCACCGCTTTCATGGCTTTGCTGGTGCTGTTAGTGTTTGTAACTGTGCTGGTTTGCTTGTCTCCAGTTGCAGATGTGCTGACATTACTGCCCGTGACCTGCATATTTTTCAGAAGGTCTCCAATAACGTCGTTAGACTTGCCGACCATATCTTTCAGATTAGTGCGAGTTTGATCGATTATGCCTTCCATCATATTTAGCTGCGTATTAATCGCATTGTTATTTGTAGTGGCAGTGGAGATACCGTTTGTGACAGAAGTCTGGATAGTGCTACCAGTTGTAATATTTGTCTGAGTAGGAGCGGTGTTTGTAGTCTTAGCCAGGTTGTTTAAGAGCGTGGATAGACCGCTAAAGTCTGGTCTGGGAGCCGGAGCATTAACTGTAGTCGTCGATAATGGCGTGATTGTAATAGTGTTTACCGGTGACGTTTTCAGGTCACCTGTCGGTACATTCAAATTGTTTACCACAGTATTGCTCGGCGAAAGCAGATTGCTATTAATGATATTGGGCACCTTGATGGTAGTGATACCCAGGCTGGTGGGAAATAGATTGATTGTTTTGACAGAATTGCCTGTCAGCCCGGAACGCTGATCCAGGGGACTTATTGTTGGATTGGCTTGCAGATAAGCTGGAAAAGTTAGGTTCTGAATCTGACTTTGAATCTGCTGCTGTTGCTGAATGAACTGTAGAAAAGTCTGGCCCTGCTCCTGTGGTGTTGTGTTCACTGGCGTTAGATTGACACCTGTGGGCTGACCGACTGGATCACCCTGAGCAAAAACAGCATTACATTGCCAAACGAGTATCGAGAGGCATCCTGCGAGATAAGCTAGAGTTTTCATTCTGAACCGTATGTAAAGTAATAGTTGCCTTATGATAGACTATCCGGGAACCTATAGAAATGCCCGGCCGCATACCAAATATCCAGAAGTACGTTAAAAGGCTGGCATAATTGCAATCCTCTCATCCTATCCTCATTTTTTAATGACTTGCTTTTTGCTACCTGAAGGCATCCGCAGGGCTCAGTTTTCCCTGCTTTTGTGTGTCGATTTGGCATTTCTTGCGGCTGTTTCTCTTGGTGTACAGCTTTGTTTACCAAATGCAGTTTGCGCGCAAACTGCACAAGCATTACAAAATGGCAAGGCAGGCTCTTCTAAGTCTTACCTTCATGACAGGTTTTATTTTGAAACCAATAGCGATGGGCTTAACACCAGCAACGGCGGCACCATTCGCGCAATGAGCGGTTCCATTCTAGAGCGGCAAGCTCAGGACAAGTTCAATCTATTGTTCGGTGTTTTTACAGTATCTACGGGTAGCAAAACTTTGACCGTATGCGCCGGACCGCTTACGTTCGATATACCACCTTTTTCCAGCCTGAGCTTTCGCCTGAGAGAGGATAGCGCCGTTACCATACACAGATTGGGCGCTCCGGTAAACATCTGCGGCTTCGTGGAAGGCAGTCCGGTGCGCTCCACACTCAGTGAAACGACGACACTTCCTGGTGGAGCTATACCAGTGCAGGCGCTGCCTCTGGAGAGTGCAAAGGCGCCGACAGCGCCTTTGTTTTTTATTGGTAATGCTCAGTTTAGTCAGGAAGACTCAGCCGGAGAATCTTCAGGCAAGCAAGAAGACTGTATTTCCATTACGTCCGGGCAAGTGTTTTTTAGTCCTCTGCGGGCTCTGAAGGTAGTTACACCAGCCGGTGTCTTAAGAGCAAAGGCTAATTCGCGCTTCTTCTTGAGTTTGGCCGAAGGTGCTGGAGTGGCCCGTATTCTTAACTGTTCCGCCGGCGAGATAAGCTTTGAATCTGGCAAGAAGTTTCGGCGAATATCGGCTTTTGAAGAGTTTTGTCTTTTTGACCATCGACCCACGAAGGAAGAAGTTCTTCCTGGCGATGGTCTTGGCCGCAAGGAAGTCTCTATGCACGATGTCGATGGCGTAAGGACCGCTTCTACAAATACCTTTCTGCTTGTCTCTATGCTGGCCAGCCCCTACTTCCTTGGCGAGTGGAAGCGCGATAGCGCTGTCGATAAAAAAGTTACAGCAGACCTGCTTAAATCTGCCGCTGCTTTTGACAGCGTGCACCCCGGCTCGGAGGAGTTTTATATCGCACCAACCAATTTCTATCCCAGCAATCTCGACAAGGTTATTCGCTAGGTGGAAAGGAGTGTTGCCGCGAAGCTCCAATCCAGCGCAGTCGTGCTGATTAGTTTCCTTTGGTTCAGTCAAATGCAGGCTCAGGCGCAGGCAATCGCTACTGCGAGCCCTCTGGCGCTAGGAAGTGAGCAAGCCTCGCTGGTTGTACCACAGGTGATGCCGGGCGCAGGTAACTCTGTTTTGCTTGCTGCCGTGAGACTGCCCGACTCTAGTATTACGCCGACAGATCAGACACCGACTCATATTGGCGACGAACGTGCCTTATTTACGCCGACTTTCAAGCTGAAAGCCTTGGAAGTCTTGCCGGCCCGCATGTACTTTAGCAGTGTTACAGAGGTCTCCCAAAGATTTGAGAGCAACGTTCTCAGCAATGCCTCTAATCCCAAGCGCGACTATGTTTTCCGCGTTCTGCCCAATGTCACGCTTGGTTATACGATTTTGCCTCGCACCAATGTCTATGCCAATTACTTCATGATCAAAGACGCCTTTGCCTGTACTCCATTACTCAACAGGTCCACATTTCACTCAGTTTCCGGAGGCGTTTCCCATGATTTGCCGTTGGACAAGAAATCCAATCTCCAGCTAAATTTCCAGGTGAGGCAGCTCTTTCAGGCAGTAAACTTACAGCAGGCGGATTTGTTGCCTGGTATCACCTATACCCGTGCCCTGACTCCAAACGCGATTGGATTCTTCAATACTCAGTTGCAGATGCGCAGCCGCAATCTCTTTCAAGGTGCCACCCGCGAGATAGATCCGTTTTACACTCTGGGACTTGTGGTGCGCAAGAGGCAGTGGACTCTTTCATCTTCCGCTACCCTGGTCAATAACTTTAGAAATGATAGTGCTATCCCGCCAGTGAGCAACAAAGCTATCATAGGTTCTATCGACCTGTCCCGGCCCGTATCACAGCGCAGGCTGCCTGGGCTTGATGCTTTTGTGCGCGCCGAGCCGATCTGGAACTGGGGCTCTCATAGAGCGCCCGGTCTGAGTGGCTTTGACTTCAGATTGTTTAGCGGATTTCGCTATAGTTTTTCCAAGCCTTCAATTGGTCCACAGATGGAAAGATTGAAGAAGCAACTCAAGCTTTTAGAGAGTAATACGCAGCCTACCGGCGCGTTATAATTACTGTCCTGTTCCGAGAGGAGTCCGGGAGCACTTTTATGCCTTTGCCTTTGAGAGAGGGGGCTTTTCGTGGATGTGGATGACAGGACATTCTGGATTGGTTCGGCTCACAATCAGATGTGTCGAATTAAGATCGGTAGCTTCCGCGAGACTTTCAATTTAAACCTTGAACACTGGTCGTTGGCGAACTACATGCAGCACTGGCGCCGGCAGCTGGAGCTTTTATTGAGTGGTGCTCCGGTTGTTGTCTTGACCACATGGGCAGCCGCCCCCGACATTGAGTGTGTTCGCCGGGGCTGGGTTTTGTTTGCCTCTGGTGGCGATGAGGTGACAGTTGTGGAACGGCTGTTCATTTGCGAGCCGGGAGCTGACTTTTCTGTTCGTGCTGATGGCTCAGTGCAACTTGAGCAGAAGCCTGCGCTAATCACGGAAGAGGGACTGGAAATTAGTTCTTGGAAGACCGGTATCTCGGAGATTTCAGCCTTTCTCGCCAGCTGTGGCTGAGACCGCCTGAGAAGAAGCGGCTTTTGCTTTTAACCCACAGTGTGCATCGTCTATGCTCATTAAGTTCCTAGTCGCCGAGCTGAACATCGTTGACTTGAGTTAGATTGAAGACTTTAGTTACGTGCAGGGGCTTGTTATCGAGACCTGCCGGTAAGGGACCAAATGGAGCAGAGCTTTCAACCGCGCGCCGCGCTGCCGCATTGACAGCTTGATTGCCGGAAGATCTGGCTATGGAAAGGTCTTTCAGTGTGCCGTCAGGCTGTATGATGAATTTGATTACTGTTGTAAGGTTGCCTGCGTTTAGAACCGGAAACCAGTGCTTTTTGAGGCGCTTTGCTAGGTAGGCGCCATAGAGCTTTGGATCAGTAGGGGGCGTTGTACTGGAGACTGTGTTATCGGCAAAGACGGCCAGCGGTGCAATGCAGAAGACCGAAAGGATAAACAGAAAACGTAGCTGGTTCATAGAACACCTGGTACTGAAGTGGCCAGTTAGTATTCTCCTCTGGCAATTCGAGTCTCAACCACGATGGCGGGGCTGGTGTGCCCGCTTGGGGGGGGCTGATTCTACCACTTCAGTGCCCATGGTGCTGGAGCCATCTCTTCAAAGACGTTGCCGGTTAGATCGATCAGTTCTGTGGCGCTATGAATATCTTTAGCTCGGAATATTCTGCCTTCCTTTGCAAATAAGAGATCTCCGTTGCTGTCCCAGTCTGCCCAATCAAGACGTCCGAGATCTTCCAATACTTCACCATCCTGATTTTCAACTCGATATTCGACAATGTACCAGGGTTCATTTTGCTCCGCCACGCTGCGGATAAGCATTCTCAGTGCGCGTCTTTCGGTGGTGCAAGTGAGAGCCTTCGACCTGGTATTGGTATCGGACCACTTAGAATAGGCAACCGGTATTTCGTGTGCAGAGGTAACGATTGTTTGTTTGAGGAGCGGCGAATGTGGCGTTTCTGTCCGGGTCCAGCCATCACGTAGTAGTTTTAAATGATAAATGGGAAAGTCCTCTCCGCCACCTGCTGGCCCGTTCAGGGGTGAAACTATAGTCTGTTTGGGAACGGAGAAATTGTCGGCCAGATCCATCTGGCATTGCCCATGATTGAGAAGAATCTTCTTGTCGCTCTCAAATAATCCGCCGCCGCCCCAGCAATCGCCCTTTGGCCAGAGTGCCAGGGCTGAGAAATATGGAGGACGGCTGACAGCCGTCCATGAATAGAGGGGAGGTTTGTGGCTGGCGGCAAAATAGAGAAAGTATTTGCCTGAGGAAGAAAGATCGCATCGGCGCTCATATATTCGCCCTTTGAACCACTGACCGGCAATGAAGGTGTCTTTGTCTCTTTGCCAGCGAATCAGTTGTACTTGCTTCGATGGTCCGCGCCGGAGCACCAGCGCTTCTTCCGACTCACCGGCCAGCAAGACATGTATGCGCAAGGGTGATTTAAGAGGGCTCATATGCGGCGATTGGTCTGGGCTTCAGGTATTTGTACCTCGGCTATTTTACAATGTCGACTGCCTTGATTCTGCGCTAAAATAGGAGGCATATGGAAAACCCGGTGCAATTGTGGTCTCGTAAAGTCTGCCGTTCGATATCGTCGGCACTGGTGCTCGCTCTGGCTGTTATCTGCGGTCTGCTTTCAGGTGTGCCGTCTGCTCAAACCCGTGAGAATTCCCGGCAGATCTGGCACCTCAAACAGAAGCACGTCGATAGAGGCGATTTCGATTTGTACATTGCTTCAGATCGGGTGAAAGTTGTCAGTCCGCAAGGTTATAAATTTATCGTCGCTGCTCCTGATTGGACAGTGCACTGTTTTCGTGATGAGACCAAGCTTCAGTACTTGTCTCCATTATCTGATTTTAGCGGTTTACAGATGGGTAATCCGATGATCGGTGCCGGGTTGAGTGGTGTTCGGCTACTTCGCTCCGGCAAGGGGGAGATTCAGGGGCACCCGTATACCAGCTATACCAGCAGAAGAAATACAGGCACAGTCTTTGCCGGTTCAGACAAAATCATCACAGATCCGCATGTGGTGGATTTCATTGCTCGTTTTTATCACACTCCCAATCCGGGCTCTGTCCCACTATTCTATTATTATGAGCACCGCAAAAGAAATCTTCCTGACCCCAGAAAGAATGCAATTCAGGTTGGTCCTGATATCGGTGTTGATTTTAGATCGGGGCTGATTAAAGAAATAGTTTTGCTTTCTTGCGGCAAGGAATCCTATCGTGCTGCTGATTTCGAGGTACCGACTAATTATGCGAGAACCAAGGAACTGACGCAGGTGATCTACACAGGGGCGCAAAAAGATGAACTTGCCGAGGTTATAGGCGGAATTGGATTTATGTCGGAGAAGACCAGGAAAATGGATGCCGCTGTGCAAGCCGGAAAAGGTCAGCCGATTAAAAGTGCGCCTGGAAGTCATTAAGGTGAGTAGTTCACTACTGTTTCTGAGGGCTTGATGTACCTTCCTCTCTGGCTCGGTCTCTTTTTGCCAGATCCTTCAGCCCTAGCTTCTCATACCACCTTGCTCGTTGCCCGTAAAGACTTGAATCTTCTTTGTCTCGTGCGATTAGCCTTGAGTAAGTTTGCACCGCCAGGTTGCATAGATCGCGCTCGCACCTGACTGAATCTATTCCGTCTATGCTGCTTCGTAGCTTGTGCAGGTAGAGTGACCTGAGCGGCGATGCCGGTCCAATCAGTTTCTTCACCCTGCTTATAGGAATCACAACTTGTTGAGCTCCTAGAGCGCCGGCGGTGACTGCCGTGGGGTTGAAGTAGAACGTGAGAGAGTCCTTTGAGAGCGAGAATTTCTCAAGATTGTTTGGATCGGCGTAGAGTTCGCTTACCAGCAGGCCAGGGGAAAACTCCAATTTCTTTTTGCTAAATTGCTCCAGAACTAAGATTGCAAACACTTCGCGGCTGCCTAAGTCATGGTCTAAAAGGTCGTCCAGGTGAAGTGATTGGTAAGTTCTGGTGTTCAGGTTTAAGCAAGAGTATCCATCTATCGCTTTCGTGTCCAGGTTCCTGAATTTCAGAACGATACTCAGAATCCCGCCGCCCATTGTCGTTACCTCGCAGTAGGCAGAATACCTATCGCCTGGTTTGTTTGAGAGAAAGGATTTTACCTCGCGCTTTACCTTTGCTTTCACCAGCGCGTTTATTTTGCGCTGGTGGCGCAAGCCCTTGAACTGCGGGTAACGGCATCGGCTCAAGCCCGGTATATTCTTGGTTGTCAGCGATTGTTGGTAGCTTGTGATACGGGTTGAGCAATATGCCGGCTCAATGAGCAGAAGTCCGGTGGCGGCAATGGACAATAGGAGGCAGGCGCTGAAGCTTTTTCTCATTGTTTGTTCCAGATTCACGACTGACCACTATGGGAGTAGCTAGTTTAGTTTAGTGTAGCCTTAAACGGGAGTCGAGCCTTTCTCATCCTCATTTTGGCCTGGTCGGCGTAAGGTCGGGTCTTTATATAGGACGGTTCTTTATATAGATGTAAGGCGGTTTCAGGTGCCGTGCTCGTAATGTAAAGTGGCAACCTTGACAGTATTACAGTAAACGGTGACAATACTGTCATGAAGACCACCGATTACAGTCTTGATGAACTTGCCGCCCTGGTGAAGGCGCGCCTATCGGCCGTGGGGCAATTAGATATCGGCGACAACCGTGTGTCGCCCGTGCCTGATGCCCGCACTACCCGCTATTACACCAGTATCGGACTTCTGGATCGCCCCCTGATTGTGGGACGGCAGGCTCGCTATACGGAGAGGCACCTGCTGCAACTCGTGGCTATAAAGCTTTTGCAGTACTTGTCTCTGCCGCTTTCGACTATTCAATCACGCCTCTACGGGCTCTCTGAAATAGAGCTTGCGGCGCTGATTGAAGCCATCGAGACCAAGCTGCAAGAAAGCCGGCAAGAGTCGGCAGGAAGCGACGGGCAATTTGGAAGACCGGTGCAGATCTGGCGGGAAGTGGTTATCGAACCGGGTCTGAAACTTATGGTGCAGGAAGATTTCTCTACAGGAAGCCCCCGGGAAGCTCTATTAAAGAAGATCGAGCAGGCACTCTCTCATTTGACTTAAGGCAGGATGTATATGACAGCAAGCAAAGGGCAAACAATTAGCTTAACTGAGAGCACCGAGAGACTGCGCTCCCTCGGTCAACTCACCTGCTTTGCGGCAGGTCGGGAAAAGGAGCACCGGCTGCCCCTGGCTGCGGTCGATATAGAAGCTAAGTGCATTGATAGAGCGGCTCATGTTTCGATCAGGCAGACTTATCAAAATAACTTGTCTGAATTGATGGAAGCGGTTTATATCTTCCCCATGGCCGCCGGCGCTTGCGTTACTCGCTTTGAGATGATTGTGGGTGAGCGGCGAGTGAAAGGTCTCGTGAAGGAACGCGCCGCTGCCAGAGCCGAGTATCAGGAAGCCCTCAATCAGGGGCACAGGGCTTCGCTTCTGGAGCAGGAGCGCGACAATGTTTTCACCGTTCAGGTGGGTAATATCATGCCTGGCGAAAGCGTCGCCGTCGAGATAGAGTATGTGGAACTTCTATCATATTTTAGTGATGGTTCTTGCTCTCTACGGCTGCCTACAGTGGTGCCTCCACGTTATGTGAGTGGCGAACCACTTTCAAGAGACTCTGTGGGAGTGGGAGTTAGCCCTGACACCGCCGTGGTGCCTGATGCTTCCCGCATCAGCCCGCCTCTGCTGGTGGACGGTTTCGATGCCAGAGTGGCGCTTTCTATCAGTGTTTCCCTGCCGGTTGATGCCCCTCTTAAGAGCTTTTCTTGCAGCCAGCATGCCGTCAGCTACGCCTTTGAAGAAGGGGTGAAGGTCAGTCTGTCTCGTGAAGACGAAGTGATGGATCGCGACTTTGTTCTCAACTGGCGCCAGGCTAAAGACCAGATTTCAAGCCAGGTTAACGCTTCGCTTCTGTCTGGGAAGTTAACCGGTATGGTAACGGTGTTGCCACCGGCTCTTCCTGAAGAGGAAAATTTCAGAAGTGCCAGAGATGTCATTTTTCTTCTGGACCGTTCCGGCTCCATGAGCGGCATCAAGATGGATTCGGCTATACGAGCCTGTTCCATTCTATTGAATACACTTGAGAGCCGTGACAGGTTTGCTATCGGTGCTTTCGACAATATTGTGGAATGGTTTAGAGCCGGGAGGCAAAGAAAGCTTTGTTTTACTCGCGCTGATAATGACGGTCTCAGTCAGGGAGATCAGTTTCTGCGGGAGATAACCGCTCGTGGTGGCACCGAGCTTTTTCAAGCCCTGCAAGATGCTTCTACTATGATGCAGGAACATAGCAGTGGCAGGCAGCCGGTTCTGGTCATTGTCACTGACGGACAGGTTGCCGATGAATCACGCATTCTCAAGCTTGTGCAAAACAGGCTCGGTCTTGGCCGTGTGTTTTGCGTTGGTGTAGATACCAGCGTCAATGAAGGGCTGCTCAAAAGGCTGGCCAATTTGGGTGGGGGCACCAGTGTCAGTGTCTCTCCCGGAGAGAGTCTTGAGCATGCGCTCACTGCCATAGGAAGAGAAATAGGTGCGCCCCTGGTTACTGACATTAGCGTTTCTCTCCAGCAGAATACCGGCGCAGCCGCCAGGGTTATGGAAATTGAGCAGGCGCCGTCGCGTTTACTTGATCTGTTTGAAGGGCGCCCCACTACCTTTTTCTTTGGTAGCCGTGAGGTTCTAGCCGAAGGCGAAAGTGCAGGCGAATATTCAGTATCGCTGAAGGGACGGTTTGCCGATGGTAGCTCCTTTATACAGGAGATTCCCGTGAAGCTTTCCGGAGAGGCTGTAATCGGCAAACTTTTCGCGCGCCATTATCTAAGTGAGTTGGAAGATCAATACCGGCTGAATAATACCTCAACTCTGAGGGAGCGCATGATCAAGCTCAGCGTGGATAGCCAGATTCTCTGTCGGTTAACGGCATATCTGGCAGTAGACAAAGAAGAGGTGGTGTCCGGCGATAGTCTCAGGCAGATAGTTCAGCCCGTGGCCGCTCCCGCTGCCT
Organism: Candidatus Melainabacteria bacterium; assembly: GCA_016212515.1. Taxonomy (GTDB): domain Bacteria; phylum Cyanobacteriota; class Vampirovibrionia; order Obscuribacterales; family Obscuribacteraceae; genus Obscuribacter. Next base: position 28,467 of record JACRFZ010000116.1, read on the forward strand.
GGCAGGGCTTTGCCGGTGCACCGGCCCCTGCGGCCAGTTGGAACTCGCCTGTTCAACAGAAGGGGCGGCTTTCCCTGCAGGCCGGTGCGGGCGGAGCCTATTCTCAGATACAAGATTCCGACATGGATATGATTTTTGGTCAGGTGGGTGGACCCAGTCAACCCATGCCGGCATCGCCACCCCCTGCACCAAAGCAGGCTTCCCTCTGGGGGGCACCGGCTCGCAGTCGGGAGATGGCAGAGCCGCCGGAGATTCTACCGGCTGCCGCCTGTGATGCTCTGGCGCCATGTGATAGTCCGGCGCCAGGTGATGTGGGTTCCATTGAAGTCATTTCCAGGCTGCTTGAAGAACTAGAAAGTCGTTTGCATGAACTACAGTCTGCTCTTCCTTCTAAATCCGAAAGTTGCCGGTCCGAGATCGAGAGGTTGGCCCGGGAACTTTCCGAGAAGCTTGCGGCTACTTCCTTTGCCTTTGAGCTTGGGCGCTTGCAGTCTCTCTTGCGCGGACCATTGAACGATTTGAGGCAGGCTCTATCGCGGTCTGTGGCAGCTTCAAGGATAAGACCGCTGGTACAGGAAAGCCTGACCAGACTCACGGAAGCCAAGGGGGAAATAGCCGTCTGGAAAGGAGAAGCGCTGCCTGACTTCTGGTCCGGTTCTATATAGGTCTTCAGTGCGCAGCCGAAATATAGTAAATTATTGCAGGCTGAAGAACACTGAGGAATTACCGTTGAACCTTACCTCCACATCAAACCCCGCTCTATCCGATGTGGAGCTTGCCAGGCAGGCTAAGCTCAGACCCATAGAGGAAGTGGCCGCCGATCTTGGTCTCGGGGCGGATGATATTGAGCAATACGGACGTAACAAATGCAAGATCACCTATGAGGCCTTGACCGGCATCCTTTCCAAAGGCGGCAAGGCGCAGGGCAAGTTGATTCTGGTTACGGCCATTACCCCCACCAAGAGCGGTGAAGGAAAAACCACGGTTTCAATCGGTCTGGCTCAGGCTTTGCGCAAAAAAGGTTTGAAGACCGCCGCCGCTTTGCGTGAGCCTTCCATGGGTCCGGTATTCGGGCAGAAAGGTGGTGGTACCGGTGGTGGCCATGCCCAGATTGTGCCTATGGATGACATCAACCTGCACTTTACCGGTGACCTGCATGCTATTACCAGCGCCAATAATCTTCTGGCTGCTTTAATAGACAATCATATTCACTTTGGTAATCCACTCAATATTGATACGGCTTCTATTACTTTTCGCCGTTGTATGGATATGAACGAGCGTAGTCTGCGCAGCTTGATTCAGGGCGTAGGAGGTAAAAGCAACGGGGTCTTGCGCGAGTCCGGCTTTGATATTACCGCTGCTTCCGAAGTCATGGCTCTTACCTGTCTGGCTGATTCTTTTCAGGATTTGAAAGATCGTTTGAGCCGTATTGTGGTGGCGAAAGATAAGAGCGGAGCGCCCATTACCGCCGGTCAGTTAGACGGCGCCGAGCCCATGGCCATAATTCTCAAGGATGCGGTCAAACCAAATCTGGTGCAAACAATTGATGGCACGCCCGCTTTTGTGCACGGCGGACCATTTGCCAATATCGCTCATGGTACGTCGAGTGTGCTGGCTTCGCGGCTGGCTCTCAGGCTTGCCGACTATGTGGTGACGGAGGCCGGTTTCGGGGCTGATCTGGGCTTTGAGAAGTTTTGCGATATTGTGGCTTCCTCACGGCCTGAGCTTGTACCGGCTGCCGTCGTGCTTGTGGTCACTGTAAAGGCGCTGAAACTGCACGGCGGCATGTCCGAGAAAGAACTGAAAGGCTGCACCACTGAAAATCTTCCAGAGCATCTAGCTGCCATCGAGAAAGGCTTTGTTAACGCCGAAAGGCATGCTCATGTGGTGCAGGGCATTGGTTTGCCGGTGGTGCTCGCCATCAATAGATTTGCCACCGATAAAGACGAGGAAGTAGAGAAGGTTCTTGAACTTGCACGCAGCCGCAATTTTACGGCGCGGGCCGCCAATGTCTGGGGGCTTGGCGGTGATGGCGGCATTGAGCTGGCTGATGCGGTTATTGCTGCGGCGCAAAAAGAGCGTGACTTCAAACCGGTTTACAAGCAAGATGATACCGTTCTTGAGAAATTGGATAAGATTGCCCGCTCCGTCTATGGTGCTTATCGGGTTGTACTTACTGATGAAGCGTTGAAGCGGCTCAAGTGGTTGGAGAAATATGGCTTTGATCGCCTGCCTGTTTGTGTGGCGAAAACGCAGTATTCTTTTTCGGATGATCCTGAAAAGTTAGGCGCGCCTTCCGGGTTCACATTGACGGTGCGAGAACTCAGGCTCTCAGCCGGTGCCGGTTTTGTAGTTGCCCTCACCGGTGAAATAATGACCATGCCCGGCTTACCGAAGGTGCCTTCCGGTGCCAATATGAAAGTAAATGGAAATGGTCAAGTAGAGCGGTTTTATTAATGTCTGGTGTCTTTCTGCTAGTTGTTTTGCTTCTGTCTTTGCCTGCCCAGGCTCTAGCCAGGGAGAGCCCAAAGGATTTTGTCCTGCCGTCCACAGTAGACTTTCTGCGCTCCCCGAATGTGAGAGCCTACAGTGATCTGTCGCCCAGTGCTCTATCGGTGGCCGATGCTCTTGGCATAGGCGATGACTTGAAAGAACTGGATCGACTCTCCCGGGAGGCTCGAGGGGATAGACTCAGTATGCTGGCCATCAAGCAGAATCTGACTGAGTCGATTTTGTCGCAGGGTTTTGAAGTGCGAGCGGTAATTAGCAAGATCGATATTGAGATTGCTGATTCCGATGATTTACAGGCTCTTTTGGAAGAACGCCGAGATCAGGCTGTACGCTTGAACTCCATTGCTAACTTCATAAGCGGCGGTGTGACAGGTATTTTGGGTAGTGCCTTCAACCTTGGCGATATCAATAGTAAGGTCGATGACAGTATCGACCTCAGTGACGGTGTGGTTCAGTCCTCTCTGGCATTGCTTGCCCTCAAGCAGCAACAGGGCGAAAAACGCCTGGTTAAGGGTATGCCCAACATGCTTTCCCGGTTGTTTGAAGCCAAGCAGGCAGTAGAGTATCCCGAGCGAATCTGGAATTTCATCAACTCGGTGCCCCTGACCGGCGGTCAGACCAGTACCCGCAAAGAGGTCTTGATGGCTCACTGGCGCAGGTTGGGCCTCATAGATCGGGTCAGGCGCGACCAGCCTACCGAGCAACTGAGGCTTAATTCCATTGTCGGCACGGCTCCTAAATGTCGGGTTTCCATCGACCTTCTCGATGCACGTTCCGCCATGCTTCATGATCTAAGGGCTGTGATTTCCGAGATGGATAACTATCTTCTGGAACTTATACAGTATCTGCGCAGCGTTAAGGTCTAGGTGTCGGCATAAAGTCGTTCACGTTCCAAACTGGAGGATGTAGAAAATGACATCGAAGAAGGAAGGAAGCTCTTCTGGTAAAGGGGGCGAGACGGAAGCTCAGAAGTCGGTGGAACATTCCTTCTTTTGCGAGAACATGGAAGATGCTCAGGCTCTGGCTGAGGAATTAACCGTCATGGGGCACAAAGTTCTTTCCGTGGAAAAGTCGGACGACGAAGAACATGACGGCTTTATGGTGGAGACTTTGGAGTCGACCACGCTCAGTCGGGCTGCCATTAATGCCGGTAATTTGCAAGTGCTTGGTGAGGAGTTCAATGCCGTTTATGACGGCTGGTGCGTGGCTATTGATTGATTGTTTGTTTGATATGCTTCCGCCAATGAGACAAATGTAATGCTTGCCCGAAGGGCAAATTATAAGAGCAATTTAGTCCGTCAGGGTAAAATTGCCCGTTGGCATCATGAATCATTATCCCCCGCTCCACTCGGGTGCATATCTTGGCTAAAGGGCTTGAACTGAAGGAACTCTGGCTGTCCCTATTCAGCGTTCCGAAAGGTGAGAGATGTCGTACCGGGCTTCTGTTTGCCTGGTTGTTTTTCTTTATCACCACCTATTATGTCTTGCGTCCTGTGCGGCGCGGTATCGTGCTTGACGGCCTTGGTAATGACAATATGTGTTTTGTCTATGTCGGCACGGCCCTGGTCACCGGTGTCACAGTCTGGGTCTATTCCAAGTTCGCCCATTTGCCGCGGCAGGTCTTAATCGGCACCATCTATAGTATCTTTCTTGCAAATCTGTTGGCCTTCTATTTCCTCTTGCCGGGCGGCAATAATATTACATCCGGTGCCTTCTGGGTCTGGCTGGACGTCTTTTCCATAATGGGCGTCACTCTATTTTGGATGTACGCCAACGATGTTTTTGATTCTACGAGAGCGAGAGCGCTTTTCGGTATCATCTCGGCCGGGGGTGGTCTGGGCGCGGTGCTGGGTAGTTCCATCACGGCTTCCCTGGTGAAGGTGCTGGGGACCTATAATATGCTGCTTGTGGCGGCAGGTCTCATTGCCGTTACTATGGCGATTTTCCTCTGCCTTGAGAAGCTGAACCTGAAGAATCCGGTACGCCGTTCGGCCAAAATGGAAGTTAAAAAGGCCGACCTGTCTAAGATGACGGAAGTCTTCAAGGTCATTGCCTCTAACAAGTTTCTCCTCTGCCTTACCTGCCTGGTTTGCTTCGAGCGTATTACCCCCGACTTGATTCAATTCCTGTATAACGATGTCTTGCATCATATGGCTCAGGGCCGCGATGCTCTCACTTTCCTGGATGCCACCCTGGAGAGAAATCGGGGCATTTTCGAGTTTCTTGTGGAACTCTTTCTGGTTTCCTTTATTCTCAAGAAATTAGGTACGGGCTTCTGTCTGACTTCATCGGCGGCGGCAATCTTCTTTGCCGTGGTCGCCTTTGCTCTCCTGGGTAATCCGCTCATTATCGTCACGGTTTTTCATTTGGATGAGGGCATGCGCCATGCCTGGTTTAAGTCGGCCAAAGAGCTGACTTATACAGTCACCAGCCGCGACGTGCTCTATAACGTCAAACCGGTGATAGAGATGTTCTTCTACCGGTTCTCTCGCGGCTTTGCCGGTGTGGCCATCTACCTGGTCAATAATGTTCTGCATCTAGGTGCCGGAGGAGTGATGTTCCTTTGTGCCGCTTGCGCCCTCACCTGGATCTGGGCCGGTGTGAGCCTGACCCGAGAATTTGCGCGCCTGGAGGAGACTCGCCGGGAAGAGGAGAGCAAGACCCTGGCGGTGGCCGTTTAGAGTACGCGCATGGCCAGCATGTGGCGCAGGGGACCGTCGTCCAGACCGAGTTTTTGGAAGATGCGCGGATAGAGTTCCATTTCTTTCTTCAAATGCTCCGCCATGTCTGCTTCCAGATCCATGAGGTGCAGGTAGAGTTGGTTGAGTGTTTTCTCTTCCGGCTTATCGGAGAGCTTGAAATTGCCGCAAAGCCGTTTGATTTTGGACAGCATGGAACGCATGGTGCTGTTTTCCTTGCGGTGAGCTTCTACGATTTCCTCTATAAAAGCTTTGGTTTGCTGGTCGGTTCGTCCCTTCTCTACTTCCAGAAGCATGGGGAAAATGGTCTCGTCTTCTTCACGCGCATGGGCTATCAGTCGGTGACTGAGCATTTCCACTATGTCTTTCAATTCAGTGAAGTTCTTGCCGACTGCCGAATCAGCTCGGTCTTTAGAGAGGTACTCTTTATCAAGCTGATTGATAATTTCTTTGATGAGCGGCAAATTGAGCTCTAGATACTGATGATGCAGGGCTTGTACGATCCCGATCAGGGACTCCGTATCAATTTCGTGACCCTTGTATAGA
>JACRFZ010000118.1 GCA_016212515.1 Candidatus Melainabacteria bacterium
ACATGAGAGACTTCGACGAAGGAGCAACAAGAGAAGCAATCGACAGTCGGGGAGAGGAAATGGAAACGCTCATGCTGGCGCTGCGCATGCGCCGGGGGCTCGATCTGGATGACTTTCAAAAGCGCTTCCGCAAAGATCTGCTCAGTCTCAAGGCTAAGGAAATCGCCATTTTGAAAGACGAGGGGCTCGTGCAATTATCGGACACACACTTGCAAATCACCCGAAAGGGGCTGACCGTGATGAACTCAATAATCGGCCAATTGCTTACGGGATAAAACGAAAGAACGGGGAATAGATAGATAGAAAGATAGTCCCATATATGGATTAATGTAGACTCCCCGACCTCTCCCCCTTTATCTCTAAAAACAAAGCTGAATTTTACCAATCGGCTCAGTTGGAGCTCGCTTCAAATTGAAGACCTGCCCTGAGTGTTACTCAGAATACGATGACGAGACAAAAATCTGTCCGGTCGATTCCACCCCCTTAAAATCGGCGGAGATGGATCCGCTCGTGGGCACCCGCCTCGGTGATCGTTACGAAATCGTCTCAGTCATCGGTCGGGGCGGCATGGGTGTTGTCTATAAAGCGCGCCAGGAGCAGATGGACAAGCTCATGGCCATCAAGATGCTTCACTCCCACATGGTCTCCGATTCGGAAGCGGTGAAGCGTTTTTACCGGGAAGCAAAAACCGTTTCCCAGGTGCGCCACCATCATATCGTCACCCTCTACGACTTCGGTATGAGTTCCCAGGGGCAACCCTTCCTGGTCATGGACTTCCTGGAGGGCATGAGCCTCAAAGATGAACTTAAGCACCATGGTCCCCTCAGTTTCGAGAGAGCGGAAAGAATCTTCTCTCAAGTGGTAGACGCGCTTGCTTCTGCCCATGCCATGAATGTAGTGCACCGTGACTTGAAGCCCGAGAATATACTCTTATCCACTCAAAATCAAAATTCCGACTGGGTCACCCTGGTGGACTTCGGTCTTTCAAAACTGAAGGAACCAAAAACTCAAGACGCTTACACAATTACAAAAACCGGCGATGTCTGCGGCAGCCCGCCCTACATGAGCCCGGAACAGTGTCTGGCCGCTTCGGCGGTGGATCCCCGCTCCGACATTTACTCACTGGCCGTGGTGGTCTACGAATGCCTCTCCGGCGTCTTACCCTACACAGCCAAGTCAGCCATCGAAATGATGGACTGCCACCTCTACGGCAGCCCCATCCCCTTCAACCAGTCCTCCCAGGACATGAAGGTCTGTAGCGAACTAACCAACTTCTTTGTGCGCTCCCTGCAAAAGGAGCCGGAAGCCAGGCAGGCAGATATAATCGAATTCGGTCAGGAACTGAAAGAGGCCCTCAGCCGAGACAGCATCAAACTGAAAAGCTACAAACATCGCATGGAGAAGGCCTCCTTCAAGGACATGGAGAGTGAAGCGGAAGCCCTCATGTCCGGTACCTATCCGGCGCTTGGTCCAAGTGAAGGTCCAAGAAGCGTGCTGGCCTCTTCCCGCGCCCTGGAGTTGGCGCAGAAAACCCAGGTGGACAATCCGGCCTTGAAAGAGCTGGAAGGACAAATGGCTAACGGCGCCGGTATTCATATACAAACCTCCCAGGAATTGACCAGTCAATACGGCAAGATGGATGATGAGCCGGCGCAAAGAACCTGGATTTCCAAGGTAATGAGCGCCGTCCTCGGTCACAGGGACAAGGACAACGTCCCCCACGACTTTGATGAGGAAGTGGAAAGCGGGTTGCCTTACACAAACTGTCCCTACTGCGGGGCCCCAGTAAGAGCCTTGATTCGTTTTTGCATTTCCTGTCAAAGGCAACTGCCCTCTGCCGCCGAATACGCCCGCATGCGCGTGCGCGGCGGCGGTCGCCTCACCATGGCCAACAGCCAGGTAAGCACCGGTAGACATTCCCGCGTCGGCTTCTCAAACAGGGCTAAAGACGCCATGAGCGCCGGCGCTTATCCCAGCATCCAGCGCTGGCTTACCATTGCCCTGGTGGGAGTGCTGGCCTATTCCTTTTACGCCTCCCTCAACAATCCGGACTTCATCAAAGCAATGAAAGGTATCGTTTCAGCCATCAAGAAGTAGGACATGAAACAATTCCAGATCATTGAAAATTACGGCACCGAAACCATCCACTTCGGTCCTTCACCGCTGGCGGGACCGGCCCTCAATTTTGCCCTGCTTGTTTTCTTTCTCTTAGTGACCATCGTCATCACAGCCATCAAGAGCCAGGTCGGCGGCAAGCGCAAAGTTCTCAGCCTGGCCATGAAGAAGCGCAGCGGTGAACTCTTTTTCCTGGCCAATCAAATTGGTCTCGATGCTGACTATCTTGCCGGAGAAGAGAGCCGGGAATTGCATAACAGAACGCAGGAATTCTTCGACAAACTCTCAGTGCTAGACAGAGCCATGGAGGAAAGCGAGAAGATAAAGAACACCGCCATCGCCATTGATGCCCAGGCCAAATGCCTGAAATTGACGGATATTTTATTGACGGAAGCAGCGCTTCTGGCAAGCCGCATTAACGATACCACCGGCGGTGTGAACACCAGCCTCAGCACAGCCTTGCAAAACGAAAGAGAAATGGTGCACTCTGTTTTTGCCGGTTGCACCTACTACCGCCCCACCTGGTCTAAAGAGGATGAATACGCCCACCCGGTGGTAATAGCCAGCGCCGGTGCCCTGGCCGATCTTATGGAAGTGCTGAACAGTTACGAACCGAACCGCTACCTGGATAAGGCGCCGCTTTATCTCAAAGAAAACCGTCTCAAAGAAAATCGTTCCGACAACTAAGAGGGTTGATACTTACCGCGCATGTTCTGACCGATGCGAAAGCCCTGAATCAAGTTATGTCTGGTCAGTTGAAAGATCTCATGGAGACAGGCCGAATCGTTAATGCCGTGCTTCTCGGCGATGGCATTCACCTGTTCCATTGCTATAGCGGAAAAATATACATCCACATCATCGTGCACAGAGCCACGCCCTTGATTGGGCAAGCGCAATATCGCTTTGCCAAAATCATTCGTCACTGCATCAGCAATTTGCGCAGTCAACAAATCAGCGTAGAAACTTTCTGCTTTTGTAGCCATTACCAGCCCCCGATACTTTAGCGTTTCCAATATATGCTGAAGAAAATGGTGTGCTCGAACCTAAATTGCATCCAGTGCGCTACGCACCAGCTTGATGTCCTGCCACATGAGCCACTTGGGAGAACCCGGCTCTTTCGAGTCGTTCCTGAGCAGGTAGGAGGGGTGAAATATCGGCATTACTTTAGCACCGGATCGAAAATCAAACCACCGTCCCCGAATACGACTTATAGGATCCTTAACCTTAAGCACGTGCTGCACGGCGGTTGCGCCGGCCAGAAGAATTAGTTTTGGTTTAACTAAATCAATCTGCGCTTCCAGATATTTGCGACAGGCATCGGCCTCTTCCCTGGCCGGCACACGATTCTGGGGCGGACGACATTTGACGACATTGCAGATATATACTTCTTTTTCTCGGCATATATTTCCTGCTTCTAAAATCTTATCGAGAAGTTGGCCGGCTCTGCCCACAAAGGGAAGACCTGTCTCATCTTCTTTCTGACCCGGACCTTCGCCGATAATCATCAACTTAGCGTCCACACTACCGCGGTAAAAAACCACCTTATTGCGGGTCTGGCAAAGCACACAGTCCTGGCAATTCTTAGCGGCCTTTTCCACTTCGGCAAGACTGGTCCAACTGGTGCAACCTACTAAGGCTGATTCTTTAGACATAAACTATATTTCCACAACTGAGTTTCGACTTGCCGAACCGGTGGCTTCCAGCACCGACACCTCCAGGTGCAGAGGGCGCGGCACCGGTGTCTTCAAACAAGCACCGGCGGCGCGCTGAAAGGTCTCCACGGCACCGGTGGTATAGAAGGTGAAAGCCGGGCTGAAATAGTCAATTTGTCTCTCTTCTGCATGTTTATCTTCAACTGGCAACCCGCTTGCAGCGCTGGGAAAAAGTCGACGGCAAAGTACAAGGGCCGGATCGATCAACTTTACTCCCGCTGGGAAACACGCTTGCAGGTCTTTATCGGTCAGAAGCAGCGACTCGATATCGCCCGCCACAAAGGGAAAATGCGTACAGCCGAGAATAATCATGCTGGAACCGGCCAGGCTTAGCAGATAGGACTTGAGGGCGGCCCTGAGTAGTTCGTTCTGGGCTTCTTCGGCAAGCTTTCCTGACTCAATCAAAGGCACAAGGGCCGGGCAGGCAACTTCCGCCACTTCACCGGTATAACCGTGGCGTCTTAGGGCCAGGCTGAATGCACGTGTACTGACCGTTCCAAAAGTAGCCATGACGCCGATTTTGCTGCATCCGGCCGACTCGGCCAGATACTGAGCGGTAGGTTCAATCAAATCAAAAAGAGCCGTGGATGGGCTGCGTAGAATTCTCTCTTGCGCTACATCAAGGGCCATGGCGCAAGAAGTGTTGCAAGCCATAATCAAGGCATCGAGCTGAAAACTGGTGAGGTAGGTAACAATCTCGTCTACGAAAAGACCAATCTCAGACTTCTGGCGATTGCCGTAAGGACAGCGAGCTTCATCTCCCAGATATATAAATTGCGCACTGCTGCAAGAAAGGGCTACCTGCCTGAGCACGGATAGACCACCCACTCCGGAGTCAAACAAACCAATTCTTTTGTATGGATTTGCCGCCAATTGAGCTATTTCGCTACTTTTGCACTACCGGAAGTCGCTAATTGCGAAGGATGCTTTTTAGCCAGGGCGTCTGTTCCCTTATTTGCATCCTGCAGATAGAGCATAACACCGCGAGCTAGAGCGTTGGCAATCTTATGCTGGTAATCAGAAGAGATTAACCTATCCCGTTCGGTCTTGTTTGTAATGTAGCCGACTTCCGCCAGAATGGCCGGCACCGGTGTGTGATTGATGACATAGAAGCGCGCGCGCCGAACCGAGCGATCGGGAGCGGCCAGACCGGTCACCAGGCTCTCGTGCACACGGTTTGCCAGGGGAAGACTTCTATCGGTTTGGTAATAAGTTTCTATACCATGGATATCCGACGTACTTTGCAATGAATTAATATGAACGGATAGAAACAAATTTGGATTGACTTGATTGGTGATTCTCACCCGCTCTTCCAGAGAGATGAAAGTGTCATCGGCTCTGGTCAGAACCACTCTGGCCCCCTTTCCTTCCAGTACTTTTTTGAGTTTGTTGATGATGGCCATGGTCACATCTTTTTCATTCACATCGGCTCGCTGTGCGCCTGGATCACTGCCACCATGCCCGGCATCAAGGACAATCACGGTTTCATCAGGCGCCCTCGGCACCACGATAGGACCGGCCGCAATCGATGTGGAGGAGGAAACGCCACCGCCGCCCCCACTCAAGCCCTTACTCAAGGTCATAGTCATATAAGTAGAGCCGGAATGAAACAATTCGTCCACATTCACACCATCTTCCAATTCCAGCACCAGGCGGCCGACACCATTATCGGCATTGGGAATGCCCACGCGGATGGAACGCACCAGGGGCGATGCCAAAACATCGGGCAAACTAGCATTGGCAATGGAGCGCAGATCCGGAATATCCATCACATAGCGATCTGGATTCTTGAGTCGGAAAGATTTATAGGTCAGCTCCTTGCCGGCCGGCATCTCCACCCGGAAAATTTCCAGCTTGGCGCCACTGCCCATAGCGTCGGCTTTCTCAAGGGTGATAAGAGGAGGAGGACCATAATCCACGACTTCCCGGCGATTCTCATCCGCAGGCTGAGCATTACCCTCTGCCACCGTATCCGGTGCCACAGTGCGCGTACCGCTGCCGGCAGGCTCCAAACCATCCTTGACGGCGCCACTCCCCTCGCCTTCCAACTGCGACTTCTCGTCACTCAAGCCGATCATATCCAGGGTGCGTTCCTTCAAGCGGGAGAACCAACCTGCCTTGGGCCTGGTGTCGGCTTTCTCCAGCTTCTCCTTCGACTTTTCAAGGCGCCGGCTTTCCGGCTCAAGCCTGGAGCCGGCGGCACTGCTTTTCTTGATGGGCGGGGCAAGAGGCGGAGCCTCATTCTTTGCCACTGTCTTCTCGGCCGCCCCCCAGGTTATCTTCAAAAGCCCCGGCGCGGTCCCGACGGCCACACTCTTCAAAATCTGTGGGTCTCTGGCTACAAAGGAAAATCGCAAACGCGGCTTATCGGCCTGAATCTCGGCAAAATGAATTTCCTTAATGCCTGATAAGCGAGCTTCCCGATTGAGACGATTTTCAGGTGAATTCAGTCTAATTACCCGGGAAGGCAAATTGCTTGACAGCCCTTCGAAATCGGCAGTCAAGATGGTGTCGCCACCCTCACCGGGCAGGTAGTTAAAAAGAGGACGCCCGACCACGGCTTCCCGGGCCAGCTTCACATAGATAGTGCGCTCAGCCGTCCTCTCCTCGATGGAGAGAACCTTGATACCGGCGCTCCTGACACTTTTATAGGAGGGGGCATAGCCCTGAGCCAGGGCTGTGGCACTCAAGGACGGAACAAGAAGGGTGAGGGCCAGGCTGAGCTGAAAAACCACATGCAGGAGCCCGCCTTTTGGACTAAATTCTAGCCGAAACACCCGCATACCTGACTTTAGAACGCCTTCTTGATGACAACCTGCTTTGACCTTCTGTTATTGGCCGGGGCCAACAAAAGCAGATCCAAAGAGGTTCATC
>JACRFZ010000007.1 GCA_016212515.1 Candidatus Melainabacteria bacterium
CAGGTCCAGGTGGTAGCGGAAGCGTCTTGTACCCTGGGTCTTAATGAAGTCAATCATCTGCTGGAGACCTTCGCGCAGGGTGACCTTGGTGTTGTAATCCAGTAACTTTCTTGCCTTTTCTGCGGAGCAGGTGGCAAGCATTACTTCTTGCGGTCTGCCCGGCATATAAATGGGTTTCAGATCAAAGTTGAGCAACTCGGCAATGGTGTGAGCCAGTTCGTTGATGGTGATGAAGTCTTCATCGGGTCCGATATTGATTACCTGACCCAGGACATTATCACGTGTAACCATTTCCTTGAGACAGTAAATATCGTCATCTACAAAGGAGAAACAACGCTTTTGATTGCCGTCTCCGTAAATAATCGGCTGGCGTCCTTGCAGCATCAAGTTGATCATAATTGAGGCTACATTTCGATAAGGGTCATCGTATTTTTGTCTGGGACCGATGATGTTATGGGGGACGGCGATGACATATTCGACATTGTGAATTTCGCAAAGATTGCGCAGAATCTGTTCGGCGGAAAGCTTGGCAATGCCGTAGGGATCTTGCGGTTTCGGTTCGTATTCTTCTTTGAACGGGACGGTGTTTGTTCCATAGCGAGCCATAGAAGAACAAAAGATAATGCGCTTGACGCCATTGGCGATGGCGGCGCTGAATAGACTGGCTGAACCGGTGACGATATTTTCAACAATCAGGTGCGGTGAAAATACCGATAAGCCCTCATAGGCTGTGGCGGCAGCGTGGAAGATTACATCGCAACCGCGAGTGATTTTAAGCATGGAATTGCGACGGCAAATATCGTACTGGTAAAACTCGGCATCCGGCGGTACGTTGATCAACTCGCCGCCAATAAGGGTGTCGCAGCCGACTACTTCGTGTCCGTCTGCCAATAAGTGCTCTGCCAGATGGCTGCCCAGGAAGCCTGCAATTCCAGAAATAAAAATACGCATCGAGTAACCTGTATGTGAAGGACCTCACCTAATTGAGGGTTCAAAATTGATAAAATTCCGAACTGGATCAGGAGCCGGCCGCCATGCGACCAGGTTTATATCCTAGCAAAATTTCCTCTTCATGCAGCCTTTCCACATAGCCATTTGGCGCTTCCTTACAAACGTGAGTTTTATTAAATGCCGAAAGTATCCATTTGCATCCCTGTTTATAACGGCACGAACTATTTGGCCCAGGCGATTGAGAATGTTCTCTCTCAATCCTTCGAAGATTTTGAATTACTAATCGCCAATGATTGTTCCACAGACGGAACCCAGGAAATAATCGATCGATACGCCGCGCAGGATAAGCGCATCGTTAGCTGGGTCAATGAGAAAAATCTCAGGCTTTTCGGCAATTACAATCGCTGCATCGAGAGAGCCCAGGGTGAGTACATAAAACTATTTGCCCATGACGATCACCTCAGTCAGGATGCTGTCGCTCGCATGTACGACGTCTTTTGCCGGCAGCCTGAAGTTTCGCTGGTTACCTGCTCAAAGCGCTGGATTGATGCGGACAACAAAGAGATAGAAAAAGTTGTGCGATTCAAAGAAGACGTTTGTCTCAAGTCGGATGACGTCATACTGGCCAATCTGATTTGCTTGAACAATTGGATTGGAGAGCCTGCCGCTGTCATGTTCCGCAAGGAGCATGCCGGTTCCGGTTTCGATACCGAACTCTATAACTGGGGCGATCTCGACTATTGGTTTCAGATTCTTCAGCATGGCAATATGTATGTTATTCATGACGTTCTGTGCTCGTTCCGATTGCATGCGGAAAGCTCTACTTCCGCCAGTCTTGCCGGGCTTTATTTCGCGGCGGACATTGTGCGAATGTACAGAAAGTGGGGGCATTACCTGACTATGTTGGGCGAAACGGAAGAGCATTTCTTCAAACGCGCCTCGGAGAGAATTGCTCTCCACGTGTCCTATCTAGAGAGAGAAAAGGGGCTTACTTTCCCTGCTGTGCGTGAAGCCAATACCAACCGGCAGGACCAGTTCAACTTTGAAACCGTGGCAGATTTCAGAGTGGCTCTCTTTCATGCTGAAAGGCGAGTATCGTCACTCATGCAAGAGTTGATTGAAACCAAGAACGAACTAGAGCACCGTGCCAATGAATGCAAGGAACTTCGTGCTGCCATTGATGTTATGGAAAACAGCGTCTCCTGGAAAGTAACGCAACCTTTGCGTGCCGTCCGCTCCAAGATGTAAGTCTGGAGCGTGCGGTAGTCTTCTTCCTGGCTTGCCCTTATTTTTTTAGGCTTGATAGAAATACCGAAATGGCATGAATGTCTTCGGGCGTTAGTTTGGATGCGGGCATGCTTATGTGATTAGTGGGTGCATCAGCGCCGCTGGATGAGCCTTCCTTGACGTTGTCGAAGCCCAGGGCTTTCAGTTCGGCGCGGGTGATACGTCCTTCGATATAGTCGATACTGCGACGACTGCCTATCCCGGCCAGGTTGGGAGCCAGTCTGCCGCCCAGGTTGCCGACGGCATGGCAAGCCAGACAACCGCCGCTCAGAAAGCGTTTGCGTCCGTTTTCCGCTAGCGCCAGGTCGGAGGGCAATCTGGTGCTGTCTTGCGGCGTGGGGTTGCTCAATTTCTCTTCGCTGTTTTCTTCCCGGGCATGTCCATAGACCTGGTAACCGCCGCTGGGCGCCGGTAAGCTCATCAAGAAGTCGGCAATTTTCTGGGACTGGGCCAGAGGCAAACGCGGGTGCGGCATGAGTTCTTCGTCTTTGTAGCGGCGGGCGAATTCAGTTGTAAATTTGTCTCCCAGTGTGATTCTGGCTATCACGTAGGGTCTGCCCCGGTAAGCGCCGATACCATCCAGGGGCGGAGCCAGGCAACCGCCTTTGTCGGCCACGGAGTGGCAGGTGGCGCAATTATTGGCGGCAAAGAGAGCTTTGCCGGCGGCAATAGCTTCGCCTTTCTTGCCGCTGGCGCTGGTTTCGCCCTTGTAGGGCTTTACCTTCACTACGGCAAACTCGTCGGAAGTGCCTTTGTTTGGAGCGTTGGCGGGTGCCGCAGCGGCGTTGATCTGGGCCAGGGCCGCGATAGTTATGGTCGCCAGGGCTGTTTTTACCTGGGTCTTTCTTGCCAGGGTGCGTTTTGCGGTGTTTGTAAGGCTTGTAACTTTGCGGTTCTTCATCGCTTGTCAACGGTTCTCTTGAAGGGGCAGACCTGGATGCAACAGAGTATTGGGATACTTGTGGGAGTTATCTTAACCTCAGCAGTGGAAAATTTTGTGGCTATCTGTAAAGTAAATCTAGACCTTTGGAATCCTCACGGGCAACCTCTGAAGGGATGAATTTTCGGCTCCCATGGGTGCAAAATCGCTTTTGCCGGGAGTGACCGGCTTAAAAACTGGTCGGCTCGGTCATCGGTGGACCCTTTTGCAAGACTTTCTTGCAAGATTTTGGGTTTAATCTAGTTGTCAATGCTCGATCATAGGCAGAGGATCTTTCAGGAGTTCGATGTTGTCAAAGGAAACTCATTCAGGTTCTTATCGCAAGATTTGTCTCACTTGCGGCAAGGAGTTTGCCGAAGATATCTTGTTGTGTCCGGATGATGATGAACTTCTGACCCCAATCAAAGCCGACAATTTGATCGGCACCGTGCTTTCAGGCAAGTACGAAATACTTGAGAAGCTGGGAGCGGGCGGTATGGGGCTGGTGTACAAAGCCAAGCATACGCTCATGAAGCGCCTGGTGGCGATCAAGATAATGCTGCCGCAGCTCATCGCCAGCGTATCGGCATTGAAACGTTTCAAGCAAGAGGCGCAGGCGGCAAGCAGCCTCAATCATCCCAATATTCTTACGGTCTTCGACTTTGGTGTCACCCCTGATGGCATGCCCTACCTGGTCATGGACTACCTTGAGGGTACAAACCTCACCAAACTTCTGGAGACTAATCAGCACCTGCCGCTGGACGTGGCTGTCGACATCTTCATACAGACTGCCTCCGGCCTCGCTCACGCTCATCGCAAGGGCATTGTTCATAGAGATTTGAAGCCCGCCAATATCATGTTGACCGAGTGGGAAGGCAAGCCGAATTTTGTCAAAGTTGTTGATTTCGGCATGGCGAAAATCCTGGGCGCCGTAGACGGCGAGTCGGAAGAGCTTACCAAAAGTGGAGAGATCTTCGGCAGTCCTCTCTATATGAGTCCCGAGCAGTGCATGGGCAAAGTGCTCGATGCCCGCTCCGATATTTATTCGCTTGGCTGTGTCATGTACAGGGTTGTGACAGGCGTAACCGCCGTGAACGGACAAAGTGCCATCGAGTGTTTTTCCAATCATGTAAGCGGTGTTTTGCGCTCCTTCGAGGAAGTGGCGCCGGGAGTAAGTTTTCCTGCCGGTTTGGAAGAAGTGGTTTTCAAAGCCATGGCCAAAGAGCCTGAAAACCGCTATCAGTCAATGGATGAATTAAAGGACGCCTTGCTGGAGATGGCGCGCACCAGTATGTCCGGCTTGTACGGAACCCTCTCCGGCTCGATCTATGCTCAGAAGGAAACCGTTTCTCTGCACGGCATCAGCTTGACCGATGCCATGGCCGTGGTCAAGGAAGCAGAAGCGCGGGCGGCCGCCTCTGAGTCCGACTCCTCTCTGGCCGGTTCCGACGGGCATACTGTGAGGGTCTCTCATTCTGCAGGAGCCGGTGACGCCGGCGCTACGGCGGCCCTGCCGCGCCCCCATCTCTCCGGTGCGCCGGCCTTTCAGAGCGGGCCCCTGCCAGGCGCCGGTGCGGAAGCCGCTGCCGATGCCACAGCCAATGTGGTGCCGGTGCCCGCTGCCGAGGTCGGCGCCCAGCCCAAAACATCTACGGAGGAGAGGCAGGCCCTGCCTCCCCCCAAGAGCCCCCAGGAGTTTATCGGCGGCAAGGGTGACAAAGGCGACAAAGGCGACAAAGGTTCGAAAGCCAGTACACTTGCTTCCACGGCTTCCCGGAAGTACTCCGCCGGTAAGCTACCCCTGCCTCTTTTGATTGGTGCTGCTGTACTGGCTCTGGTTGCCGGTGGCGGCTCCTTTTACGTGCTCTCCCGGGGGAACCCGGTTAATGATGGGAGCGGCTCTGCTAATGCCGTGGTTGATGGCAAGGCGGCCTTCGAAGAACTGATGAAGCGTGGTCATGCTGCCTTTGAGCATGGCGACTTTAAGGGCGCTCTTTCTCAGTATGAGGCGGCGCTTAGTAAGGCCAAGGAAAAAGGTCGCTATGAAAAGCAGGTACCGGAAGCGGAGATCTGGATAAACAAATCTTGCTACGAACTAGGGCAGTTTGATAAAGCCCTGGAAGCCTGCCGGGCTGTTTTGAAAGTAAGGGAGAGTGCCGGGCAGATTAACGCTCCTGATGCCAGCGAAGCCCTCAATGATATGGGTACTATTTATCTGGCCAAAGGTGACTTTAAAGAAGCTAAGACCTATTTCGACCGGGCTTTGAAAATTCGCCAGGGCTATAAGGGCGCCGAGAAGGACAAAGTGGCGGAGACCCTGGCCGGATTGGGCAATCTGGATCTTTCCACCGGTCATCCCCGTGATGCTGTCGGTCATCTTTCCCAGGCTCTCAACATTGCAGAATATTCTCTGGCCTTTGATCCGGTTGATAAAGCCAATATTGAAAGCGCGCTTGGTCAGGCTTATCAGCTTACCGGCAAACTTAGCAAGGCCAAGGAACTGTATCAAAAAGCTCTGGAATTAAGGGAAAAGAGTCTCAGCCCGGATAATCCGGCCATTGCCGATTCCCTGTTGATTCTGGGCACCCTGGAGTTCAAGTCGCGCAATCTCGATAAAGCTGAGGCACTCTTCAACCGGGCTATGGATATCAACACCCGCAACGGCAGCGCCGGTAAAGACGGGCTATCCGACGCCCAGTTCTGCCTGGCTATGGTTTGCGACGCCAAGAAAGACAAAGCTCGGGCCTTAAGCCTGGCCAAGAGTTCTTATGAGCTGAGGCAGAAGTCGTTCGGCGAAGAAGATCAGCGTACAGTGGAAGCCAAGTCGCTCATGCAGCGCCTCTCCAAATAGAATTTGCCGACCGGCTCAGACAGGCACGATGGTGTGTGAAAACACATTCTCGGTCATCAGTTGTTTCTTGCGGTCCAGATACTCCAGCACGCATGTGACGAAAGTAGCATGGCTCCAGGTGAGCGGCGAAACCGAGAGGGGTTCGTTGCTGTAGGGATGTACCTGCTCAGCCAGGACGCCGGAGCTGAGGGCACGATTTGCCACCCATTCCATCAGGACAACGGCGCTTTTGAGATCGTCGGTGGTGCGGGCGGCAGCGATATCGTACTGGGCCAGCCACATGGTGCAAATGAACCAGGGATTGCCGGGCACGTTTTCCAGATCCTGGGAAATTTGGTGGTAGTAGTCATTTTCATAGCGAGCCAGACCGCCTACTTCCGTTTTGATCCAGAGCCTTTCTCGGATGGCATTCATTGTGGAAACCACTTTTGAATCATGGGGATTCATTTCGCCGAAGGCGAAAATACTGTACATGGCGGCATCGATGGTCATATCCAGATCGTAACCACTCTCGGTGCGCGTGGCCATGCGACAGAAGCGCTTATGCTCTTTACTCCACATGTATTCACACATGGCTTCCTTCACTTCTTCAGCCACTTCCTGATAATGATGGGCCCGGGTTAATTCGCCCACGGCCTGGCAGAAATTAGCGGCTGCCGTGAGCCCGGCGATGACACTGGATACGGTGAATAGATGGACTCCCCAGCGCTCTTCCCAGAGGTCATAGGAAGGCAAGGGCAGCTTGGTTGTCGCATCCCGGTAGCGACAGAGGAAGTCGGCGCCGTCAAAGATTATCTTGTCCATGACGGTGCGCACGAATTCGATGTTGCGGAATTTTTTGAAGTGGTGCCAGAAAGACCAGATTACCAGCGCCGTTTCGTCTTCCTGGATGGGCAGTACTTCTTTGCCGTCCTTGAGCCAGGGATGCCAGCTTGATGCCACGGATTTGTCGGGATTGTACTTATGCATCAAATAGCCCTCCTCTTTCATCACTTCATTACAGAAGCGGAAGAAGCGCTGAGTGAGGTCTCGATGTCCGGCCTTGGTCATGGCGTAAGCCACCAGGGCGCCGTCTCGGGGCCACATGTAAGAATATGTGTCCCGGGCAAACTGAGTGATGTCGTGGTCATTGGCGGCGATAATGGCACCGCCGTTATCCACCTGGGTACGAATCGTCAGAAGTGAACGTTTAAAGAGTTCTACGACTTTCGCCGGTAGTCCGTGAAAGTCGATATGCTCGGGATTGACCCAGAGGCGCCAGTAATTTTGATTGCGCGGCACCATCTGCTCAGCCTGCTCGCCGGCAGCCATCACGGCATTCAATTTGGCTACTTCTTCGTAGCTGCGCCCCAGGCACATCCAGTAGTGACCAACGACTTCGCCGGTTTTAGGCACGTTCAGGTGCAGACCGACGGTGGAATCCACCGAACCCTGCACAATCGGATTGCCGCCCAACATACCGTCCTCGGCGTCTTTGTACGTGCCTTCCAGTCCGTCCACCCCTTTCTTGCCCACGGACCAGTCACTGATGCCGGTTTTGAGCTGGGTTTTCGTATTGATCAGGAAGTAGCGGTTTTTCTTGTAGTGAATCACCGATGAGGTACGAGGGTCGTAATAAGCTGTATCTCCTACCTCGTTTTCCGAGATACTGAAATCCTGATGGAAGAAAACGCGAACCTGGTGTTCTCTTCCGTCAATTGATGAAATTCTCAGTTCTCTCAAAAGCACATTGTCGAAGGCATCCACCAGATCGTGGAAGCGTGCTTCGATGCCGAGCCTGTCGTGGCGCAAAAGCACATCAGTGACCAGGGTCTCTTTCAAATATTTCTTTTCAATATGCCAGTCTTCGCTGATCCAGGAAAATTGCCCGTCCACCCAGAAACCCAGATGGTTGACCCTTCCCACTGTCTGATTGTCCTGCCCCACCCTGGGAAAATAGATGTCTCTGATTTGATATTGGCTGTCGAAATTTACCAGTACATTGCCATTACCGATTGGAAGGTCGCGGGGCATTGAATCTACCTCATAGTTACTTGCGTGTCTGCGCCAGGGGTCTGTCTGCTTGTGGCCGGTCGGGACGGTTAACCTCGGGGGAGCCGGTGGTCTCTCCAGGGCCTCTATGCCATGGGCGCTCTCGATTGAAACCGGCAATTTTGTAAATCTTTCCAAACCGGTTTAGCCTGAAAACCGAGTATCAGTGGCCACCATTTTTAAGCCACCTTTGGAATGAAGGGTGAGCCCTCTGCTTGCCTGTCAACCGCTTTTGGTTTTATCCCGATTTTTGTTTCAGGATCATTCTTTGTGCTGATGGTGTCGAAGCTCGAGAAGAGTAATATAAGAGTGCAAAGAGAAAAGGTCTAACACACAAGAAACATCGGGTCATTCAGGTAAGAGGAATTCCAATCGGGTTCCAACTGGTAGGAGATACGAAAGAATAACCAAATGATGTTCATGATTGAAAGAGTAGCTGTAGCTACCCAGATTTGGAAACGGCCAACCCAAGCATAACCCTCTTAAGGGCTTGATTTCAGGGGCTGGCCGTTTCTGCTTTTGCTATTGAGGGCGGGGCTCTTGTACAAAGGGACAGAGCCCCTCTCGTGCTTTGCCTGTAAGGGCGTCTGACAGGGAATATGAAACGGATCGGCTTGCAAAGTGCTGCGGGTTTTGTCTAAACTTCTTCGGACTAAAGACCTGCTCGTATCACGATTTTGGAGAAATGACATGAAGTTTCACAGCGATCTCTTCGGCTGGGAGTATGTTTGGAGAAATTTCGCCGATGAAAAAGGCGGTGACGCCCTTACCGATTCCGGCGAAGAAGAGGGCAAGCTTCTCTGTCTTTCCGTTCCCGTGGGCGCAGCAGGCGCCAGAGCCTTGTTTGTTCCAGAAGCACATGGTCAAAAGATGACGGCGGGAACAGTGCTGCTCGCTTACGAACCGTCCGATGACTTCGCATTTTCCATCTTTCAGGAGAAAATGCATCATCAATTGAGCAAGGCTCTCGGTATGCAAGACTTGAAGGTGCAAGATGAGCTGTTCGACAGCAAGTTTATGATTCAGGGCAACGATGCCGTAAAAGTGCAGGAAATTTTTCTCGACGTTCAGCTTCGTGAATTGGTTCTACTACAGCCGCCCGCCACGCTGCACATCGACAAGAAAGCCGGCAAGACTTTCCCCGCTCTGGCACTCACCGAGGGACAGCATGCCGTTGTCGCCAAATATGACGGTGCGATGGACAAATTGCACCAATTGCAGACTGCTCTGGATGTAGTGGTGGGAGTGCTGGAGCAACTGACACAGATTGGCTCAGTGGCCGGTGTGCAAGCGGCGAAGGTGGCGGCTGAGCCTGAGGCGGCCCAGAGCGATACTCAGTCTAAGCGTCTGCGCAGCCCCTTGCTTGATCGCTAGGTTGGGCGGAAGATAATTTACTGGGGTTTTTACTGGTCGACCGACCTGGTGCTTGTGCTAAGCTCGAAAAAATCAGCCGTGTTAGAGTTTGCCAGACGATGATGTTCCCAGCTAGTAACCGGTCCCAGAAAGCGGCTTACATCCTCGCTCGAAGCCTTGCTCTTGGGCTTGCCCTGCCAGTTGTGCTGCTTTCCCTTTCTCTTTTGTATTCTTGGCCGGTAAGTCCAGCTAAGGCGGCTCCCATGAAAAAGTCAGCCATCATTGCCGGGGAGAAAGCCGCTGCCTCCTGTTATGGTCAGAACATCGAGCAAGCCGCTTTAATCATCTGTGGCGACTATGGGGCCGATGGTAAGGTGCTGGTGCGGAAGGTGCTCAAGGGCGACGCTACCCTTTTGGGTAAGCCGCTTACCCTGCCAGGACCGCTTACCATGGGCTGTCGATTGCAGCCTGTACCGCCCCTTAAAAATGTAATGCTGCTCTTGCGCTCCGACCTCAGTCTTGTGGAAATCTACGACTTGCCCGAGTCCATAGGCTATATGAACGCGCTGGTGCCTATCTACGGTAAGAGCCAGGAGCGGGAAAGACTTCTGGCTTTGCTTTCGCTCTACAAGAACCCCGGCAAGGTGGGCACTACATATAGTGGCGAGTACAAGAAAGAATTTCTCTATGCCATCAGGCAGATGAAAGAGCCGGCCAATTTCGAGATTGTCAAAAACTTATATCTTGACGAGAAAGTTGAGGCAAAAGATAGGTTGACCCTGTCTTCCTTACAGGATTGGTTGGCTGAGACTCAGGACCCGCGGGCGCTGCCGCTTCTGATCGGGGCTCTGGATTCTCACCATAAGTGGCTTGTGAATGACGCTGCCTCCAAGCTAATCTGTTACTTTCCCGGTAAGGAAAGCGATGCTGCCTTTGCCGCGCGTCTTCAAACCTTGCCCGATGACTTGCGCCCCATGGTGGTTCGAACTCTTCTTGGCCGGGGCGTGAAGCTCACCGGCGGTGTAAAACTGCCGGAAGCCACCGTCTTTCAGCGGGCCGAGGCTCTCGATAAGGAAGGTAAGAAGAAAGAAGCCGCTGCGCTCTATATGCAGATTCTTAAGTCTGGTGAAAGCAACGGCTATATATTGCGCATTGCCGCCCTCAAATGTCTCGATGAAAACTCGCAGGCAGTCAGGGAGCGCATCATCAAAAGTCGCCTCGACTGGCTGACTGAAGATGCCGCTCGGGGCAATTATCTGGAAGTTACCGATACTGCACGGATTTTGCGCGAACTTAAGGATGAGCGTTGTTTGAAGGGGTTAATGGCCATTTTGCCCCGCCGCGATTTTATCTTCGCCCGGGCCAATCTGCTTGCCTGCCTGGCCATTGCCGAACTCGGGAAAGATTCTGCCAGGCAAGCCGCCAATGCGCTC
Source organism: Candidatus Melainabacteria bacterium (assembly GCA_016212515.1). Lineage (GTDB taxonomy): Bacteria > Cyanobacteriota > Vampirovibrionia > Obscuribacterales > Obscuribacteraceae > Obscuribacter. The sequence goes on from JACRFZ010000007.1 coordinate 10,826, forward strand.
TTGCGAGAAATGAGCCTCTCGCACAAGAGCGAACTTAGCACTAGGAGCGATGAGCAGGTGCGGCTTCTTTTAGAACTGGGTTTTCTCAGGCAAGCTGCCGCCATGACCGAGGCTGAAGAGTTTTGCCTGAACCCCAAAAACTCCCACTGGGCATCGTCTTATAAGAGTCTCGAACCGTTGCTGAAAGCGTTGCCGACCAGGGATGAAGGGCTGGCACTGACAAATTTGCTGAAGAGGCAAGGCAGCCAGCAACTGCCCCAGCAGGCTGTCGACTTCATCATATATCGCCTCGGTGAACTAAAAGAAGCTCGCAGCACCGGGGTCTTGCTTGCTCTCTTTGCGGCAAGACCCGCATACGGTCCTCAAACATTGAATGAAGCCTTGCAGTCAATCGGCGGCCCTGAGATCATATCTCGTATGGAGGCCACCGCCCTTGATGGCAAGTCGCCGGTGCAGGCGGAGGCCTTAGAAGTTCTCAGCAATATGGCGCCGGCAAGGGCTCTGCCTGTTTTGCGCAAGCTTGTGAAAAACGGCACTATCGAGGTGCGAGTGCGGGCCTTGGCAGGGCTCTCTCGCCTGGGTAATTGCGACGACTACAAAATGCTGGCTCCCCTGGCCGATTACTGGAAGGGTGATCGCCCGGTACATTACTGGGTGCTACAGGCCCGTTACAACATAAGCGAGCGCTGCCGCTGTCACTAGGCGGCTGCTCTCTTTTGTGGCTGTGGTGCCGCCTAAGACTTGGAGAGCCGCATGGACGTGGCTGAATTGCCCACTGAGACGCGCCAGCCTGCTTCGATATGGCGGCGCTTAATCTCGTCTATTACGTCTACGGGGTAATTGCCTAGCTCGATTGGAACGTCTCGACCCGGAATCCAGTCTTTTTTGAGCTTTTCATGGATTTCAGTTATGGCGGCATCAGCCATCTGATCTATGTTGTTGCGGCGCTCTTGCTCATAGTTTTCAGGTCTCCAGGGTATTATCACTGGTCGCTCCTTTGCATTGTCTGCGTGTTCAGGTAATATACCCGCTTAAACCAGGCGATCTCTTGCTGACTGCGATCACGTACTGATTGACGATTTTCGCTTTCGCTAACGGCTCTTTCGGCGGCCCGGTGGTCTTGGGAAAAAGTCCGATCAAATGTAACAATACTGATGTTGCAAAATATTGCATCTGCATCTCGGGACTTTTTTGTAGATAAAACCCTTGCTGCATCCAGGTTTCAGGTGTCAAGCAGAATTAACTTTCGGCTTTACATGAGTTTTGAGAATTTGCGGGGGATTCCCAAAGGCACACCCATGACGTGGCAATTTCAAAGATACACCCCTGACGCGACAATCCCTGAGATATACCCATGACGCTGCAATCCCAGAGATACACCCATGAAGCGGCAATCCTAAGTTACCACCTAAGGGCGCCTTCTATAAAGAGCTTTCCAGGCCAGATGCTTTTTGCCGCTCGGTAAGACAAAGAAGCTGCGCTCCAGCTTCACTACCTCGAAGTGCGGTTCAACGTGTTCCAGAAGTGCAACTGCCGTCATTTGAGGCGGTCCTTCTTCCGGGTTGTCCCTGATTTCATCTTTGCAGCCGGCCAGGCAGAGCCAGTGCCCGCCTGCCTTCAGGGCTTCCGCGACCCGCTCTACGAAGGTGGAGCGCTGGGTTTCCGGAATTACATGGTAGACGCCCCGATCAAAGACGAAATCTTGAGACTGAGCTTCCACCGGAGATTCTTCGCAGATGTTCAAAAGATGGATGGCTACTTTGACATTGGCCTGGCTGGCTCTCTGCTTTGCTTTCTCGATGGCGGTCGGTGCAATCTCTGTAGCCACGACGGAACAACCCTGACCGGCCATCCAGACTGCATTGGTGCCCGTACCGCAGCCGATTTCAGTCACGAAAGCGGGATAGGCTTGCTCTTCCTGCTTCAATTGCGCGAAGTACTCGACCAGCTCCGGTGCCGGTATGCCCGAATCCCAGGGCAGGTCCGATTCCTCTCTGTAGCGCTCCTCCCAGTTGTAGTGCGCTGAAGGCGCTTTCTCTTGTTTCTCTTCACTCTTCAGGGCTCTTGGCTGATTGTTCATAATTGCCTGCCGCTAACTCTTTTACTTTGCCTGTGCCGGTGCTTCCATGTGAAATTTTAGCTTGAACCGAGGCAATCGGATCAAAGAGTGAATGAGTGTCTACACCAAACTTGCCGCTGAACTTCTGAAAGTCAGCCAGTGGCAGTTGGCTGAGGGGCAGTTGTTTGTCTCTGGCCCAGGCCACCAGGCTTGAGACCTCCTCGTGGGCCTGTCTGAAGGGTGTGCCCTGGTTGACCAGATATTCAACCAGGTCGGTGGTGATCATTTCCGGATCAGCCGCCGCTTTCATTGTATTTTCGCTAATGACGGTGAGGTTTTGCAGGGCTACGGTCATGACGACCAGGCAATTACTCAGTTCCTTCGCCACCTTGATGGCCGGCGGCTTGCTCTCCTGCAAGTCGCGGTTGTACCCGAGAGGCAGACCTTTGAGGGTGGCCAGTACGCTTACCAGTTCGCCTAACATCACACCGGCTTTGCCTCTGACAATTTCTACCGGGTCCGGGTTCTTCTTCTGGGGCATGAGGCTGGAAGAAGTGGTGACTGCATCGCTGAAGGCAATAAAGCCGAACTCTCTGGTGGCCCAGATGATGAAGGTTTCGGCCATCTGGCTCAAATGGGTGGAGGTGAGCGCGGCGGCGAAGAGATACTCGGCTACGAAATCGCGGTCGGAAACGGCATCGATGGAGTTGGCAAAGCAGCTATTCAGACCCAGGAGATCGGCGCTGAAATGCGGGTCAATATTGAGGCCCGAGCCGGCCTGGGCTCCTGCACCCAGGGGAGAGACCGAGGCTCTTTTACCAAGGTCGGCGAAGCGTTCACCGTCGCGCTTGAACATTTCCATGAAGGCATGCAGAGCGTGGGCAAAGAGTATCGGCTGGGCTCGTTGCAGGTGCGTGTAGCCGGGCATGACTGCATCCAGATTGGCCAGGGCGCAATTGGCTAGAGCCGCCTGCAAGACCTTAAGCTGCTCTTTGTGCCTCTCTACCTGCTGCAGCACAAACAGACGCAGATCCAGTGCTACCTGGTCGTTTCTGCTTCTGGCCGTATGCAAACGGAGCGCGTCCTCTCCAATCAGGGCTTGCAGTCGTTTCTCCACATTCATGTGTACATCTTCGAAGCAAGCATCCAGTGTGAACTTACCCGCCTCGTATTCTTGCAAGATTTGATTTAGTCCGGCCACGATGTTTTCACCCTGGGGCTCGGTCAGGAGCCCCTGTTTGGTGAGCATGGTGGCGTGGGCGATACTGCCCTTGATGTCCACTTCGATTAAGGACTGGTCCGCGTCGACGGAGTTGACAAAGGCGGTAACGATTTCATCAAGCTGTTGGGTGAAGGCTTTTCTTAATACTTGCATGCTTCTGGCTCCAGGTAGATAGTCTAAGTCCGCTGATATTGATGAAACCGCCCGAGTCGGCCGGGTTGAAGCTGGACATGTTTTCAAAGCTGGTCATTTTCTCACTATAAAGTGAGTAATCCGACTTACGAGCCACTACCATAGAACTACCTTTGTATAGTTTGATCTTGGCGGTACCGCTGACGGTGCCCTGGCTTTCCTTGACCAAGCTGTGCAAGAGCTGTGCTTCCGGGGCAAACCAATAGCCGTTATAGGTAAGTTCGGCAATTTTGGAGACCAGGCTCTGTTTTAAGTGGGCTACTTCTTTGTCTAGGGTGAGTGATTCAACAGCTTGATGGGCCTGCATGAGAATGGTGACGCCTGGTGTCTCGTAAACACCTCTGGACTTGATGCCGATATAACGATTCTCCACCAGATCAATTCTGCCGACCCCGTGAGCGGCCGCTATCTGATTGGCTTTCTCCAGTAGAGCAACGGCTGAGAGCTTCTCGCCGTCGATGGCCACCGGTACACCGGCTTCAAATTCGATTTCCACAAACTGCGGCTTGTCCGGCGCCTGCTCCGGATTCTTTGTCCATAAATAGATGTCTTCGGGCGCTTCCTGCCAGGGATCTTCCAAAATTCCGCCTTCGTAACTGATATGCATCAGGTTGGCATCCATGGAGTAGGGCTTGTCTTTTGTAACCGGTAAGGGAATGCCGTGGGCTTCAGCATAATCGAAGAGGTCGGTGCGGCTCTGGTACTGCCATTCCCTCCAGGGGGCAATGACGCCCAGTTGCGGTGCCAGAGATTTGACTGCCAGTTCGAAACGCACCTGGTCATTGCCTTTGCCGGTAGAACCATGGGCGATGAAGTCGCAACCTTCTCTCAGAGCCGCTTCCACCATGCCTTTGGCGATGCAAGGACGGGCCAGTGAGGTGCCCATCAGGTAGACGGTTTCATAGACGGCATTGGCTTGAATGGAAGGGAAAATAAAATCTTTGACGAATTCCGCCTTCAGATCATCGATGATGCATTTTTCGGCTCCGGTTTTCAAAGCTTTGGCGTGTACCTGTTCGAAGTCTTCTTCCTGCCCCACGTTAGCGCAGTAGGCTACTACCGGTACCTGATATTTTTCTTTGAGCCAGGTCAAAATACAGGAGGTATCGAGACCGCCTGAATAAGCTAGGAGAATTTTCTTCATGTTTTGGTTCCTTACTGAGGTGGGAGAGATCGAATGAGAGTCAGTCTGATTTTCTTTAGAGGACCAGAGCCATAATGGCTTTTTGAGCGTGCAGGCGGTTTTCTGCTTGATCAAAGACAACCGAATTGGGGCCATCTATCACTTCGTCGGTGATTTCCAGACCACGGTGGGCGGGTAGGCAGTGCATGACCAGGGCATCCTCTTTGGCGTATTTGAGCAGGTTGCCGTTCAGTTGATAAGGCGCGAAGATTTTTTCTCTTTCTTTCGCTTCCGCTTCCTGACCCATGGAGGTCCAGACATCGGTGTAGACGGCGTCGGCTCCGTCCACGGCCTGTTTGGGATCTTCCACCAGGGTGAGGTTTGCGCCGGAGATCTTGGCCAACTCCAGCGCTTTCATCCAGATGGAAGCCTGGGGCTCGTACTTGTGGGGGCAGGCCATGGCGAAGTCGGTGCCCAGGCTGGCAGCCAGCAAGAGCAAGGAATTGGAGACATTGTTGGCGTCTCCGACATAGGCCATCTTGAGACCTTTGATATTGCCTTTGTGTTCAATAAGGGTTTGAAAGTCGGCCAGGGCCTGGCAGGGATGCTCTTTGTTGGATAGACCGTTGATCACCGGTACATTTGCATTGGCGGCAAGAGCAACCACGGTTTCATGTTCGAAGGTGCGGGCCATGATGCCGTCCACCCAGCGCTCCAGATTTTTGCCGATGTCGTTTACGGATTCCCGCTCTCCCAGTTTGCCTTCCAGGTAAATAGCATGACCTCCCAGTTGGGTCATACCGGCTTCAAAGGTTACCCTGGTGCGCAGTGAAGGTTTCTCGAAGAGCATGGCCAGGGTCTGTCCCTTACCGAAGAGGGTCTGGGTTTCATCGAATTTGTTTTCTTTCAGTTTGGCGGCAACATCGAGAATGAGATTGAGCTCGCTAATTGAGAGGTTCTCGATGCCTGTGATGTCTTTGCCGCGCAGGCTGTGTTCTTCCAACACGAAGGCTAAAGGCGATGTGCCCGAGGGCTTGGCCATGCGCTGCGGTTTGTTCACGTTCAGCGCTAAGGGCGTTGTGGTCAGGCTCATCTAGTCTCTCTCCTTTATTCCTGGTGTAAAAAAAATCCCCGGTGTTTGCCGGGGATGCTCAAGTCTTGGTTTTGCAGTTGTGCTTACAAGATGATGCCCCGGTTCGTTGAGAACTGGCGGCGACGGCGGCTGGATACGGCTATTAATGCTTTGGAGTTGACACGCATTAGAGTGCAGATCCTTGCCGCAAAATCGGCTTGCTGAAAAACATCGACCATTGAAAGTTACATTTGAACGAAGGCTTTGTCAACGAAAATTTGCCCCACCGGCAGTAAATGTTGCAGGATGCTTCACACGGAAAATTCTGCCATAGTTATGTAGGAGTTGCCTGTGATTTGTTGTCGGGAGCATTGCCTTTGTCTGGAAATGATCAACTGCCCCTGCCGTATGGTGCGCTGGCTTCCCATCCTCTCTCCGGCTGCGAGAAAGGGTCGCTTAAGGGGCTTACCTTTGCCGTCAAGGATGTCTTCGCCCTTGAGGGCCATGTGAACAGCTATGGCTGTCCTGACTGGAAGCTCAGCCATGAGACCTCTTCCTTCACCCAGTCCGCTGTGCTGAGGCTCCTGGAAGCTGGTGCCGACCTCAGATATGTAGCCCTTACCGATGAGTTGGCTTTCAGTCTGGATGGAATTAATGCTCACTATGGCACGCCGCTCAATCCGGCCTGTCCCGAGCGCATCCCGGGTGGATCTTCCAGTGGCTCGGCTTCCCTGACTGCCGGTGGCTTCGTAGACTTTGCTCTCGGTACGGATACGGCAGGCTCTGTGAGGGTGCCGGCCTCCTATTGCGGACTCTATGGTCTGCGCCCTACCCATGGTTTGATCGGGCTCACGGGGGTTTTACCGCTTGGTCCGAGCTTCGATACTGTCGGTGTGCTGGCCTCTACCTTGCCGGTTCTAGGTTCGGTGGCAGAGGTCTTGCTTGCTGCTTCTGTGAAATCCGATTGTGCTCATGCCGGTGGTGCCGCCTCTGCCAAATTATTTATTGAGGAGAGAGCGTTGGCTTACTTGCCGGCTTCGCTGCGCCCTGTTTTTGATGCGGAAATTGCACGAATGGCAAAAGCTTTTAAGGTGGTCGAGCGGGGCGAAGGCCCCTTTAATATGGCTGAATTGTCCGGGCACTTTGCCATAGTAAGAGGATATGAGGCCTGGTTGCAGCACCGCCAGTGGTATGAGACTGTGCATCCGCGCTTGTCGGAGGTGGTGCAAGAGCGGCTAATTAAATGCTCCCAGGTCAAGGAAGGCGATTATCTGGCCAGTCAGGCTTATCGCAAAGACTTGTGCTTAAGGCTGCAGCACTGGTTTTCCGATGGGCGCATTTTGGTTCTCCCGACTACCTGCGCGCCGGCACCGCTATTAGTGGCATCTTCGGAGCAATTGATGGAAAACAGACTGAAGAATCTTGACCTGAATGCTCTTGCTTCCGTAGCCGGACTGCCCCAGTTAACATTGCCGCGCTTGCAGGTTTTAGCCGCTGACGGCAAGACTGCACCGTTTGGTCTTTCACTTTTGGGGGGCGGCGGGCAAGATCTCAATTTGTTGGCCGTTGCCGCGGAACTTCCCTAGCTCTGCCGAGCGATGCTACCCCGAATTTACCAGAAATCTTCCGGAAGTCTACCAAGAATCTCCCCCACCGCTATCGCCGGAGCCGCCGGAGTCGGAACTTGAACTACTCGAATCGGAACTGCTCCAGGAGCTACTGCTGGAGTCGGAGCTACTCCAACTGTCGTAACTATCGTTGTAGTTATAGGGATCATTGTTGCTGTAGCTGTTGTAACCGCTGCCAAAGCCTGCTCTTCTGGTGCCGACCGGCTCTTCCTTGAAGCTCGTGCTCTGGCAGGTGCAGCCCTTGCGGCAGCCGCAGGAGCAGCTGCATACCGGACCACAGCGACAACTGCAATTGGACTGCGATTTCAAAAGGGCCGTGAGCACGAGCACGGCACCGACAATGCCTACGATCCATAGCACTACCTGCAAGTTGTGATCAGGCTTGGTGAGACTTTGCAGAAAACCTGGTTTCTCTTCTGTGGGTGCCGGTGTGACCACAGCGTTTGGCTGATTGGCTTGGGCCGGAATGGTTATATTTAGTGATACTACCTGGGCCGGCTGTAGATCGTGGGCCTTGAGGGTGTAGTTGCCGGTGGTGCCGCTGATGGTGACAGCAGCCAGGCTGTCTTGCCTGGTTACCGCCAGCGACTTGCTCAGGGCGGCGCTGGCTCCCGTGATGTTTACGGTCATTGTCTTAATCGGCATATGCCAATTTTTGCCGTTGGGAGACCATTCGTATGTGAGGGTGTCTCCTCCTCTTTTAGCCGGGTTTTTGATGATGTATTTGAGTTTGTATGTGTGTTTTCCGGAGATAAGCACCTTGGGATCGCCGAGCTTAAGTTGGACTGACCGGTTCAACTGGGAGACGACTTTGTGGCAGTTTGTGCCGGGCGGAGATTCGGCGGCCAGTAGCTCCAACTCGGCATTGTCCGAGGCAAAGTCGGTGGGTATTTTTCGCACCAGTCCGTGTCTCTGGTTTTTGCCGTAGTCAACAAGAATGTTTTCTTCCACCGTCAGGTTACCGGCGCTTCCTACCCTGGCGGTGACTGTGAAATCGCTCACTTCGTCGGCGCAGGCGGGACCTGCGGTTAAAACTGTGACAAGTACGGTAGAAATGAGTGCGGGTCTAAGAAAATGGCGCATCGAGCATCCCCTTTGAGTGATCTCTTGGCAACTCCAGTATTGGTTCGGAACGGTTAAGGAGCGGTTATGGAAGCGCCCGTGCTGCTTCGGTTTAAGAATCATATAAGATTTTCTGAGAATTTGTTTATTTGGTAATTAGCTCCTGGTGAGGAAGACAAAGGCTCGCCCTGCCCTTACGCTAAGTGACTGACTCAATAAAGGACCGGTGTATCTTGAAGAGACGACATGTAGAAGCTCATTTTATGGCAGGTCCCCTGGTTCGCGACGTGGTTATCGGCATGTCGGATGGTCTGACCGTTCCTTTTGCCCTTGCCGCTGGTCTGTCCGGTGCTGTTACTGCTACTGGTTTGATTATTACAGCCGGTCTGGCGGAAGTGGCTGCGGGAGCTATCGCCATGGGCTTGGGCGGCTATCTGGCAGCGAGGGGGGAAGCAGAGCACTACGTGCAGGAGAAGCGGCGAGAGGAGCAGGAAGTAAAGGAAATTCCCTTTCAAGAAGTTCTGGAAGTGCGGCAGATATTCGCCACCTACGGAATCGACGAAAAGGCATTAAAGCCTATTGAAGATGCCTTTCAAGCCAATCCCGATAAGTGGGTGGATTTCATGATGCGCTTCGAACTCGATCTTGCCGAACCGGAACCTGGACGCGCCAGGCAGAGCGCCTTTACCATTGCCTTTGCTTATGCCCTGGGAGGCATGATCCCGCTGGCGCCTTATTTCTTTATTGCAAGAGTGGGCGATGCTCTCATCATGTCGGTTGTCTTTACCCTATTGGCTCTTTTAGCTTTTGGTTTTGTCAAAGGTAAGTTCGTCGGTCTCAACCCCTGGCGCTCGGCACTACAGGCCCTGGTTGTGGGTGGTCTGGCTGCCGGTGTGGCCTTTGCCGTAGCTAAACTGGTGAACGGAGCCGGCGCCTGACCTATTTAATTGCGGGAGCAAGGCAGGAGAGAAGAGCGACATCAATGTAGCGATCGTCCTGCCAGCGGTCTTGCTTCAACTCTCCTTCCAGAACGTAGCCGGCCTTCTCAAACGACTTTCTGGCCCGGGGATTTGTATCCAGCACGTAGGCATAAATTTTGTGCAAGTTCATTCGCTTGAAAGCAAATTGGCTGAGCAGGCTGATTGCTTCCGTGCCCAGGCCCTTATTCTGTCCGTTTGCTTCGCCTATCAAGACGCGCAATTCTGCTTTTCTGTGCCGGGTGTCGATGTTCCAGAGCCAGACGTTGCCGATATGCACAGGCGCGATCTCGGCGGGCAAGGTTTCAACTGCAAAGAAGAGGCAATCTTGTCTTTCGATTATGTTCTCGTACCAGCGCGAATGTTCGTGTTCCGAGACCGGCCTGGCGCGGTCTAGAAAACCGGCCAGATCTTCCCGGTTTACCCAGGTTCTCGTTTTTTCCAGATGGCGCTTCTCGAAGGCTGAAAGCCTCACTGCTTTTCCTGTAATCATGGGCTAACCTGCTTGGAGTTGGATTCTGCTTCTGTCTTTCTAACCAGGCGAACTTTGCCTATTGTAAATTTACCGGTGTTTTGCAAATAAGTCGGAAGAATTTTTATGCCCGTGATTTTGGAGTTTGGCGGCTCTCCAAAGAGACGAATCTCATAACTGTAGGTGTGCAGTTGCGAGTCTTTCAGTAAGGGAAGGATGGCTTGCGTCATTCTGTTGCCGTCCAGAATCAATTGAACACAGATGATTCGATAGCCGTCCTCGGCTGGTTTGGCGAATTCCAGGCAAATGTCTGAGAAATCTCCCAGTCTCGGGAAATTCATAACCGGTGCGGACTTGTCACCACAGTTGATATCAATTGCAGGCAGACCTGGTCCGGTTGCTTCATAGTCATTCAGTCCCTCAATGCTGCCGGGCAGAGCCTTCAGCCCGAACGGCCGCCAGATATCCGTTTGTGTGCTCTGGTAGAGCGTATCGTTTGGTCCGAATTTGGGAAAATAAGGCGACTTTTCCGTATTGCTCGGGACTGCCGGGCAACCCGGTCGGAGGGTGGGATTGACGCTGGTTTGCTTGTAGGCATCGGTGAAGGAGAGTTGCATAAGAGGGTGTTTGAAGACTGCCGCTCCTGTGCCGTTGCCACTTGCCGAGAATACAAGACGCAGCAGTTTGTTTTGATATGGCCGCAAGTCGATTTTGACAGGACTGAAGCTCTCTGTCAGCCTCACTTCCTTGCATTCAATCGACTTTTCTGTATTTTGTTCGGGGCTGACAGAGAGGACTGTGATTTTTCCAGTCTTGTTACTGTTATTGCCGCTGCTGTTCTCGCCGGTAGGCAAAGCCAGAGCTGTTTCGAAGTAGGCGCTATTGAGATTCTCCGGCACATAGATTTCCCAACTGACGGAGCTTCCTGCCGGCAGGCAGAGATTCAAATGTTCGGGAGAGCGAAAATCCTGGCTTCGTTTTTCATCTCGATCATTGATCCAGGAAATGGTGGGACCGGCGCTGTTTTCCTTTACTTTCACCAGGGGCAGGAGGAAGTCTCCTTGCAGTTTCCAGGTCTGTTCGGGGGCAAAAATCGACCAGTGCCGTTTAAGTAGTGGGGCAGACATCTTTTTGACCTGATCGACGTCGCCTACTTCAGTGGCATAAATGGCACTTTCGGAGAATGTCGGTGCAATCGCTTCGTGCCTCAGTACAGATGCGCCTACAGGGGCGTGCACGCGTCTGTAGAAGTCTTTGTCGCGATGTTCCAGGTTTGTCGACAGGTAAAGTATGCCGGTGAAAAGAAAAGGCAGGGCCGCAAGCATGGTATAGAGCTTTGAGCTTGGTTTGGAAAACATCAGCACGGCGGATGCGCCCAGAAGCCCGGTCCAGAATAGCACTGCAAACTGGCTGTACCAGGAACCGATATAGTCTCTGCCGACGCTGATTGCTGCTGCTCCGATCAGACCATAGAGCAAGAGGCAGACCGGTGCGGCCAGGGATTTGAGGTTGATTTCTCGGCGCCGTTTCCAGAGGCAGAAGGAGATTATGGCCAGGAAGATGAAACCGACCAGGCATACTATTTCACTCTGCCGCATGGGGGCTGTGGAAATTCCGGTGTTGTTGGTAAAGGAGCGTCCCAGCACGTTGATGAAGATACGTGGTCTGATGCCGAAATTACCTTCCAGTTTTGAGACTTTCATGCTCATTACCAGTGCCACGCTGAGCGTCACACCGAGAGCCAGGATGGCATAGTGCAACTTGCTTTTGATGGCGACAATGCGTGATGCCAGTGTATAGAGTCCCCAGGTGACAAGGGTTGGCAGTTTGCCGAAGCCGGCGCAGGCCATGCCGCCGCCGAATACCAGCGCTTTAGCCAGGACTGATTTTGCCTCCAGTTTGAGAATCGCCCAAAGCCCGAGAGCAAACCCGAAGAGACCAACCCCGGCAGATATGCAGGGATTGCCGAAGATGAGAGTGGAGGTGCAACAGGTGCCGAAGTTGAGGGCCAGTAAGGAGGAAAAGAAAAAGAGTTTAGTCCAGATGCTTTCTTCTTTCGGCATGCAGTCGGTGAAAAGCAGGCAGCGCAGGAAAATCAGAAAGGTGCCGAAATATAGCTCGACCTGGGCATTCCAGTTGGTCAGAGGGGCCAGCGATGCATGCACGATGATGGATGGTGCCAGGCAGTGGGGACCGACCGAAGTGTCGGCGATGAAGTTTGCCCAGTTGTAACCGGGGCTCAATATCTTATCTACCGCCGGAACAATCAGTTCGTAGTCGTGGGTGAGGCAGTTGGAAGTGGCCGTGGCGATCAGGTAGCAGATATGACCGTAGGCGAGCAATCCTGGCAGGAGGACGGCTAGGGCCACAAGGGCTCTGGAAAGTCCACTATTGGCGATAGTTTTACAATCGTTCATCATCTTCTTCAGGCATGTCCAGCGCTGAAGTAGGCTCCAGAGACCGGGCGGAGGTCGATTCTAGCACAATGCCCGCCGATGAGTCTGAGCCGCTTGCACCGTACCCGGCGCCGCCGCTAAATAGATAAGATTTAGATAAGAACGGCTTTCTGAGAGGTTCCCATAGTAAGCTTTATTCTTTTGTTGGTAACGCTAGCGGGGATGGGTTCTGGATTCTGCTGCACTCTTTACTCAAGTTTCAAGCCTTGCAGGTGCTGACAGGAAGAGCGTCACTCTCGGAGTGCTTCAGCCGGGCTATTTGCCATGGCTTGGCTTTTTTGAGCAGCTCAGTACTTGCGATCTTTTCGTGATTTATGACGATGTGCAGTTCGACAAGAACGGTTGGAGAAATCGCAATCGCATCAAGTCGCCAGCCGGACCCCATTGGCTGACTGTGCCGGTGCATGCCGGCATAGATAAGAAAATTCTTGAAGTGACCATAGACAGCAAGCAGAACTGGGCTAAGAAGCACATTGGCAGCATCGAGCAGTTCTACAGAAAATGCGATTATCTTGATTATTACCTGCCTCGCCTGAAAGAGCTGTTGACCAGCGATTGGCAGTACCTAATCGATCTGGATATGCAACTGTTAATACAGATGAAGGAGTGGTTGGGCATTGGTACCAGCATAGTCAGATCTTCCGAACTGGGTGTCGATGGTGATCGCAATTTGCGTTTGCTCAATATGTGCAAGCACTTTAAGGCGACACGTTATTACAGTGGCAAGGCCGCCCAGTGTTATCTGGATGTGGAGTTGTTTGCCGCCAATCAGATTGAGGTAATCTGGCAAGAGTACGATCATCCCCAGTATCGACAGTTGCACGGAGAGTTTGTGCCGTACCTTTCGGCCTTGGATTTGCTTCTGAATTGCGGTCCGGACAGCAAGAAGTTTTTCGCCAAATAGAAGAGTAACCAGCTAATAGAGGAGCTAAAAGTAGACTGATGGAGCCAGCTGTGAACAGTCAATTCGGGCTAAGACGCGGAGCGGAAGAGTTTCCGCTCATGGTAGTGATGTCCATTATCTATCCCTGCAATTTCGGCTGTCCGATGTGTCCTTACACGGACGGTAACTCCGACATTCGCAAGTTCTACCGGGAACATAAGGGCGAACTCTTCCCCGTCAAACTGTGGGAAAGTATTGCCGACGAGGCTGGACCTTACGGTGCCTGGATGCGCTGTACGGGCGGCGGAGAGCCCATGCTCCATCCCCATATGGTGGAGATGATCGAGTATGCCAAGGCCCGGGGCGCTCGCATCTGGATCAATACCAACGGCAGTATGTTCGGACCTCACAAGGTTCAAAGAGCCAAGCTTGAGCGTGTGATCAAAGCCGGTACCGACTTGATCGAGTTCTCCATGGACGCCGGTGATGCTCAAACCTATGCGGAATTGCGTCCGCCCCGGGGCGGGCTCGGCAGTAAGAGCGCTGAGTCCTGGTGGGAAGGGCAGGTCGATAACGTGAGAGCGGCCCTGGCCTTGCGTAAGGAATACAAGATTCCTACCCGCGTGGTTGTTTCCATCATCCGGCAGGAAGCCATCGAAGGTAAATTGCAGGAAGCCATCGACTTCTGGATCAAGGAAGTTGGTGTCGATGAAGTTATTACTCGCAAGTTTTTGAGTTGGGACGACAACACCGCAATTCCTCTCGGAAACGCACTGGATAAGCACCTTTATAAAGATCTTCCCAGCGAAAAAGAGCAGCCCTGTGTCTGGCCTTTCGAGCGTCTCAACGTAGACACTCTCGGGCGCATTTCCCTTTGTGGGCAGGATATCTCCTTCCGTACAAGCGAGCTGTTCCCCAATGCCAATGATGTATCCATCAAGGAAATCTGGCAGGGTGAGACCTTTACCTGGTATCGCAAGAAGCACCTGGAAGGGCAGGGCAGTGAGTGTTTCCCTTGCCGTGGATGCTCCGCCTGGTTCGCCGGTGTACGTGACTGGGAGCATGGCTGGTTGAAGGTTCTGAAGACTTCCGGAGAACACTTGCGCAAAGTACTGTCGGAAGATCTCGGCGCGGAAGTGGAAATCTACACGCCGGAAGCGGCCCGGCTCATCTCCACCAAGTAAAAGCGGCTGAGAGCGCCTGCTCTCAGTTCATATAGAGATTGAACCATTCCTGGAAGACCACCAGGGAATATAGCTTGTTGACCTGACGGTAGTCGGACTTATCTTTGTCCTTGTAGATTTTCTCCAGTAAGTCCTGAACGAAATCATTGTTGAACAAACCGTGCCTGGACAACTGTCCCGGGCTGAGGGTATCGCGCACATAGGTCTCCAGATCGCCCAGCAACCAGTCAGTAATGGGCATAATGAAGCCTTCCTTGCGGCGGAAGACCATTTCTTCCGGGAAGTAGCGGCTGGCGGCTTTCTTCAGCAAGTACTTGGTTTCGCCGTTTCTTATCTTGAGGTTATCCGGCAGGCGGGCGGCGAATTCCACTACCCGGGTATCGAGAAAGGCGCTGCGAATTTCCAGAGAATGAGCCATGGAAAGTCTGTCCACAAAGGCCAGTACCTGGTCGGCGAATATAGTGTGAAACTCCGCTTCCAGAATGCGGTTTAAGGGTTGTGTGGCCGTAAGGGTGGAAAAGTCCCTTTGCAAGAGGTGCCTGGCGTTTCCGTCCCTGGCTTTACCGGCGCTACTGACCAGGCGTTCCTTTTCTTCTTCGGAATAGACCAGCAATTTGGCGCGCCAGTTGTAGTCCTCTTGTTCGTAGAGGGATTGTAGATAGTCGCGCTGATTCTGGAAGGGGGCGAGCAGGCTGGTGTCGCCGCTATCCTGAAAGCGTGGATAGTTGGCAAGCGGAATAGCCAATCTGTGTGAAAGATAGCTGCCGAAAAGCTCGTCGGCGCCATCACCGGATATTGCCACTTTCACATGCTTGGCTATCAGCCCGGCCAGGAAGAAGGTAGAAATTGTGCCCGCAAATGGTTCATCGAAGCAGCCGATTACTTTACGCAGATTCTCCGGGAAATCCTTGAACTCTACCGTTTCTTCATAGTGTTCAGTTTGATATTTGTCTTTGGTCCAGCGGGCCCAGTAGCGGTCTTGTTCTTTACCTGAGGTGGTGGACGAGTCACCATAGGTGAGGGTGAAGGTCTTGATCTTAGTGCTGGACATTTCTGTCGCCAGTACTGAGGAGAGGCTGGAGTCAATACCGCCGCTCAGGAAGAAACCTACTGGTACGTCCGACATGAGGCGTCTTTTCACGCCCTGCCGTAATTTATCCAGAAGAAGATCGACCAATTCGTCTTCGCTCATGCGCTCGTATTCAGGGGACGTGGACCAGTTCAAATCCCAGTATTTTTCGATGGTTACTGCCTGTCCTGGTTTGAAGATTAAGCGGCATCCAGGTGGAAGCATCTTCAGCCCTTCGAAGATCGTGAGCGGACAGGGCACATGTTTGAGCGCCAGATAGTAATTTAGCGCCTGGTGGTTAATACGCCTGGCGAAGCCGGGCACCACCAGAAGTGATTTTATCTCGGAGGCAAAATAGACTTTACCGTCCACCTCCAGGTAGTACAGCGGTTTTTTGCCCATGCGGTCTCTGGCCAGGATGCCGATTTGCTCTCGCTTATCCCAGACGGCAATAGCGAACATGCCGTCCAGATGCTCGGGAAAGGCGCTGCCGTATTCCTCATAGAGATGTTGAATTATCTCCGTATCGCAACTGGTATTGAGCTTGTGTGAGCGCTCCAGAAGCCACTTCTTCTGCTCAGGATAGTTGTAGAGTTCGCCGTTTTGGGCGGCCCAGATATTGCCGTCCTCGTTGCAGAGCGGTTGGCGGCCGTCGGCAATGCCGACTATGCTGAGGCGGCGCGCGCCGAAGGCATAATTCTGACCGGAAACCTGGTGTCCGTCGTCTGGTCCCCGGTGATAGAGCTTGTCCAGCATGGCTGCGACTGTGCCACTATCGGCGCTACCAAAGACTCCGGCGATTCCACACACTATGAGCTACCTAACCTGACGTAACTTCCTGGTCTGATACCCTCAGCCACGGGGGAGTTCGGACTGGTGGCATGCACGGAAAAGTCCTTGTCCAGGAGAATTTCTTCGACAGAATTAGTCCTGGTATCCACTATATACTTTGCCACAACCTGCGGTGAAAAGCATCCGCTCTCTTTCTTAATGCTGTTGTATTCGAAGACCAGAACGCAGTCTTCCCGGCAGGGCAGGGTGCGTGCGTAGCGCAAAAGACGCTCATTAAATAGGTCTTGATTGCTGGCGTAGTACTTCAAGGTTGTGAAAAGGCAGGTGAGGGCAATCGATTCACCGACATTGTTGAAACGCAAGCCGCCTTGCCATCCGTAGCGAGAGATATGAGTCTTGCCGCTTCCTGATTTTTCGACTTGATAGATCTGCGGAAAGAAATTTGTATGGTCGGCAGAGAAGACTCTCCAGATGATTATGCCGAAGAAGTTGGTGTATTTCTCCAGCGCCACTTGCAAGAGTTGGGGCAGGGGTTTCTTCGAGTAGAAATTGTAGAAGAGACCGGCATGGGCTAGCGGCAATATCACTAGATAAGCCATCATAAGGGTTCCTACCACTGGCGAAGAGAACTGAACCGGCTGGGCTGTAGCGAGCAAAACTGTCTGCTCGGTGGGGAAGTGCGCTCCGGGAATGAAAGTCGTCGCCCAGTTAAGAAACCTTTCGCCGGCGCTGCCCGGATGGAAGAAGAGAAAGCAGCAAGTGATAACTACTTCGCAGAGCACGCCGAGGCGAATCTGGGTGGCGATGAAGACGAAACTCAAAAGTATAATCATGCCCCCGAGAAAGCGGGTTTCCGGAATGAGCATAAGCACGGCCGCCAGTATCTCCTGGAACCAGGCATTGAAATTGAGAAACTGAAAGAGGGGGCTTTGCGGCGGCATCTTTTGAAAGAATTTCCACCAGTAGCCCCACTGGGGGTTGACCATGCCGTATTCCATGCCGTTGTTCTGGGCGTAGCCGGCTGTCAGTTTGTAGACGCCTGCTGAAAGCATAATGAAAGCGAAGTCTACCTGGCCTACAAGTACGGCCAGCGGGCGCTGATCTTGCGCGTAATGGGTGGTGAATTCTATGAGAAATACCACCATGGCCAACCAGTAAGTCATGAAGCCGGGAGCGCCGAAGCCTCGCAAGCAGCCCTTCCAGCGCATGGCCACAAAGAAATAGCGAGAAAATATCAAGTTGAGCGCGGCCGCTGCTGCCGTATATTGTCCGCATATAAGGCAGACGGCGCTGGTCACCCAGGCGGCGAAAATCAAAGGCATGCAGATGGGATTCTGAACAATATTTACCGAAGGTAGATCCTGTCCATAACCGCCCCAGCGCTCGCTGAGAAGGAAGCGTTTGGCCTGGGGGGCCACCAGAGCCAGGGTGAGAAGGAGCAAAACTCCATAACAGCCTCGAATGGCTGCCTGGACTCCTATAGATAACTCCGGCTGCCAGAAGCCGGGTGGTGAAAGTAGCAAGTCCACTAGAGTTTTTCATCCTCCTGAAATGAGCCGAGCAGATGTAAATCGACGGTCATACTAAATGCACCTGTCCTTATCTGCCATCAACCTTTCGAAGGGCTCTTTTCGGTAACCAATTGTAGGCGGAAGGATGAGCCGTCGAATTAGGACCGTATAAGCTAGCCCTATTTTGCTCGCTATCGCCGCGGGGGGAAGCCTCTGAGGGGATTGAAAAGAAGAGAAAATTCATATTGTTGTCAGGTAAAGGTGCTCAATCTATGGCATACTGGTCCGCTGAGTATTAGCCCATAGTCAGCTCTTTTGACACGTCGCCCCTGGTGGGCGAATCCACAACAACGCTTGGAGTTCCGGTCCCGAAGACATGAAAACCATCTTAGTAACTGGGGGAGCCGGCTTTATCGGCTCAAATTTGGTCAGATACCTTTACGACAAGTACCCTGATTATCGCATTCTTGTCGTAGACGCCCTTACCTATGCCGGTAGCGTCCAGAACACGCCCGAGGGCGCTTTTGGATCCAATCGCTATGAGTTCTGGTACGGAGATGTTCGCAACGGTGAGCTGATGAATGCTCTCGTTTCCCAGGCCGATGTTGTGATTCACATGGCGGCTGAGTCACATGTGACCAGATCTATATACGACAACAGGCTCTTTTTCGAGACCGACGTGATCGGCACACAAGTAGTGTCCAATGCCGTGGTCAAGCATGCTAAGACGGTTGAGCGTTTCATCCACATTTCTACTTCCGAGGTTTACGGAAGCGCCCTGCAGGAGAAAATGGATGAGGAGCATCCTCTCAACCCCATGAGTCCTTATGCAGCCGCTAAGTGCGGCGCCGACAGATTGGTCTATTCCTATTGGCAGACCTACAACATTCCTGCCATGATCATCAGACCATTCAATAACTTCGGACCTAATCAGCATCTCGAGAAGGTTGTGCCGCGCTTTATCACCAGTACCATTTTGGGTGAACCAATGACGGTCCACGGAGACGGCAGTGCTTCTCGCGACTGGCTCTTTGTGGAAGATCATTGTGAGGCGCTCGATCTTGCCATTCACACCGACATTAATAGATTGGTGGGACAAGTGATCAATTTGGGCACCGGCGAACACCGCAGCGTGGCTGAGATTGCAGAAGCCGTCAACGAAGTGGCCATGGAGTGCAGCAAAGAGTTGGTGACTGTGGCCGGCGGCCGCAGGAAAGATGATTTTGCGCAGCATGCCGGCGGTGGCTCGAGAGCAATCGGCACCACCAAAATCGAATTCATCGGCGACAGACCGGGTCAGGTCTTCCGCCACACTTGCGATGCTTCCAAGGCCAAGCGCTTGCTGGGCTGGGAGCCCCGTACGGATTTCCGGGACGGTCTCAAGAAAACCATGGTCTGGTACCAGGAAAATCAGTCCTGGTGGCAGCCCCAGATGTGGATGAGACATATCCCGATTATTTCCGCTTCCGGTAAGAGAGAGATGCACTAATGAAGACCAGTGTGGATAAGATACCCTTCTTCCTTCATGATCTTGGTCAGGCTGAACTGGATTCCGTTGCCCAGGTATTGAAGGGACCGATTCTCACCACCGGCGATACCGTCAAGCAGTTTGAAGAGAGTTTTGCCGAGTATATGCAGGCCGGATACGCCGTTGGTGTCACGAGCTGCACCGGTGCGCTGCACTTATCCCTGGTAGCCCTTGGTATCGGTCCCGGCGACGAAGTAATCACGACGCCTTTGACTTTCATCGCCACTGCCACTTCCATCATTGAAGCCGGTGCTACACCGGTTTTTGTGGATGTTGAGCCGAATACGGGCAATATCGACGCCGGTAAGATTGAAGCGGCCATCACCAGTAAGACCCGGGCCATTATCCCGGTTCATCTCTATGGTCAGATGTGTGATATGTCTGCCATCAAGCGCATTGCCGACAAGCACAAACTACACATTATCGAAGATGCCGCTCACTGCATAGAGGGTTCCCGCGACGGTGTGAGAGTGGGCGAACTTTCCGACACTGCCTGTTTCTCTTTCTATGCCACCAAAAACCTGACTTGTGGTGAAGGCGGAGCCGTTTCCACGAATAACGAGGAACTGGCGCAAAAACTCAAGCTCCTGCGCAGCCATGGCATGACCAAAACTGCCGCCGATCGGCAGCGTGAGGGCTATACCCATTGGGATATGGTCTTGATGGGTTGGAAGTACAACATGGACAACATTCAGGCCGCGCTCTTGTTGCCGCAATTGAACCGCATCGAGAGCAACTGGCAGAAGCGTCAGACTGTGGCTTCCTGGTATGATGAGCTGCTGGCTGAGCATCTGCCCCTGCTCAAGTACCCGAAAACGCTGGATGGCGTCAAGCACGCACGCCATTTATTTCCCGTCTGGGTGGCAGCAGATCGCCGTGACAGCTTGATCAATGAATTGCAGGCTGCCGGTATATCCGTAGTGGTCAACTACAGGGCTATTCATTTATTGACCTATTTCCGTGAGACCTATGGCTTCCAACCGGGACAGTTTCCTGTGGCTGAGGCTTTGGGCGACGCCTGTATTTCACTGCCTTTCTATCCGGGCATGACGAAAGAGCAAGTGCGTCGAGTGGTTGATACTTTGAAGGGTTGTCTCGATTAAGGAAGACCGGCCGGTACTTTTGATGAGAGGAAGGCGACAAGATGGTTCTGGCAGCGGAAACAACCAAAAGAATTGAAAGTATTGATCGACACTACTGGGCTAATCCCAGTCAGACCCTGGTTGAGAATATCGGTAAGTTCAAGAAGAGTGTTTCTCTTCTTACCTGGGGCTATAACGAAGAAGAATTGATTGGACCCTTCCTTGACAGAGCCATTGCTTTGCTTGATGCCAATGTCGAAGATTGGGAAATCATCTTTGTGAACGACGGCAGCCGCGATCGTACCGGGGAGATTCTCGATGAATATGCCGCTCGCGATAAGCGCATTGTGCCTATTCATAACGAACGCAATCTGAACGTCGGTCAGTCTTGCAAGCGCGCTATTAAAGCGGCCAACAAAGACTACCTCTTCTGGCAGACGGTTGATTGGTCTTATGATGTGAAGAACCTGAGGGTTTTCCTGGAACTACTCAACTACTATGATGTGGTGCAGGGCATAAGACCTACGCCAATGAGGCTTTTGAGTTATGTGCCGATATTGAGATCAATCTATCGAGTACAGAAGCGCTCCGACAATTTTCAAAAAGCGATAGTTTCTCTGAGCAACTATTATGTTCTGAGAATTCTCTTCGGTGTTAAGTTTCAGGATTTCCAGAACGTTACTTTCTATCCTTCCAAGTTGATTCAGTCGGTAGTTCTGGAGGGCAATAGCTCCTTCCTTAATCCGGAGTGCTTGCTGCGGGTTTACGAGAAGGGGGCGCGTTTTATTGAAGTGCCTATACCGTTCATTCCCCGCACGGCGGGTGTGGCCAAGGGTACCAAGCTGAAGTCAATTTTCGCTTCTCTGGCTGATATTGCAGTCAGTTGGCTGAAGTGGGGATGGAGCTATAACAGTCGCTGCAGTCAGTTCGGCGAGAAACGCATTCATCGCATTGTCGAACCCTTCCAGCTAGAGGAAGAAGTGGCGGCACTGGCAGTGCCCCTCTTTAAAGAGTACAGATAACTTAGTCAGGCTAGCTCACCGGCTATTTTCGTTAGAGCTTCCAGTACGTCCGCAATATCTTGCTCCTTCATGGAGGGGAAGATAGGCAGACTGATCTCTCTTTTGTAGAAGTCTTCCGCGCCGGGGCAGAGAGCGCTCCAGTCTCTATCTAGAACCTGTTCTTTGTAATAGGGCATTTGATATGTGGGAATGTAATGCACCTGTACGCCGATGTTTTCCTTGTGCAGGGCTTCAAAGACGAAGCGACGTTTTTCTCCGGCATTTTCCCCTTTTATGAGAATGGGGAATAAGTGATAGGCCGATTGCCTGTCACCACCGGTAGTGGTGACACCATAGGTGTCGCTGTCTTTGAGTGCGGCGGTATAAGCGGCTGCGATCTGCAGGCGGCGCTCAATAAAGCCGGGTAGCTTGACCATCTGGCTGCTACCCAGGGCGGCCTGTATGTCGCACATGCGGTAATTAAAGCCCAGGCTCTGCATTTCGTGATACCAGGGACCATCGTCCTTCTGCAGGCGCTCTCTTCTTTTCTCTATGCCGTGGCTGCGGAATGCCAGTAGCCGATCGTATAGTTTTTCATCATTGGTGAGTATGATGCCCCCTTCGCCGGTGGTGATGGTTTTTACCGGGTGGAAGCTCATGGTGGACATGATACCGGCGAAGCCGCCGGCGCGCTCTTTGTATCTTGCGCCTAGAGAGTGCGCTGCGTCGATCATCAGGCTAACCTCGTACTGGTCGGCCAGGGCTTGTAGCGTGTCGTAGTCGGTCGGTTGTCCGGCATAATCTACGGCTACTACGGCCTTTATCTTCTTGTTGCCTGCGGCTCGATTCTCTTTTAGAAGTTTTTCCACGGAAGCGGCCGAGATCAGTCCGGTATCAGGGTCTACATCGGCATAGAGCGGTTTGGCACCCAGGTAGAGAGCGGCATTGGAGGTGGCGGCGAAGGTTATGGGCGTGGTGATGATTTCATCACCGGCGCTGATACCGGCTGCTTCGTAGGCCGCGTGCAGGGCGGCTGTGCCGTTGGCGATGGCTACTGCGTACTTGACTCCCACATGGGCTGCCACAGCATTTTCGAATTCTTGAATACGCGGACCCTGGGTGAGAAAATCCGAAGTGAGAGCGGCCGTCACCGCGGCTATGTCTTCATCGTCGACAACCTGGTGTCCGTAGGGCAGCCAGTTGTTTCTCACCGGTTTGCCGCCTTTTATCGCAAGGCTAGATTGTCGGCACCCTGCGATTGGGCTATTAGTTTGCATAGGTCTTCTCCGGTCAGCCAGTTATCGTTTACGTCCGAACGGTAACGGAAACCTTCCGCTACCGGCGCGCCGCCCCGTTTGATCAGTTCCTGCGCGTCCCACCAGAGTTGACTGGGCTGGATTACATAGCGGTCCTTGAACTCCAGGCACCAGGGTGATTCATCTCTGGGTACCAGGGTTTCATGCAGCTTTTCGCCGGGGCGCATACCGCAAAATTCGAATTTGCAATCGGGACCTATAGTCTTGGCTAGTTCCATCAGTTTCATGGACGGAATCTTGGGCACAAATATCTCGCCGCCGTGTACTTGATCGACGCAAGAGAGAACAAAGTCTACGCCTTGCTCCAGGGTCAGCCAGAAGCGGGTCATGCGCTCATCGGTAAGACGCAGAACGCCGGTCTTGCGCATCTCCATAAAGAGGGGAATGACGCTGCCGCGGCTGGCAATGACATTGCCGTAGCGGACGATACCAAATTTGGTTTCAGCTTTGCCGGCGTAGGAGTTGGCGGTGACGAAAAGTTTGTCCGAGCAAAGCTTTGTGGCCCCGTAGAGGTTAATCGGGTTGGCCGCTTTGTCGGTGGAAAGGGCAATTACCTTTTTGATACCGCGGTCAATGGCGGCATCGATGATATTGGCTGCGCCCAGTACATTGGTTTTGACGAATTCGAAGGGGTTGTATTCAGCAGCGGGTACTTGTTTGAGTGCTGCTGCATGGATGATGATGTCTACATCTGTGAACGCGCGGTAGAGCCGGTCACGGTCTCTGATATCGCCGAGGAAAAAGCGCAGGTTCGGATGCTTCAACTCTTGTTGCATTTCATACTGCTTGCATTCGTCGCGGCTGAAAATGATAAGTTTCTTAGGTGGGTTGGTGGCCAGCAGTTTCTTCACCAGGGCCTTGCCAAAAGAGCCGGTACCACCGGTGACCAGCACTGTCGAATTTGCCCAATCTGTTGTTGAAGAGAGGTCCATATGATTGTTTCCCGGCTCCAGAGAGAGTGATATCTATTAAATCGCAGATTCTTCTTTGAAACAGCAAAGAATAGCACGGCAGGCTACCCATAGCTGGAAAGCGGTTTAAGGAAGGCGGCATCATTCAGTGTCGGGGTGGATGCAGGCGCTTGCAGGGCTTGTTTCGTTCTGCTTAATGAAGCTGCAATACCGCACGATAGCTGCTAGAACTGGCTTCTTAACCAATATTCAAGAGATTCGGGGGCGAAATATTATATGCTTGAGGTGTTGGATTTGCCTCGTTTCGCTTCGTAAACTTGGCTATGAGGGCTAGGAAGTACCATGACAGTGTCCAGTGCGTTTGGAAAGCCGTTGTTCCCTAATATGCAGTATTGCCTGCGCTGCTGCATGCCGGCTTCCAATGAGGGAATGGCTTTTGACGATATGGGCATCTGCCGGGCCTGCTATTCGTCTGAGCAGAAGATGCATATCGACTGGGTGGAACGAGAGAAATCCCTGCGGGAGCTTCTGGAATTCCACAAGGCGAAGGGCAACGACTATGACTGCATTGTGCCCATCAGCGGCGGCAAGGACAGCACCTTTCAACTACACGTGATCACCAAGGTCTACGGTATGCGGGCTCTGGCTGTAACCTTCAGCCACAACTGGTTTACAGAGACCGGCAAGTACAACTTGCAGAACGCCCTAGAGAAATTTAATGTCGACCATATAGTCTTTACTCCCAATCGCAATCTGGTCAATCGCCTTGCACGCGAGTCCCTGGTTAAGATCGGCGATTCCTGCTGGCACTGCCACTCCGGCGTAGGTGCTTTCACCATGCAGATTGCCGTCAAGTTCAATATTTCGCTCCTGATCTGGGGTGAGTCTGCCGCCGACCTGACAGGACGCACCAGTTTCTTTGATCCGGTTATTAAATTCGACCGCGACTATTTCACAAAGATGTCGGCCAAGGTCGGTCCGGAAGAAATGGTGGGAGAGCGCATCAGCCTGCGTGAAGTTTCACCCTGGCGCTTACCTTCCTACGAGGAAATTGAGCGCGTGGGAGTGGAAGGCGTGCACCTGGGCGATTACATTTTCTGGGACGACGAAAGACAAATGGAATTTGTGCGCGACGTTTATGACTGGCGCGAAGACACTGTGGAAGGTACCTATAAGGGTTACAAGAGTGTCGAGTGCATCATGGCCGGTGTGCATGATTACACCAAGTTTTTGAAGCGTGGTTTCGGCCGCGGTACCGACCACGCCAGTGTGGATGTGAGGGCTGGTCTCATGACCAGGGAAGAAGCCTTTGAACTGGCCAAGAAGCACGATAGCGAAAGACCGGCAGCCCTCGACTATTACCTGGAAATTACCGGATACAGCGAAGAAGAGTTTGAAGCCGTGATGGCCAAACACCGTCAGAGCCTCAATATTCAGGGACTCTCCGAAGAAGAGTTTCAGGCCTCTCTCAATTCTTACCGGCAGGAGCAACATCAGAACTAAATGAAACGCCTTTGTTTTTATTCAGCGAAAGAGATAGTGGCTGGCCTGGAGCGGGGAGAATTTAGCTGCGAAGAATTGGCTAAGGACAGTCTTAAGCAAATTGACAGCCTGGAACCGCGTATTCACGCCTGGGCTTACCTTGACCGGGAGTTCTTTCTGGAACAGGGTCGCCGCATCGACAAGAAAATTGCGGACGGCGCCAAGCTGGGAGTATTGGCCGGGGTTCCCGTCGGCATCAAGGATGTCTTCAACACAAGGGAAATGCCCACCCAGATGGGCAGTCCGATCTGGCAGGGCTTTACACCCGGTAATGATGCCAGAGTGGTGCATTATCTCAAAATGGCCGACGCCGTCATGGCCGGAAAGACTGTCACAGCCGAGTTCGCTGTGCATGCACCGGGACCTACTGCCAATCCCCATAATCCTGAGTATATGCCTGGTACATCTTCCAGTGGTTCAGCGGCGGCTGTGGCATCATATATGGTGCCGCTCGCTCTCGGCACCCAAACAGCCGGTTCCATCGTCAGACCGGCCAGCTATTGCGGGGTATATGGATTTAAGCCGTCTTTCGGGCTCTTGCCACGCACGGCAGTCTTGAAGACCACCGATACTCTCGATACCATTGGCGGTTTCGCCAGAACCGTTGAAGATCTTTCACTTCTTTTTGAGACTATCAGGGTGAAGGGGCGCGACTACCCCGTGTCGGAAGGCGCGCTCAATGACATGAAGCGGCAGCGCAAGGCCCCCGGTGAGAAATGGCGGGTGGCTCTCGTTACCGGGCCGAAATGGGATTTTGCCGAGCCTTATGCCCAGCAGGCTATCAAAGAATTTTCCGAAAAGGTTGCCAATCTTCCCGACGTGGAAGTGACGGAATTCGAGTTGCCGTCCATTTTCGGCACAGCCCACGATGTGCACGGCACTATCTACGACAGAACACTGGCTCATTACTTCAAGAGCGAGTTCGAAAAGCACACGCTTGTGAGCGGCGTCATGTACGAAATCATCACCCGTGGTTTTAACGTCACCTTAGACCAGTACAGGGCGGCTCTGGAGGATCAGGTTCAGCTCTATCGCACCCTCGATCAGCTTTTCCTCGAGCAGTTCGACATTATTCTCAACCTGGCCACGGGGGGAGAGGCGCTTAAGGGGCTGGATAGCGTGGATCGCCCCGATAACTGCTTGATTTGGACCCTCTGCCATGTTCCGGCCATCAGCCTGCCGGTCTTCACGGGACCCAGTCGCCTGCCCTTTGGAGCGCAAATAGTGGCTCGCCGTCACAACGACAGATTGCTCTTATCTTTCGCCGAGAAACTCGAGAAGAGCGGTCTGGTGCCTGGTTGTCCCAATCCGGTGCCGGCGATGGCCAAATCCGATCTGGCTCTTTCGGCCGAGCACTAAGTTTCAGAAGCCCGAGCAGTCTGGCGCCATTCCTCGGTTAAAAGCCCGTACCTGAGTATGTCGTGGGGAACGCCGTCTATTAGCTCTTGCTGCCGAAAAACTCCTTCCAGTTGCATGTTCCAGCCCAGGGCAATGCGCTCCATGGATGTGTTTCCTTTGACGGTGCCGGCTGTCACTTTGCGCAGTTTCAGCTCTTCGAATAGATAGGTTAGTACCAGACCCCAGGCTCTTTTCCCGTAGCCTTTGCCTTTAGCTGTGGGGCTTACGAGAATGCCCACATCGGCCACGCCGGCCAGGGTGTCCACATAGGCCGTCATCGTGCCGACCAGCACCGGCACAGCCAGCACTTCTTCCATGGCCCAGAGGTGATTGGCGCTATTGAGAAAAGTCTTTTGATATGCCAGGGAAGACTCCCGGCTGTGTTGAAAATGCCTCTGGCGGGAGAAGTGCATATGGCTCTTGTCATTGAGCCAGCTCAAGTATTCATCACTGATATGATTTTCGGTCATGGGCGAAAGCTGCAGCTGCCCGTCTTTCAGGGTGGGTGTGCTCATCAATGAGTCTCTCCTTCTCTTCTTTCATCGACCTTAGCTTTCACAAAAGCAGCAATCCGCTCCAGGGCCCCTGGCTCAAACCATTGGTCGGCAATGCTCTTTGGACCTGGCTCTACGCTCGCGCTTTGATACCAGTCTTGCAGCGCCGCTGCGATCTGGTCTTTAGTGGTGGCGCATGGGGTAGCCCCGGCTGCCACCGTCGGCAGCCACTGCGCTTCCTCTATGTTTGGCACGATAGAAAGCGTTGGTATTCCGGCAATGGCTGCCTCCAGTAGAAGCATGGAAGTCATTCCCACCACCAGGTCGGAGGCGCAGATAAGCTCGAGGGGATCGCCGCCGCTGTGTAGTCGGCAATCGCTCTTGTAGGGGTGGAAATCACTTTCCTGATTGCGCGGGTGCAAACGTAAGATGACGAGTGGCTCTTGTTGTTCTAATTGGTCAAGCTGTTTTAGTGCCGCCAGAAACTCTTCCAGGACAATCAGGCAGCGCTTGGGGCTGCCGCTTGTCCCCTTCAATCTTTGACTGGTAGACATGGCGGTAAGCGCCGGATTCAATGTGCTTTCCGGCTCGGCTACGAAAGTAATTACCAGGGGCTCCTGTCCGAAAAGTTTTTCTTTGAGAAGATTTTTGGGAATTTCGGCAAACAGCTTCTTAGACCTTTCCAGAGTCAGATCATATTGGGGATTGCCCAGGGGGAATACCTTAAGGCTGTCCATGCCCAGGCTCACGTAGGCATTAGCCGTGGCCGTGTCAGGAACGATTAGATAATCCGGCGCGCAGGCCAGGCTGTCTTCACCCTGTCCCTGAAAGCGGCGGTCGGCGTTCATGCGCATGTCCACCAGACCAATACTTTGTATCCGGCGTTTTCTAGCTTCCAGTACCAACTCCAGCACTTTGCTTTGCGGATTGTCCGAGGAGCCCACTAGCAGAAGGGGAGGTTGGTGCAATTCCAAAAATTCTTTAGCGCTGCCGCTTTCCCAGGTGAGGAATTCCACCTGCCGTGTTTGGAGATAGGGCACGGCATGACTTACGGCGGCAATCTGCAAAGAAATGCCGTGGGCAGAGGCTCTTTGTGGCAGGTCTTTAACCATATTGGCGGCGCCGGGGTCTTCTACTACGGCTAAAACAGGGTTACTCATGCTCCTTCCAATCGGCAGGCTTTGACGGCGCCGCCTTCCCGGTGCGAGGCAAAGAGTGCCTCCACCACTGCCGTTGAGAGCAGGGCGGAATGGCCGGTACTGAATAGCTCGGTCTGCCCATGTATGGCCGCCAGTAAATTGTCGTAGATCTGATAGAGGGCTTCACCCATGGTGGCGGCGATTGGCTCGGGACGATCATGCGCTACTTCCATTTCACCGCCGCCCATGCGACTTTCACTGAGCGGGTAGTGCAAAACGGTCAGGCCGCCGTGCAGGTAGTCGAGACGGCCGTTTGTGCCGTAGAATTGCAAACCGTTCTCCCGCCAGTTTTTGAAACTGACCGGACTGAATGTAATGGTCTTGCCGGTTTCCGCCAGGGTAAGAGCAAAGGGGAAGCTGAAATCACCGTCCATGGGACTTTCTTCCAGCTTGGTCGGGCTCAGGGCCTGCACCGAGGCAATTTCGCCCAGCAGCATGCGCACCAGATCGATCATGTGCAAACCGTTATTCTTCAAGCCGTTGCCATAAAGGCCGCTGGCGCATTGCAGGCTGCCTATCAGTTCTTGCAGTCGTCCTTCTTTCAAGCTGCGAGTGAGGGGGTCGCCTCTGCGCAGCAGGTTTACCTGCACCTGGATGCCACTCCGGCGGCAATAGTCTATTAATTCCTGGGAGGCCTTAAGGTCTTTAGCCAGGGGTTTTTCAATAAGTACGGCCTTGAGATTGGGAAAGGCGGCAATCTCCTTCAGCCTGGCCTGCGGCGGTGTAGCCAGCACCGCCAGTTCTATGCGGTGGCGATGCCGGCAAGCTTCGATGCTCTCTGCTGCATCTTCGATAGACCAATCCTGCCGGGCTGCTTGCAATGCCAGTGGGTTTGGATCGATGACGGTCAACCAGTTGAGAGCGGGGTGCGCAGTGAGCACCTGGGCATGGGAGGCGAATTTCATCACTCTGGCCATGACTTTGTCCTGGCTGTAGCCCTGGGCGATCTTGCCGAAGCCGACCAGTGCGGTAGCGCAAGGCTGGTTGCTATCGCTAGGCTTGCGTGGCATCGGTTTTACTTGGCGGCAGCGGTTTGTCTGGTCTGGCTCTGTAATTCTTTTCTGGCATCGTAGACTTTGTGCAGAGCGTCGATTACTTGCTTCAACTCGTTTTCCGGCAAGAGGTATGAACATACGCCCAAACCCATCAGTTCCTTTTCGTGCATCCGCTCGGTGACCGGGCAGAGACCTTTCTCGTAGGTGGTGTTGGACAAGTTGAAGGGGAAGCCGCCGGCGCCAAGGGCGATACGCTTTTGAAAAATAGGCAAAAGGTAAAGCGGTCTGACATAGCCTTCAAAGACGGGAACGCCTTCGGCTTTGAGCGCTTCGCAGAAGACTTTGCGGGGTACTCCCACAACGGCTTCGTCGTACTTCATGGACCAGGTGTAATAGACATGGCGGCAATTGTCTCTCACCGCCGGTGGTGTCAATCCATTCAGTCCTGCCATTGCTGCGGTCAGTTTCTCGGCAATTTCCTGCCTTCCCTGCACCAGGGTCTCAGCTTTCTTGAGCTGCTCGGTGGCGATGGCCGCACCAAGTTCGGTAAGGCGATAGTTGAAACCGACCAGATTGCTCAGGTCTTCCACTTGTGCCGGTTCCACTGCATTTTCGGCATGGTTGCGGATCATTTGCAGGCGGGCGGCTAGCTTGCTGTCATCGGTGACGCAGACCCCGCCTTCGCCGGCATGAATGTGTTTGTGATAGTTGAGACTGAAGACACCGATGTGGCCGATGGTGCCGCTGTAATGGGCTCCTTCTTTAGCCAGTGGTGCCTGGGCATTGTCTTCGATTAGGAAAATACCGTGGCGCTCTGCCAGGGCTTTCAGTTCCTGCAGCCTGGCCGGGTGACCAAACAAATTGACGGCGATGATGGCTCTGGTTTTTTTGCTGATTTTTGCTTCCACGCTTTTGATATCAATACAGAAGGTGTCGGCTTCTATATCGGCAAAGACGGGGATGCCACCGTAAACCAGGGGAGCCATGGCTGTGGCGGACATGGTGTAGGGCGGCACTATCACTTCGTCGCCCGGTTCGACGCCGACCGCTCCTATGGCTGCATAGAGACCGGAAGTAGCCGAGTTTACCGAAACGGAGTATTTGCAGTTGAATTTGCTTGACCAGAGGCTCTCGAGTTCAAGCACTTTGTCGCCGCCCAGGAAGTCGTCACCCCAGGCGCCAAGAAACCGCGATAAGCAACCGGTTTCCATCACTTCAGCAACTGCCCGCGCTTCTTCCTTGCCCAGCGAGGAGTAAGGAGTCAGGTGTGAAACTGCTTTATTGCCGCCGTTTATTGCTAAGTTTGCCATGTGAGAACCCGAATTGTTGTGGTGCTTGCGTTTCTTGTTGGGAATTGGTTGCCGTTCCGGCAGATCCAAGCAATGATTTTACAACTATCGGGGTGAGAATTGGTTAACTTGAGGGCGATGGCAGGCTGGAGTGCCCTTTCCTACCTGTGCAAACCTGTGCAAATAAAAGTGCACCTGAGGCATAGTAGAATGGCTTGCTTCCCCTTGGTAGGTGCGGCTGGCGGGAGGAGTCCTTGGAGATATTGCCGCACCAACTGAGCGGGTTTTACCAGAAGGCACCCGGTTTCAATTATGTTACGTTCGATAGTCAGCCGGATATTACCGAGCCCAGCCAGGCGTGCCATCAAGCGTGCCATAGGGGCCGGCGGCCCGGATCAGGCTCAAATTTTGGCTGAGCTTGAAAGACGTCTTGGCTGCGATGTGCCGGTCTTTGCCAGGGAAGTCTGTGGCGCAGAGAGCGAGCAGCCTGTCAGTAGCCGTACCGATCTTTACGGGGCCAGGCTGAAAAAGTATCTCTCTACCGGCGTTGATCCTGAGGCTGAGCAACTGCCTCTCAGCGCGGCTTTCTACAAAGATCTGGCCCGTTTCTATGGCGAATGCGATCTGGTGGAGGGCAATCTTTCGCAGTCCATGAAGCGCCTGGCTTTTACCGTCGTACCTTACTTTCACTGTGCCCCCGGTCGTCATTCTTCCGACGTTAAGGGCACCTTGCCCCTGGTGGGTTTGTTGCCGTCACTTTCGTCCAACCGGCGCTTTGTAGCTGATGCCCTGAACGGGCTTGCCCAAGTTGAAGAAATTTATCCCGAACGTCTGGTGCGAGAAGCCTGGAGTGACCATCCTCATCATTATCCGGTCTTGCGCGATCTGGTGGCAAAGAGCATGAAGGGTGTTTCCCGAGAGTTTCTGAAGGTCTTCTCCGGACCTGAAAAGCTTCAGGAAATGCTTATTTACCAGGTGCAGTTAGAACTGGCCCTGGTTGATCTTATGCGTAATAAGGACTGGAAGTTAGTCATTGCCGGTGATGCCGGTCTCAGCCTGCCTCTCACTTTATTTGATTTGCCTGATGCCGTGAGACCGCCCGTTGCTTACTTCGAGCATGGTCTTGTATACGGCGATCCTTTTGCTTCCTGTCTAGCCCGCGCCGATCATTTTCTGGTGCACGGTACGCGCGATCGGGAGATATGGCAGACACTGGGCATTTCTCCTGAACGCATGATCAGTGTGGGTTGCCTGACCCTCGATCATTTCCCCTCCCGGGAATACAGCGAGCATGTGCGGAACATGGCCCGGCTCAAGCATGGGCTTGCTGATTCCAGCAAAGCAATTCTCTACGGCATGGACTGGCAGTCGGATCTCATAGATAGACCGAGCACGGCCGAGACTCAAGATCTGGTGATTGAAAGTTTGAAAATACTGTCTGAGAAGCACGGTATAAAGCCGGTTCTTTACTTGAAGTATCATCCTTCTCCAGGCGATCCGTTTTTTCAAAAGAGCCGGGTTGACTACCCTCTGCACGAATTCCTGAGGCTGGAGAGCTATGGTATAGTAAGCCGTCTTGCTTCCGATCTGGAGAGCCATTTCCCGCTTTCCGACTGCTACCTTTCCCATGAGTCCACCACGCTTGGTGACGCCATCGGTGCCACGGTTCCTACTTTGTCTCTGGATTACCATGCCAGGAGTGGTCGACCGATTCTGGATCATGTCGCATATGAGCCTGGATCCGCCCATCGATATCTTTCTTTGCGTCACAGCCCCGCTGAGATTGCCGATGCCTTCGCGCAAATTCTCAGCCTGGAGAGGTCCTGTGTCTATGACTCTTGCCTGCGCGTTTTCAATAATCTTTATGACTGCGGGCGCACTACCGGTCTGGCCCGGTTTGGTCGATTTTTCCAGGAGACAGTGCTGAAGACCGGTTCTTGAGCATCTGATATATTTAAAACCCCACTTTTCAGTAGAGGCGGAAGATGTCAACAATAGCGATTATCCCGGCGCGGGGCGGTAGCAAGCGTATCCCTAAGAAGAACATTCGCCCCTTCAACGGCAAGCCCATAATCGCTTATTCCATCGAAGCCGCCTTGCAGGCTGCTTGCTTCGATGCCGTGGTGGTTTCCACCGACGAAGCGGAGATAGCGGATGTGGCCGTTGCTTACGGGGCGTCGGTGCCCTTCCTGCGTTCGCCCGAGAATAGCAATGATCATGCCGGACTGGCTGAGGTGGCCCTGGAAGTGCTGGAGCGCTACGAAAAAGAAATCGCTCCCGTTGAGAAGTTCTGTCTGATTTTAGCTACGGCTCCTTTTATCAGCGGCGAGCGTATCAAAGCCGGTTACAAGGCTCTTTCTGACAGCGGCATGGACGCCGCCGTGCCGGTTGTGCGCTTCTCCTATCCTCCCCAGCGTGGATTTCGTGTCGATGGTCAGGGGCGGGCCAGCATGCTTCATCCCGAGCACTACGCCAGTCGGTCTCAAGATCTTGAGCCTGTGTTCCATGATTGTGGTCAATTCTACTGGATCAAGAAAGAGACTTTGCTGACAGAAAAGCGCTTCTTTGCGGCTAATACTGCCGCTATCGAACTGCCGGAGTCGGAAGTCCAGGATATCGATACGGAAGAAGATTGGAAGATTGCCGAACTGAAATTTGAGCTGTTGCGTAAACTCAGCCCCTGCTCAAGCAAGTAGAGCCTTGATACTTTTAAGATCGGCAATCTTATGCACGCCGTCCGGCCAATTTTCTGCTGCTTCGATTTGCAGGGCGAAGGTGTAAAGCCCTGCTGCTCTTGCTGCTCGGGCGCCTGAAGGTGAGTCTTCTACAGCCAGCGCCTGCGTGCACTGCAGGCGGGCGCGTTGTAGTGCCACCATATATGGTTCGGGATCGGGTTTGCCTTTTGTGACATCTTCGCTGGTCACCACGTCGTCAATTGTCTCGGAAAGCCCCACTCGCTTGAGCCAGCTTTCGGTTCTCCGCCTGCCGTTGGAAGTGACGACGGCTGTAGTCAGTCCCAGCGCCTTGGCATGTTGAAGCAGTTCGAGAGCGCCCGCCGCCGGTTCTACTTCTTCGTAGACCCGATCGAGAATGCTCTGATACTTGCTCAAGAGTTGGTCTTCTTCGTCCACCAGGTTATGGGTGCGTTTGAGAATGCCGGCAATTTCCCTGAGCGGTGGTCCGTTCAGTCTGGCGAATTCGGCGTCGCTGGGCTCTTTTCCGAGACTTTCCAGAAAACGGCGATAGACCATCTTCATAACATCCAGGCTATCGGCCAGGGTGCCGTCTAAGTCAAAGAAAATGGCTTTTGCTTCAGTCGGCCAGGTCATCAAAGCTGAGTCCCTGTCCTACTGCAACCAATTTCTGCACTTTCTTACCTTTGATCTGCTCCAGGTGTTTGGGGTGCAAACCAAGCTTCTGCTGTCCGGGCCTGAGCACGGCGAAGTTGACCTCTTCTTCCAGCACTTCCCCCGGCTGTATGTCTTTTGTGGCTTGCAGTCCGCGGCGGGCGTATGCCGCCAATTCCTGCTCGATGGGTAAGACTTCCTTGACGCCTGAACCGAGAGCTTCCTCGGCCATGCGCACTTGCCTGACCAGGGCTTTAAGATCGTCCGGATTGAGAGCGAAGGAATGATCCGGTCCGGGCAGACGGTTGTCGAGGGTGTAATGCTTCTCGATTACTCTGGCACCAAGCGCTACGGCCATCACCGGCGCCACCGTGGGTTCGCGGCTGTGGTCGGAGAGACCGGCGTCGACCTTAAAGTGTTCTTTCAACCAGGTAATGGTCTTCAAGTTAAGGCCGGACATGGGTGCCGGATATTTAGCCGTGCATTGCAACAGGCAGAGTTCTTTGCCCCCTTCCTTGTGGAAGGTATCCACGGCCCATTTTATATCGTCGGGATTGGAGGCGCCGGTTGAAAGCACCAGGGGTTTGCCGGTGCGGGCAGCCATTTGCAGCAGATGGATGTGGCTTATCTCGTAGGAGGCGATCTTGTGAAGGGGCACGAAGGGATCGATAGCCTCAAAATCGCTCTTCGAGAAGGGCGTCGAGAGGAAATCTATATCGACTTTCCGGCAGTAAGAGGCAAGTTCCGGCAGCATTTCATAAGGCATTGAAAGGTCGGCAAATATATCGAGGATGTCTTCGGTGATGCCGGCATCGGACAGATAGCCGCTTCTGCCTGCGTTTTTGACATAGACGGTTTCCGGTTTATAGGTCTGGAACTTGACGGCATCGGCTCCCGCTTCCACCGCCACATCTATGAGGGCCTTGGCCATGGCCATGTCTCGCTTGGGAGTACCCATGCGCCAGTTGGATCCGGCCTCAGCGATGATGTAGACATGCTTGGACTGCCATTTGCTGCTCTTGATGGTCATTTTCTCTTACCTGTGCGGGGAAATTGCCTCTTAATGTGCCGTTAATCAGTCGGCAGCCAGTTTGCGGCATTTGTACAGGCGGTTTTGACCGTAGCTGCCGAAGCTGTTTTTCTCTTCTGCGGAGACGGCAATACTCAGGTCGGTGGCTGCTTTCACCAGGGGATGGTCATAATCTACTACACCGCCGTTGAGCATCGGTACCAGCACGTAGAGCACCAGGTCGTGCAGGCTGCCGAAGTCTTCCGTGTCGACTAGCTCAAGTTTGGCTTTTGCCAGACCGGCAATGATCTCCTTCTCATCAAAGAAAAGGTTGAACTCGTACGGTGTGCGAGCCGGCAGTCCGGCCAATACTCTGGCCCGATTTTGTCTGTCGTAGGTAGTGGTTGAGTTTTCGATCATGATCATGTGACCACCAGGCTTGACGTGTTTAGCCAGTTTGCCGATGGCTTCCACTTGCAGAGCGGTGGTGTTGAGGTTGATTAGAAGCCGGTCGGTTATAACCAGGTCATAAACAGCCAGGTCAGTTGGCAACTCCATTACATTGGCTACGCCGAAGGTAATTCTCTCATCAGGCAGGTCAAGCTCTGATTTTACCGACTTCGCCGATTCAATCATTTCAGGCACGAAATCGAGGCCGGTGAAGCTGTATTTTGGAAATCGTTCTAACAATTTGAAGCAATTTACTCCATTGCCGCAGCCGACTTCCAGCACCTTCATGGCGGCGTCGGCTCCGTACAGGCTTTCGATGCAGCGGCACAGGGCATCAACTTCCAGGGCTTTGGCCGTGACGCCTTTGGTCGTGGCACGCAAGTCTGTGCCATACTCTTTGGCCCATGTTTGCCAGTGATCTTTGATTCCTTGCAGGTCCATCGAAAATACTCCCGTTACATTTACATTAGATCAGCTATGCTGCCGGAAACCGGCAATACGGACAATCTGAATCTTGCCGGTCTAAGCTAACCATTATCCTATTTCCACGAGTACTTTTGCTTTTATGATAAACGTTTATGAGTTTGAGAAAGATGGACGAATAGAGCTGATAGAGCCGACGCCCGTTATTTCTGATGCACTGCGGAGCCAGGTTGATAGTCTCTGGTTGCAAGAGAAGGGGCGGCGGGGCGGCAGTTTATTCGACGGCAAAATTCTCAGCGTCGTCGCGCTTTCTTCCCGTCTAATTACCTGCAAACTTTCCGAATACCGGTATTTGACGGCCCAGAGGCTCAATCCTTCACTTTATTCTGATTTGAATGTCAGACCCCTGGCTGTAACCGGCTATCTACTTTGCCGCCAGGGCCTGGTTTTAGGCTTGCGATCCAGGGTCAACTCCCAGGATCAGGGGCTCTGGGAGGTGGTGCCTTCCGGAGGGCTAGACCTGCAGTCTCTCAGCGGTGCCGACCCTGGGCGGAAAGGACCAGCAGTAAGCAGCGTAGAGCTTAAGGCGAAGATACAATCCGTTGATTATCTGGCCCAGGTTAAACTGGAATTGCTTGAAGAGGTGGGGCTCTCCTGGGATTTCATTGACGAATGTCAGATCCTTTGTCTGGTCGAAGATACTGATGAGAAAGTTGTGGATATTGCCGTGTGCCTGCAGGCTCCGCGCCTCGACTTTGCTGAGCTTTTGGAGATGCACAAGCGCTCCGGCAGTGCCGAGTATGAAAGATTAATGCTTCTGCCCACGGGCCCCGATGTTAATCGAGAAGTTGCGCTTTTCCTTGAGACGGCGCCGGTTACGACCGTGCTATTGCAGAAGTTCTACCTCAATTTCTCTTGAGAACCTGCTGCTTCTCCAGTTCCGCGCAAGCGTCCGGGGATTGTTTATACTTATCTAATTGCCGGTGACAGAAGCCGCAGGCAGGTTTATCCCGAGTCCATGCTTTCAACAGTTCAACTTCTCTCTGGAGGCTAAATTGAGACCAAATAGATTTATTCAGGAGACATTGCCCGGGTCTGTTCACAGACGGAGTTTCCCTTCCCTGGTGTCCACCGCAGTGAAGAGGGCGGTAACGGTTGGAGTGATGACCGCCTTTTCCCTCTTCTCATTGGCCGGCCCGGCTCATGCCGACCGCTGGGAGAAGTTTCCCGGCAGGGGTAATCGAGCCGACTGGGAGAAATCCTGGAATATAGTCCTCAAACAAGCTTATCCCCTCACCCAGCAGGAAAAATGGAAAGAAGCCATGCCCTTGCTGGAGCGTGCCATCAAAATCTATCCCGGCGACAGTTTCTACCATTTTCTCCTGGCTATGGGTAAGCAGAAGACCGGCAATCCCAAAGGGGCCATACCGGAGTTTGAAAAGGCTATGGAGCTAGATCCCAACGATGATCACTGCCCGTACTACCTGGGCTTGCTATACGATGAGGAAGGTCAGTTTGCCAAGTCTAAGCCCCTTTACCGCAAGGCGGTCAAGATAAGCCCCCTCAATTCGGAAGCCTGGACGGCACTGGCCCTTGCCACCCAGGAAGTGGATGGACCGAAGAAGGCGGTGGAAGTCTATAACGAAGCCACCAAGCTTTGTCCCAAGGAGATCATGCTCTGGAACAACCTGGGCGGTACCCAGTTGGCCCTTCTCAAAAACTACAAAGAGGCTGAGGCTGCCTATCGCAAAGCTGTGGCTATTGATCCCAAGAATTATTCTCCCAAGGTCGGTCTGGGTGAAGCTCTCTTGCGTAAAGGTTCATACAAGGAAGCCCTAAAGGTCTTACAGGAATGCTCCCGCATGCCCGAATCCAAAGATCCGGAGCGAGCCAAGGCCCTGGCTGCCATGATCAAGGAAGTGAAGAAGAAGCTGGCGCCCAAGCCCAAGCCGAAGAAGAAAGTGGTTAAGCCGGCTACTCCGGGTACTCCAGGCACTCCAGGTAAGACTCCGGCCCCAGCCTCTCCCGGAACAGCCGCTCCGCCCGCCTCTGCACCTTCTACTCCGCCGGCAGCCCCTGCCACCCCTCAATAAAGGGTCTTTACAAACCCTTTAAGAAAGTCAGGCAGAGACTGCCTCCTGCAAATAATTGCTTAACAGACCCCTGATGAAATGGGAAAGAGATTTTCTATTTTGTCGGGGGTTTCTTATGCCTTTAGCAGATTCCTTCAATACCAGGTCGGTAAACAGTCTGCGCTTAAGTAAGATGAACGGGGTGCCGAGCAGCGAAGACTTAAAGTACGCCCTCAAGGAAGCGGCTCAGAAAGACGCCTCCCAGAAAGAGAACAGAAAGCAGTATCTGCCCTACTCGGTGGAATTGCCCTTTACCAATCCGCTCAATGCCGGTGGTACTGCTTTTCTCATTGCCGTCAGTGCCGGGCAGGGAGTGCTGCCGCCGCGCTGGAGCTTCTATCGCATGGAAGGAGACAGCCTGGTGAAGCTGTGGGTGCGGGAGACCACCGAGGTGATAATGATTCAGGGTCGCATCAAGGTGGAATCGCTTTATCAAAGAAGTGGTGATACCGGGCAGAATTTGCCTGTAATCGATGGTGAGTTGCTGGGCCTTAGCGACCGCTTGAGCCCTGAGCCTTTCTCTGAACTTGATGGGGAAAGCGAGGCTGAGGCTGTCATGCCGGAACCTCAAGGGGTGGAGTCGCCCTGCCCCGGTCAGTCTAAATGTGCCTATGAACCCTACGACTTGTTCTCTCGTCCCCCGTCCGGAACTACCGTCGAGAGTGTTCCTATCGACAGAGAAGAAGTGAACAAATTGCTTTCGCTACTTAAGGAGCCGATTTGCGGCATGCTCAGCTTTCATGCTTTTTGTATCTTTCTTCTCAGTTGGTGTTCGCCCCGACCTTGTGAAGAGTCGCCACTTTCCCTTATTGTGCTGAAGGTGAGGGGCGGGGATGGTCTTGAACCGGCTTGCGAATATTTGTCGGGTGTGGCCAGATGCATCACTAGATTGTGTGCGCCATACGATGTGACGGCCTACTTCGGTGGAGGCGAGTTTGCACTCTTGCGCTGGGGTGCCGACAGTGCCACGGCCCTTGCGGTGGCGGAGGCCCTTTGCAGTGTGATTGACGAGAGTTCACTCTTTCCCCATCATGTCAATCTCAGGGTCAGTTGCGGAATCGCCACCATCTCCGCCCTGAACGGCGCTCCTAAGGAGCCTGGAATGGCTATTGCAGCCGCGCGATCTGCTTGCGACATGGCTTATAAAAGTGGACTGGCGGTACTGGTTTTTGCCGGCAGTTGAAGAGTCTGTGGCATACTTTAAGCTAGAACAAAGTTCAATGTTTGAGTTCTCGGAAGCCTTGGCTCCCGCTGGTGTTGAAAGAGAGTGTTTCTTGAACGATGGGCTGAAGACAGGTGGTGCTGAGGGTGGCGATAAGTTGCTCCTGGTGGACGACGACCTCAAATTTTGCCGCCTGACGGCGGACTATTTGAGCCGCTTTGGTTACGCAGTCAGTCTCTCCCATGATGGGGAAGGGGCTCTCAGAGCCCTGGCTGAAGGTGATTTTGATGCCGTCATTCTGGATGTGATGATGCCCGGTATGGACGGGTTTGAAGTCTTGCGGCGAATTCGGGAAAAGTGGCAACTGCCTGTTTTGATGTTGACGGCTCTTGGTGACGAGACAGATCGAATTGTCGGTCTGGAAATTGGTGCCGATGATTACTTGCCTAAGACTTTTTCGCCCCGTGAACTACTGGCCCGGTTAAGAGCGGTGCTGCGCCGAGTGAGGCGGTCAGTTGAGCCGAATCTCAAGGCATCTAACGATGGGGCGGAGTCCTGCAAGGATGAAATGAATCTGGGGGCTTTGATCATTGATCTGGCTTCTCGTTCTGTGACGCTTTCCGGGCAGACCCTGGCTTTGACGCCAGTGGAGTTCGACTTGCTGGTGGTGCTTGCCCAGAGCCGGGGGCGGGTGAAAAGCCGCGAGCAACTATTGAATGAAATTCGCGATCGCAACTACGATATCTTCGATCGCTCAATCGATGTGCACATTTCCGCCTTGCGGCGGAAACTGGGGGATCCGCCTCAGAATCCTCGCTTTATACGCACGGTACGTTCGGCCGGTTACATGCTCATAAATCAGTGCGAGAGTGAGGGAGGCGATGAAAGCTAGGACCTCACTTTATCTGCAAGTTTTCAATTTGCTGGTCTTGTATCTGCTCTTGCTTTGCGCCATCGTCTTTTTTGTCTTTAACTCAGCCTTCGGCTTTGGCTGGGAGACTTTAATCGCCAGTCCCATCGGAGAGCGCGTTGATACCGTGGCCGGTGCAGTGAGCGGGCAACTGCGAGGCCGGCCGACCTCACAGTTCAACGAGGTCTTGCTGGATTTCGGGCGTATTTACAACGTTCAGTTTTATATATTTGACGGTGAGGGGCAGTTGGCCGGTGAGAAAGTCGACTTGCCGCAGGCCGTAGCCGGGCGTGTGCAGATGCTCTTGCCGCCTGGTTTTATGGGCGATCGCATACCGAGGCCGCCTGTAGTCGGTGGACCTCCACCTCCCCACGGCTCGGGGCGTTTCATCGTGCACAGCGGCAGGGATGGACGCTTTTGGATTGGTACCAGGTTGCCGCTGACCGGTGATGGGGCCGGAATGAGTCCTGTTTTGCTGCCGGGGCGGCAATTCTATCCTCCGGGTTTCCCCGAACCCTTTCATCCGGCGGTACTGCTTGCCGCCAGCGACAATATCTGGCAGAGCAGCCTGGTTATAGATTTTGCATTTGTTGGAGCAGTGGCGGCAGCCATCCTGGTTATTTCCATTGCTTTCTGGTACCCCTTTGTCTACAGCCTGGCCGGTACCATCGCCCAGCTTACTCTTGCCACCGAACGCATAGCCGAAGGCAATTTCGATGTGCGCCTGCACTCGGGGCGCACTGATGAATTGGGGCGGCTGGCTGAGGCCGTCAACGCGCTGGCTGGCAAATTAAACGGTTTTGTCACCGGACAGAAACGTTTTCTGGGTGATATATCCCATGAACTGCGCTCGCCGATTGCCCGGCTGCAGATGGCTCTGGAACTGCTTTCCAGCTCCCACCGCCTCAGCGAGGAGGAGCAGAACCGAATTAATGACATTCGCGAGGAAGTGCAGGAGATGACCCATCTGGTCAGTGAACTGCTGGCCTTTTCCAAGGCCGGTCTCAAGGGCAGTTCGCCTGAAATGAAGCCCGTCAATCTGCATGAGTCGGTGCGCACGGTGGTGGAGCGCCTTGGCTTGAATGAAAGAGTGGAGCTGGATTTTACCGACAATCCCTTTGTGGAGGGCGATGCCATTCTTCTGGAACGGGCTGTTTCCAATGTCTTGCGCAACTGCGTGCGCTATGCCGGTGAGGGGGCCATCAAAGTAAGGATGAAGGCGGGAGGAGCGGAGCATATACTGACTATTGCCGACGAGGGCCCGGGAGTAGCAGCTGAGGCCCTGCCCCACTTGACCGAGCCCTTCTATCGTCCTGAATCATCTCGCAGTCGCAGTTTAGGCGGTGTCGGTCTGGGTCTGGCTATTGTCAAAACCTGCGTGGAAGCCTGCGGCGGCACGGTCAGCCTGGGCAATGCTGCCGCCGGCGGGCTGGAAGTGCAGTTCAAGCTTAAG
Source organism: Candidatus Melainabacteria bacterium (assembly GCA_016212515.1). Lineage (GTDB taxonomy): Bacteria > Cyanobacteriota > Vampirovibrionia > Obscuribacterales > Obscuribacteraceae > Obscuribacter. The sequence continues at coordinate 52,169 of JACRFZ010000007.1, forward strand.
GCAGTGGGGGACAAGAGTCTCAAGTAGGGATTTAACGGTGCTGATTGATGAGACCGTGAAAAGATTCCGCGTCCATGGGGGCGCCGCCGTTGTAGAGTACCTGGCTGGAGCCGTCGAGAAAGACTAATCTGGGAATACCGGTTACGCCGTAACGACCGGCCAGTTCCTGACCACTGGGTTCGTCTATATTGATTTGCTCGAAGGAGATATCTGTAAATTGTCTTTTGGTTGCGTCAAACACGGGCGCAAATTTCTTACAGGGCGGTCACCAGTCGGCGTAGAACTCGTAGATTTTTCGTACCTTGGAGCGGGCTTGCGATGTGCCCGAGCCGCCGGCTGAGGCGATGGCTATGGGACCTCCGCTTGAGGTTCTGGCACCGGAAAGTTGCCTCATGCCCTGGGCGGCGTATTGCCCAAGGGAGCCGCGGTCAAGTTGTTGTACCATTTGAAATTCTTGTTGGGCCTGGGGCACATGACCAAGGGCCTGATGGCACAGAGCCAGGTAGTAGTGGCAGAGGGCGTTTCTTGGGTAGGCGGCGGCCAGGGCCTTGAACTGCGTCAGGGCGGAGGCATAGTTTTTGCTGTCGTAATCGCCTTTGGCTTTTTGATAGGCATCAGGTGCGGCCTGAGCCGGCTGGGTGAGAGGGGGTTGAATCGGTAGGGGCAAAAGCCCTGAGGCCGCCGCTACAAAAAGTAAACCTGAAAGTGAGAGGAGCGCGGCTGCCAGTGTTGATTTTCTTCTAAATGTTGAAGTGCTGCCCATGGATTAAGTTACCACCCGGAAAGACCCTACAGAACATGATTATAGCCCAAGATCCGGTGGGCTATACTTTATGTTAGGCTTGGAGTTTCACCGCCCCATTCCCCGAATTGCCCCTTACCGGAACGGTTCGTCCTGTCTTAAATGAACCTCAAGCTTTCCCACACTCTTTTCTTGCTGGTTGCCGTGCCGCTGTTCTTCGAGCTGGTCTTTGTCGGGACGCTCTATTTTATGCTCGACCAGGTGGAACAGGAGCGTGCTCGCGAGGCTCATGCGCGAGATTTGAGCAAGCACTTGAACAGGGTGCATCAGATTTTGTTGAGCGGCATTGCATACAGCTCCAGCGCCACGGTCTCAGGTCTGGGGGATACGCCCCGGCAAATAGGCTACGGCGACATGCTCAATCAGGAGTTTCAAGTCATCGATCGGCTACTGGTGGGTCGCCCGGATGAAATCAGGGAGTTTGGGCGCTTGAAGGCCAGGCTGAGTGCCACCTGGGGTGAGGTCAAGCACATTAAGGAGCGCTGGAAGGAGGGCGGCTATGTAGCAACCCGCGATTATGTGGAGAAGGTAAAGCCGGGTTTTCGAGCCATTTCTCGCGAGATCGATGACCTGATGGCGGCGGAGGAGCGTATCGAAGAAGACAGCCCGATTAAGCAGCGCAAACAGCGAGAGCTTATAAAGGGCATACTCACCGGTGGAGTGGTCTTCAACATCGCTCTGGCGCTCTTTCTGGCTCTCTATTTCAACCGGGGCATAACCAGGCGCCTGGATGCGCTTACCGACAATATTCGTCGCCTTGGTGCCAACCTGCCTCTAAATAGGCAGTTGACCGGTAACGATGAGTTTGCCGAGGTTGATAAGGCTTTCAAAGATATGGTTTCCCGCCTCAAGAAGGCTAAGGAAAAAGAGCGGGCGGTTCTGGATAACTTGCGTGTGGTTCTGGAGAGCTTGCCGGTTGGTATCTTGCTTCTCAAGGAAGACGGTGAAGTGGAGATGACCAATCCGGCGCTGGCTACTTTGCTTGCCTACAAAGAACCGCCTGTGAAGCGTAATATTCGTGATCTGGTTTATTTTAGTGATACTACCGGTAAGGGCACTACCTTGCGTCTGCCGACTTCGGAAGAAGAGAGACCCTGGTGCGAGGCCGATGCCATTGCCAGGGATGGACGCACCGTTGCTGTTGAGCTTGGCATGCGGCTGATCGATACCCATGATGGTAGTAGAGTGCTGGTCATTCTGGTGGATATTCGTCAGCGCCGTGAAATTGAACGCTTGAAACAAGAGTTTCTTTCCATGGTCAGCCACGACCTGCGTACGCCTCTCAATTCCTTTCAGGCCTTCTTAGAACTTGTAGCCGATGGTATATACGGTGAGCTGAATGAGGCGGGAGCCAAGAAAGTAAGTCTTCTGGAGAGTGAGGTGGAGCGCTTGATGCGCCTTATCCAGCAGCTTCTCGAATTGGACCGGCTTGAATCCGGAACGGTCAGCCTTTCCTTGCAGTCCCACGATGGTGCCTCGCTCTTGCGTCGAGCGGTGAACTCGGTGCGCAGTCTGGCCGAGCGGCGTTCTATCAGCCTCGATATACTGGAGACGACAGTGGCGGTGAAAGCGGACAGCGATAAGATTGTCCAGGTTATCGTCAATTTGCTCTCCAATGCCATCAAGTTTTCCCCTGATGGTGCTGTTATAAGCTTATCTGTGGCCCGGCACGGCAACTTTGCTACTTTCAAGGTTACCGACCGCGGTCGAGGCATTCCGGTAAATGTGCAGGAGCGTATTTTCGAGCGCTTCAAGCAAGTGAAAGCCACCGATGCCAGTGAAAAAGGTGGTGCCGGGCTGGGACTGGCCATCTGCAAGAATATTGTCGAGCAGCACGGGGGCAAGATCGGTGTAGAGAGCCAGGAGGGTGCCGGTAGTACCTTCTGGTTTAAAATTCCGATTGCTTCCGGTGGAACTCAAAGCAGCCAGGAAATTGGTTCTTAAAGGGTATCGCTGCTTGCGAATTTAGGATTTATTTTGTAGCCGACTCCATGCAAAGTCTGAATGAGAGACTCATTGTCATCATCATCAATTTTCTTGCGCAGTCTCTTGAGGCAGGTTCTTACTGCTTCCGTGCCGGCATCGGATTCTGAATGCCAGACTCGATCTAAGAGCATTTCGGCGGTGAATACCTGGCTTGGGTGGCGCATCAAATATTCCAGGAGGGAAAACTCTTTTGGCAGGAGTCTTACTTCTTCCCCGTTTTTTGTCACCACGTGGGTAGAAGGATTGAGACTGATATGACCGGCTTTCAGGATGCCTGTCGGGCTCGGACCGGTGCGGCGAATCAGGGCTCTGACCCGGGCTGTCAATTCGCGCATGTTGAAGGGCTTGGTGAGATAGTCGTCGGCACCTGAATCCAGTCCCTGTTCCTTCTCTTCTACTTTGTCTCGGCCTGTGAGCATAAGCACCGGCGTCATACTGCCGCGATTTCTAAAGTCGCGCAAAAGGTCTATTCCGGTCATGTCGGGCAGACCCCAGTCCAGGATAATTACATCAAAATTGTAATCGCGTAGAAGTGCCTGTGCGTCTTTTCCGTTGTCGGTCATTTCCACATGGAACTGCTGAGCGGTCAGATAGTCCACGATCATCTGGGCAAAGAGCGCATCGTCTTCGACTAGAAGAATTTTGGCCATTAATTTGCTTCTGGTACTTTACATACGGGGAACAAACTTATTCTCGCACAAATTTCCCCATAAATTTAATGCGCTCCGGAGGCTTCTATTAGTTCAGCCGCAGGATGACAGGAGCTGAAGGCTGCCCCAGGGTATGCCCTTGCCGGTCTACGGCTCTCACTCGTACTTGCTGGTAGACGCCGCTTTCCAGGTCGGTGCTCTTGATATTTATCGGCAACTCCAGGGCGCTTACTTTCGCCTCCCCAGCCTCCCGGCTCAACCGAGGGACCGGAATCGTGAAAGTGCGGCTGAGGGAATCCGGCACCGCCTGTGGCGCTAAGTTTTCAAAGAAGGTGTTGGCTCTGGTAATTTCTACCACCAGATTTTCCATACCGTTCAGTGCCTGACAATCCTTTTGAAAGCTTGCCTTTAAGGTCAGGTCGGAATTATCTCGGTAATAGACACCGGTGGACGAGCTTTTAAGATGCTCGGGTCTGAGGGAAGGGCGCACTTGGCAGGCTTTCTTCAGTGCCACCGAATGTAGTTTCAAGCTGCCCGAAGCCGGCAGGTTCAGGACGATTGTGTCGATGTCGCCCACGTACCAGCGCCAGTTATCACTTAAGGGAAGCAGTACTGTCTGCTCCCGTTCTTGCTTTGTACCAGCTTGAGCCAGGTTAGGGGAGCCGTTTTCTGGCAAACAGGCTACTACTTCGTAGGGGGCATAAATAGCGGCCAGGGCCTTTTGCTGGTCATCGGAGCCGGCGCATTTATGGTCAGGGCCCCAGTTGGAGCCTGGTGACGCTTGTGGCAGCGCTGCCTTCAGAAGTCTCGTGCCGGGCTTCAAGACGGTTAGTTTGACCTCCAGGTAGTCGGCGCTGAGGGGGTTCAGATTGAGACCGCTGAAGGCGATGCCGTCGCCTTCCAAAATGTTGTCGATGAGCAGTCCGTCTTTGCCTACCCGGACCACGGCATGTCCCATGGCGTGCAGGAAGCCTGTGCAAGGTTCTTGCGAACCAGGCGGGCTTTTGGAACCGCTCAGGCAGTCGTTATTCAGTCCGGGCAGCAGGAGTGGTCTCAAACTCTCGCTAAGCGGCGCGGCATAATTCACATTCAGGAAGCGCCTCAGTTCACCCAACCAGACCAGTATTGTCGGTTTGTCGCCGGCCAGTCTTTTGAAGCGCTCACTATCGATGTATTCGGAGTTGCCGAAAATAATCGGGTCGAAAGTTTCTATCCGGACGGGTTTAGTGGTGCCTTTGTTACCGGCACTACCGGCACCTTGAGTGTCTTTACTTTTGGTATAGGGAGGCGAAAGCAATATGTTGAAAGTGGTGCCGTTCAAGATCATATGGGTTCCGCCACGGCGTTTGGGAATACCTAGCAGCAGTAGTTTCTCATCCTGCTTCTCTGTCAGAGCACGAGCCTGCAGGCAGAATTCCTTCACCTCTTTGCCGGTATGAACCCAGGCCAGGTTAGTGGCGGCGCAGATCTTCGTCAATACGGCGGTGAGCACGGTCATGGTAGAAACGGCCAGTAGGAAATAGGCCGTCATGGAAAAGTTCTTTTGATCGCCTGTACGGTTGCCCTTTTCCACCGGAGCAAAAAGGATCAAGGGCAGGGCGGCACTCAGTGGCAAAGTCAGGAAAAAGCAAAAGCGTGCCCCTTCCAACTCATAGCCGAGACCCCAGAGTTTGTAGATGGGAATCAAGGTGGACACTATCCAGACCGGCAGGAAAAGGAGCATTTTTACCGGGGCACGCAAGCAGAAAAGCCTCACCAGCAGTAGCCCTGTGGTTACGGCATAGAGCAGGGTGAGGCAGTGTTGGTAGAGATGGTTGGAGCCGAAAATGCCGAAAGCAAGGGGGTAGAAGAGTCTGATCAGGGTGTCTTTATCAAGCCAGCGGCTCAAGGCATGTGCCGCCTGGGCATCACCGATGCCCTGTACGTAACCGCCCAGGAGAGTGCCGAGGGCCAGATAGCGCAGGAGCAGATAGATCACCGTGGCCAGCCAGATTGGCAGGCATTGTTTGATGACGCTTTTGAGGCTGCCGTCACCTTTGCCAAAAAAGAAGAGCAGAAAGGGCAGCAGCACCGGCACACCGATGGGCATTTCCTTGGTCCACATAGCCAGCACGAAGCTGGTCAGGGCCAGGCTCAAGTAGAGCCTGTACCGGTTTTTTACGTGGAAGACTGCTTTGGCGAGCAGGAAGAGGTTGAGGGAGAGCAGATAGAAGAGAGCGGAGACGATGTCTACTCGTCCAACTACCCAGGAAACGCTCTCGCAGTGCAGGGGAGAGGCCAGGAAGAGGGATGAGGCAAAGAGGGCGGCTGCACCGGACCTGGTACTGGACCAGGCGGCGGTGATTTGCCTGATGAACCAATAGAAGAGTAGAACGACGGCGTTGTATGAGAGCAAGTTGGTCAGGTAGTAGCCGACCGGATTGGTGCCCCAGAGCAGATAATCGAAAAGAAGGCTCATGAGCAGCCAGGGGCGCCAGACGCTCATGCTTGGTATTTGCATGAAGTTGCCCGTGAAGTTGAGCCAGATTAGTCCGTACTCGCCGCCTACAATACGCGAAACATAAGCAATTTCACCAAAGTCGTCAGCCAGGAAGTAAGTTCCCAAGGTGCGATTGAAAATGAACCAGGTGAGAGCCGTGAGAAACAAGAGGTGGAAGATAATTACCACTTTGTTCGCACTTGGCTGTTTGTCTGCTTTCGCCTTGCTCACGCTAGTATAGCTCCGGGCTTTCGAGGGGGTGTTTGTCCAGGTTGGTCAGTCCAAGGCTCAGCTTATAGCCTCTATCGGGGCAGTCCAGCTTGATTTTTATGTCTTCACCAGGGATCTTCTGCAGGTAGAGGGGCAGGGCCAGATGCAGGCGATTGCCTGGATTTTTCAACCAGGGTAAGGGCATCTGGCATTCTTTGCCGGCTTTGTCGCGGAAGAAAATAGCGAGAGTGGGCAGTTTGCCCGGGCTATTCAGGGAGAGTCTGTTTTCCCCGGAGGGCTTTTCCATTTTCACTGAAAGCAATTGCAGTGGTGAACCGAGTATTTCCGGCGGCACCGGAAGCGTCACTGTTCCTTCACCTTCCACCCTCGGGCTGTCTGCTTGTGGCGGTGACTGTGGTTGAGATTGGCTACCTCTTTGACAGAGCAAATAGATGTTGGCGTCGAGTTGCGGCAGCGGCAAGTTCACATCTTTGATACCGACAGACCACTGGGTTGGGCGTGGGCTGTGCTTTTCGTCGAAGCGACTGTCGGTCAGCCCGCTATCGTTCTCGACGCCATAGAAAGCTTTCTCCCAGGAATAGAGTGCGAGGCTGGGCTTGAGAAGGCGCGCATTTTTACCGTCATTGGTCCGGCTTGCCGCCGTACCGAAGAGCTTCAACTGTCCTTGTTTGCCGATTTCAATCTGGTAGGCCTCTCTGCTATTGGCTTTGAGCGGCGCGTCATTTGTAGCTTCCGTGGCATTTGTGGCTTTGAGCAGTTCGGCCGGCAGAGGCAGCAGGTACCATTGCCTGATGTCCAGATTGCTTATGCCCATGGCCTGGGTCATGCAATCGAAGATGTAGGCGCACTCCAGGTAGGCAAGGCCATCCGGGCGCACTTTCAGTTGATTCCAGTCGTCCAGAACGGCCAGCCCCGGTATCAAAGGTGCCACCACTTCCCGTCCGTTGATTTTGAATTTGATGTCATCCCGCAGGATTTCTCCCTTGTCGGAGTCAATCAACAGATAGCGCGGTTTAAGCGCTCCGACTGAACTGATTCCTGCCGATGGAACCAGCAGTTCTCCTTGAATTGTGGCTGCCGGGCCGATTGTTGTAATGCGTTCCTGGAAGCGCCCGTTTGCTCTTTGCGGCAACAGCAAGAGCGGCATCAGGCAGATTGCCTGTAGTATAGTCAGGGCCCGGGCTAGATTGAGTCGAACTAGATTGTGGCTTAATTGCGAGCCTGTGGAAGCGCTTCTGTAGAGAAGCGGTAAGCTGAGAAAGAGGGAGACGAAGAAAACTAATCCGCAGCTTGCTGCGATCAGACTGCGCATGAGCAAGTCGCTTCCCTGAACGGCCAGTACCGATACAGGGTTGCTATAGCTGAAGCTGCTCAAATCATCTCTCAAATAGAAAAACAGGAAGAGCGCGGAGACCAGGAGCGCTTGTGGGAGATGGTTTTTGCCGGCGTTCTCTTTGAGCAGTCGCCCTAAGTAATAGATGCCGGCACCGGCAAATACAAGCATAACCGGCATGGCCGTGAGGTTATAGCGAGGTACCGTGATGAAGGCCAGGTAGGGCAGATTGAGTGCGAAGGCCATGAGCAGGTAGCATTTGCCGGGTAGAGTAGAAAGCTTCGCTGTGCCGTTTGTTGAGACAAGCGTGATCATGCCGAAGGATAGTCCAACCAGGGCCGCCAGCAAAATGATTTGATGATAGGCCGTCTGCCATTTGCAGTCGATGGGACCAAGAGGGGTGCGGTAGTCGTTCCAGGGAAACTTATAGAGCCTTGCCGGTTTGTCGAGCATGAGGCGCAAGAAGGCGTTGGGGCTCTTTTGGTAAGCCTCCGCCACCAGTCTTGGAAAACTCTTTTCCTCAATACCTCGTCCATCCGGATAGGGATAGGAGAGAAAGCCCTGACTGGCAGTATTGGTGCCGATGAAGAGGTTGTAGTGACCGACCCTGTCCACTACCAGGGAGACCTTGTGGAAGGCTTGATTTTCAAAGACGAACCAGGGCAATAGGATGGAAACCAGACCGAGCAATAAGCTTGCGGTCGCCAGTGCCAGCGCTTGGAAATTCTTTCTGGCCAGATAGACCTGGGCAAGCACGAAAACGGCGGTGGCTCCTGTGAAAAGCAGCATGGCCGAGCGTGTCAGTTGCAGAACTGTGAGAGACACCCCCAGAAGGAAGTAGAGGAAGGCCGCAAGGGGAATTCTCTTTAGGGGTTTCGAATTCTTGCTTTCCGAGCTTGTCACCGGTCCGGCTTCCAGGGTGGAAGCAAAGGCAAAGAGTGCAAAGCACGCGCACTCCACAAAGGTGGCAAAGGTTTCGCTGTAGAGTCTGCCGGTATTAATAATGAAGGCTGGATAGAAGACTGCCAGAAGCCCTGCTGCCCAGGCGGCTTTATTACCGAAGAGGCGGCTTGTGGTGAGATAGATGAAGGCGCAACTCAGTGAGGAGACCAGGCTTTGAAAGACCAGGGGCGTGCCGAAATTCTGGCTGTCAAAAGGTTTGCCGGTGACGAAATTGAAAAGCCAGAGGGCAAAAGGGAAGGCCGGTCCGGTAATGATGAATTCTTTCCATTCCGGACCATACTGTGGATTCAGCCAGTTTAACTTACTGAGGGCCGTGGCGTAGCGCAAATATTCGGCGGCGTCGGCGCTGGAATAGGCATTTACATGCTCTGTGCCGAAATTAAACCAGAGTCTTGCCGCCAGCGCCAGACCTACTAGAATGGCGCTGTTTTTCAGGAGTGGGCTGGCCAGCGGTGGTAGGTCGGCGCACTGGCTTCGACCGGAAAGATCCGTCTCGTCTTCTTTTCCCACAATACTAATTGAGAGGCTCCCCTTTGGCCGCACTCACGCTTACTTCGTCATTGCTTTTGAAGGCGGACGGTTGACCCGGCCTGGCTGCAATCTCTTTCAGCTTTATGTCGCTCTCCAATTTCCTGAGAAAATTTGGATAACTCTCTTCCTTTGTGCCGCAGAGCTTCAACAAGACACGAGAAGTTTTGCTCAGTGCTTTGGCTATAAATAGTCTGGGGCGGGCCTTGAGGAAGTGGAACCAATGGCTGACTCGGAAGCGGTAGGACTGTTGGTAAAGAAGATCGTAGATCATCTTGTCCATGGCATCGAGGAAGATGGTGGCATCTTCAGTGGCACGCAAGTAGCTGTGCTGATAGAGGTGTTTTATACTGCCTGTGCCATTGCCTTTGAAATTGGCCATGGCCAGTTCATAAAGTTCTGCTGTTTGCCTGGCTATTTCCTTGCGGTCGAATTTTTCAACGGCGCGGGCCCTGGCGCCGCTTGCCAGCCGTTCCCTTTCCGCCTGGTCCGTGAGCAGTTTGATCAGAGCTTCGGCAATCGCCTGGGGGTCTTTTGCCGGAATGATCAGTCCGGATTCGTTATGAACCATGTATTCCTTGGTGCCACCAGCGGAGGTGCCAATCACAGCCCTGCCGCAGGCCATGGCTTCAAGGCAGGTATAGGGCGAATTGTCGTAAACGGAAGGCACGATGGAAATGTCGGCGCTGCGATAGTAGGCGGGCAGGCTATCAAGAGGCACCCTGTCGATGAAGGTGACGGCGCTGGTTGCCCCGGCTGCTTTCAAGGCTTCCTTCAATTTAGCCAGAACTGAAGTCTGACCTTCTGCCGTATTCGTATCATCACCGATGATGACGAATTCTACATTGGGGCAGGCTTTGACCACAGTCGGCAGGGCTTGAATTAAATAGTTGATACCCTTTCTCTCTTCCAGGCGACCGACAAAGAGCACCCGCAGTTTGCCGCTTGCCGCAGCAGGAGGCAGCATGGTCTCGCCTTGCGGCGTGAAAATCGTTGTATCGATCGGGTTTCTGACGATGCAGATGTCTTCCTGCTTAATGCCCAGATCTCCAGCCACAAATTCAGCCAGGTCGTCTGAAGGCGAGGTGAGTACATCCGCCGAGAGCATAGCCACTCTTTCGATCATGGCTACGAATTGATGGTCGAACGAGGCAGAGACGTTATGCAGTTTCTCTGAGATGAATTTGGAATGGGGCGTATAAAGCCTTATGACCATGGGCAAAGCACGGGTGACCGCCGGATAGATACCCTCGGCCAGAAGTTCCGGCGTGTCTACAACATCGAAGGGTTTTTCCCGGTGTAACTCGGTAAACTTGTACCAGAGTGCCGTTGAGGTACAGAGCAGGTAGCGGCTGTAGGGCATGGCCATGTTGACGCAGTTGAGTTTGGAAGGAAACTCGTAAGGCAGAACCCTGTGGATGGTGACTTGCCGTTTTTCGGATGTATCTCTTGCGGCGGTAACGTAACCATCGCCTGCCACTACCTCTTCCGTGTAGGAGCGTGGCTTTTCCTTGGCCAGAGAGACCACGACCACATCATGACCCAACAAGGCCAGCCCATGGGCCAGATGCCTTGTGAAGGTGGCAATGCCGCCATAGCCGGTTTCCGGTGGATACTCGCGCGATATGAGACAGATTCGCATAGCCTTCCATTTTAACCCCGTCATGTATCAAGAAGAGCGGCACCATCATTAGGATCTTTAAAATCCTGGTAACATAAAAGGCCGCATGAAAAGAGTTTTACTTACCTCCCATAAGTTTTTTCCTGAACACAAAGCCGGTACGGAAGTACTTACCCTCAAGATTGCCCAGGCTCTGCAAAAACGGGGCTATGAAGTGAAGGTGGTAGCGGCCTGTCCGCCTGACCTCGATGCCAGGCGCAAGGTTGAGCATAGTTTTGAGGGTGACTTTCGTGAATATGAATACGAGGGCGTGCCCGTTCACATAGTGGGAGAGTCTCTGCGGCTGAGGGATTACGAGTTTCGCTGCGAGTATTATCATCCGCTCATGAAGCGGCATTTTCAGGGGTTACTGGCCGACTTCAAACCCGACCTTGTGCAAATTGTGCATGCTCAGAATCTATCTGCTGCAGTGATTGAGCCCTGTGTGGCGGCTCAAATTCCAGTGGTTTTCTACAGCACCGATTTCTGGTTCGTCTGCCCGATCGTGCAGCTCAAGCGTCCGGATGGGCAAGTTTGCCGCGGTCCCGGACCCATGGCCCTCAAGTGTTTGGATTGTTACACTCCCCGGTTGCTTCCGGCCGCTGCGGAAGTTATGGAGGCTGTCTCCGCCAAATATCAGGCAGTGGGTAGCGTCCTTGAACCCATGCCTGAGTTTGTTAAGCAGGCTGTCGGCAATGCCGCATCAATGGCCTTCAGCGGGCTCAAGGCTCCCGCTGCCATTGCCGCTACCATGGAGCGACCAGGCGTACTGAGGAAATTGGCCAACCAACTAAGCGCCATCATGGTGCCCACGCGCCTTATGCAGGACATTTTTGTGGAGAACGGCATTGATAAAGGGCTCATTTCTCACGTTCCCTTCGGCATAGATACAAGCAAACTGGTCAATCACACCGAAAAAGTAGCCTCGGATAAGTTTCGCATCGGATTCATCGGTACCTTTTACGAGCACAAAGGGGTTGATTTGCTGCTGCGAGCCTTCCTATCTCTGCCGGCCGCCGGCAAAGTCAACAAGGACGGGCGCACTTTCAGCGGTTGTGAGCTGAAACTTTATGGAGATCCCGGACAATTTCCCGATTACTTCACCAAACTGGAAAATATAGTCAAACAGGGCGGTGCCCGTGCCAGGGATGTGCATTTCCTGGGAACCTTTCCCAATGACGAGCTAGGCTCGGTGTTCCAGGAACTCGATGTACTGGTCGTGCCCTCCCGCTGGTACGAGAATACGCCGCTGGTCATGCAATCGGCGCTTGCCACCCGCACGCCCCTGGTCGTTACAGATCTGGGCGGTATGTCCGAACTTGTGAAGGACGGGGTAAACGGTTTATTGTTCAAACTTAATGATCATCGCTCTCTGGCTGAAAAGCTGGCACTTATCCTCAACAAGCCCCAGCTTCTGGAGCACTATATGAGCAATATCAAGCCTGAACGTACAGTGGCTGACATGGTTGATGATATAGAATCAGTCTATTCAAGAGTATTAGGTCTTTCGAGCGCGAAAAAATGAAAGCATTAGTCATTGGCGGCAACGGATTCATAGGCACCAACCTGGTGCAATTACTGGTGGACAGCGGACATCAGGTGCGGGTCTTTGATCGTTATCCCAGCCGTTTCCGCGGACCCATTGCCGGTGTAGAGTACATGATGGGTGATATCGGCAATCATGGCGAGATGGAAGAGGCCGTGAAAGGCATGGAATGGGTCTTTCACCTGGCTTATACTACTTTGCCCCAGACTTCCAATGATGATCCTGTTTACGATATCCGCTCTAATATCGCCGATACAGTGCAGCTTCTCACTGAGTGCGTGAAGGCGAAAGTAAACAAATTTGTCTTTATCTCTTCTGGTGGTACCGTATACGGTGTGCCGTCCGTTTCGCCGATCCAGGAGGATCATCCCACAGAGCCTATTTGCTCCTACGGCATCAGCAAGCTCTCAATTGAAAAGTATCTGCATCTCTTTCAGAAGCTTTACGGTCTTGAGTATGTAGTGGCGCGCATCTCCAATCCCTACGGAGAATTGCAGAATCCAAACGCCAAGCAGGGAGCTATTGGGGTATTCCTGGGCAATATTGCGCGCAAACAGCCGATTACCATCTGGGGCGATGGTGAAGTAATAAGAGATTATATTTACATCGGTGATACTGTTAAAGCTCTCTTATGTGCCGCTGAGTACAAGCCGGCAGAAAATGGACCGCGGGTATTCAATGTGGGCTATGGCGAAGGTCATACCCTGAACGAGATTGTGGAAGTGATTCGGGAAGTGGTTGGACCTCATGTCGAGGTGAAGTACACCGAGGGTAGACCAGTAGATGTACCCGTGAACGTTCTGGATATCAAGCGGGCGGAGCGGTATCTTAAATGGCGTCCTGAAGTCAGTTTAAGGAATGGTGTCGAGCGCAGTTGGAATTGGGTTAACTCTCTCCAACTTACCTGACCTGAATTAGAATTGCCAAGTTGACCGGACCGCTTATCTGTAAGACAATTTGCATGCTTACAACCTGTTTGGGTTGCTGAAAGCTTCAACGTACATCTCCAAGCATTGATAAAGGTCAATTCTGTGGTCCTGGCTGGCAAATTGGATTCTGAAAATACGGCGCCTATAGACCTTTCGGTAATTGTCGCCGTTTACAACGAAGACCCCCGTAACCTTGTGGCATTGCTTGATCGGCTCTCTTCGGTCATTACTCCCACTGGTACTACCTATGAAGTAGTATTCGTCAATGATGGGTCCAGACCGCCCACCTCTAATGCTCTCAGGCAGATTGCCGCCGAGTACGACGGTGTGAAACTAGTTGAGCTCTCCCGTAATTTCGGACAACAGGCCGCTATCACTTGTGGGTTAGACCACAGTGAAGGGCAGGTCGTGGTGAATATTGATTCCGACTTGCAAGATCCGCCTGAACTAATTGTGGATATGCTTCAGAAGTGGAAAGAAGGCTATGACGTAGTCTACGCTCAGCGCTCAACTCGTAGAGATAGATTCCTGAAGAGATTCACCGCGTATCTTTTCTACAGACTGCTTGGAGCTGTTTCTTCCGTTGAGATTCCCTGGGATACCGGCGATTTTCGCTTGATGGACAGAAAAGTCGTGCTTGCGCTCGCCTCATTGCCGGAGAAGACCAGATTCCTTCGCGGCATGATTCCCTGGTTGGGCTTCAAGCAGTGCGGTATTTCCATTGACCGCGGTGCCAGAGAAATGGGAGAAAGCACCTACACAATTAAGAAGTTGATCAGTCTGGCTCTGGATGGACTGTTGGCTTTGAGTATTGCCCCCCTGTATTTCATTTCTGTAGTGGGCGGCGTAATAATAGCTCTTTCAGCTCTGGCACTGGTGGTTGCTCTTGCCGCTGGCAGCTACATGACCGCCACTCTGCAGTCGCAGTTGGTGATTGTTTCCTGCATCGCTCTATTCTCCGGGGTGCAGATTTTCTGCACCGGTGTGGTGGCTGCCTACATGGCAAAAGTTCTGGACGAAACCAGGGCGCGCCCCACGTACATAGTTGGAAACCGCCTGGGGCGGGGATTCGAGTCAGACAGTCGTAGCAAGGTCACTACTGTCAGTGGCCGACAGATCGAAAAAGCGGAATTGGCAGCCGGTCATCGATAAGATTGATTGGTTTTCAGATTTTTCCAACTAATTTCTAAAGGTTCTCTGGATTTGGTGTAGTCAAACTTGTGGTGGCTTTTGACCGTATTCGGGCGCCTGCCGGGAGTTAGAAACCACCTCTCGCTGTTTTTATGCTGTTGAGGTTGATTTAGAAAAACAGCGGAAAAGCTAAAATTGGCGCCAGGTGGCTCTGTGGTTGGAGGCAATCTTAGTCCGGTATCTGGTGTGACGGAGCCGCGAAGGTGAATTAAGAAAAACAGCAGAAAAACTAAATTCGAGTGTCGGTCCTGGTGCTGCAACAAAATCAATGCTTGGAGAGGATTCCACGTCAATCATGGACCTTCTATAGCTAGTTTACGATGCTGTTGAGGTTGATTTAGAAAAACAGCGGAAAATCTAAAATTGGTGCCAGGTGCCTCCGCCGTTGGGGAAAACTCTGCATTCGATAGCTGGTGTGGTGGAGCCGCGAAGGTGAATTGCAACAATATCAATGGTTGGAGAGGATTCCACGTCAATCATGGACCTTCTATAGCTAGTTTACGATGCTGTTGATGTTGATTTAGAAAAACAGCGGAAAATCTAAAATTGGTGCCAGGTGCCTCCGCCGTTGGGGAAAACTCTGCATTCGATAGCTGGTGTGGTGGAGCCGCGAAGGTGAATTAAGAAAAACAGCAGAATAACTAAATTCGAATATCGCTCCTGGTGCTTTAACAAAACGATTGGAAGAGAGTCCATGTCAATTGAATTGGCTGAGCACCGTGTTTTAGAAAAACAGTGGAAGATCTGAATCCCCCACAATAGTTTTTAACTTCTCCGATTGAACCAAATGTGATCTGCTGCCGTTTTACTAAGTAGGAGAGCTTGGCACGGGAGGATGCATTATGAGCGTTAAAGCAATGTTGCGTGAATACATAAGCGATTTACCCGGCGACCATCTGTTTTGCACCAGAGATCTACTGGGGCTTTGCAGTCGACAGTCACTTGATGTAGCTCTTTCCTCTCTCGTGAAGGAAGAATTCATTGAACGGCTCGCACAGGGAGTCTTTCGCTTGAAAAAGGCAGAGAATGCGCCGGTTAGCCCACTGGTGGTGGCAGCAGTGAAACTTAAGGCCTTCGGCAAGAGTATGTTTGATTTGCCTGAAGAACGCTGCAGTCCAGTAAGCAAAAGGCTATTATCCGGTGCAACTGAGAGCAGCATCGTGACAGTGGGCACAGACGGAAGGTCCAGTTCTTTTCGCTATCAGGGCAAGAAAATTGTTTGCCTCTCCCTTGGCCCGCGTAAATGCAGACTTGGCCATGGCGGCATCGGTGCTGCCTTGCGGCAATTATGGCTTCTGGGCAATAGCGAACAGCTTTCCGAGCATTTCCAAACAGCGCTTGAGAATCTGCAATTATTGACCCCAGGTAATATCAGCACCTTTTTCCGGTTCTTGCCTGACTGGCTGTTCAGGCGGCTGTCCTCGGTGTTTCACCAAGAACTGCAGCCTTCGATGCATAACTGAATGGGTTTCCATCAGCTAGAGGTTAGTTGGCGCGTGCAATTGCAAGAGTGGTACCAAAGTCCCGGCGCCAGTACTTTTGGCAATTATACTTGCGCCTGGAGAGAGCCTCACATGGCGCTCAGTGTTCTATTTGGGTACGCAGTGCAATACCACCAGATCGTTGTAGACCGGCACTAACTTTGAAGAAAAGACATGAGACCTTGTGGTTTGCTGTTTTGTTATCTGAAATTCCGACCTTACAATATCCTCGTATTCCGAGGCTACTCTTACGTAGGCTCCTCTTTCCAGTTTTCGGAAGAGTTTGCGCAGGGGATGCGGATCGTCGTCTCTGAGCAGAATATCCATGAGCAAGAATTGTCCATTGGGCTTGAGCAGTTCTCTGAAACCGCGCAATTCATCCTTGATAGGTTCGTCTGCAATATGATGGAAGCAGCAGTTTGCCAGAATAAGGTCGAAAGGTTTGAAGTCTTTCAATTGCTCCCGATTGTGAGTGAAGGTGCCGTTTTTATACAGGCTTGCGGCGTATTCGACGACACCCGGGTCGATATCGTAGCCCACATATTGGAAGCCCATTTTCATGATAGTTTTAGCGAACAGCGCGGTTCCGCAGCCAAAGTCCAAGATCTTCGCTCCCCTGGGCAATTGCAGTTTCTTGAGCTGCCCAGCCAGATAATGTCTTTGTTCCAGCTTGTTGAGAGTAATGATTCTTTGGGCTATGTCATCGAAAGCGGCATGCATTATCTATTCTTCTAACTCCAGAATGTTCTTGATGCAGGGTGGATAGGGGATACCGAGAGGTTTGTGGCAAATTTAGCCGACGGGGCTCTGAATAATATCAATCAGTTGCTTTGTGCGGTCTTCCAGAATCGCTTCCGATACCGCTCCCACCGTCAGTCTCAACACCGGCTCTGTCTGCGAGCCGCGGGCGGCAAACCACCATTCGCTGAAGTTGATGGAAAGACCATCTATGTGTTCTTTCGTGCCGCCGGTGACCGTGGTTTCGAGCTTCTGCAAAGTGCTTTGAATTTCTTGTACCTTGAGGTTGATTTCTCCGCTCAAGGCGTAGCGGCAGAGGGGCTGAATCAAACTAGAAAGGGGCGTCTCGTTGCCGGAAACAACATTGATTGCTTCCAGTATGGTTCTAAGCGCGTTGTCTGTGGCGAACATATCGCCGTAATAGTAGTGACCTGACAGTTCTCCTGCAAAGAGAGCGTTGTTGTCCTTGATGCTGTTCATCATGAAGTTGGTACCAACACCGGTGCGAATCGGTGTGCCGCCGGCCTCGGCAATGTACTCAGGCACGGCCCGACTGGCTCGCAGGTCGTAAACGACGCTGCCTCCGCCGTGGCGCTTGATCAGTTCGCCGCCAATCAGTCCGATCATTAAATCGGTAGGTACCAGAGTGCCCAGTTCGTCTACGAATACTGCTCGGTCTGCGTCCCCATCGAGGGATACACCAAAGTCACAGTTTCCACATTTTACGGTCTCAATCAGTTCATCAAGACTGCCTTCATCCAGGGGATTAGGCGTGCGTTTGGGGAAGGCGCCGTCCGGTTCTGCATTGAGGGTGATTATTTCTACAAGCTCTCTGGCTTGTTTGGCGAATTCTATAATCTCCGGGCCGGCAGCACCATGGCCGGCATCGATGGCGATTTTTAGTCTGCGCTTGGGTTTTAAATGGTCCATCAGGCTTTTCACATAATGTTCCGTGACTGCCGCCGGGATCACTTTCCCTACCGCTTTTGTGCTTGTCTCCAGGGTCTCAGTAGAACTGCGGTCTTCGACTTGTGGATTTTCTACAACTTTGCGAATTTCACCCAGTCCGTTATTGGCACCGAGGGGCTTAGCCTTGGCGGCATAGAGCTTGAAGCCGTTGTAGGCTTTGCCGAGATGAGAAGCCGTGATTACGGCACCGCCGTCCATGCCGGCATGGGCGGCATGCCAGACAGCCATGGGTGTGGAAGAAAGTCCGATGTCTACCACATCATTTCCACTTTCGAGAATGCCTTCTACAAATGCTTTGTGCAGGGATGGCGAAGAAAGTCGGGCGTCGTGACCGACAAGTACCTTGCCGCCGCCCTGCGGTTTGAGATAGCTACCATAGGCCTTGCCCACCTTCCTGGCGAAGGCTTCGTCTAAACCGTCACCGTATATGCCTCTGATATCGTACGCGCCAAAAAGTTTTTTCTTCTCGCCGTGATTTCCACTCATTAGTATCAGCTCTCCGCCATCAGTTTGCCTGGGGTTTCCTGGTTGGATAGGCAGTCTATATGCCTCTGTGCCGGTCTGGATACTTTTGTTATAGCGCTTCCGGCTTCACTTCTTTACTCGATTGATAATACAACTTTGCCGGTCTTAAGTGCTGTACCTCTACATTACGTCGGCGAAGCTCTTCTTGGTTTTATCAAAGAATTTGAATCCAAGAATAGCCACAACAACGGCCAGAGCGGTGTAAGTTCCATAGTGGGGCCAGTCCGGCGGTAGTCCTTCCAGAACCACCCGTCTGTAATCCATCACGATTCCAGCCATGGGATTGATCCAGAGCAGGAATTGAAACTCCTGGGGTAATTTGGAAGCTGGATAAACTATGGGAGTGGCATACATCCAGGCAGAAAGTAAGAGTGCCATCATGTGTTTGATGTCCCGAATATAGACGCCGAGACTGGCTAAGACCCAGGCTATACCTGCAGTCAGCAAAACTTGCGATAGGGCAATCAGGGGCAAATAGGCCACAGAGGCATGGAATTTCTGGGTACTGATAAGAATGGCGACGAGCAGCATACTGAAAGCCATCGCTTCAGTTACCAGCGGTGATAGAACCGTCACCAGGGGCAGAATCGGCAAGGGGAAGACCACCCGTTTTACCAGGTTGGGGTATTCGAGAATTATTGTAGATGAGCGGGAGAGTGCCTCGGAGAATGCTCCCCAGGGCAAAAGCCCCGACATCAGGTACAGGGCGAAATTACCAACCCCGCCGGTTTTGCCAAATTGAACGTTGAGGATAATACAGAAGAGGAAGGTGTAGAGGAGCAAGTGTCCGATGGGATTGACCAGGGGCCAGAGGGCGCCTAGCAGTGAGCCCTTGTATTTGCCCATACTGTCTCTTTTGACCATGAGCAAGAGGATGTTGCGGTTCTGCCAGAGCACGGCCGGACCGTTGGCGGCCATTTCTACCGGTTTATTGCTTGAGTACCCTGGAATTGCGCCGGGCACGGCGCCACCAGTATTATTGTTTATGAGAAGCGCTTTCTCTTGCGCTTTTTCTTCAAGACTTGTCGCCATGCTCTCGTTTTGATTCTTCGTTTCTTGTTTAAGGTACGCTGAAACGGTCCACTGCCATCGATGCCAAGATGGTAGCACAGTATCTCTTCGAGCTCATGAGAGGACAATAATTGCAGTCTCAGGGCGCTTTCTTTAGCAGCTCCTCACGCTTGAGGGCATTTTCCACCAGGGGGCGCCGGGCTATCTGGTCGGCTTTTGAGTCTTCTACCGCTTGCTTGAGGAGCTGCAGATTAGTAGCGGATATGCTTTTGACGGTCTCACCGTTTTTGTCGGCGCAAAAGAGTTCGAAGATATAATCTTCCCCGAAAAAGTATGTCTCTCTTGGCTCGGGTAGATGCTGCCGCACACTTTCGTCGTCTACTCGTGACTGCGGCGGCGCGTCCTTCGGCAGCAGTCCTTTGGCCAGGGCCACGGCGGCCTCTTTCGGAACCGGGGCACTTTGGTAAATGACTTCGATTCGGAAGGGATTACCGTTTTTGCATTGCACCACATATTGACCGCCGCCGGCTGTTTTTTCACGGCTTAGAAATTGGCTTTTACCGCCGGCCGTAGCGGCTGCACTGAGGTCTTGCGTAAAGGTGATGCGGGCCTCTTTCAGGGCAGATTCGCGGGTACCCAGGTTTACGGACGAAAGTGGTATGGTGCCTTCAATAGTGACGCCGTTTCCCTCAAGATCGTTATATGTTTCGCAACCGCTAAGGGCCAAACCGCTGCCTATCACCGCCAGTGAAATCAGAGCGGCAACCAGCAAGCCAGCCCGATTTGCTCCGGAGCTAGCGCACGGCGCCAGTTCTGCCGGTCTTGGTGCTGATTTCGAAAGCCTTCTGATATGCCTTGCTCCGGGTAACGAGAACGCTAGCTATATTAACAAATCGACTGGCTCCGACCTGGTTCAAGTGTACGGAATCGGTAAAATCTTTATCGAGGATAAAAGTCTCCGGTCCCTCGTTCATATCGATAGTTTCTGCTCCGTATCTGGTGCCGGTAGCGGCAATCATCTCTCTGAGACGGCGGTATTCCGCCTGCCCGATTATGTCTTGATTTTCTTTGCTGATGGGCATTCCCAGTAAAATAACAGGCACGTTTGCTTGCTTGAGGCGGCTCAACATCTCTTCCATGTAGGACAGTTGCTGCTTGATACGCTTGTGGTTGATAGGTTGGTAGCGAGATTTGTAGAGGTCTAGATCGACCTTGAGCAGGGCTTTGTCCTGGGTCGAGGGGGCTGAATTCTTCACCGAACCGGCGGCTGCGGCCACCGGCGTCTTTTCTTGCGCTGCCGGAGCTAGGGGCGCTTTTGAAGTCGGAGCCGTTGCCGGAGTCTGAGTCGCTGCCGCAGTTTCCGGAGCCGCTGCAGTCGGAGTCGTTGCCTGAACCGGTGCTGCCGGCTGCGCTTCTGCTCCGGCCTGAGCAGTTGCTTCCACCGGTGCCGCATCTTTGGCTTTTTGTTCGGCTTTATAAGCAGCGTGAAAGAGGGTCTCGGGGTGGCTAGTCAGCTTGCAGGCAAGTTCCTTCAGTTGGCGCAATTTCCAGCGCCTGACCGAGTCTATGAAATTACCATGGGCCTTGAAGCAGTCTTCAATCTTAGCGGGAGTGAGGCTTCTGGGTAAGAAGTTATGCTCCAGATTGGAAAAGTGGAAGACCCGCCCGGTCGGCGTATAGTCCGGATTGTCTCCCACATCGTTGGCCATGAAGTCGCGCGGTGCATAAGTAAATATAAGGAGAGCCGGCTGTTTCTTCTCTTCCAGCAGATACTCCACTACCTTCAACTGGTCGCTGGCCATTGCTCCAGGTACCGCTAGAATTTTAATAGAATGGTTCCGCCCGTTCAGGCGCCGGATTTCATTCTGGTAAATAGTGGCTCTGGGCGCTGAACCTGTTTTCTCAAGGGAACCGGGTTTGGGTTCTTCCATGTCGTTAAGGCGTTCGGACGGTGCCAGAATGAGAGAACTGCCCAGTATGAGCAAGTCCTGGGCGGGGGCGTTCGAAAATATATATTCCGGTGCCTGGGCCGCGCGCTCGACAATCCAGGCGGAGCTGTCCATAGCCGCCAGTTGGCGCCAGGGGAAGCTGGTGTAAACCCAGGCGTAGAGGATGGAAAGAAATACGGTGAGCAGGATGGTGACGCTGGACCATGGGCGAAAGCCCCTGACCGCCTGCGTAGGCGTCGGCCCTGCAAGTACTTTGTCCGGACTGTCGGATTTTAGAAGCAGGCTATTACTTTCCTTCATCGCTTTGTGTTGTCAGTAACCGGCTGATGCTAGCACGATTTTATTTGAGGTCTCTTAGAGAAGTTACATATATAAGAAAAACACATGAGCATTTGTCAAGGTATCCGTGGGAGGTGCACTGGTACTATTTAAGCCAATTTGAACCGACACTCATAATCAAGGCGCACCGAGCGGAAACGAGTCTATGTTATTCAGCAGCATTTCATACCTGCTTTTTCTGCCTCCCGTTTTACTTTTGTTCTGGCTCTTACCCCATCGTTTTCGCGGGGCTTTGTTGCTTGTAGCCAGCTACTACTTCTATATGAGCTGGATTCCAGTTTATGGACTGCTCTTGTTTGTGCTTACCCTTGTAAATTACTTCCTGGGCATGGCGATTTATTCTGCCCGCACAAAGTGTGAGTCTCAACTTTCAGAAGGGCAGCCTACAGAAGCCTCTGAAGTTTCCCGGCGGGCCGCCCGCGCCTGGCTCTGGCTGGGTGTTGTGATCAACCTGTCCACCCTCAGCTACTTCAAATATACCGATTTTGCCATAGCCAGTTGGAATAAGGCTGTTGCTATTTCAGCTCCCTGGTTGCACTTGAATGTTCAGACCATGAGCTTCCCCTTGCAACACGTGTTATTGCCTCTGGGTATTTCCTTCTTCGTCTTCGAGTTCATTCACTATATTGTCGATGTCTACAAAGGCTCCAAGACCATCGGCAACTTTATTCATTTCTCTCTCTTTGCTGCTTTCTTCCCTTCGCAAATTGCCGGTCCGATCAAGCGCTATCAAGATTTTATCAAGCAATTGGAAACGGCAAGAGTCTTTTCCAGCCGTAACCTGGAACTGGGTCTCTGTCTCATTTTGCAGGGCTTGTTCAAGAAAGTGGCCCTGGCCGATAACCTCTCCCCTATAGTTGCTCAGGGATTTTCTCATTCCGCCAGCCTTGGTTTTGCTGAAAGCTGGATCGCCTCTCTGGCCTTTGCCCTGCAAATCTATTGCGACTTCTCCGGCTATACCGACATGGGGCGCGGGTCTGCTTTGATGATGGGTTATGACCTGCCGGACAACTTTAACTATCCCTATATTGCCAGAAGTCTCTCTGATTTCTGGAAGCGCTGGCATATCTCACTTTCGTCCTGGTTGCGCGACTATCTCTACATACCCCTGGGCGGCAGCAAATGTAGTATGCCTCGCCGTTATACCAACCTGTTCCTGACCATGCTCCTGGGCGGGCTCTGGCACGGCGCTTCCTGGCATTTCGTGGTCTGGGGGGCCTTTCACGGCTTGGGTCTGATTGTCTGTCACACCTACGAGCATTTGCTCAGTGTCTCAGCCGGTCCCATCTCCAGTGCTTTAAAGGGCTTCCATGCCAGCCTGCCCGGCAAGGCTTTCAGTATGCTGGCTACATTTTTCTTTGTACTTGTGGCCTGGGTGTTCTTCCGGGCTGAGAATCTCGGGCAGGCATTTAATGTACTCTCTGCTATGTTTGCACCGCATGCGGTGTCTACCTGGTTGGCGCTCGACCTGGAGCGTTACCCGATCATGGCTGCCGTGGTCGCTTACAGTATCTACCGACTGGTCTGGGATCGCCGCGAAGAAATTGCTCTCAAGTTGCCTGCCCTGGTGAAAGAGGCAATGGCACCGCTCTGGCCGGCGCGAGTGGTTATCTACCTGGCTGTTTTTGTGATGGCGACGGGATTGGCTCCCAGCCAGGCGTCTCCATTCATTTACTTCGCGTTTTAGAGTAGGTTATGCCGGCAAATACCGAGCTTATCACCAAAGAGTCAGCGGCTGCCCTTGCCCCTAAGGCAGGACGGAAGCCGGCACCGGTATTGCGCATTGCTTTTCTTGTCTGGCAAACGGCTATATACCTTACACTTGCGGTCTTTCTTCTGGAAGCTTTCTTCTATTTGGCGCGCGTTGGGGACAGTGAACATACTCGACCTGATCGCAAGGTGGGGTACAAGCTCTTTGCCAATAAACGCATTACCCAACGTAAGGAAGGCTTCGGCTGCTTTAAGCTGAATTCCTTCGGCATGCAAAACGATGAAGTGCCCGTCACCAAGGCCCCGGGCGTCTATCGCGTTGCCGTCTTTGGCGATTCCTATGTGGAAGCTCTGCATGTGCCAAGGAAATCCAATTTCCTCAGTGTTATAGAAGAGCGCTTGCGCAAGGAGACCGGGCGTCCGGTGGAAGTGCTCAATTTTGGTGTTTCCAATTATTCAGTGGCGCAGGATTACTTGCGCTATCAGACGCTTGGACGGCAGTTTAAGCCCGATCTGGTAATTCAGACCTTTCGGGTGGAAGAAATTGGCAAGCTCTTGCCGGTCAATACCACCAACTTACTCTTCGTTCGACCAGTCTACTTTGCAGATTACGACGGGCATATCAAATACGACGATACCTGTGTGCGCAATTATTATTTATCCAGGGAGGGCAAGCGCATGCTTGCCACCGACTGGTTGCGTGAGTACAGTCGCATATGGGGCGTGATTGGTCTGATGAGGGAGAACTGGGCCTCTTTCAGTGAAACAGTGAAACCGGCAATGTCGCTGTTTAAAGGTGGCGCTGCTGCACCGGCTGCTACTTTTACTCTGCCCACCGATGAAACTCGAAAGAATTATGCCAACTGCTACTGGTACATGATGGACGCCCAACTGGCTGCTTTCGCTCGGGACTGCCGGGCTGACGGCGCCCAGTTTATGCTGCTGCGCACCCCTATGATCCGTCCCGGTATGAACGAACTGACCGATAACCCCACAGAGACGGCGCTTTTGGCTAAGACCGCCAGGAAGCTGAATGTGCCTTTGCTCAATCTTGATCAAGACTATAGAAGCTTTGTGGGTGTCATCACCGATGATGGCACTAACTTTTCAGCGGGCGGACATTTTACGGCACCGATGCATCGCTGGGTGGGTGAGAGAGTTGCTGCTTTCCTCTTGCAAGAACGGCTATTGGAAGCTCGGACCGCTGACCGGCAGTAGGTGCTATTCAGCCTTTTTGCTGTCGGAAAGTTTGCTCATCATGTCCTGGGTGCGAAGCAAGAGCCTTTCCATTTTGTCAGGGGCTACTTCAGTCAAATAAGTTTCCAGTGCTTTTAGCGGCGACAGGACGGAAGCTTCCGTGAGTTGCGGAATGCGACTTCTGCCGTGGTCTGCTACTACCTCGGTTTGAATCTTGAAAGATAGAGCTTCTGCGCAGGCTTCGCGCACCCGGTCTTCGTTTATCTGTTGCAGATCTTCTTGTGAAACCCGGTAGCGCAGCCTCAGAACACAACCCGGCAGAATTTTCTTGCGCAAGGCATCGATCAAAATGTCCGTAAGGGCATCTCGGCGTCCTGAATCTTCCGGGTCTGCCTCTGTCTTTACCGACTGTGATTTCGCTGCTTCTTTTACCAGGTCGACTTCCACCGTGATAAAGGGACGCGGATCTATAGAATGAAATTCAAAGCTTGTCCGCCCCCTCTCCAACTTCACGTGCACGAAGCCTTTGTCTTCCTTCTCTTCGCCGAAGTCCACGCGTTCCAGTGAGCCGGCGTAGACAATAGCCGGGTCTTGCTTGCGCAGCACCTGGTATTTATGTATGTGTCCAAGGGCCACATAGTCGATGCCTTCATAGACGAACATATCGGTAGGGAAGGTCATGGTGTAGCCGACCAGTAGCTCTTCTTCGATACCGGCCAGGGCAGAGTCGGTGCTCATATGGGCTGTAAGAAGGCAAGGTTTGTTCAGATCGAGCTTGGCATAGTAACCCCGAAGAAGGCTCTGTACATGTTCGGCCAGCAGCCGGTCTATGTCCTGAGCTGTGGCGTCCTTGTACTTTTCGAGACTGGCCAGGTTATGTCTGGTGATATGTGGCAAACCGATCAGTTGAAAACTGCCCTTCTTGGTTTCAATCTCCACCGACATGGGCTTATCCACAATCAACATGCCCGACACTTCCAGGCTTTGAAAGACCGACATGGCGTGACTTTGGGTGGAGCGAAGCAGTTGATCGTGATTGCCTACAACCAAAATAGTCTTGATGTCGTGCTTTGAGAGTCTGTTCAGCTCTCGGGCAAACATTTTTAGATAAATCGGCTCCGGGGAGGCATTGCGGTAGGCATCACCGGAAAAGAGGAAGACATCCACGCCCTTTTCGATGGTGTAATCGACAGTTTTTTTCAAAGCCGCCACAAAGTCTTCGAAACGAATATTCAACCCTGTCTGAGGGTTGATGCGCCCGTGATTTTCGCCGGAACCAAAATGGATGTCGGAAACGTGAACAACTTCAATTGTCATGGTGTCATTATATGGTAGATTTATTTCGCTTAATCAATTATCTTACGGTCTGATAACCGGCTCACAACTTTCGCTTATTTGGTAACCGATTGGTAGTTTGGCTCGCCCTTTGAATTTTCTTTAATCACTATGTCTCTCTTCGGTCCGTGGTCCGACCCTTCCTTTTCCAGCTTGCTGCACAAGTCTCTCAAGGCTGGCTTGGCGATGCCGGTGTCTCTTGGCATCACTCTGGCTGCACCAGTGTTTGCCCAGGAGATTCCGGAATTGACGGAGCAAGCCTCTTTCGCTTCCTCTTCTTTCGCTTCGAGTGAAAGCGGGCGGGCCCTCTCATCATTGTCGCTTCGGTCCGCCCCGGATCTGGAAGCCGCTCGGGATAAAGCCCTGGCCGCACTTCTGGCTAATCCGCTGGTGAAGCTCAGTCAGCCCATGCGCATTGAGATAGACGGCAACTCAAAGCAAGTTCTTTTGAAATTGTACCGTGATAATAGAGCTGGTTTGAACGACCTCAAGATAGATACGGTCCTTATAGCCCGGGTTCTCAAGGGTGTTTTGCCGGATTCCCTCGAGAAGGTTGAGGTACATTTCTTTTCGCGGGATGATCAAAGCAGCTATGACACCTGCCAGGTCACTACTTTTGCCGTAGATAGTTATGGTGCCGGCTTGCTCAGCCAGGAGGCGGTATTGCAGTGTGTTCAGCATGCAAGCCAGCGCCGCCCCAGCCTGAAGCGCAGCCTGCAAGGCTTGAGTTACAAGCAGATTTTAAATGGAAGCGGCGTCCTTCCCGGCGCATATGAGGAGCGTCGCCGCCGGCTGCGCTCCCATTTAGATGGTTTGCAAATTTCCGGCGTGGATGTCAGCTCTTATGAAAAACAGTTCCTTCAGGAAGAAGATCTGATCCGGCGTAAACAGGAGGGTGAAGCCCTCGCCTTGATCGAAAACCTGGAAGGCGATTTGCGCCGTAGCGCCACGGCTTCAGCCGCGATGGGGCAGACCTCCCGTTTCCGTGCCGGTTCTACGGCGTCACCGCCCTCGGCGGCTGAGTCCCAGGCATATTTGCGTCGCCTTAATGATCGGAAAATGGTCTCCTCTCGCTAATCTGAAAGAGTTTGCGGTCAAGCTGTTAAACTGTCTTTGGCTGAGAATCAGTCGGCAAGAGGGGTTAAGTAGGTGGCTAAGGTTAAGCAGGCTCATTCGCTAGAGCGCGGACAGTTGGTTGAGGTAGAAATTTTGTCCATCGCCGGTGGTGGCGCCGGAGTGGCCAAGATTGACGGCGTTCCGGTTTTTATCGAACGGGCTGTAGTGGGCGACCAGCTAAAAGTAATGCTCTTTGATGTTCGAAAGGATTTTGCCCGGGGCCGAATCGAGCAGGTCATTAAGCCGGGAGCCGGGCGGACTAAGCCGGAGTGCAAGCATTTTGAACGTTGCGGCGGCTGTCAGTGGCAGCAAATGACCTATGCAGAGCAGTTGCGCTCGAAGGAACGCCTGGTCACAGAGACTCTGGTGCATCTGTCCGGCGGTGCTATTTTTAGTGAAGAGCGCTTGCAGTCAATCATGCAGCCCATTATCGGTTGCCATTCCCCCTTTAATTACCGTAATAAGGCTCAGTTTCCCTTCCAGTTTCAAAACGGTAAGACCCTGGCCGGCTATTTTGAGCATGGTAGCCATAATCTGGTTAACATCGACACTTGTTCCATTCAGCCGGCAGTGATGGATCATGTTCTACATGTTTGCCGTGACCTGGTGCGCAGGCACAGGCTCTCCATTTATGACGAACGTAAGCATCGCGGCTTGCTGCGCCACTTGAACCTGCGCATGAGCTTTGCAGAAGAAAAGCTGTTGGTGACTTTTGTCATCAATCATGAGCCGGTGAAATATCGGGATTTCGCTCAAGACGAATACTTGCAAGTTTTTACCCGCATCGCTCAAGACCTCATGGCTGAGGTTGAGTCGGTGGAATCCGTGGCTTTGAACTTTAATCCTGAAAAGGGTAATCGAATTATGGGCGACGCCACCTTGAACGTGCTGGGTCGCGGCTATATAGAAGAAGTTCTCAACGGAGGAAACCTGGACCTGGTCGACGAGATCTTCACCCAGGACTCGCTTTGGCGCCTCAGCCACACACCGGATCTGCACGGGTTTGAAGCGCGTAAGCAATACATCGTCTCGGCCCGCCGCGCCTTCCCCGACCTCCACATCACCATGA
>JACRFZ010000124.1 GCA_016212515.1 Candidatus Melainabacteria bacterium
AAGCTCGAAGAAAATCAAGAAAATTCGGAGACAATTATGAAGTCACAATTCCAAGCTATGCTGTCCGGTACCTTTGCACGCTCCGCCAAGAAGATTGGTAAGACCGCGATGTTTGTGTTGCCGATGGCGAGTTCGGGAATCCTTCTATTTGCTGGTCTGGCTGGTGCCACACCCCGCACGGAGCCTCATCCTCAGCCGACGCCTCAGCCCACCCCAACTGCTCCTATTTATGTTAACCCGGCGGCAAACGCCAATGCAGGAGCGGCAGCCTACTCTGGAGCTTTTAATTTGAGCGCCCAGGAGCAGAATCAACTGGCTAATCAGATTCTGCACAATCAGGTCACGGTCAGTCCGGAACAGCGCCAGCAGTTGTTGAATATGAACAACATCTCTCCTGAACTGTCGGCGGTGCTGAATAGCTCGGTTTCCAATACGCTGAATCCAACAACCACATCCGGTGCCTCAAACTCTGGATTCAATAATGGGGTTGAAATCGGCGGTAATTCATTCTGGTACTTCCAGCCGGCATCTGCGGTGGCCACCGAAGTCACTCCCGGGGTGTTCCGTTTCCAGGGCTACAGTGGTGACTTTGTGCAATGTCCAACGGAGGCGAATTCCACTTCCGTGAGCATCTACATTGCTGCCTTTGCCACCAACCACACATCGGATCAGGTATCGAACTTTTGTGAGGGCGTGGTGAAGTATGCTCAGAACATGAGTTATGTGGCTGGTATTGCTAGCTTCCTCCCCGCCCTGCCCGAGGGCGACCGCGGCAATGCTGCCAATACTGCCGTAGGCTATCTGTTCAATCAACTGGGCATCCAGTACCGACCAGGCGCATCCGCTGGTGGTCAATCTGCCGTTCGTGAGGAGCGCCGCACCATCATCTATGTGCCGGTTCCCAGCCCAAATCCCGGACCCAGCGGCGACCCCGTCGGTTCTCCCTTCTAGTGTGATGTCCTAGCGGATGTCTCTTGTCTGTAATTAGCTGAGGGGCGGGGAAAGAGCCTCTTGAGGCTCTTCCGCGCCCGTTCCTGTAAGAACTTGTACACCCTACAACTAAGTGGAGAACAATGAAAAAGAAAATCTGGCGGCTCTTATCTGTTGCCACTTTCGCTGCTGTTTTGACCGTCACTGCTGCAGCCGGACGCTCCCAGGCGCAAGAACCTGAGAAAACCGGCGGTGCGCAAAGCCCCTACCTTCAACGTTTGATTGACAGTGCCAGACCTGGTGTGGAGGCGAAAACCGAGACCCAGGTTCCACCTGCTCATGTAATTGAGGTGGAGGCCCCCAAGCCGCTGCCTGTGCCTTCGGAGCCACCGCCACCGCCGCCGGCATCTGCTATTGGTGAAGATGGTGTGCGCGCCCTCACCCCAGAGGAGATCGTGGAACTTCTTCAGGTCGATACCAATGACCAGGAAGCCTTCCGCCGCCTGGTGCGCCGCTTGTCAATTCCGGAGAAGAGCTTCATTGTTATCACTCCCGGCGGTGCTGTGGCCTGTCCGGTTGAGAGTAATGAATTCGGGGTCAACCTGTTTTTCTTCGCTATCAGAAGCAGTCATCAAGACCGCGAACCCTCGGAGACCTGTCGAGAGTGGGTGCAAGCCCTTCTCGACGATGCCACTCTGGATCGCATCGAGGGCTATTTGCATCTTCTGGGGCGCAGCGATCGCGAGCGAATCATCATGGAGATGATGCGTTACTTGGCTGCGGAGCGGCTTGGCATTTCTCCCGCTCATTTTGATGTGATTATGATGGATTTGCGCCCCATGTCCGAACTCACTGCCGCCGAACAACAGGCTCGCCTGGAGAGTCAGCGTGTGCGCTTCCAGCAGATTCTGCAGCGTTACCGGGAGGAGCAGCGCCAGTCGCAGGAGAAAAAACAACCTGAAGATGCAAGCGGTAGCCGTTTCGACCGTATGAATCGCTAGAGATAGTTTGAACTCCGGTTAGAACTATTTGCTCGCCTGGCAGGGAGTTGGTGGAATCTACATTCCGCCTCTCTCTGCTTTCTTACCTTTAATAGGAGAAATGTAAGCCCGTATGCGAAAAATTCCACCAGTAGTTCGCAGTTTGTTTTGCTTTTGTCTGGCACTTGTTCTATCTCTTTCGCCTCTTGCTCAGTCGGCATTTGGAAGCGCTGCCGCATATACCTATGAACCGGAAAAGCGAGCAGTCGTAGTGGTAGATAAGGCCGACTTCCGAACCCATGTGGTGCAAGTGCAGGCCGATGGTCTGCCGCACGTTGTCTTTAGCGCTGCCAATGCCCATGCCAGGGCGGGATATGAAACGCCCGCCGGCAGATTTGAAGTTCTCAGACCGGTTCTTGATCCTTATTGGCGAAATCCCTGGACCAACCAGTTGTTTGCGCCATACAGCCGGGATCAAGGCAATCCTATGGGTGTGGCTGCCATTACAATTTCAAGCGGAGTGGCCTTGCACGGTACAAACAGCCCGCAGTCTATTGGAACCCGTGCCAGCCATGGATGTATTCGTCACCAGAACCGGGATATCTTGCGAATCATCCACTTGGTGATTCCAGGCACGGTCGTCTATGTCTTCGAGCAGATAGATGAGTCGGCGCTTTCTTTTGCGCAGTTGGTAGCCGCTGATTTCGACTGGGAAAATTCCCGACTCTTTCAGGAGCTGAATAAACCTTCCTCGCAAGCCGATTCGCCGCAACGCGGTGACTCGGGGAGCCTGGAAGTAAATGTTGATTAGCCAGGGGGCGCTAATGCTGAATTGCAATATCTTTGATGAACTGTCCGCTCGCGCTCGGGAACTTTATGGCGAAGCTTGTCTGCAAGAGGAACTGGAAGCCCTCTCTGCCTTTCGCCTGCAGGTAATGGACTTATCTCCGAAGGAAGCCATAGAAGCTCACTTCCAGGAGGATGGAAGCCTCCTGTATTGCGTTTTGCGCACAGGGGGGTTGGCCTTCTTTCACTTGCGGGGACAGGACGGCACCTGGTCTTGTCGACAGATAAGAACCGGCGATGTTTATTTGGTGCTTCCTGGTGAGCCTCATCACATAGTCAATCTTGGCAATAGATCGCTCCGGCTGCTTTGTGGGTTTCCTTTGAAGTTATCTGCTGTGAAGATTCCAGTGGAGCCGCCCAATAAATTGATGGGCAACATCGAGGAGTGAATAGGGGATGGAAGACCGGACAGCCTGTTTGGTCTTCCCGTCTTCGCAACTTAAACCACTCAAGATTTGGAGAGAGTTTCCCATGAGTAGTCAATCTAATAGTTCAACCCAAGGCAATTACTCCGGTAACAGTTGCCACTTGGCGCTGGTTCTCAGTTTGGATGAGATGCTTGCTCTCAAGACCGCTTCGCCTGCGGCCGATGACGATTTGATATGTCAGTTATTGGAGCAGGTAGGTGCAGTCCTCAGCAAAGACTCCACCCGCATTGAGGCGCAATTGCCTCTTACGGTGACTCGGGAGCAAGCTCGTTCTATCCAGAGCAAACTTTCTAAGGCTCAGAATGGTCGGTGGCGCGTCGAGTTGTCTAAACCACGCGGAAAAGGCTTTTGGCGCTATTTGTTCATCAAGACTTCCGGTTTAGGAAATGTTCTTGGTTAGTTGAGCCTTGGTCCTCAAGGTAGAGCGGATATCTGTTCTATGCGCTGAGCCCCCATCTACCGAGTACTGATTCTTTTGCGAAAACGACCCCTGATTTCAGGCTGTGCCAGAGCCTTGGGGGAGAGGGTCGTTTTTTTCTCGGAGAAAGAAGTAGACCGGTCGGTTGCTTGCTGATTCTGGCTGAGAAATTTACTTGTGGCCGTTGCTTTGCTGATAGGGTTCACCATAACTGCGTCAACTTGCTTTGCTATGGTTCTGTCACTCTTCTTGCGCTATTTTTCGAGATGGTTTCTGGATTGCGATTCCAGACCATGCTTCTCGTTTTTTCGAGTGGGCATGCTTATTTTCTGGTTCTAATGCCTCGTGGTAATTCCCTGCTCCCATTTGCGGCAAGTTCACCCCATCTTAGTGTTTCCCGGCCTTTTGCCATAGCGGTTGGAGAGCGAGTCAGACTTCATGACCGATCATATCCATTTTCTATCTAGTTCCATGAATGCTAATGCAAGTCGTGTCATCCCGGCTTTGAGCAGCATCACGCGGGAAAAGGGCAGGGTCTATGGAAAAGGCGAGATTGTAGATTTTAAGTACCTGGTTCGCGGTGTGCTTGGCGAAGGCGGTATGGGAACTGTTTATTCCGCGTATCACCTGTATTTGCGCAAACCTGTGGCTTTGAAGACCTACCATAGTGTCGCCGCCGGAGAAGATGTATTTTGTCGCTTCAGTCGGGAAGCCCGGTCTCTAGCCAAGCTCAATCATCCAAATGTGGTGCAAATCTATGACTTTGGCTGCACCGAGAATTGTTTGCCATATTTCACGATGGAATTACTGCAAGGCGAGTCTCTCGCGGCGAGAATCGCTCGACAGCGCCGATTAAGGGTGTATGAAGCATTAGAGATCTTTGCGCAAGTGGCGGAGGCGCTGATTGCCTCTCACTCCAAGGGAATAGTGCATAGAGATATTAAACCCTCAAATATTTTTCTTGAGACGGAAGATGCTTACTCAAGTATTACTGCCGTAAAGAACGTGAAACTGCTCGATTTTGGAATAGTAAGTCTGCGAGCCGGTGATGAAGATGGAGAAGTAATCACCGGCGCCCATGAAATTCTCGGCAGTCCACTCTATATGAGCCCTGAACAAGCCGGAGGTCGTAGCGTCGACAACCGTTCCGACATTTATTCCTTTGGCTGCAGTTTCTATCATGCCCTGGTTGGCGTACCGCCTTTTGTCGGTCCGAATGCCATGGCTACAATCTATATGCATAATAATTCACCGATTCCCAGACTGCTCGGTGAAGATGTAGGGGTGAATAATCTATCCGGTTTGCAGCAGATTTTGAACAAGCTTCTGGCAAAAGACCCGCAGGGACGCTTCTCCAGCTTTGAAGAACTCCACATGGCTCTTTCCCTTGAACTGGCGCGACTTTCTTCTTCTTCTTCTGAATGGAGGATGCCGTCTAGTTTTCCTGCAGCCGGGAGGGCTGTTTCAGCAAGGATTCTCTCCTCATCGGAGTCGATACAGGCTTCTGCCTCTCATGGTCGCGAAAGTGGGCTGAGTTTAGCAGTTGCCTTCTGGCTGGCCTGCCTGTTTATACTTCTGTTTTTGATTTTTTTGATTGCCTTGAATCTTGATTTGAGATTACTGAAGTGACCCGGTTATCCTTTGCCTAATGTCGAAGTCTCTGGCGATTCCCTCATTAATTGGCTCAGGGACACACTAATTAACCCACCAGAAGCCGTAGTCTAATCCTGTCCGATGTTTTGGTGTTGCGACTCGCCAGCCCCACCTCTGATGGGTTCAATTGATCTTCTCGTGGCGCTAGCTAGGAACGGGCCTTTCCGAATCCTGAAACTTAAGAGCTTGATAAGCGGATCGGGTTTTGGGGTTTTTCAAACCCCTTTAATTTTTTCAATCAGTTACAAAGCCTGATTTAAGCGCTGATTTTCTCCGATTCTTATGATGTCATTTTTTTGATTTTCAACCGGGCAAAACTTACCAAGCTATACAGGCAAAGAAATACACGCAATCAAGTTGAGCGGCATTGTCGTTTAGACGGTTGTTGCCTGTGTTGAAGACTCTGCATGGATAGCCAAAATAACCATCAACTGAAAGGTAGGCAATATATGAAACTAACATTCATGAACCTCCTGGCAAACGCCGGGCTGGCTTTCATCGGATTTGGGGCACTTCTCACCACCACTCCTGCAAATGCGGTTATTTCCCGTCTCACAGCTGTAGCTGGCGCAATAACGGGAGGCTGGTTGTGAAGATAACAATAACTACAAACTATCTTCGGAGTATCAAACAGGTCAATATCTATGTTGTGCATACTGTTCTTGGTCGCACACGTTTGCGGCTGGAACGCGGTTACCGCGACCATAGGCTCATGCAAAACATAGCTGAGATACTTGTCTGTTCTCTGCCAGAGGTGAAAGATTTTACTATTAATCCTCTGACCGGCAGTATTGTCTTAGTACATCAGAGAGTCATATTTAACCAGCTGGTGTCCGATAACATAACGGGACCGCCGCCAGGTGCTGACACTTTGAATGTTCTATTGTGGAGCGGTGTGATGCTCTTTATTGAGTTACCGCTTGCGATTGTGCTCTTAGTGAGTGTCGTGGAAATAATCTGTTTGCTTCTGCGCCGTCAACGATTGACTGTCTGGCATGTGCTGAGGCTCGCTGTTGATGTGCTGCCTTATATCAGATTTCCAAAAGCGCTTTGTCTCAGACAATTGAAGTGCTTGCGTAGC
The DNA here is from genome assembly GCA_016212515.1 of Candidatus Melainabacteria bacterium. Lineage (GTDB taxonomy): Bacteria > Cyanobacteriota > Vampirovibrionia > Obscuribacterales > Obscuribacteraceae > Obscuribacter. Next base: position 6,337 of record JACRFZ010000124.1, read on the forward strand.
TAACTTCGGAGAAAAACGCTCTTTCATGCTCGGTCGGCTGGATTCCGCTTAGCGCTTTTTAGCAACCTGGATGCACGCGGGGCAGCGACCTTCTACGAAACTCGTACCACAGTGAAGGCAGCGACCGTTGCCTGTGGTCAGAGTCTCGTGGGTCGGCACCTTTACAGTCTTCCAACTGCCTGTGATAAACCCGTTGGCGTTGGAGTTCAGTTCTTGTGCTTCCCTGTCCCGCCCCAGTATCTTGAGCAAGTCTGCATAGGCTTTTGTAACGCTTATGGTGTCTGGATGGTCGGCTCCTAGAATCTTCTTCCTAATGCTCAAGGATGATTTGTAGCTTTGCTCTGCTTCTGAGTAACGTCCCTGCACGTGATAGAGGCTGGCCAGGTTATGGAGACACAGGGCCACTGACGGATGGTTTGTACCGTGTGCTATTTTGTAAACTTGCAGGCATTTTTTTGCGTAGGCTTCAGCCTCGCTGTAGCGGCCAAGTAGGTAGTGTAGACCGGCCAGGTGATTGCCTGTGTAAGCTACGGCCGGGTGGTTTGAGCCAAGAATAGAAATCTTTAGTTGCAGCGAGCGCCCCCATACCATTTCAGCTTGTCCAAAACGTTCGCTGGCGCAGAGAATTTCACCCACTCTATCGAGGGCGCGGCAAAGCCTGGCGTCCTTGGCGGGGAAACTTTCGGCCAGCAGGACGGCTTGGTTCCAGTAATCGAGAGATTGGTCAAAATTCCGTCCGGCATAGGCTTCTTCCGCAAGTTTCTCCAGTTCTTCGTAGTTTCTCGCTTGCTCCGAAATAGTTTTGGCTTTTGGAGTTGTGGTCGGATTGGCATCAAAGCGCACATGTGCTCGCAGGGGCTGTCTGGCCTGCAGTTCAAATTCGGATGGAGGTGAGGGCTCAGAGACAGCGGCGGTGGCTATGCCCTTCATATTTTGCCTGGAGCGGCGTTTGTCGCTGGTTTGGCTTTGTCTGGCACACTTGAGTAAGTTTTCTGCTTCAGCTTCTCTATGAGTCTTCTGCAGGAGGTCGGCATAATTCTGCAGGATCTTCAGGACCTCCGGAGCGCTGGCTCCCAACTTCTTGGTCTTGATCGAAAGTGCCATTTTGTAGAGAGGTTCAGCTTGTCCATACTTCTGTTGCAGGTGATAAATCTCAGCCAATGTGTTGGCGGCCATTCCCGACTTTATGTGCTCCCTGCCGTGCAACTGCTCATATGTCCCAAGAATTTGGCGTGCCGGCTTTTCGGCCCGGCGGTATTTACCCTGTTTGATGTATGTCTCTGACAGCCGTTGCAGAGTCTGAATCAAGCGTTCATCCGACTCTCCGAACTCTTCTGCTTCTAGAAGGGCATTTGACCAGAGCGCTTCGGCAAGTTCGTAGTTGCCAGAGTCCATAGCTTCTCTGCCCTTTTCCATTAATCTGCGCCAATCGTTGTCCATAAAGCAGATACCGCCACTGGTGCGTCGTGTGATTGGGTGCCAGGAGAGAAAAGGGCGCTGAGCTTAAACAGGCTTTCACGCTAAGGGGCAAGACCTTTTGTCCGCCCGAGCAATTTAGCCGATTATGAGCAAAGCCGCTCAGACCATCAAATATGGGAATTCCATTCATAACTTACCACTTGTAAAGGGTGCTAAACGCTGGAGAGTCATTTTCTTAAGCCTTATTTTTGCGGCAGACCCGATCTATGGCAGCGATTGCTTTGTAGCGGTTCTGTACTTCTACCGCAGTACCTGCTGTTAGCGCTTTTCTAATTGATATTGCGGGGCCTCAACCAATCTCCATAGAACTTCATTACTGCGCTAGCTCTTACAGCGAGTGCCTTCTCACTTTCATGCATCTAAGGCAGTTTCTGTTGGTTCGAGAGGCCAGCAAGTGATAGACGTGTAGACATAAGCTATAAGCCGAGTTTGGAGATATTCATAGAAGATTTGCTGAAACAGCATCATTTGGAGCATCCCGTTTCTGCCAGTGATTGACTGCGGGGCGAGATGAGCCACAAATTCGATTTTACCGATTTGTCTTTAGTTTGAATTTTTAAGATAGCAATGAGCACGTCACCCATTCATTTAAATGTAGACGAAGACTCGTTTACCAGACAATTCACTCTCCGTTGCGAGGTAGAAAGCCTGATTTCCTTTGTTGAGAGCATTTACAAGCCTGTATATTTAGATGCCCCTATCTTTCGAGCAGCCAGAAGGGCTCGTGAAAGATTTGAAACCCTTTCATTTGGAGCCGGCGCCGAGGATCTGCTGCTCGAAATTCAACAGGAATTGCTTCCACTCGTTCAGTCTTTTGTCTCCAGATTGCAGCGGCAGCAAGCGTCTGAGAATGAAAGGGAGAGAACGATTGATTTCCTCCCGCAGTTTAATGAAGATGGCTATCTGCCGGTTGGGATTTACACCCTCGCCTGGAGACGCCTGGATGAGTGCTACAGCTTTACGGAACGACGGCGAAGACAGTTACAGGGACTTCTGGCAGCTTTGCACATTTTCAAGAGGCATAGCCTCAGCAAGGTTTACATTGGTGGAAGCTTCGTCACAGGCAAGCGCCGCCCTACCGATATTGATTTGGTTTGTACTGGTAAGGAAGCGTCTTTGATCGATGTTTCCGTGCTTGCCTCTTCCGGCAATGAGCTTTCTTCATCACCAAGAAGTATTTATGGAATAGATGTCACCTTCGGCGACAAGACTCGGGCTTTCAGTAAGTTGCAGTATTGTTCTGTTTTTAGCGCAGAACTGACCGGCCTGCTGGAATTACCTGGAGGACCGCTGCCGAAGAAACGGCTGGTGGGCATTGTAGAGCTAGACCTGGAACAAAGTTTCCCCGACCCGATCGACTTCATTCCCGGCTATATGTGGCAGGTCTAGCGCTTTGGCGCTGACAGGTTATCCTTTCTTCCTGATTTAGACGATCTGTTTGGTATGGTGTTGTCACGAATTGGGGAATATGTTGAGTCTCAGGGAGTCTTCAGCGCAGTTAAAGACTTCCAAGAGAATATGTTTCTGCCCGACCGCTGAAACTGGGGCAGACTTGGCCGAGACCCGCTTATTCAGGTGTGAGCGGGTCTCCGTTTCTTTTGAGGCGGTTCTGTATCTTTTGACTGCGGAAGATTAAATCCGATTTGATTATAGTCTTGTCACAAAACCTCGGATAAAGTTGTTTCACAAAACAAATCGCCCCATTACCCCCAGGCGGCCGGACTGAGCCAATCAACTGGCACCGTTGGTGGTGGTATCTTCGTCTCCCAGCACCGTCTTAATGATAGAGAGGAGTTTCTATGCCAGCCACTGATGTTTCGGATGATAGCAGTCTCTGCCCCAGTGCTGTTGCCTATGTGCACGGTCGTGTTCAGCTTAACCGTGACCGTCGTACCGGTAAGATTGTTCTCTCTGATTGTGGATTGGAAGTTCCCGTCAAGGTTTTCAAAGCGCAGCGAGTATTGCCTCGCTTGAAGGAGGAAGCTCAGCAGTTTCGGTGCTATCCCGCTCTTGATAAAAATGGCGGCTTGAAATTTAAATTAGTATCTGTGATGGCAGAAAAGGTTGACGTTCAGTCAGGTCTGGTGCGTGGCATCGTCAAGAAAATTGAGGGACGGCAGATTTTTGTCAGTGTCTGGTCGGCCAGTAAAGAAGAAGAATACCTGGTGGGGCTGGTGGGCAGTACGTCGGCCGGGGTGTCTCAATATTGGGAGTTCAACTGCGAACTCAAGTTTGGTATGCTCATGGTGGTTTCTGAACGGCAACTGCCCGACCCGGAGTTTGAGCCCGCGCCTTCTCCGCCTTTGCAAAAGGTTTCCAGTCGAAGAGTATCTGATTTTGGTGCTGGGCGCGCTCAGCCTAGTTTTGTGCGCTAAGAGTTGTTCAGGCTGTTTGCGCTAGTGTGATTATGGCGTTTTCAACTCAAAACTAGATTGCATGGCTCGCGCGATCATTGCCACCAATTCGCTTTAGCCACAAGTGCAATCCTGATGCGCCTTGATGCTTTAATCAATCTTCCTGTCGTGCGCTTGCCTTAGCACGTGGTGCTTGCCATTGCTGACATGCTTATTGCATATTGTTGTTAGTATACATCTCCCTTTTGCAAGCTCTTAGATTCTCTCAAAGTAACCATTCACCTGTTTTTGACGTTCTGTGCGTCGCCACATCTTGTGGTTTAGTGAGATTCAGAGCGGGGGACCATTTGTATTGACCGCCTCCACCTCTTGAGACTCATCGATTTGGATTGTTTTCTCCGGATTGCTTTTGAGAATGGTGCTAGTTATTAATGCATGAATCATGAACCTAAATACCCCTAGTTTACTGCTTTTTGTCCACTTTCAGCCGGGCATTGTCGAGAATGCTCCCCTGGCATCTATCGATGCGGCTTTAGCGCTAGTGAAGCTCTACCGAGGTAATAAGCTTCCTGTGATTCTACTGGAACTCTCCGACTATCCCCCCACGTGCAGTTGGTTGACTGGTGTGCTTTACTCCGGCGCTCAGTCTGTCGATGCATATGAGGTACTGGTGGTGAAAAGTGATAGTACTGACGGTGCCAGTGCCATCATTCAGACCTGTCGGGACAGTGGTGTATCGCTTGAACGGATTCAGGCTTGCGGCTTTCTTTCGTATGCGTGTTTGTATGACACTGTAGCCGGTCTCAGCCGCAGACTGGAGCAGACCAGGATCGAGGTGGTTAAATCTGCCTGCGATGATTTCATTGGCGATGACTGGGTTCTCTTTGAGAGATTGCCCGGTGTATCGCTTTTGAACTGAGGTGCAAGTTCTGCTTCTGCAGAACGATCGCCTTAATGCAGTCGAAAGCCTCTGCTTCGACTGTTAAATCCTCCGCGCATTTTCCTTGGTGCCGGTGTTGATTGACGGAAATGCGACCTATTGCAGGACGCAGAGTTCAAACAAGGAGACTGTTATGCAAACCAAGCAAGCAACCGCCCAGTCTGCCGTTTCTGGTCTGACGGTATGGCAAGGCGACATTTTGGATGACAATTATCAGGAAACCGAGTCCCGGTTGTACAGTACATTTGCAGGCGCGGTAGGTTCACTGGATTTGAGTAAGGTACAGCGGGTGCAACACCTGGATGTTTCCGAGCTTTCAGTGGCTGAGCTGGCGCTTTTGATTGAGTTCCTGTCAACAAGAACCAGCGGGGCAAGTCTCAACGTTGTCTATAACAACTGTGAGGGCAAGGAAGAGACTTTTAGCGTCAATAGCCGCCAGGTAAACTCCTGATAAAATCGGCAAATTAGAGAGCGGTGGCGGCTTTTCTGCCGCTACTGCTTTTTTCTTGCGGGTAAATAATAGACCGGTCGACTGTTGCTTCTGTGATAGCGCCAGGTTTCACACCAGCCTTCAGGGGTCGATCAATTCACTGGGCATAGCTTGTCTTCCTGTTGTCGTGCTCAGATCGAAAATATCTATTTCCAGCCTCGTTTCAGGTAATGCTTTCTTTAGTTCCTTGAGTTGGGCTGAGGACATTCTCGAACCTCTGGAGACAAGTTCCTTTAAGTTCTTGAGTTTGCCTAATTCGGCGATTTTTCCATCACCTACCTCCGCTCCTGTAATATTCAATTTCCTCAAGGTTTTGCACTTTTGAAGTTCCAACAAGGGTATAGCTTCCAGATTCTCAAACTCCAGACCAAGGGTGCGAAGTTTTGGAAGTTCCTTGAGTAGGCTCAGATCTCTTCTGCTTATCTCTGTGTCGTATAGAGCCAGCTCGTTGAGTTTTGGGCAGGGGCCGCTTGCCTGAAAGATTCGACCAACCGGAAACCTACCGCTGATTCTCAAGAAGTTAAGCCGCTTCAAGAGTAGACTCTTGCCCAGTGTTTCCGGTCTGATAGCGGTGTTTGTGATGTGCAGACCGCGGAGGTCGGGCAAGCTCTCCAGAAGCTCCAGACAGCTGTCATCAACCGACCTGCCTTCCAGGGAGATAGCTTGCAGGTTGGAAAAGTGCCTGAGTTTTTCAATAATCTGTCTTTGCTCTCTTAAATCTCCTGAGATGGTGACTGATGTCACTAGATTGCTCGGGAAATCGTCGATGATGCGCAGGTGTTCGCCTATGCCTGGACCCAGGGCGAGTTGCATGGCAGCCTTGGCTGGTGCGGAGAAGACTCCGCGAAGGGGATGTGTGACCATTTCTCTTTCGTTGCCGGAAAGGTAACCTATTGAACCCAAGTTTCTTTTTTCGGCCAGCTCTTGACTGAATTCCAGACAGTAAGAGCCGGTGTTTTGATCAAGATGAACTTTGACTAGTTTCGAGGGTGCTGGTTTGGAACTTGTCTTCGGGACCTGCCCTTTGTAGATGGTAGCAACTATAAGTAATGTGGGCAAAATGGCCG
>JACRFZ010000119.1 GCA_016212515.1 Candidatus Melainabacteria bacterium
AGGCACTCTCTAGCACTGACACTGACTCTGGTGCTGCCCTTAATGGCAATCTCACCTTTAGAGGCTAAAACGGCTAAGAGCAAAGGCTCAAGACCGCAATCAGTGCCGCAGCGTAAAGACAAGAAGCATGACGTTGCCTGGATGACAAGTTACAACGGTCGCTCAACCAACGAGCTTCTTTACGACAAAAGATTTGTGGGTCTGCTCAAGTCGATTGCTCCCGATGTAAAAGATGTAGTAGAAAAGGGCTCCTCAATAGTAGATAGCGCCTACGACAGACTGGGCGGACCACCTGAAGCCGTCGAAATCCTGAAAAATCGTTTTCTTCTGGCCAAGGCAGACATGGCCCATTTCGCACGGGCCAAAGCCTTCCTGTTTTATGACTTAATGGAAAGGCGGGGAATTCTGGCAATAGTCGACGGAGAAGAATGGCCGACCGTATTTACAGCCAGCAAGCAGTACCCAGACCAATCGCAGTTTCCGCCCGAGTTTAACAAAGCCCTGACAGACTGGCTTCAGCATGAGAAGGTGATTGCCACGGCAAAGGTATTCGTAGGGCCAAAAGGAAAAACAGAGAAAACTGAAATCAGCAAACTGGAAGCTCTCAATCAGATCATAGCCACCAACCCTAAGGCCTACGAGCTTTATGAGAAACGGGCCGATTATCTTGTGGAAAACGGGCGTGGCAAGGAAGCCATCGCCGACTACACCAAGGTGATTGAAAACTGCGCTGCCGGTGACAAGCTTCCCCTGAGCAGGGCCCTGGCTGCTCGTGGCAATTTGGAATTGCAAGACAATTGCCTGGAGGAGGCATTGAGAGACTTCAGCCAGGCTATAGATATCAATCCCTGCACCTACGAGACTTCATCCTACCTGGCTAGAAGAGCCGAGGTCTATGAGCGCCTCAATAAACAAGAAGAAGCCCTCAAGGACTTGCAAACTTCTATCGATACCAACAAGGCCTACCCCGGGTACTTACGCCGGGCCGAATACTATCAACGACAGGGCAAAGACATGGAAGCCCTCAAAGATCTTGAGCGAGAACTGACAAAGTGCAGTCAGTACCTGCGCACCCGCGTACTACATACACGTGCCGATATACATTACCGCAATAAAGAATACGAAAAATCACTGGCAGCTTGCAATCAAGCCCTAAAGGAAGACAACAATGCCGTAGATTTGCTCTGCATGCGCGCTCAAGTCTACCAGGCCATGAATAAACCGGAACTTGCCGCTATCGATCGTCAGAAAGTCAAAACTCTCGATCCCGACCACGAGCTGCCGCCGCTGCGCTAGAGCCTGACAAGTTCCGGGGCCCTGCCACTGCCAGCGGTGCATTTTTGAACTAACACTCCGCACTCAGGGGGCTTTACCTTTTCCTGAGTATATGGTCTCTGCTATTGCCAATCTGAGACACTTGCAGCATACTATGGGATGGAGTCTCTTAACGTTCACTGTAGTAGTTCTGGTGAATCGGAATGCCGAGACCCCTCCCACAAGTGGATTTCCAGCTTCTTTTCGAGAAAGCACCACAGCTTTACCTGGTGCTCACTCCCGATTTAATAATTGCAGCCGTCAGCGACAATTATTTGCTTGCCACCATGACTGAACGCCATAAAATTGTCGGCAGGCACATCTTTGATGTCTTTCCATTAAATCCTGATGACCCTGCCGCCACCGGCATTAAAAACTTGAGTGCCTCTCTCGAAAGTGTTATCAAGAACCACTTACCCCACACCATGGCGGTGCAAAAATATGACATCCGCCAGGAGGGGAAAGAAGGCGGTGCTTTCGAAGTGCGCTACTGGAGCCCTGTCAATTCACCGGTGCTGTCTGAAGATGGTAGCTTACTCTACATTATTCATAAGGTAGAAGACATAACAGACTTCGTGCTTCTGAAGCAACAGAAATTAGAAGAAAACCAGGTAAATTCAGCACTGCAAGAGCATGCGGAAAAAATGGAGCAAGAAGTCTATCTGCGAGCCCAGGAAATACAGGAGCAGACTAAAACCCTTGAACTACTTAATGATGAGCTAAAACAAGCACGGGACAAAGCACTAGAGACTTCTCGCATCAAGTCAGAGTTTCTGGCAAATATGAGCCATGAAATTCGCACCCCCATGAACGGAATTCTGGGAATGACCGAAATAATAATGCGAGAAACACTGCCAACCTCATTGAAAGAGAAAGTGTCCATAATTAGAGATGCTGGACATTCCTTACTTTCAATAATCAACGACATTTTAGACTTTTCCAAAATTGAAGCCGGCAAACTCTCACTGGAACCGGTCGAATATGAGCCGGTCAGACTGGTGGAGAGTGTAGGTAAGCTTCTGGCTGAGCAGGCAAAAAGCAGAAGCTTATCCCTGGTGACTTTTATTGATCCGAAGATTCCCAGTAAATTGATCGGCGACCAAATCAGACTGAGACAGATACTTATGAATTTAGTCGGAAACGCCGTCAAGTTTTCAGAGAAAGGGGAAGTGCTGATTAGGGCGACGCTGGAGAGTTCAGCGAAAAATACAATTACCTTGCGCTTCTCGGTGCAAGACGAAGGCATCGGTTTATCGGCTGATGAAATCGGACGTTTATTTCAACCCTTTGAGCAAATCGACGGGTCTATGAGTCGAAAATACGGCGGCACAGGCTTAGGTTTGAGTATTTCAAAATACCTGGTTGAACTTATGGATGGAAAGATTGGAGTAAAGAGCACAAAGGGACTCGGGTCTTGTTTCTGGTTCACGGTAAATCAAGAGTGCTGCCAAACGATACAGACATTGCCGAGCCTGCACCACAAACTCAAAAATCTCAAGATCCTGGTGGTAGACGACGAGATACTAGCTCGCCGAGTATTGCACGACTACATTTCCTATTGGGGTATGCAAAGTACACAGGTCGAGGATGGACAAGCTGCCCTCAAGCTCCTACACCACGCGCATGAAAATGCCGATCCTTTTGACTTGGTCCTGATAGATATGTTTATGCCAGGGTATTCAGGAGCCAATCTGGCTATGGCAATAAAGACGAGTGAATTGTTGAAAAGTACCAGACTAATTCTAACAACAGGCTTGGACAGTCCAGGCGTCGGCAAAGAAGCACTAGAGATGGGCTTTGATGCTTATCTGGTGAAACCGGTTCGGCAGTCTCAATTGCTCAATTGCATCACAACCCTGATGCTGGATGACGCAAGAAATCACAGGGCAGTTCTGTCGGTGGCCGACCAGAAGGAGGCAGCACCGCTGCCTCGGAACACAACCGCTGCACGCGCTGAATTGATTCTGGTGGCAGAAGACCATCCTATCAATCAAAAGGTGATAATTCATTTCCTGAGTGATCTAGGTTTCGAAGCCCATATCGCCGAAAACGGCTCAGCAGTCTTGAACAATTTAAATTGCGCGCCCTATTCCTTACTGCTAATGGATGTGCAAATGCCGGAGATGAACGGTCTGGAAGCTACACATGCCATAAGAAAGAGAGAAACCAGAACCGGAGAACACATCCCAATTATCGCCATGACTGCCCATGCCATCGAAGGCAGTAAAGAAAGCTGCCTGGCAGCCGGTATGGACGACTACTTATGCAAGCCAATTGATCCCTTGGAGCTGAAAGCAATCCTGGACAAATGGCTTCCAAATGAAAAAACTCAAGGAGTTCCAGTTGACTCTAAGAGTCCAACTGTCGTTCAGACATGCAACTATCCGCTAGATCTTGAGTCATTGATAAAGAGATATGGTGAAGAAAATACCGGCGAGTTCATCCGAATTTTTCTCGATGGTACCCCCGATCAAATCACAACAATTAGACAGAGTGCTGAATCTCAAGATGAAGAGAAACTAGTGGAAACAGCACATGCCCTCAAGGGAGTCTGCGCCACCATGTACGCCCAAGACATGAGAAATACCTGCTCTGAACTTGAGCAGACTCCAAAATCAGACTTCCATAGAACCCTTAAACTGGTCGAGCAACTGGAAAAGCAATTTGAAGCGGTTAAAAGCTATATTTTGCAAAGACCAGAAATCTGCAAACCGCCAGAATCTTAGGTAGGCGGTCCTCCAGGGGAGACGGGAGGCGGGGTTGGAGCGGGAGCCGGCTTGTTCTCCTGGGTTTGTTGAGCCGCCTGACCCTCTAGCCTGGCCTTATAAGCAAAGTAGAGCTGCGATTGCAGATACTGTTCGGAAACACCTGGTGCCTTACTGCCGACACCGGCATAGCCCGGCTCTGCAGAATAGGAAACAAGCATCATCAAAAACACGAGAGCGCCTGCACTTGTTGCCAGCAGCCCTCTTACAGAAAACAGGTTCCAGATCAATCGAGTCACCAAAATTCCCGCATCGCTATACCAGACTACCAATATAAACGAGGCAATTGGGTTTGCGGAGCTTGACTACCCAATCTGCACATTTTTCCATACTCCTTTTCAACTGTGCTCTTCACGCCAGGTGCAGCCGCCGCTGCCGCCATTAACAGAATGTTAGCCTGGCACTACCGCATTTGCAGCCCATTCCAACTACTATGAACAGGTTGGCAAGTATTGGAAAAGTAGTGACAAGCCACCCGAATACCACGGAAAGAACAGCCGCACCACCTTCACAATGGTGCGGCGAAACTGTATTCAGTGGTACCAACTGCAAAACAGCTTCTGCTCTGTCCATCCTGTGCGGTGTAATCCTGGGTTTGTCAGCCCCAGGTCACGACCAGTGGTATCTTGCCTGGTGCGCCATCGCACCGCTCTTTTTCCTTATCTACTCGGCACCAAACCATAAGACTGCAGCGTTGCAGTCACTGATTTTTGGCTTCGCATACAACTTTACTTATTTGCATTGGCTCTTCAATATTCACCCCAGCCAAAGCTGTCCGATATTTATGAAAATAGGGCTAGTGCTCATAGTATGCCTGCATCAGTCCCTCATCTTTGCCGTTTTCTCCAGAATCTGCCGCAGCCGACTGCTTAGCACTGTGCCAATACTGATTCCTCTAAGCTGGGTGCTGCTTTTTAATAAAATCGGGAACGCCCCCATAGTCTTCGGTGTTCCATGGACTATGGTTGAGTACTCTCAATACAAGCAGAGCTATCTGCTGCCACTCTTGAGCACTACTGGTGGTATCGGGCTCGGCGCGGCAATTGTTCTGACCAACCTCTGCTTGTATTTTGCATGCAACAGGCAATTGCATCTGGTCAGCAAGAATAAGAGACAGTGTTACGGAGCACTGCTGTTACTGCCGCTTGCCGCCCTGGCCTGCCTCTTACTCAAGCCGGCTGCGCCGTCGCCGCTATCGAACTGCAACTTGGTGCTCTTGCAAGGCAATGCCGTCATAAATCGGTCCGGCACAAACATAAAGCAAGTGATGGATAATTACATGGCCATGGTTTCAAAAGCACCGCCCGGAAGTATTTGCCTCTGGCCGGAGTGGTCTATGCCGATGCATTTTTCTCGAATGCCCCTGGGAAGAATTAGCGTAGCCGGTCTTGCCCGCTCCTTCCAACAAGATTGGATTGTGGGCGGACTGGATGCAGACAAACTCGGACGGGAATACAATGCAGTCTACGCTTTTTCCAGGAAAGGAAAGATGCTGGATGATATCTACAGAAAGCGCATGCTGGTTCTATTTGGCGAATACATGCCCTGGGTAATCAGTCGACTGCCTTTTGGAACCACAAAAACAGACGGCACGCCCCAGGGCGAATCTCTGGTAAACGGCTGCGAGCCAACGATCTTCAAGCTTGCCGACGGCAAGTTGGGAGCCCTGATCTGCCTGGAAGTGGTCTCACCTGAATTGGTCACTGAAACAGTAAGGCAGGGTGCTCAGCTTTTGGTAGATTGCAGCAACACCACCTGGTTCGACACGCCTATGGTAGGTAGCCAGATGCTGGCTTTTTGTGTATTTAGAGCGGCAGAGACCGGCAGAGAGCTGGCCTTCTGCACGACTACCGGACCATCTACCATTGTCGACCGCAACGGCCGAATCAAGCTTCTAACCAAACTCAATACACGAATCGCAGCCGGAGAGAGAGTCAATTTCTACGATGACCTTACTCCATTTGCAAAATGGTACCGCTGACAATGATCGAAGAGAAGACCGAAGCAAGGTGAATCGGCACGCTCCGTGCATAGTCAGCAAAAAATCAGTCTTTACTTAAAACTGCACACCTGAGGTGGTCTAACGGACCTCTAATGACCTCTAATCCCCTTCACGAGGAGGAGGAGAGGTAGGGGGTGGCGGCGGCGGCGGATTATTCTTCGGGGTCTCCTGCGTCTGATTCGCCTGACTCTGATTCAGGAGAAAGAGATACGTTTGAAGATTCTGCTCCCCTTGGGAATTACCCTTAAATGCTACACCAGCATAGCCAGGCTCACCTGAATAAGAGAAGAGCATCGTCAAAATCGCCAGAAGCCCTGCACAAACAGAGATAGCCAATTTGGCGCAAGCCTTATTTGAGTCTGATTGAGTTGCCACAAAAAATCTCGATACTATGACTAACCTAAATGATAGGGGCAAAACACCATCAAACGAGCCGCTTGACTACCATCCGGCACAATAATTTATCCTTGCATTAACCAGTGATTTGCCAGTCGGTCTCGCTAAGGTTAGTCTCGCTAAGACGTCTATAGAAAAAATGCCCGCGAGAATTGCCGCACCAAAGGCGGATTTTCACTCAAACATCGCCGAAGGAGTTCTTTGCCAGTTGCACTCCCCGAGCATAAAACCAGCCTATGATAAGAAACATGCCCCCAAGAAAAACGGGAGCGAACCAGGAGCCAAGCCCATCAGCACGACTGAGAGCCGTTTCAGCAGCCTTCCACTGAAGATAAGCCAGCAAGGCGGAAGTATGCACTTTCATGAGCCAGAGAAGTTTTCGACAGTGGGCCAGCAGCGCCTCTTTGTTTTCATCGGTCAACTTCCAGGGGATATTGAAACGATTCGATGCTTCGCCGAAACTAAGGGATATATACATGATGATGCTGATCACAGGCAACATGGCCAGGGCTATCTTAGGGCCATAGCCATCCGGACGCCCGGTCACCCCAAAATGAATCGGAACGGTTTCAGGTAATTGATACCATGTGCACAAAAACACGGACACGCCGGCAACTGTAAACATAGCAGGTATCAACTCTTTCACTAGCTTATTCAAAGCGGCACCCCCTATAAGAGCATCATGCCACAAAAACCTGAGCAGCGAAAGGCTCAGGCTTCAACGCCAGGGCACTGGTCTAGATATTGGCTGTAAACCTGCCCGCCGGGAAGACTCAATGCCTTTTTGTATGCATAGACGGCATCCTCCCTGCGCCCTAGAAAATAATAAAGACGCCCGACCTGCCCGTAAATGAGAGCCTTCTCTTGCTGCTCGTTGCAGGCACCAAGGCGAATGGTCAAAAGCGACCGCCACACCTCGGTCTTAAGCTCTTCGGCGCTCACGCCCAACTTATCGAATAACCTCAAGACAGCATCTTCCCTCAGTAAAGACAGCAAAATGTGTTCGGTACCGGTGGACTCATTGAACAGCTCGACGGATTCCAGCGAGGCCTGAACAAGAACCTGCTCGGCCGGGGCGGCAAGGGGAACTTCGCCGCCAATAGCAGCAGTATCACCGCTAACTGAGCCATTAAGCAAGGAGCGGACGGCTGAAAGAGTAATGTTTCGACTGCTCAAGACCTCAAAGGCCAGCCCCTCGCCAAGTGCCAATAAGCCCAAAAGCAACTGCTCAACGCCTACGAGCGCAAGCCCCCTGACACGACATTCATCCTGAGCCAGAACAATAGACTGGATAGCATTGCGGGTAAATCTTTCAAACATAGGTTATGCCTTTGAGAGCCACACTGAAGTATGGCACAGGACAATTGGTGCAGACAACGGCCGAGGCTCAGCCGTTGTCCTTAAGATCACAGAAGGTGCATTGGCAAACTCTGCCCAACCAGAGCCCTATAGGCAGCCTTCGATCAGCCCTTTCCTCCATTGTAAATACTCGCTACCCTGTCATCTCGAAAGCTTAAACAGCGAGCCTCTGCGGTTTGAACAATATCGGCGAATTGCTTACTATGGGCTTTGACGGCTCTGATAAGACAATATAGCTCGTTTGAAGGGTCTTCTCCCGCCTGCGGCTCCCGGTATCTGTCAAGCATTTCCTCCAGGGCTTTACAGAGGGCGACTGCTCCGGCAGCTCTAGGACTCTCGCCAAGGAATTTAAAGGCCGGAATTCGCAGTACAATTCCACCCGTATCCTTTGGAACGACAAGGGCGGCGACTTTTTCTACGGCATCACTTCCTTGCTCAGCCACCAGTAAAAATATGTCAGGCCAGGCGATTTCCTCAACTTGAGGGTAGGCTTGCCCGCGACTCTCATAGAGCCTACACAGAGCTTTCTGAATTTGCAGGTCAGGCAGGGATCTAAAATCATCGATGACAGCCAGGGGCACCTCCGGATACAGGATGGCTGTCTCTATCAGACACAGGCGGTAGCGGAACCAGGCTTCTGCACCGTAGTTACAGAGTTCTCCGGCATGGTTTATACCTTCGACTATGTCCAGCTTGTCCTTAAGAACGTCAGGCAGAACCTTTCTTATGGCAATGCCTGCCCTATAAAAAAGCAGGGTTACGGCATTGTCATTATCGTTCGGATTGCGAAAGGAAAAATTGACAAACTCCTTCAATTTCTTCTTCGGTAACTCTTTGGCAAACTCTTCAGTTATAAGAAGGGCAGTTTCTCGCGCTTCATCATCATTCATGGACAAAAGCCCGGAAATTCTCTGCGTGATGTCTCGACCACCCCAGACCGCCGCCGCTTTGAGCGAGAGGGCCGCCAATTTTGACATAAGAGCGCTCTTAGCAAAATCGAAGAGTCTGTACATACTGTCAATACACTCGCCCTTTTCTTTCTTGCTAAAAGCGGAAAACACAGCCTGATCTTGAGCTATGGACAGGAGCGCACGAGTAACCTCTAGCAGAAGGTCGTCGTAATAACTTGTGTTCAATCTAGAGTCTGTAGGCAAGATGCCTCGCACTTCCGCTAGGAACTCCTCGACGACGGTTAACATCGGTCTAACGGCAGACTGAATCTTGTTTGCGCCAAGCACCATTGCCGCGATAGTTTTCTTGATGGCAAACTCGTCTTGACCTCTGCTGAGATGCAAAAACGCCAGTAGTTTCTCCACTAACTTTCTGTTCAGACTACCAGCAGGCAACTCTCCGGCCAGTTCCTTAAGAGCATACCCGCAGATCCATGAGGACTTGCCGTAAGCCTCCGCCAGGAGGAAAGGCAGCAGGAGTGCAGTGTCACCAGTAGTGGCAAGTTCTCTGCCCAACCAGCGACCACTCGCTTTCACTTCCTCCCTGGTATCACGATTATAGGAAGCCGCCACTTTAGCCTCTTCCAGCGTGCGGAAAATAGCTATGACTCTGGCTCTTCGCTCTCGACTGAAGTTTCCAGCCTGGATGTACTCTTTGATGGCAGATTCGATTATAGACAATTCGGCGCTATTAGCAATCGAGTCATACGCTAATTGCAAAAGCTCCTCTTCAGCATTACCAGAGGTTCGCACTATGGTCTGGGCCTGCGTTTCCAGTTTACTGAGTTTTTCCTGGCGCAGCCGTTGCCGTTCTTGCTCCTCCTTTTGACGCTCCACTCTTCTTTCCGGCAAAAGATCCAGCTTGAGAAACTCGGCTCTGACAGCATAGAGATCTTTGATGTTTTTGAGAGCGGGCGGCTCTTTCGTCTGGCTGAGGAACAGCACCAGGTCTTGCACCACAGGAGCGCTATGCTTTTCAAAAGCTGCCCTGGCCTGGGTAAGACGCTCATCCTGATTGAAGAAGAAACTGCGCCACAAAAGATAGATGGCACAGACAGGAGAAGTCTTGCCGCGCTCCAGTTCTTGTGCAAACTCCTCTTCGGAGAGGGCCGGATTTAAGTCTTGGCGGAAGGCTTCCTTTACTTCTTTCATGCGGCGCTCATCGTCACTGCGCAAGAGTTCCAGAATCCAATGAACTCTCAGAAAGTTGGAGCGAATGTGCTCGAATTCTTCCAGACTGCCTGAGAAGTTGCCGCTCTTCTGGAGATCGTCATCAAGCCCTCCTGAGTTCTCCCATGGCACTGAGACTCTTCCGTCCAACTTCTGCCAGGCTTCGGCGGCTCCTTCTTCTGACATGACTTCGTTATTAAAGGCGGCTGAGATGGCAATTTGATAGGCGAAGACGCTTAGATCCGGAGCGATAACTTCGTCAAAGTAATATGTATCGTGGCTCCAGTAATAGACGGCGTTCTTTTCTTCAAAGAGGGTGTAATAAGCCGCGTCAGAGTCTCCAATAGAGCCCAGTCTAATTGCCCCAAGGAAAACGGCAGCCAGTTCTTCATTGATATTGTTCCAGGGATAGTCGATGAGAGATTGCCAGATGTTTGTGCTGAAAGTTCTACAGGCAGTACCTGGTGAGAAGCCTGAATAATTCAGATCATCGCTGTTTGACCGGCAGTAGTTGAAAAATTCAAAGATCTCCGGGCTAGCTTTACCCCAGAACTTCTCAATGCCCAGGCTCTCGTTTGATGAATTCTCTTCACTGACATTCTCAAGAAAGTTATCGGGATTGCCTTTGGCCAGAGTCCTGTCCAACTCGAAAGCCTCATCCAGCACAACGCCTCTTGATGTGCACGGTCGTCCATCTTTGAGAAACCACCTCTCATTCTCCTCCGTCCAGTTGTTCGGGCTGTCAAATTCATAGCGCCAAGTATTGTCTCCGGCCGGATAGTATTCCTGACTTTCACCCTCACTTCTGACAAAGATAAAATGTCCCTGTCGGCAGCCATTTTTCCATTCACCGCGGCTGGCTAGAGTACCATCCGGATGGTAAGTTTCAACCGTGCCATCCTGTTCTCCCTCTTCGTTAAAGTTGGAGATACAAGAAAGACTGCCATCTTCTCTGTAATACTTCCAGAGACCAGTCGGAACCTTCTTTTTCTTGAACTTAGGATTGTAATCTCCCACCTGCCAGAGTTTCTCTTCTCTATCGTAAAATGCTTCCGCCGGTACTCCTTTGGGTCTTGTCATTTCAGACATGCAGGTCCATCCTCTCTACGGTTCTAGCAATTAGTATGACTTCTTACTTACAGGACATGCCGGGAAATTAGGATGGCCTCGTACCGGCTAAAAGCAGGGTGCATTAGCAAGAATTTCCAGGCAGCAACGCTGAAGTTCCTTCTCCGCCTTGCGCAAAATCTCACGATTTGCATCTTCCTTTTTCTTCAGCAGTTGAGGGTGCCAGAGGTGGGCATCAGAATCATGAGGTAGGTCTTCAATTTCAGAGAGTTCCCTAACAATAATCTTAAACGGTTCAACCTCCCCCAAATCAAGCTCGAGAATAGCCGCTTTTAGAGCAAAGAGATCAGCGAGATTGGGTTCGGGAGCTTCCAAACAAGCGCGGGCATAAAAGGAAAGCGAGTAAAACGGCTCCTCCAGTTCAAGAAGCAGCGCCTCAAGCTTGGCACTCGCATCACGGAAAACCTCTCCTTCGAACTTTTGACGAATCGCTAGCCTTGTGGTCTGATCAATACCTGCAAGCGCCTGATCAAGCTTCAGCTCCAGTTCGATTAGCGTCATCGCCTGGTACCTCCTCAGGGTAAACTGTAATGATAGACGCCTTAGTTAATGGATTTCGAGAGCACGATGGAAGAGGTCAAGCCAGACGTAGAAGAGAAGCCACCACTATGGCAGCTTTTCATAATTTGGACGGCGCCCATCTGGTGGACTGCGACCTACATTATGGCAGTGGCACTTTTTAGCAGAGCATGCCTGCAAACTGACTTTATCAACCCGGGTCTGATTCCCCGGGAGTATCTCAGTATCCCTCTTTACCTAGTGCCAGTGCTCACTTCAGTAATCTTGTTAAATGTGAAACCTTGGTTCAAGTATCAACTGGGACCGCTAATAATTGTCTGGCTGCTGCTCTCTATTTTTGCCGGACTTTCCCCCAACCGATTTTCCCAGATCCTTTGGAAAGCGAGCGGTTGCCCCACCAGCCTACCTCTAGAGGCGCTGGAAAAGCGGGTAACCGATCTCTACCTGCCGGGACGCTGCAATGAATACTTGAACGGGCGAGCCACCAGAGCTCTAATTCTCATGAGAGAAAAGCCTCTCTGTCATCAAACCAATCCCAAGTTCCTATACCGACTCCTGGTAATTGGTCCAGGCTTGAACAGTGCCGTATATTGCTTTCATGAGCGGCTGACTGAAGAAGGTACGCTGCTAAAATACACCACAAGCAGCAGAGAGCCCGAATTTCCCTTCGCGGATAGTGAATCCGGCAATGAGTCAAAGATAGCCTTGCAAAGCCGGAAGATTGAAATATCCAGAAGCCAGGTAGCTGAGCTGAACTCCTTGCTGGAAGAAGCTGAAAGCTATTACGCTAAGAACAAGTACATCTCCTATGAAATGATCCCGGCAGCCAGACACTATCTCCTGGAGTTTCAAGTTAAAGGTCGCTACTACTATTACGACTTTGAGGGAAAAGACCCGGGAAATTCCGCCTGCACTAAAGAAGCGCTTTTGCCGCAATTCCTCAAAGGTCTGCTGGCAAGAAACCGCGCTCTTGGCAGTGACTAGGGAAACGCCAGCCTTCTCGCCCAGGTCAGGAAAGCCGGATAATTCACTCCCAAATCGAATTGAGCCCCTATTGGAGCCCCAGTACGGAAGCAAGTCTACGGGCGATGTCCACATCCATCTCGTGACCGCCCTTGATACTGATAAAGCGAGCCTTGATGCGGAGGGGATTGATGCCGATTAGTGCCAGATCGCCAATCAGATCAAGAAGCTTGTGACGCACCGGCTCATCGGCTGATTTGAGCGGCATGGTAAATCCGTCTTCCGTCAGGCTGACCACGTCTTTATCGAGCCCAAGCATCTCATGCTCTTTGAGCATACCGAAGGTACGGGCCTCATAGACTTCCTTTATGTCCCTGGAAACATCCCAGCTCTGCCATTTCTGACCGATGAGAGGATGCTTCCAATCCATCAAGTAGGTAACCGAAAACTTCTCAGCCGGAACTGCGATTATGGAACGATCGCCTTTCTCAACCGTTACCGCGGTGGGCAAGGTCACATCACAGGTAATGGCACGGCGCTCGATACCATTTTCCTCAAACAGCTTGATCCAGAACTCAGCACTGCCGTCGGCCAGAGGCATCTCCGGACCGTCCACATAAACATAGAGATCATCAAGCCCCCAGAGAGTCGCAGCACAAAGAAAGTGCTCTACGATGCAGAGCCTGGTGCGATCAACACCGAGCACAACGTTGCGCAGGGTGTTGACCACCATGGATGTCTTAGCCGGAAAGGAAATCGGCAGTCCTTTTTTATCCTGGTCTTGAGCATTGGGCATAAAGAAGACGATACCGGCGCCCTCAGGGGCACGGTATAGTTCGACCAGGATATCTTGCTTGGAAGTCAGACCCCGACCCTTGTAGGAAGCCAATTTGCTACCTGGATCCAGCGCTTTCTTGATGTCTTCGGCAAGAAGATTAGTCATTTTGTCCTCGCGGTCTTAATCTATTGGTTCGGCTGACTAGCCCGCCTGTCACAGAAGTGCAATTAGCAGCCAATCTACAATTTTGAGCGAAATTCTGGAGAATTTCTTGCACGCCCCTATTTTATTTAGCAGCTACCTGCTTCTCCAGAATCTGCTGTTCCAGAAGAGCGATACGCTTCTTCAGATCTTTGAGATCATCAAGCACCTTGGGCATCCGCCTTACGGCAGCAATCTGACCAAAGAATTCGCGACCGGGAAGAGCAGGAGTACCGGCATGAATTTCACCGGTTCCGATATCGCGCATGGCACCCGAAGCACCAGCTAAAACCGCATCCGGTGCCATGGTGATATGGTCGGATAGGTTGGCGCTGCCGCCCAGTACGCTGCGATCGCCCACTGAACAGGAGCCGCCCACAGCGGCATTGGCGATGATCATCACATCTTTGCCGATACGGTTGTTGTGAGCAATCATGACCAGGTTATCGATTTTGGAGCCGGAGCCGATGATGGTAGAGCCCATGGTGGCACGGTCAATGGTGGCATAAGAGCCGACTTCCACATCGTCTTCCAGAACCACGTTACCGATCTGGGGGATCTTCAAGAGCGGGTTGGATTCCTGACTGAAGTCTTTCCGGCCGCTCTGATTTTTCTCCAGGTTGGATTCACGCTCGGTGACATAGCCGAAACCGTCGGCACCAAGGGCGGCGCCTTGCTGAAGAATGACGCGATTACCGATTTTGACATAGTCGGCAATCAAGCATGCCGGGTAGAAATGGCAGTCTTCACCGACAGTAACCTCGCCACCAATGACGGTGTGAGACATAATGATAGTGCGAGCACCGATTTTGCACTTCGGTCCGATGACTACATAAGGACCAATGGCCACACCTTCGCCAATCTCTGTGGATGGGTCGATAATGGCAGTGGAGTGAATGCCGGCCGGCGGAGTGTAGCGTTTCGGTTTGAGAGCCGTGAGAATTCTCTGGATAGCCAGATTCGGTCTATCCACCAGTATGAATGTACGCTCGGGATAGTCTTTTTCGGTGCCGGTAGGAGCCAACACAGCCTTGGCTTTGCACTGGGGCAGTTTCTTCACCAGTTGCTTATCGAAGACAAAAGCCAGATCGTCTTCGCCGGCATGAACTGGGGAGGGGGAAACGGTACTTACCTTTATTTGCCCGTCTCCATGGACGGTACCGCCAAGCATCTGGGCAATTTGAGCGAGGCTCATTTCCTGGGGGAGTCTCATAAGACCTCCTGACTGATCTTGAGAGCTTACCTGCTTCAGGAAGCTCGAGTGCAATAACTAACTAAATACGATTGAGTCGGCAACGACTGCGAGAAAAAGAGAAGGCTTACCCTCTGAAATAGCGGGTAAGCCTTCCAAACGATCACCTTGGGGCACCTACTTGCTGGTGGTACCAGCGCCGGAGCTGCTTACCTGAGACAGGCGCTTGACAACGCCGTCGGTTATATCGGTTCCGCCGAGGAGCACGGCACCTTTCATGAAGACGGTGTCGAGCTTACGGCTGTCAGCTTCAGCTTTGATGGCGGCATCGATGTCGGACTCAAGCGTGGTCTCCAGGCTCTGAGCCTGTGACTGGGCTTTTTTGTACTCGGCGTCGATTCTGCTCTGCAGTTTCTTCTGCAGGGTTTCCAGTTCAGCTTGAGGCTTTTTGGCTACCTTGGCTTCTTCGTATTGCTTGTTGGATTCTTCCAGAAGCTTACGCACGGAATCTTCAACACGCTTCAGCTCATCAGCGGCCTTTTGAGCTTTGGTGAAGCTGGTAATGACTTTCTCGCGATCCACAACACCAATTGTGGAAGCCGGTTTAGCGGCGTTTTGGGCCTGTGCCGGAAGAGCTTGAGCTGCGCAGGCAGCAACAACCACACCCATGGCTACGGCAAAAGACTTTTGAACGTACTGCATTCTTCTCTCCAAAGAACTAAATCACAACACATAAAATGCGCCCGAGAGCACAGTTTACACCATTGGGCAGATGACCACCTGAAAAGCCGGGTTGTCTCTATTTAAAACTTCTCTCCAAAACCAATAGTGAGGCGAGGGGTGGTGCGGCCCAGGATGGAACTGACAAGCGGCAAGCCGTAGTCTATACGCACCAGGCCTACCATGGGCATATTCACCCGCAAGCCAAGACCAACCGAGGCTCCCATGCTGGAACGAGAAAGCAAGCTGTTGGTGATGCCGTTACCCATAACCTGACCAAAGTCGGCAAAGGCAACTGCTTTCACGTTCTTTTTGATGGTTTTGAAAACAGGGTTGGTTTCAGGCAAAGGTAGCTTGGCCCTGAGTTCAGCCGTAGCCATGAGCATACCGGTACCGGTGCCGAGATCAGAGAAAGCACGATAGCCGCGTACACCGTTCCAGCCGCCCAGACGATACTGAGCAAATTGAGGCAGCCCGCCAAGAGAACTGCCGCCCGAGGCATTCAAAGCCAGGGTGACATTCTTACCGATAGGCTTATAGGTGCTGGCCGACAGCCCGCCTTTCAGGAAGGCAGCCGAAAGCCCGGCTGATGGACTGGCGGAGAGCTTGATGAAACTGCCGCGAGTTGGGTCGATGGCACTATCCCGGGTATCACGGGTAAGTGAAGGGTTAACAGTAAAAAAAGCACCGCCCTTGAGCTGATCGGCTCGATACTGACCGGCCACTGCCGCCGCCTGGGCATCGGTGGCGGCCAACCCGGTAGCCAGAGCCCTGGCACTCATCTGTCCCAAAATGCTCTGATTTTCAGCCACATTGGCCATATTGCGCAAAGAGGTGTTTTCGCCTATCAAGCCCAGATTGCCTGACCAGGCTCCCTTTAACGGCTTGCTGAAGACAACGCTGGCGCCGAGGGTGCGCTGCATGGCCTGGTCGATGAACATACTACCCATGTTGCGTCCAAAGCCTGTGATGGCCATGGAAGTATTAGTACCCTTGAGGCTGGGTTCAATGAAAGTAGCTTCCAGGTTGTAGGTTTTGCCGGTCGGCATAAAGCTGGTACCGGCATTATTGATGGAGTTGCTCATGTTATTGAGGGTGCCGGAGCCCATCTGCGAGCTGAAACTGATTACTTGCCCTTTGCCCCGGAAGTTGCCGTCGGAGAAGCTGAGGGAGCCGAAAGGACCTGCTACGGAGTCGACACCGCCGCCCATACCGACTGATGCCGTGCGCTTCTCGTCAACCTCCACCTTGAGTGTGTATTTCTCAGGATTGGCCGCCGAAGGTACCAGGGAGCGGCGTATGTCTTGAAAATAGCCGTTGCCGTATAGTTTGCGCAAATCGGCGGTTAGCTGCTTCTCGTTGTAGACGGAACCGGGCTTGAGCTTGATGGCATTGCGAATGATAAAGTCTTTGGTTTTGCGGTTTCCGACAATCTCAATGGAATCCACTGAGCCTTCAGATATCTCCAGCTCTACGGAACCGTCCGGGTCGTCTTTGACGCCGGTCACCTTGGCCAGAACGTAACCACGGTCGTGATAAGCCTGCTCGACCTTCTCGATAGCGGAAGAAAGAGCGTTGATGTTCTGCGGCTTGCCGAGCTGATCGTTAAAAAGTTTGCTTATCTCTTCAGTAGAAATGGCTTCATTGCCGCGGATAGAAAACTGTGTAATGGGCGCGTTTTCTTGCACCCGGATTTTAAGAAGTACGCCGCTGCCGGTCAGTTCAGGATTAACCTCGAGGGCCCGGTCATCGAAATAGCCCATGCCGTTAATGGCCTTGAGATCTTCCATGACTTGCTCACGGTTGAATCTATCACCCTTGCGGGTCTTGACCACACCGGCAATATCTTCGGTGGGGATGAGGCGATTGCCTTCGATGCGCACTTCATCCACAACGTACTGACTGGGATCGGCTTTGCCTTCCGACTTGGGCTCGGCCACCATGCCTGCGTCTTGCGCAAGGGCCGCCTGACAGAAATAGACTGCGGGCGTCTGTGCCAGAAGAAGGGACAGTACCGCCAGTGGTAGCAATCGAGTTTTAGAAAGAAGGCTCACTTACTACTCACTTGGAAAAGAGTCGCAACAGGCTAGCATTTTAACATGACGAAGGAGCATGCCAAGGTGTTTCTTGAAGGGATGCAACCTTAGCCCGAGTTAACCGCTTGACAAATGCAAAAGGCAACCGCCGCTTCCACACAAGTGAAGGCGGCGGCTCTGCCGTAAGCATTGCTACTGGGAGCGAACCCAAGAGCAGGTGTTTTTTCCTTTACTCCTGATTTTCGAACCAGCCCACCGGAATGGGATCGAGATTGATATTGACTTGCTTAACTTCCGTATAAGCTTCAAGACCAAAGGTGCCCAGTTCGCGTCCCCAGCCGCTCTGCTTATAACCGCCCCAGGGACATTCGGTGTAGGTGTTGTGGTAGGCATTCACCCAGGTGATGCCCGCTTTCAGTTGTTTTACGACCTTGTGAGCGCGGGTGATGTCTTTTGTGAAAACCGCGCCGGCCAGACCGTAATCGGAATCGTTGGCCAGTTCAACAGCTTCTTCTTCGCTCTTGAACTTCTGCACAACCACAACAGGTCCGAAGATTTCCTCCTGCACAATGCGCATGCTTGGTTTAACGTTAGAGAAGATGGTGGGGCTGACGTAAAAGCCGTTACCGTATTTGTCGCCCTTGAGGCGCTCACCGCCGGTGATCAGCTTGGCGCCTTCTTTCTTGCCGATTTCAATGTACTCAAGCACCCGCTTCATCTGGGGCTCGGAAACCAGAGGACCCATCTCGGTATCATCTTCAAGACCGGGACCAACTCTGATTTTCTTAGCCCGCTCAGCCATTTTGGCGACAAAGTCGTCGTAGATAGACTCTTCCACAATCATGCGGGAACCGGCCGAACAGACCTGACCGGAATTGCAGTAGATGGCGAAGAGAGCGTAATCAACGGCAGTATCCAGATCAAAGTCGGAGAAGACAATCATGGGCGACTTACCACCCAACTCCAGAGTCACTTTCTTCAAGTTGGAAAGAGCAGCCTGAGCAATTAACTTGCCGGTTTTGACACTACCGGTGAAGGCAATTTTATCCACCAGTTTTGATTCGGCAATGGGCTGCCCGACCTTGGGACCATCGCCCAGGACAATGTTGACTACACCATCCGGGAGATCCACTTCCTTGAGCAACTCAGCCAGACGAATTGCCGTCAAAGGGGTGTATTCGGAGGGTTTGAGAACACAGGTATTACCGGCAGCGAGAGCCGGTGCAAGCTTCCAGGCCGCCATCAAAAGCGGATAGTTCCAAGGTACGATTTGCCCGCACACACCGATGGGCTCACGTACAATCGACGTTACCGAAGGAGCCGGCACGTCTACGGTGGTGCCGGTGGGCTTAGTGATCAGACCGGCATAATAGCGGAAGCAATTGGCCGTATCGGCGATATCGTACTGGGCTTCACGCAGCGGCTTGCCGCCGTTCAAAGTTTCCAACTCAGCCAGCTCTTCAGCGTTCTTGTCGATGATATCGGCAATCTTGAAAAGCATATTGGCTCTTTCCAGAGCGGCCATACGCGGCCAGGGGCCTTTATCGAAAGCGGTGCGTGCCGCCTTGATGGCAGCCTCAACCTGCTTTGGTCCGGCTTCCGCCACTTTGGTCAGGGGTTTGCCGTCGGCGGGATTGACGAGAGTGCGCTCGGAGGCGCCATCCACAAACTTACCGTCGATAAAAAGTTGCCATTTGCGATCCACCTTGACTTTGGGAGCCGTTAGGGTCTGAGCCATGACAAGAACCTCTCTTATTTTCTACTGGAATCTAAGTCGTTAGACAGTGATGGAAATTTCGGTTCTATCGATTAAATAAATAAATTCCGACGATAAAACCAGCACAAGAATGCCATGAAGCCGCTAAAGCAGGTCTTCCTGAGGCTTCTTAGAAAATTCCCAACAGTCAGGCAATCATAGCATTTATGCAACAATAATTTAGATTGCTCAAAGAATACGGCAGTCGAGAGAACGACTTAGCGAACCCTCGGAACTATGGCAACCTCAAAAGCAAGCACGGAAGCAACCAACAAGAAAAGCGGCAGAGCCTACCCAGGTACTTTTCTCACCCTGGAAGGTCCGGAAGGGGCCGGCAAAACCACGCAAGTAAAGCTACTTTCAAGCAAGTTGGAAGCCCTGGGCATCCCCCATCTGATTACAAGAGATCCGGGCGGTACTCCCCTCGGCAAACAAATCAGGCGCATCCTGCTGGCCCCGGGTGGTTCCGTTTCACCCATGGCTGAACTCTTACTCTATCAGGCAGACCGGGCCCAGCACGTGCACGAGTTGATTATGCCGGCCTTGATGGAAGGCAAACTGGTGATTTGCGATCGTTATACCGATTCGACCATTGCCTACCAGGGCTTTGGCCGCGGCATTGACATGAAGATCATTGCCGAGCTGAACAATATTTCCACCCAGGGGCTGAAACCGGAATTGACTATTCTCTTTGACCTGGAGAGCGAGAAAGGGCTCGGCAGGCTGCATCCAGGCGGTCACGACCGACTGGAGAGGGAAGCCATCGAATTCCATCACAAGGTACGCAACGGCTACTTGAGTCTGGTGCAGGAAGAACCCAAGCGCTTCGCCGTTATCGACGCCACCAAGGCTCTGTCGGCAGTTCAGGAGGACCTGAGGCGCATTATTCTGGAACGTTTTTCAGACCGCTATCAACTGGCCAGCTTACTCTAGACTGTTTAGTTCTTCACCCTTGAAGCAATTTCATTGGCGAGATTATCAAGATCGCGCCTGATCTCATTTTCAACATCAGCATCAAGGACGCCACCCTGGGCTATTCGATAGCTGCGTTCTTTCTTTTGTATGTCGGTGGCCCGGCGCTTTAAGCTCTCATAGTCGTTATCGGAAAGCTTCTGGTCTTTGCGGGCATCATCGAGGAACTTAAAGGTATCGGTGAACTGCACTGAAACAGGCGGTTGCTTGGCTACAGGCGGTTCCTGGGAATTGGGGGCGATGAAAATGGTATTCACATAACCAAGCCCCAGCCCGCCAAAACCGTGGCTGTAGGGGTAATAGTAGCCGGAAGGCGCTTTCCAGAGATTGCAGTTCATGTTGCCCAGGCGAAAACTGAAGTTACCGCCGCCTATGGGCACAGGGGCATTGATATAGCCCGGTACGCCGTAAGGACAATTGAACATGGGATTGACCGGATAGGGATAAGGATTGGAAATTCCACCCAGAGTTGCCGAGGGAATATAGCCGAGGCCGTTCTGTCCTGGATAGGGAGAGGTGACCGGATTCATCAGCCCCGGAGCATAATTGGTTCCCGGCGAGATGCCAATGGGCAAGCTAGGTGCGGAAGGTTGGCCGGTCTGCCACTGAGCCGGCGCCGGCAGGGGATTGAAGCTGAGAAGTCCGGCCAGCATTAGGGAGGCAAGGAGCCATGAATATTGACGTTGTTGGGGCATAGCATTAGCCTCCATGAGGGATTTTGCCGGTGTCTTTGCAGGCTCTGTCGCCGTCTTTTGCAGCTCATCTGTGTGCGCTACCGTCTATCTACAGTTTAGCTCAAGAACTTAGGAAGAGCTAAATGGTGAAATTATGCAGCCTAGCGACCAACCGGCACATTTTCACTTTCAGACGGCTGGGCGGCAAGGGAAGTTTCCGCCTCCACTGGGGCTTCGCCGCCGGCTTGTTCTGTGGGCTTGACCGGACTGTCCTTCTTGACCGTCCATTGATAATTGGTCTCTTCTCCCAGCATATGTGCGGTAATGAGACTCCAGAGACAGATGTATCCAAGCGAATTGATGTTATAGACGCCGACGGGGGGCAAGCTGTGACTGCTAAGCAGGGTAACCACACCGGGTACGGCACCGATGGAGCAGACCAGACCGAGTTTACGACCCACAACCAGAAACGGCCCGCTCAGCCTGTGCCTCATGGAAGCGAGGATGAGCCCGATTGTGAGCATGAACAGGGCAATCGCAAGACCGTGCACAGCCAGATCGAAGATGATGTGACAGGAGACACTGTAGGCAGCGTTCCCGACCTGCTGCAAGACTTCACTCAAGTTGAATTTATCGACACCGTTTTCCATATTGAGCCTGCTCTATTTGTTTCCCCTTTTCACTCCACCCACCGGCAGTTGACTTAAATGCCGCTCACAAGTCTCTCATGATCACTTGTCATTACTGAGGTTTTACCGCGGTTTCCTTTAGAAGTTTGCCTAAATTCGTATAAGCTTCCGCGCAATTGGCATCGCACTCAATGGCTTTACGCCACTGGGCAAGCGCCTCCGCCTTGTTTCCCAGGCGCAAAAGTGCAAGACCTAAATTATTATGAGCGTTTGCGTCATTAGGGGCATAGGTCAAACATTCCTTATAAGCCTCCACGGCCTGGTCGTATAGCCCCGATTGATAGAGAGCTACGCCCATATTGTAATGAGCTTCCGGATAATCAGGTTTGAGGCTGAGAGCCTGCCTCCAGACATTAACGGCTTCGTCATAGCGCTTCAGCTCATAAAGGGCAATGCCCAGATTGTTTCTCGCTTGCGGATAGGCGGGCTCCAGTTTGAGCGCTCGCTCCAGCACATAGACAGACTCAGGCAACTGCTTCATTTGCCAGAGCACCACCCCCAGGCAGTTAAGGGCATCGGTGTCATCGGGCGATTTCTCCAGTAGTTCATTGAGTATCTGCCGGGCCTCCTCATAGCGCCCCATTCCCTCATAGCACTTAGCACACTTGAGCTTGACCGACTCTTTGAATTCGTCCCGGGCGGTACTGCAAAGCTTAAGGGAAGTTTTGTATTCAAGAAGAGCTTGTTCAAAGCGGTGCACCAGGCGCAGACAGTCTCCCAATTCATAATGCAAATCGCCAAGCTGGGCTCTGGCAGAGGCATCTGCCGGAAGCTTCGCATCCACATCGGACTCTAAAGACCTGGCACCTTCACCATTAGCCTGGTCGGAGGGCGGCGCTTGCTGCCATTTGGCACCGGCTTCCTGAATTGCCTCCTGATAGGCAGTCACCGCCCCCTCATTGTCGCCCTTAAGGGAAAGAACATGGGCCAGATTACGGTGGGCATCGGAAAAATCCGGCTTGAGCCGTAAAGCCTTGTAGAGCGAATCGAGAGCCTGGTCATATTTACCAAGAGCAATCTGACTGGTGGCCAGATTGTTATAGAGTTCCGGCTGATTGGGACTCTGGGTAAGGGTCTTCTCAAATTCCTGCAGAGCCGCTTCCTTGTTGCCCTGTAGTTTGAGACAAACGGCTAGATTATTGCGGGCTGAAACATTGGTGGGCTCCCGACGCACCACTTCTTTGTACTTAAGCACGGCCGACTCCAGGCGGCCGGCGGCGGCATCGGCAGAGGCACTGATAAAAAGATCGTGACTGCTCACGGTCTCTAAATTGAGGTCGGAAGTGGAGCGGGCCGGCTGATCGGAAATGGGGGTAGTGAGGGCAAAACCACTGCTGTCATTTTGAGCAGTCGCCGAGAGCGGCAAGAGAAAAGAGAGGGCAAGCACAGACAAAGCAGCAAGGGAAGGCCGTTTCACTTTCAGAAATACATTACTGAGGCTTAAGCAGGCTCTTCGCCTCGGCAAATAGCTATGAATACCGCCGTCGCCGCCACCGCGCCGGCTACCATCAAGACTCGCATACTGTTTTGTAAAAGCCATGACGTATATACTACTGCTTGAGGACCAGTGTGAGGGCGGAAAATTGGCACAAATTACGATCAAAGTATCGACTCTGATCAAGGTTATTGGTACGACTTTTGCCTTTTCCTTTCTATTGGGTCTCCTGACGGCAAAAATGCCCCTGGCTGAAGCCCAGGAAACGTTTCTGGGGCAGAAATTCACCAGGGAAGAGACAATGCTTCTAAACCTCTCTCACGGCAAAGGCTCAGCCGGCTTCTTCCTGCTTGAGTCGGAGCGTCTGCAAAAGGACATTACTCACAACCTGGAAAGGGCCATGAGCCAGCTAGAACAGGTGGAAAAAGCTTATGCTCGCTCCAAAGGCAAACCAGACGACAAATACCTGGCCAGTACCGAACTGAAGCTGGTCAACGCCAGACAACGCAGTGAAGAACTGAGCGAACATATCTCAAATACTTTCAGAGATATGAAACGCACAGTCAAAGATGTTCTTCTAAGATAAGAATTTGGCTCCGACTGGATTCGAACCAGTAACCAGGCGATTATGAGTCGCACGCTCCACCATTGAGCTACGGAGCCCCACAGGCAAGCTCTATTCTACAACGTAATTTTGCTTCTTTCAGGGGTCATGTGTTTTTCGATGAAGTCGGTGGTTACATCACCGGCTTGAAAAACCGGATGAGCCAGAACTTCCTGGTGAAAGGGAATGGTGGTCTTGATGCCGGTGACGGCATACTCATCAAGAGCCCTTTGCATGCGTTGAATGGCTTCGTTGCGATCACGCCCCCAGGCTATCAACTTACTGACCAGAGAGTCGTAATATGGCGGAATCACATAACCGGGATAGCAGTGACTGTCGATGCGCACTCCGGGTCCGCCGGGGGCGATATAGGCATCTACCCGTCCCGGTGAAGGCAGGAAGTTGCGAGCCGGATCTTCGGCATTGATGCGGCATTCTATGGCATGACCATTGAAGGTGACATCTTCCTGCCGCAAGGAAAGAGGTTCGCCGGAGGCCACTCGGATCTGCTCCTTGATCAAGTCAAAGCCTGTAATCATTTCAGTAACAGGGTGTTCAACCTGGATCCTGGTGTTCATTTCCATGAAATAGAAATCCTGCCCGGCCAGAATAAACTCTACGGTGCCGGCGCCTTCATAACCTATCTCCTTTGCCGCTGAAACAGCAGCTTCACCCATGCGGGCTCTCAGCTCGGGAGTAAGAGCCGGGCTGGGGGATTCTTCAATCAGCTTCTGGTGCCTTCTTTGCACCGAGCAATCGCGTTCGCCCAGATAGATGCAGTTGCCGAAGCTGTCGGCCATTACTTGAATTTCAACGTGACGAATGGGGCGCAGGTATTTTTCGATATAAACCCCGCCGTCGCCGAAAGCCGCCGAAGCCTCGGAACGAGCCGAGGCAAGAGCATTGGCCAACTGGCTTTCATCGGCAGCAATACGCATACCGCGACCGCCACCACCGGCGGTTGCCTTGATGATGACCGGATAACCAATTTCGGAAGCCAGACGAATCGCTTCATCGTCATCGGTGATCAAACCGTGACTGCCAGGCACTACGGGCACGCCGGCTTTGCGCATGGATTCTCGGGCGGTAGACTTATCGCCCATGGAATTAATGGCATGGGCACTGGGTCCGATGAATTTGATCTGGTGCACGGCACAGATTTCAGCAAAATTGGCTTTCTCGGAAAGGAAACCATAGCCGGGATGAATGGCATCAGCACCGGTAACTACGGCCGTGGAAATGATGGCCGGTATGTGCAGATAACTGCGAACGCTCTGGGGCGGTCCGATACAGTAGGCTTCATCGGCCAATTTGACGTGCAATGACTCAGAATCAGCCTGAGAATAGACAGCTACGGTTCTAATGTCGAGTTCGCGACAAGCTCTGATCACCCGCAGGGCAATCTCGCCGCGATTGGCAATCAATACCTTTTCAATCTTCATCCGGTAAGCCTTTGATTTAGCCTTGTTTCTAGCCTTTGGGATCAACGAGGAAGAGCGTCTGGCCGTACTCCACTGTGGTCCCGTTATCGACGCAGATCTTGACTATTTTGCCGCTCACTTCCGAGGGCAGATCGTTCATTAGTTTCATGGCTTCGATAATACAAACAGTCTGACCAACATTGATACGATCACCCACTTTCACAAAAGCGGAAGCGGTGGGAGAAGGCGACTGATAGAAGGTACCGACCATCGGAGAAGTAATAGCCACGGTATTGGCCGAGCCATTGTCCTCATGACTGACGGCAGGTGCCTCCACCTTTTCTTTCTCGGGCTTAGCGGCCACGGTAGGCTGAGCCGCAGGCGGTACGGAAGCGGCATAGGCCGACTCCAAATTCATCACGGCCGGGTTCATATTCATGGTCACCGGTCGAACGTCCCTGGCTACAGGAAACTCAAAGGCAGTGGCCAATTGCTTTTCCTTTTTAACCGTTATTCTTTGATCGCCAAATTCAATGGTCAGCTCTGTCACGTCAGTAGAACTGACAATGCCCAATAGCTCCTTGATCTGCTGCAAATCTATTTTCACTGCTATAGTCCTGAAAGTAATCTCTGTTGCTTGCTCCGAACGGAAAATGCTTAGACTCTGGTCAAGTACTTGCGGCTTCTGGTATCCACTTTGATCTTGTCGCCGACTTTGATGTGGAAAGGCACTGTGATAGTGGCACCGGTCTCGAGCGTAGCGGGCTTGCCGCCGCCGGAGCTGGTGTCGCCGCGCTCATCGGGTGCAGCTTCCGTCACTTCCAGTTCGACGGTATTGGGAAGCTCAACGCCGATGACACGATCGTTGTAGCGCAGCACTGTGATACCTTCCAGACCTTCCTTCATGAATTCCACTGTGGAACCGATCTGGCTGGCGGACATTTCCATTTGCTCGAAGGACACTTGATCCATCATGGTGTAATTTTCACCGGATCTATAAAGATATTGGAATTCGGACTTTTCAATATTAGCGGTGGGCAGTTTTTCACCGGCGCGGAAAGTCTGCTCGAGCACGTTGCCCGTTTCTACGTTTTTAAGACGGGTGCGAACAAAAGCGGCGCCTTTTCCTGGTTTGACGTGCATAAACTCAACAACCTGCCAGATACCGTTGTTGTATTCGATGGTGACGCCGGTACGAAAATCATTGCTTGAAATCATGACGGTCCAAAATGCTCCAGAAATTGCGCGACAAAGAGTAGTCAAGAAGAGGTTTCCACCTCAAGACCAGGCAGATTCTAACATTAGATAGATGGTCACTTACTTTTATTGCTAACGGTTGCAAACTAAAGCCAAAGAAAGGGTCAAGCACGCCAAGTATTAGGCCCACGCTGTTATAATCGGGCTTCCAAGAGACATGGTGCCTTTTGTTGGACCATCAATCCCAGCATTCGAGAGAAAAGTTAATGACCAATAGTTCGACTCAAGCAGGCGAGACCGGCGCTCAAGCCCAAGCAAAAGGGAAAGCCATGAAAGAGGATTCTAATAAAAGCAGCACGGCTTACGTTCCCAGCCAGGTCGAAGAGAAATGGACCGCCTACTGGCACGAGAACAAGCTTTTCGACCTCGACGTACACCCTGACAAGCCTCGTTTCTCGATTGCGCTGCCGCCGCCCAACATTACAGGCAATTTACATATGGGTCATGCCCTGAACGGAACAATTCAAGATGTTCTGATTCGCCTCAAGCGTATGCAGGGTTACAGCGTGCTGTGGCAAGCCGGAACCGACCATGCCGGCATCGCCACCCAGATGGTGGTGGAACGCAAACTCAAGGCCGAGGGCAAAAATCGCCATCAGATGGGTCGCGAAGCCTTCATAGAAAAGGTCTGGGAATGGCGCAACCAGTATGGCAACCAGATTATGGCTCAGTATAAGAGCCTGGGTGTCAGTTTCTGCTGGGACCGAGTCGCTTTCACCATGGACGAAAACTATGTGAAAGCAATTTACCGAGCCTTCGTTACCCTCTTTAAAGAAGGGCACATATACCGCGGCAATCGGGTAACAAACTGGTGCCCCCGCTGCCTGACCTCCCTTTCAGACCTGGAAGTGGAGCACGAAGAGACCAAAGGTCATCTCTATTGCATCAAATATAAGTCGAAGGAAGGCGACGACGGACTGGTCGTGGCCACCACAAGACCGGAGACGCTCTTCGGCGACGTGGCCGTGGCGGTTCACCCCGAAGACGACCGTTACAAAGCCTACATAGGCAAGTCGGTGCTTCTGCCCCTCACAAACAGAGAAATTCCCGTCATCGCCGATAGCTACGTGGAACGTGACTTCGGTACCGGCTGCCTGAAGATCACCCCCGCCCATGACGCCAATGACTTTGAAGTGGGTCAAAGACACAACCTCGACCGGCCCGTGGTCATCGATCAGCACGGCAAACTAAACAACTCCGACTTCGTTCCCGCTTTCTTGCACGGCAAAGAACGTTTTGCCGCGCGCAAAGAAGTAGTGCAGGCCCTGGAAGAAGCCGGAGAAATGGTAGAGCAGAAAGACTACCTGAACGGTGTGGGACACTGCGAAAGATGCCACACAGTAATCGAGCCGCTGCTCTCCGATCAGTGGTACCTATCCATGAAAGAGCTGGCACAACCGGCAATTGAAGTTGTCGAAGAACAACGGGTGCAATTCATACCGGAGCGCTATGCCTCTACCTATCTAGATTGGATGCGCAACATTCGCGATTGGTGCATCAGCAGACAACTCTGGTGGGGACACCGCATACCGATCTGGACTTGCGAAAAGTGCGGTCACGTTGACGCCTTTGAAAGTGCACCGCAGTCTTGCCTCAAATGCGGTGCCGAAGCAAATGCCCTCAAACAAGACGAAGACGTACTGGACACCTGGTTTTCCTCAGCCCTCTGGCCCTTCGCCACCCTGGGCTGGCCCGATGAAACTAGAGAGTTGAAGCAGTTCTACCCGACCACGGTACTCTCCACAGCCAGAGAGATCATCAACCTCTGGGTAGCGCGCATGGTCTTCACTTCCATGAAGTTCCTCAAGACCATTCCCTTCAAGCATGTGCTGGTGCATCCGGTTATCCAGACACCGGACGGCAAACGCATGTCCAAGTCCAAAGGTAATTCCGTCGATCCCCTGGATATGATCGCCAAATACGGCGCTGATGCCAACCGCTTCTGGTTCACATCGGTGGGCATCAAGGGCGATCAGGACGTCAAATTCAGAGAAGAAAAACTGGAAGAGTACAAGCGCTTCGCCAACAAACTCTGGAATGCCGGTCGCTTCACATTGCAGCAACTGGAAGGCTTTGAGCCTCGCGGCATCAACCAAGAAAAACTGACGCTGGCCGACAAGTGGATCTTGCATCGCTACAACGTCACCTTAGACCTTCTGGCCATGTACTTTACAGACTATGACTTCGACTCCGTCGCCAAGACCATCCATGAATTCACCTGGGATTGTTTCTGCGACTGGTATCTGGAAATAGCCAAAATTCAGCTTGCCCAGGAAAGCGTAAGCAATGCCGGCGGACAGACCAAAGCCGTTTTGCACACGGTGTTTGAAGGACTGCTCAGAGCCTTGCACCCGATCATGCCTTTCATCACCGAAGAACTCTGGTCCAGAGTACCTAAGTCGAGTTTCTTCCCCAAAGACTTCCAGTCCATAATGTTCGCTCCCTATCCTAGACCGGATGAGAACTTTGTGGATGATGATGCCGAAGAAGAGATGGAATTCCTGATCAGGGTGATTCGTTCAATCCGTAATATCAGACAAACATACAATGTTCCGGCATCCGCCGATGCCGAGGTAATGATTACCTGCCAGGACGAGCAGGAGATGCAGACCCTCGCGAACGGTTCAGAATACATAGAGCGACTGGCAAGGGTAAACCCCCTCGACATCTCTATGGATTGTACACCGCCGGCGATGGCGGCCTGCGAAGCAGTTTCTTCCGTCAATATCTACGTGCCGCTAGCCAAGCTAATCGATATAGCCAAAACGAAAGATAAATTGCTACAAAGAAGGCAAGCACTGGAAAAGGATCTGGCAAAAGTCGAGCAGATTATGTCTAATGCCGACTTCAAAACCAAGGCACCACCAGAAAAAGTGGCGACCATCGAAGCCCAAAAGGCTGAACTGGTAAAGCAATTGCAGAGCATCGATAAACAACTGCTCGTCCTGGAAAAGAGCAGTTAAGATCTAGCGTTCGCTATCTCCAGAGAAGTGCTCACCGGAGAAGTACTCAAAAGTACGGCTCTCTTCAATCTGCCCTGCGGCGGATGGCACTTTGCCGCGGATCAGGAGAGCCGAGTGCTCGCCTATGACAATGGCTTTCTGCCCCACCCGCGCTTCCTGGGTCTGACCCAAAAGAGTAACTGAATTGTTGGCCGGGTCGAACATTTCCACCGATGAGCACAAGCCCTGGGCCCCTTCCCGGTCGCCCGGGCCAATCCCGCCCGTGACCAGCACGCGACCATCCTTGAGCATCGTGACAAGAAAATCTCGGCGTTCGACACGAGACTTACCGATTACTCTTATGGTCATAGACTTACTGTCGAAAAGTTCGATCTCCTGTACGGCTCTGCCACCGGTAGTAGTGCCACCCCAGATTAAGACCCTACCGTCTTTTAAAGAGATCATGCGATGCCCCCGCCTCGGCAAATTAAGAGGCGGACCCGGCTCCATCACCGAGTGCAGTCGCTTATAGACAAAGGTGGCTCTGGTCGGTGCTTCAATAGTCTGGTTGTAGCGATCGGCCAGGTTGCCGCCCGCCATGAGCACGTCATCACCTGAGACACCATAAGTAGCAGCGGCATACTGGCGGAGAAAGTCAAATCTGCCGGCCATGCGCACGAACTGGTCATCTTCCTTCAAATCAGACAAAAGCCAGGCTTCGCGGTCGGGATCAAACATACCCTTGCCGAGACTCTTACCGTCAAGCGCCACATCCAGCACTCCGTTATAGGAGTTGCGCTCGTCGAATATGTCGAGATCAAGACCCATGGTGTCTTTTGTGCTGAGCTGAGAGTTTCGGTACAGACCGGTGACATAGGGCAGCCGCTTGGGACTGACCGGCTTTAATTCCTGGGTGCAAGCCGTGAGAAGCGAGACCGAGATAAGACAACCGGCAAGGCAGGAATAAATAGACTTCAGCTTTGTCAAGAGGCTTCCGGGCATCAAAGTTTTCTGTTTTTCGAGATCTCACTTAGCTGTCGCCCCCATTGTAAGGTAATCTACAAAGCGTGGGTCAAGCCCGGCCGTTTCCAATTTAGATCATGAGCCATGACAAGTATTCCCAGACGGTTCAAAGCCTGGTTCTTTGAAGGGATAAAGAAGAAATCTCTACACGGTAAACCGGATAAGTGGTGGAAAGTCATGTGCCTCACCGGCACAGACTATTTCTCCTCCATGGGTTTTCAACCCAGCATATCATTTGCCGCCGCGGGCTATCTGGCTCCGGTAGCTACCCTCAATTTGATCATCCTCACTCTGCTGGGAGCACTACCTACCTACTGGCTGGTTGCTAGAGAAAGCCCCAAAGGCCAGGGCAGTTTTGCCATTTTCGAAAGACTTTTGACCGGCTGGATGGGTAAGACCCTGGTTCTGGTTCTGCTTGGTTTCGCCTTCACCGACTTCGTTTTCACAATTACCATGTGCGCCGCCGACGCCACCGCCCATATCGTGGAAAATCCCTTCACACCGGCGATCTTCCATAATCGCCTTTTCACGACCTTGATTCTCGTGGGCAGCCTTGGACTTATTTTTCTCAAGGGTTTCGGTGAAGCCGTCAAGATATCGGCAATCCTGGTTGCCTTCTATCTCGGAGTCAATGGAGTGATCCTCTCGGTTTGCCTGCTCAAACTAATGGAAAACCCTGCCTGCTTCACCGAATGGCACAAGCATTTGTTCGAACACCACTCCTCCTATCTGGAGATGTTTAAAACAGCAGCCTTTGTCTTCCCGCAACTGGCCCTCGGCATGTCGGGATTTGAGACAGGCGTAGCCGTAATGCCGCTGGTGGCAGGCAACCATCAGACCGAGCAGGTCAACACCCCTGACCGGTCTGAAGCTGAGAACGAACAGATAGAAGACGAAGACAACGAAGAAGAATCGGAACATAATGAAGATCTGGAAGGGCGCATCAAGAACACGAGGAAACTGCTTGTCACAGTAGCGGTGATTATGTCCATCTTCCTCCTTCTGGGCAGCCTCACTACCACCTTACTCATTCCCGCCGAGCTCTTCGCCAAGCACGGTCCGGCTGACGGAAGGGCCCTTGCCTATCTGGCTCATCTGTATTTAGGCGAAACCTTCGGCACCATATACGATCTCGCCACCATTTTGATTCTCTGGTTCGCCGGCGCTTCCGGTATGGCGGCCTTACTTAGCCTGGTACCACAATATCTGCCCCGCTACGGCATGGCGCCCAGTTGGGCTGCAGCCAGACGACCACTGGTAGTCTTTTTCACACTGGTGGCGGCCATGATCACGGTAATTTTCGAAGCCGATGTCGACTCCCAGGCCGGTGCCTTTGCCACCGGGCTTCTGGTCATGATTACATCAGCAGCCTTAGCCATCACCTGGCTCAACTGGAACAAAGGCTGGAAAATGCGTGTCTCCTTCAGCCTGATCAGTCTCATTTTCATCTATTCCTGCGTAACCGTCAGCCTCGACCGTCCCGATGGAATTCTAATTTCAGCCTGCTTCATCCTCACCGTTCTGCTCACATCCTTCATTTCACGGGCCCTGCGCTCCACAGAACTTCGCATAGGCGAAGTCAGACTCAACAAAAGAGCCGTGCGCTTTATCGATGAAGCCTGCCGCAAAGATCTGGGAGAAATTCGCATACTGGCCCACAAACCAGGTAGCACCAATTACAAACAAAAAGAGCAAGAAGCCAGACGTACGCACAGTATTCAGGATGAAGAAGGCGACTTTATCTTTCTGGAAGTGACGGTAAAGGATGTCTCCGACTTCATCGACGAACATCTAGAGGTAAACGGCAAAGAGACTCAAGGTTTCCGAATCTTGCGTTGTTCCAGCCTGTCTGCCCCCAATGCCATTGCCGCCCTCTTATTGCACATTCGCGATACCACCGGTAAAGTACCTCATGTCTATTTCGAATGGACCGAAGGGAATCCTTTATTCTATGTGCTCAAATATATCTTGCTGGGGGAAGGTGAAACTGCCCCTCTGACAAGAGAGATACTGAGAGTGGCGGAAGCAGATAAGGGCAAACGCCCGAAAGTACATGTCG
This sequence comes from Candidatus Melainabacteria bacterium, assembly GCA_016212515.1. Classification (GTDB taxonomy): domain Bacteria; phylum Cyanobacteriota; class Vampirovibrionia; order Obscuribacterales; family Obscuribacteraceae; genus Obscuribacter. The sequence continues at coordinate 32,326 of JACRFZ010000119.1, forward strand.
GCTAGGCGGAAGGCAGAATAATGAAAGTACTGATTGCCGATAAAGATACCCATGCCGTCAAACTGCTGGACATGGTCTTGAAGGAGCAGGGTTTCAAACCGATTATTTGCACCACAGGCGATGAAGCATTTCGGCGCTGGCAATCCAACGACCATCCTCCCATTGTGATCATTGACCCGGCCCTGCCGGATATGACAGGCATCGATCTAGTGAAAAAAATGCGGGAGCACGATCGGGGCAGGGCCACCTATGTAATCTTCCTTACCAACAAAGGCTTGCGCGAAAACATAATCAAGGCTTTTAACGCCGGTGTTGACGAATACATGGTAAAGCCTTTCTATGCAGAAGAATTGAAAGCGCGCCTGAGAGCGGGCAAAAGAGTCATTCAACTGCAAAGACGGCTCCTGGAGCGCAACATTATGCTGGAAGAGCTGGTCTATGCCGTCACCCACGACATGCGCACCCCCCTGATTGCCATGGAAATGACCGGCAAACAGGCAAGGGAGGGGGTCTACGGCGATCTGCCCGAGAGCTACAAGAAGATTCTGGACACCACGGATCGTTCCCTCAAGGACTTGCTCTCCATGGTCGATAATCTGCTGCGAGTGGCTCGCTATGAGGCCGGTAAAGTAGAAAGAAGTAACGAGAAGGTCAATCTGGTTACGGTCTGCGAGGAATGTCTGGCTGAGCTGAAGCCACTTTACGACAAGAAGAAAATTGCCGTAAAACTCCTCCTCAACGTAAAAGAAGTGTCACTGACAGTGATTCGGCAAGATCTCAAAAGAGTGATTTTCAATCTTCTGGATAATGCCATCAAATTCACCCCGAACGGGGGCAGCATCAATCTTTCGGTGGAAAAAATCCAGGACAAAGTCATTGTCGGAGTGCAGGATAGCGGTCGGGGCATAGCCCGAGAAGAGGCCAAACTGGTCTTCGACCGCTTCGCCCGGGCCCAGGGTGCCAGACATGCGCCGGGTACAGGCTTGGGGCTTTACATGTGCAGGCGCATCATCGAGGCCCACGGGGGTGTCGTAGACTGCATTCCCCGGGAAAGCGGCGGCACAACCTTCAGCTTTATGTTGCCGGTAGCGCCCTAAAAGCCTGTCAAACTTAGGGTTAAGGGGGTTTATCACTCCCGCGAGGGATAAATTTGCCCTGCTGGGAGGGTATATTAGTTAAAGTAAAAGGTATCTCTAGTACCCAATTCGGCGGCAAAACCAATGTTTCTTCTGCGCCTGAAAGAATTGCTTTCCAAATTACCCCTGATTGGCGCCTACTTCAAGGGCAAGACGGTGGACAACGAGGCGGTTTCCTCCGCCAGAATGACCCATAACCGCCTTCAGGCTCTAGACGGACACGGCTACCGAGAGTCTTACCTGGACAAAATTCGGGAAGCAGCCCAGGTGCAGGAAGCAGCCGACGCCAACAAAGATCACTGGTTTAAAGGCTCTGAGGGCGGCTACAGTATCGATCCCGACAAGCCCGAAGCAGATTTACACCCCCTGGCCAATCATCCCAGGCGCCATACCAGCAGCCTGCCCAGTCAGGCCCGGATTACCAGTACCAGACTGAAAGCCTATGCTGATTCTTTGAAGCAGCAGGAAAATTCCATAGATCAACTGGCAGAGACCGACGAGATCTAGCCCACCAGCCTGCCCAAATGCTAAACCAACCCTTCTTTCATGGCTTTTACGGCAGCCTGGGTGCGGCCAGTTACTGCCAGTTTCTCAAGAATGTGCTCCACATGGGTGCGCACTGTGGAAATGCTGATAATAAGCTTCTCACTGATCTCTTTATTGGAAGCACCATCCACCATAAGCCGCAAAACATCTTTCTCCCTTGCCGAAAGCGTATCAAGACCGCCGGCAGCGGCTGAGGAACCGGAACCAGGCGCAACCGAAGAACTCTTCTCCGCCTCGCTCTCAGATTTCTCCTTGCGCCCCCCTTCAAAAGCCGAAAGCACCTTCTGGGCGATACGAGGATCAATCCAGGCCGCCCCCTGGGACACCGAACTGAGAGCAATCTTAATGCGCTCCGAGGCACAATCCTTCAAGCAATAGCCCTGGGCCCCGGCAGATAAAGCGGCGAAAATCTCATCGTCATTGTCATGGGAGGTGAGCATGACAATATTCACAGAAGGGGAGTTTTGCTTGATATCCCGGGTGGCCTCGATACCGTTCTTGTAAGGTAGACCGATATCCATGACAATTACATCGGGCTTGAGAGTCTGAGCAAGACGCACGGCTTCCTCACCGTCTTCCGCCTCACCGACCACGCAAAATTCCTCACTGCGCTCCAATACGGATCTGAGCCCCTGCCGCATCAGCTCGTTGTCTTCCACTATGAGAACATTTACTTTTTTCAAGGCTGCAACCTACCAAGACCAGCTAATTATAGAACAAAGAAAGACCCTGCCGAAATACCGCGACAATTTGACAGCCCCTGGAGCCTGTGCCAGGATAGCCCTTAAGGATAGAACATGTCCTAAGTTCAGGCAGGTGAAAACTCAAGAAAAATGTCGGATCTGCGAAAGCTGACTGGTAGAACCCATTTCAGGGATACTCTCACCTCTTTGTTTCATATAACCAAAGCGCTTATCCAGTTGCTTCTGGTTTTCGGCACGCTTGGAGGCACAGTCATAGGGCTACTGGTAGTGCAGGAATTGATGCGCATACCGGATCTCAGCTTTTTGAAAGACTACAAACCAGTCGACGCCATTTCGATCTATGACAAAAATGACGAACTCATAGAAACCATTGATGCCGGCATTCCCCGCACTGTTATTGCCTATAAAGACATTCCCCGAGTACTGATACTGGCGGTGATGGCAGCAGAAGACAAGCACTTCTTCGAGCACCACGGCGTCAGCCCCCAGGGCATACTACGCGCCACCCTGGTCAATGCCCGCTCCATGCAGATGAAAGAGGGCGGTTCAACCATCACACAACAGTTAGCAAAAAACCTTTTCTTTCTAGACGGCAAACGCACCGGTATCGTCAAGCTAGCCGAGATGTTCGTGGCCGGCCGCCTGGAAGAGAAGTTTTCCAAAGAAGAGATACTCTCGCTTTATTTGACGGAAATTTATTTCGGGGAAGGGGCTCGCGGTATAGAACAAGCAGCCCAGACCTATTTCGGCAAATCAGCCCGTAACCTCAACCTGGAGGAAGCAGCATATCTTGCCGGGATAATTCGCTCCCCTTCCTACCTTGGCTCAGCCAAGCACCGTGACGCCGCCTTAGAACGGCAGCGGCAGGTCTTAAGATCTATGCAGGAAAGCAATTACATCACTATGGAAGCGGAGATGAGGGCCGAGGCCACCCCCCTCAACTTTCGCAAAACAGCCCTCAAACGTCAGAAGACCTATCCGTTCACACGCTTTCCTTACTTTACCTCTTATGTGTTGGAACTGGTTCGCAGCTCCTACAGCGACATGACCATCGGCATGAACGGCATGAAAATTTATACGACCCTCGACCCGGTCGCTCAAAGCCTGGCCGAAAGAACCCTGGCTTCAGAGATAAGACGAGCCCCTGTCGGTATAGAAGAAGAAGCACTGGTGGCTCTATCGGTCAAGGACAATGCCATTCGCGCCCTTGTGGGCGGCGCCCACAATTACTGGGACAATCAATGGAACTGTGCCGTCAACCCGCACACCGCCGGCTCATCAATCAAGCCCTTTGTTTATCTGACTGCCTTCATGGCCGGTGTAGCCACGCCCGAAAGCACGGTTCTCGATGCCCCCTTCGAACTGAAGGAAGCAAATGGTGAGAAATGGACCCCCAAGAACTTCGACGGCAAGTACCTGGGCAACATCACCATCCGGGACGCCCTCATGCAGTCGCGCAATATGTGCACCATTCGCGTCACCGAGCAAGTAGGCATAAACTCCATCATTTCCACCATGAACTCCGCCGGCATTCGCACAAAAATGGCTCCCACCCTGGCACTTGCCCTGGGCAGCTCCGCCGTCACCCCCCTGGAATTGGCCTCTGCCTACGGCACTCTCGCCAGAGGCGGACTGGCCACTCCCGCCTGGACCATTCGCCGTATCGAAGACGCCCGCGGCAAAATCCTCAGTTACTATCAGCCTTCCATATGTCGAGTCTTTCCCCAAGAACAAGTCACCTGGCTCACGGACATTTTGCAAGACGTGGTAGCCAGGGGCACCGGCACCCAGGCCAGATTGACAAGACCGACAGCAGGCAAAACCGGCACCGCCGACAAAGCAAAGGATATCTGGTTTGTCGGCTTCACACCGGATATGGTGACCTGTGTCTGGGGCGGCGGCGACGAAAAGAAAGTGGTGGCCAAGAATGTCACCGGCGGTACAGTCATGGCCCGCATTTTCAGAAGCTTCAACCAGCAGTATTACAGTGCCGTGCTCACACCACCCGGTGAACTACTGAGTTCTCGCTACAATGACATGGACAGCCCCCATGAACAGGTAAAACCAATCAGTCACAGTAATGACGTACCCTTGAGTGAAATCGACCCCAGCTACGCAGTCAGTCAGAGCTCGGCACAGCCTGTCAGGCGCCGAGCGGACCCGGGACAAAGCGCCGTGGTGCGCAGCCAGAAAGGTGTCACCGAATACAACTGGGAGCCATGAGTAGACCGGCAGGCATGCAGGCAGGCAGGCAAGTCGAGGGAAATCACAACTACTGGAAACAAGTGTTCGTATTGCCTCAGAGCCTGAACAAAAGAATAAAGACTACCGACCTGCGGTTTCCCTTTGCTGCTGCGCCTGCCTTTCAGTGACCACTTTCGCTGCCAGATCATAAATTTCCATAGTCAACTGGCGCAAGTCTGCATCAAACATACTTGAGGCAGCTCGCTCGCCCTTGTCGTCAGCGTATATTTTTCGCTCCACTTCCATGCAGCGAAACAAGTCGCGCTTCTGCGCCAGCATGCTAGCCAGATCACCTTTAGCCTCATACTCATTGGCAAGAAATTCACAGCTATCGGCATAGCGCTTATAGTCGTCTTTCTGAGCCGCACTATCCTTGCATGCCTGAGCCTGACTGATACCATCATCGATACTACCGGCCTGCACCAGAAGTCTAGCTGCAACCAGCTGCGCAGCCTTGCCTTGAGCGACAGAGAGAAACTCATCTTTGCGAAGCATGCGCTCGGCTCTTTGTACGGGCAGTTTCAACCAGGCATTAACATACTCTTGTGTCTTTTGCACGTCTCCCGCCCGTGAGGCTAATACCGCTGTGTTAAGCATGGTCCTCGCCGTCTCATAATCGCGCAACCCCAGGTAACGCACCTGCAGTGACAGCAGGGCTTCCGCCTGGGTAACTCGAACTTTAGCCTGCTCCTGGGTCATCGGTGCATTCAAGTCGTAAACAAAACGATGGGCAAGATAATCCATGTAGTTTCGTGATTGCACACCTAACATAGTACCAGCAGCAATATTCTCGACTGTTTCTCGCACCGTCGAGAAACGACCACTGTTGCAGAGTAAAACAATTACCAGCCAGGCAAATAGCGGTAACAGCCAAGCTGGACGCGGGGGGTAAAAGGTTCTGGCAGGATCTTCTCCTTCCGTGAGCACATACGAACCGGAGCAAAAATCGTGAAAGAACCTTCGGCTGCCGGCCGCCACTGTAATGAGACAGAGAGGAAAACAAAAGACTGAACCTAGATAGAGAGCCGCACGCAAAGCAGCACGCCATCGCCCAAGGGGCTTTCCGGACTTGTCGACGATACGCAAAGCTGTAATAAGAGTTTCACCCTTGCGCGCGCAAAGATACTGAGTGCAGAAAATGACGATACCAATACTGCAGGCGCTCCAGAGCACCCCTGCCTGACATGCGGTCAGCAGCATCTGCGGAAATCCGTACTTCGCCTGCAATCCCGCAGATAAACCAGGCACTATCAAACAAATCAGACCAAGCACAAGAAATTGGACAAAGACAAACGCAGCACCTGCTACATATTGTGTGAGTAGTCCTAGCGAAAAATCAAAGCTACGCAACCAGTAGTACCGCCAGAGCGGCATGGCAATGTGAATCGCCTTTCCGTCACACTTAGGTAGAGGCTCGGGCAGAGCCCCCTTATCATTGTCTCTGGACTGAGGCTCGGGCACTACCGCCGTGTCTGCCGCAAGCGGCGGCAAAACCTCAGGTTTCAATTCTTCAGGCACGCGCAGATGAACACCGACAGTATCTCTACTGAGAGTTTTGCTTTTGAGCATTGGCGCTCCAAATTTTATAAAGACCGCTTAGAAGGCAAGACAACCTTCTCAGCATAGCAAACCCATGACAACCTCGCTTGGAGAAACCCCTGCGGCACTTCAAATTCCTCAACAAGCGCTCGGGCGACACCTCTGGCTGAGGGAATGAACGGCTTAGTCTTCCTAAAAAATCGGCTATTGGTGTAGCCCTCACAAGGAATAGCGAACTTAGGTGCTGCAGATTGAATTTGGAGCAACATTCGAGAATCAAGACTTCTCTTGTTGGCTTGTGCCTTCTAATTACAGCGCCCTCACTCTCCTTCTCCCCTGGCTATGCCGGAGCTCTAGATACTGAGCTAGTTCTTCGCAGCAACAATGCAACCCCGGAAGCCAACCAAACTTTCGCACGACTGCAAAAAGAAACGCTCGATTTGATCAATGGCTATCGCTACAAGGAGTCAGAGCAAAACTTTCTAGAAATGCTCAGATTGCTGAGCCAGTTATATGGAGAGCAGAGCGACTCTGTATCCCAGACCAAGAAAAATCTGGCAGTGCTCTACACCGAGATGCACAAATACCAGGAAGCAGAGAGCCTGCTAAAGAGTGCGCTTCTGAGCCGGGAGAAAACATATGGAAGCGACAGCCCTCAACTCGCGGAAATCTTGAAGAGCCTGGGAGTTGTTTATGCTCGCAAATGTAATTATGAAGAAGCTTGGATCTACTTTTCTAAGGCCTCGGGAATTATTGGGAGAAAATCGAAAAAAGTGGATCCCTACCTCCTTGGTCATATTGCCGACCTCAAGTCTTCGCAAGGCCTATATAAAGAAGCATTAGGACTTTGCGATAAAGCGCTGCAAGTTGCGGGTGAAGGACCCAATAAGGATGTGGACTTGGTCACCGGCATTCAGGCGTGTCAAGCCGGAACATATCTAGAGATGGGAGCCTTGAACAAGGCGGCCGATCTATACTCTCAGATCTTGAGCCGCAAAGAGGCTTTGAAGGGGGCGGAAGATCCATCCGTTGCCGATGCAAAAGTTGATATGGCAACCGTTTTACTCAGGCAGAGTAAAATTGCGGAGGCTCAGACCTTAATCAATCAGGCACTTCCCATTCAGCAGAAAACTTACGGTAATTCCAGTGTAGAAGTGGCAAAGACTCTCTCCGTTCAGTCTGATCTGGTTCTGGCGGAAGGAAGAATTACAGAAGCAAAAGAATTGATAGCAAAGTCTATAAACATTACTGAGCAAATCTTAGGCATAATCCACTCCGAAACAGCTACTCGGCTTGTAAAACTAGCAAAAATTGAATTTCTCGAGAAAAACCTGGCTGATTCTGAAAGGCATTGCTTGCAGTCCCTTGAAATCGACCGAACTATCGTTGGCGAACAGCATCCAGCCTATGCCAATGATCTCACAATTCTTGCCAATATCTACCAGGAGCAGGGAAGGCTGGAAAAGGCTAAGTCGCTTTATGGCCAGGCAATTGCGATACTATCAAAGACTCTGCCTCCAGATAGCCCAGACTTAAAATCCAATCAAGCAGCGTACAAAACTCTTCTGAAGATCAAAGCTAAAGGGCGCGACACTCTCACTCAAGACCGGCCCTTTCGCTAATTGCAGGCGCCAATAATACGAGAGGCTCGGAGCCATTGCCGGAGCTTTTTTCAATCGAATTTGCCGGATGTAAGATGACTGCCACTCACGACCTTGCTTTCCGCCTGGATACAAATTAGAAGCACCTTGCTACGGCTTGCCGTCGTTCCAGGCGATCGATGGCTCCCATCCCAGGTTTAAGAAGGGTCTGTTCTCCATGACGTTTGGTAACTCAAACACTACATTTAACTAAATTCCATAGCTCAGCAGGCATATAATGACAACAAGAGACCCATGCAGGAAGAATGCCCAAAAGGCGCATTCCGGGAGGTGTCCATGCATCCGAATACTACGCGACGTTCGATTTTGAAAACGCTCGCGGCTTTGCCGCTGGCGTTTACCTTCACTTTAGCCGGCGCACCGCTCTTACGATACGCCAGACCGACAGTGGGACCCCTCGACATTTTTGCACCGCCTGATACACCTCGCCCCGAAGGCGAGGTTATTTTTTCCTATGACGATTTCCTCAAACCCTGGACCTGTCGTGAATTCACCTTCACTCAGCAGTATGTCCAGTACAACGCCGACGGTAAGGAAAGTCGCAAAATTCCCGGCTACATAGTGAAACTACCCTCCGGCGAAATTGTCGCCTATAGCCGTATTTGCCCTCACCTTGGCTGTGTTTTCCGCTTTGTGGAAGATCCCGAGATCTGCAAGCGCGATTTCAACTACCGTCCCAACGGACCTGTCTTTGCCTGCCCCTGCCACCTGAGCGTCTACGATATTGAACACGGCGGCAAAGTAGTGAGCGGTCCGGCGCCCGGCCCGCCGCATAAGTTTGTCTTGAAAGAAGCAGCGGAAACCATCAGGGTTGTTGAACTTGAGGCGGGAGGAATTGCTTGAGGGCACAAACTGCAACAAGCAGTCGATTGAATTCACTGACTGCTGTAATGATTGGCATCAAACGATACACGGGGAAGCCACAACAGGCTTCCGTCGCGCCTAAGCATGGACACAGAGGGAATCGAGTAAAATCTTAGAAAGCTAGAATAAAGCTTCTACGAGAATCACATCGATGCAAACCACAATTCGTTTCCAAAACTATCACAGTACCGGCAAAGCTGAGATTCTCAGGGCACTTAGCTATTTTGCAGGTTTTGACAGACTAATCGATTGCGCGACAGTCAGACATCTGGATATCCTCATTAAACTTCGTCTGCAGGATTATCCGGAGCACATGAAGCGCGTATTTGAATACTACGAACGAAACCTGAGAGAGAAAGAAGTAATTAAGTACTTCTCTTCGACCAAGAAGCTATCAATAGAGTTCCTAAGCAGGCTCCCAAATTCATCTTACGAGTCGTTCTTGGAGGAAGGAGATCGCGTATTCAGATACGAAACGCCTGATATAGTCGAATCAATACGCCAGTACAGATCTAGAATGGCCGCCATTGAAAAACTTTCGTTGAATCAAGAACTCGAGTTCCTAGTACATGAAATCTACGATCTGTTCAGCAAGAAAAGAAAGGCGCTTATCAAAAAATGTAGCATTGACTTTAAGCCCATACTAGATGAAATTGATGCAAACGCAGCGAACCTACCAAAGGATTTTGTAGAGACTTGGGAACTGATTCACAGAGCGCAGTCATGGGAAGCGCAAAGAGAATGGATCGATGAGGAGAGACCTCTCTACCATAACGAACCACTACCAGCAGTATTCAAAGTAAACAGGATGGAACCCGCTTCAATGTTTGTGGGGAGAACCTCAAGCAATGAGCAATTCTGGTCGAGAATAGCAGTTGTACATAGCTTTGATCAGACAATCTATCAATCTGTGAGAACTTGGTATGCCGTACTACACAGATTCAGTAGTGCCGGAGACCATATAGAGACTAGAATTAAAAAACTCGGAACAAACATTGACGATGAGAAAACAATTGCCGTGCAAGCACAGTTTGAAATCGACAAGTTCGTTTCAGACCTTGGGCACACGCAGCTCGGTCCGATTTTCATCA
>JACRFZ010000122.1 GCA_016212515.1 Candidatus Melainabacteria bacterium
AAGAGTCGTCTATCATGGCGATCTCTCGAAACCAGGGGGCTTTGCCCAGTACGCCGTGACCAACGCCCGCGCCGTTTCGATTATCCCAGAGCAATTGTCCTTCACAGACGCCGCTGCCCTACCTTGCGCCGGTTATACGGCTTTTCAAGCCATTCACAAGAAATTGAAAGTGGAGAGCGGCAAGTCTATTCTCATTCATGGTGGCGCCGGCGGTGTGGGCGGCTTCGCTCTGCAACTGTCCCGACTGGCAAATTTGAAAGTCTTCACCACTTGCTCCAGGCGCAATTTTGAATACGTCATGAGCCTGGGTGCCGACCAGGCCATAGACTACAACACTGAAGACGTAGAGGCTCAAATAAGATTAGCCACCGGCGGCCGGGGTCCCGACTATATTTTAGATACGGCAGGTCCCGAAAGCGCCACCGCCTCACTGGCAATGCTACCTTTTGGCGGTGCTCTAGTGTGCTGTGCCGGTTTTCCCGATTTCAGCAAAATTATCCCCTTCAAGTCGGCTTTATCTATTCACGAAGTAGCCCTGGGCGGCGCCCACCTGAGCGGCGATCACCAGGCCCAGCATGAGCTGGCACACATAGGCACGAAAATGCTGGAACTTGCAGTCTCAGGCAGTTTGAACTGCCTGGTAGAAGAGATAATAAACCTAGAGGAAATCCCGGCCGGTCTCAAGAAGCTGGCAGAGCGTCATACCCGCGGCAAAATTGTAGCTGCAGTGGGAGATTAGTACGGCTCGGGAACATTATGTCCAGCCCGATGTCAAACTTAAAGTAGACGAAACCGTCAAGCGGTATCCACGGCTTTGAAGGTGATGAGACCGTGAGTGGAAAGGACAAGACTACTGACCGAAAGCCAAACCGCAAAAGTTATGCGGCCTTGCTTTCGGCGCCGGCCATCTTGGTGCCGCTCTGCTCAGTTTCTCCCTGCGGAGCGCAGCTTCAATCGGACGCCCCATCCTTGACAGATCTCCCTCTGCCCGGTCGGCACGACCTTATTTGGAACTACGACCCCAGTAAACCGCTGCTCGGGCCAAACAGTGACATAGACAAACTCTTAAGAGACGGTAGGCATAGCCCCTATCCGGCGACCAGGAGCCTGGGCAAGAGCGACAAGTGGTTAGGAAAAGCAGCCGAAACCATCCAACTTTCTTCCGAAGAGCTTCTAGCCCGCATTATCAAAGTGCTACCACCGGCAAAGGGAGAAACAGCCGTTAGTGTCGAGACAATTAAGGCAACCAGAGAGGCGCTCAAGCGATTTCCCCGCTCGATTCTCTGCCTATTTTATCAACAACAATGCTCCATTCTCCTGGCTCCTTATGTAACCACCGCCGCTCCAGAGCTTAAAAACCAAAAACCGGTAGGGCAGGAAATTGCCCAGAGTTACGACGAGATGAGCGGCGTCTTTTCTAAGGAGCATGGCGCAATAGTTGCAGAAAATCTCTACAGCTTCGGTCGGTCCGGCAAGAACCAGCACCTGCAGAAAACCCTTGCCCACGAAGCAGGTCATGCACTAGACCATATGCTTTGCGATGCCTCGCTAACTGTAGAATTTATCGCCGCCTACGAAAACGATCGCAAGCTTATGAGCGCCGCGCAAAGGCAAGCTCGGCAATATTTCATGCAAGAAGGGAAAAGAGGACCAAGAGAGGCATTCGCCGACCTTGTTGCAGCCCTCTATGGCACCGAAGACAATTTCCAGGATTCTAAGATAGCTAGAGTCTTTCCAAACTGCGCCAAACTTATACAAGCCTACCTTCCCGCAAAGGATTAGGACGAGCATCCGCTCGACTTGTTACCACTGCGGACGCTGGCTGCCGGAACCGCCTGTGCTCACGGGACTGTTGGAAGGGCCTACGGGCAGGCTCTGGGGGGGCATGCTTTGATTGCCGTTCTTGTCCAGTCCATCATCTTGAGATTTGATATCGCCTTTGGAATCTCCAGGATTTTTGTCACTTTCATAGGCTCCAGGATTTTTGGCATCCCCATTTGGTTTGCCATTTTCATTCACCGGCGGCTTGCTGCCGGAATCACCCTTACTGGTGCCGCCGTCACCGGCTCCCGGATTTACATTGCTTTCACTCTGCGGGGGTGAAAAATCACCCTCGTTAGGGCTACCAGTATCACCGCCCGGAGCCGTAGTGGTCATATCATCAAGATCATTGGCCGGATTCTTAGACATAGCCTCAACGGACTTGTTTGAGTTACCATCATTCGGATTTTCGCCGCCGCCAAACTTATCGGCTGTGGAACTATCAATCTGGGAACGGATCCCATCTTTTCCAGACTCATCACTGTCGGGGCTCTTCTTGCCGGATCCACCATCGTCCTTGCCGACACTTTTGTTTTCAGCGTCGGAAGAGGCTTCTATGCTCTTGTTGTTGGGATCAGCAGGAGCGGAATCAGTGGCGCTCTTGCCGTCATTACCGGCCGCCTGGGAGTCCGAGGACGGCTTGCCATCGGATTGAGTACCAGAAGAGTTATCAATGGATGGGGCTTTCTGCTCGGCCGGAGCGGAATCGGTGGCGCTCTTGCCGTCGTTGCCGGCTGCCTGAGACTCTGCACCTTTACCGCCGTTGGCATCACCGCCTGATTGGGAACTCTCAGTGCCACTGCCGGCACCTAGGTTGTCACCATTAGAACTACCATCGGCCTGAGATTTCTGCGCCCCCTTACTGCCACTTGAATCACTACCAGCCTGAGAATCATAAAGTTCCAGGGGAGGAACTGTGGCAGTATCGGCGCCTTTCATGGCATCGCGTGCGGCATTATATCCATCAAGACCACCAACAGCCTCGGTCTGAGCGGTGGTAGGAGCCTCGAAACGCTCCGGCTGCTGCTGCGATGGTGATTCAAAATCTTCTTTCATGGTAAATACTCTCAAAGAAAATGGGGTAAAGCGGTGGATTTCACGCGATACTGCAAATATTTTAGTAAGGGGCGGTGCGTTAGGTTGATGCCATACAAACTACACGGCACCTCGTGAAACTAGCGTGACAATCCCACTTGCCTAAGCGTCGTCCTTTTCCCTATGAACAACGCCACACCAGATGATCAGCCCAATCCACATGTAGGGCACAACCAGACCCAGAAAATTCCATAAAAACACCTTCTTCTTGATGCGCAAGTTGTGCTTTCTGGCAATGAAACTGGGGATGAAGGCGATACAAAGCGGGCCGGTCAGGGCAATGGCGAAAACGGCAAAATAGCCTAGCAAAGCACAAACAAAGTTGAAAGTCTCATTGGAATTTTTCAAAGACTGATAGACGAGAATAGTCAGCCCTGGAACAGCAATACCATAGATGATGGTCAACAAACTTACGAGAATCACTCGCGGTGTATAGCCCTTGAAGCCAAGGATAGCCGGCAGCCAGCAAAGCAAGAGCGCGGGCACGCCGGTGGCCAGGGAGAGCATCTCAAGGAAGTAGGATACGCCTTCCAAAATCGGCTTCCAATCATTCAAGGGTAGCTCCTTTCTTGAGAGCGTCCGTGAGCAAGGCTTCTACAGCCACTACCGCGCCGCCTTGACACCAAAGAGTCTTCCATGGGGTGCAGACAAATGACAGCTCATGCATGAGGCCATCCGACCTGAACCGGTCACGGTCTTCCCATCAGGCGTAACGGTACCATAAATCCAACCTTCATCAGTGCCGACTGTCTGCGGCGGCATCTTGAGCATGATAAAGAGTCCATGCATATCGCCACTCATATATTCAACCTTCTGCGACGTCCCCGTCTTAGTGGGGATAGCCTTAAATGACTCTTTTACAAGCGCCTGACCGGGCTTGACCTTGTCATGCTTGAGGTAGGCAGCCAGGTCTTTGGCATATAGATAATAGACCTTCTTGCCGTGTCCGCCGCCATCACCGCCTGCACTGAGCCTTGGGGGCAAGGGCGCCGGCATGGCACAAAGAGCAGGTGCCGGCTTAGGTACATCGTCAAGCTTCTGATAGCCCTTATACTGCCCGGCAATCTCAAGCAGCGCCTTGTGGAAAGCCGGATTATTCTCGTCTTTTGCCTTTGGTGCACTATTTACAGGCTCCACCGGTCTGCCGGTAGCCCCATGTTTGGGCACCGGCGGCGGTTTGTCGAGAGGGGCAGCCTGGGCAGTAATTGCCGCGCCCAGAAGACAAATTGCCAGAAGACTGCAAGACCCGGCGTGGCAAACTCTCATAATTACTCCCCGGCAGTCATTTCAAAGGATAATTCTACCTAGTTTGAGGCTAGTCTGGCGAACCGTAGCGAGAAAACCTAGAATGTATTTTCTATGGAAATTGAAGCTACTGACTCTAACCTGGCCAATGACAAATCAAAGGCGCCCAAGGTCTCTCGCCGTACGGTCCTGACCGGGCTGGTACTGGGCGGTGTCTGCGCCGGTCTGTTGCTTGAAGATGCTGACTGCCAGGAGATGCTGGCTCTGAGCTCGGGCGAGACCGGAAGGGAGAAGGAAAACTCCCAGGTGCCACTGTTCTATTCGAAGGGCTACAACATTTCAGCCTTTGGTCTGGAGCACCTGCACCCTTTTGACGGCAGGAAATATCAGAAAATCTATGAGGCGCTAACAAATCCAAAGGGGCCGCGCAGACCAAGTAGCGTGGAGCGGCCCGCCGCCCTGTCGGAAGCCGCATTGCTGAAAGTACATTCGAAAGAGTATTTAGACTCGCTGGGCGATAGCAGAGTTCTTTCTCGCATTCTGGAAGTGGGGATACTGGCTAAATTGCCCGCCGGGGTAATCGACTGGCGCATACTCAAACCAATGCGACTGGCAGCGGGAGGCACCATAGCCGCCTGCCGGGCCGCCCTGCAGAGGGGACTGGCAATAAACATAGGCGGCGGCTACCATCACGCCGATAAAGACCAGGGTGGCGGCTTCTGCGTCTACTGCGATATTCCCATCGCCATTAAAACCCTGCGCCAGGAGGGCTTACTCAAGACCGCCTTGATAGTGGATACAGACGCACACCAGGGCAACGGCTTTGCCAATGTTGCCCGAGGCGAGTCGCAGCTTTTCGTGCTCGACTACTTCGATGAGTCAATCTATCCTCATCCCAAAGTGAAGGAAGACTGGTCCATACCCTTTCCCCGCAATACTGACGGCAGAACCTATCTGTCAGAGCTCAAAAGCACCCTGCCCGTAGCCCTTGAGAAATTCAAACCAGATCTGGTTGCCTACAACGCCGGCTCCGACGTACTCGATAGCGACCCCCTTTCCACCTTCCGCCTCAAGGTGGAAGAAATGAACGAGCGGGACCTGTTTGTAGTGGAAACCACCAGAAGAATGAACATCCCTCTAGCCATGGTGCTGGCCGGAGGCTACGGCAAAGACTCGGCCAGGGCCCACACAAAGTCAATTGAGTCTATTCTCGCCCGCTTCGATGGGCGGACGGGCTAGACGCACCGTTTTTGGCGGTGCAAGCCCGAAGCCCCGTGGAGAATGCGCTCGGCGGGGCATAAGTATAAAAGTAAGGCAGCTCTTTTCCATCCCCGGGCGCAATCCGTGACAGGAGACAAACAGTCTAAGACTCAGTTGAGTGACGCAAAAGGCGCCACTCCAGGCAAACTTGAGCAGGCGGAGGAAAAGGTTGAAAGCGGTAGAACCACAAAGCCCGCAGAAGATCTCAACTTACTGACCATAAGCGGTATCACCGTCACCAAAGAAGCTGCCGTCAAGGCGGCGGCAGTCGGTACAGCCGCTGTTCTAGGGGCGGCAGTACTGGTTGCCACACGAGGGAAATCAGTACTTACACAGGGCGCAAGAATGGCGGAAGCCAATCTAGGCACGAGCGCCGTCGAAGGTCTCGCCGCTGCGACAAAGGCGGGCACCCAACAGATAGGGAAGGAAGTGGCACTACAGGGCAGAGCCGGCTTGACGCAAATGGGTGCCCTTGAGGCAAAGCAGGCACTCAAGCTGGAAGCAGGCAAGACAGGCGGCACTTACGCCAAGATAAGCGATGAAGCAGCCCGCGCCGAAATTGCTCAAATAAAGGCCACCTTTGCCCCCGAACGTACCGCCGGTAAGATACTGCGCGACAAAGCCGCCGCCGCCATGCAAGAACAAGAGGCAAAGGGTTTTGTGCCAAGGCATCCGGTATCCGGCGAGTTACTCAGCAAGCCGGAACATTTTAAAGTGGCTTACATGGATACCCTGCCCGTCAAGTCAGCCCCGGAATTCAGCCCCACAGGCAGACTGATGCCTGGCAAATACCCCATGGACTGGCAGACCTTCAGCAGTCATTTCGGTCAAGGTAGCGAACGACAGAAACTTCTGAGCGAATTTAAGTCGACCCTGCAAAAGCTGAAAGAGATGGGTGTGAAGGAAGTGAATGTGGGAGGCAGCTTTGTTTCTAAGAAACCGGTGCCGGGCGACATTGACTTTATCTTCGACAGGGGTGCCCCCGGTGTCAATCAAAAACTGCTGCAGTCAGCCCATGACGGCATGTTCTCCGTCTCGAGCGCACCGGCACTGCGAGAGAAGGGAATGCAAATGATGGTGGGTCCGACGGATAATGCCACCTTCAAGAGCCTGCAGTATTTCATGTCCCATCACAACGAAAGCCTGTCGGGCACCATAAGAAGTGAGATTCGCCCCAAGCGCCTGGCCATTCCAAACGGGCTTGTGGTGCTGAGGTTGTAGGCACTTGTCTCTCATTGGGTATGCCATGGACGATCACAAGAAACCAGAGAAAGTCAAACTTACTAAAGAAGAAAGGCAGCTAGCGCTTCAGCTAGGCTTTCCGGAAGAGGTACTGAAAATCGTTAAGGCTAAACTTAATCCATTGACGATGGGCGTAATTAAGAGAGGCGGACTAGAACCGGAAGACACCTCTTTCATTGGTAGAAGATGCAGTAGTTTGAAACCGGCGCTTTCCGAAAAAGACAGAACCAACTACCTAAAGATAGCCCTGGAGTACCCAGAACTCAAGGAGATTGTCTACAACAAACTTAAGCGCTATGAAACCGATCTTAGCGCTGACGGAGCGAGAGCAATTGCAGAGCACTTCCAAATCAGCCGCATGGGAAAGGCTGCCTTCGAGAGATTAAAAACTTACCAGTCCGCAGCTGAGAAATACGCTCCAGTCGTGAAACAAAAAATGATGGACGACTCCGGCATAGACTGGAAGGAGCGAGACGAAACGAAAACTGTTCTGACGTTTGATATTCCCTGCCTGGATACCGATGAAGACTTAGAAAAGTCCCTTGAAGAGCTAGATAAACACTGCGGAGAACTGACCTTGAGGGAAGAAAACAGGGCAGTAGCAATGCTAGCCATCAAATACAGGCGTACTGCCCCAGGAGAAGACAGTCGAATTAATGACCTGAAGTGCCAATTGAAGGAGCTTGGCTACAAATTCAAGCAAGAGATCGGAATAAGAATAGCAAAACGATTTGATAAGGAAGCAGAGGCGCTAAAGTTTCTCAAGGACCATGGCTCTTTGCCTCACGAGTTAACCATGGTCGTGCAAACTCCACTCACCCATGAAATAGCCTACCCATCTTCCAATACAGTTGCCTGGATGTCGAATTCAAGGGCTTCTGCTTTCGGAAAGGAGCTATTTGATCTGGCGCCCGGTTCACAAGTCAAAAAACTTGGTCCGAGACAATGGCTCATAGAACGCCCATACAGGTGCGAAGCATATACCAAGCTCATGGTCGCCAGCATAACCAAAATTCAAACCCGAAAAAACTCACAGGCGAAGAAGGGAAGACGCGGCAAGAACGGCTAAAAGGGAAATGAGATAATTCGCCGATCTCGCTACATCGTATAGTATTTGACGACAAAAAGAGAAGCAGGAGGAGACCAATCTAGAATCAGATTGGTCCCCTCCGCTTCAAACCGGCGTTACTTGCCGCCGGCCAGATCCACAGTCAGAGCGATCACTGCCTTGACCACCTCCACCATGTAGGGGAGGTTGCAGTTCTTCACCCGGTCGGAGAGCTGGTGATAGTTGGGGTTGAAGCCGTCGTCGGTGAATTCCTCGGAAATGAGCACAGCCTTGTAGCCGTGGTCGAGGAAGCCGGCGTGGTCGGAACGGTCATCCACCGCATGGTTGTGCGGGTCGACCGGACCGAGCTTGAGGCCGTAGCGAGCGATGGCCCGGAAGAAACGCACCGTGATGTCGTGAGAGCCGTTCTTGTCGGCACCGTCGTGGATGTCCACGCGGTTGCCCGGCTTGCCGCAGTAGCCGATCATGTCGATCTGCACCATGGCCACAACATCGGTCTTGGCGCTTGCCACCATGTCAGAGTAAGCATAGCTTCCCCAGAGACCCTGCTCCTCACCGGAGAAGTGCAGGATACGCACGGTAAAGGGCAAGCCCAGGTCCTTGATGGCGCGAGCCAATTCCATCACACCGACGGTGCCCGAGGAATCGTCATCGGCGCCGGGAGCCTGCGCTTCCACACCCCAGGGGCGACCAGCCGTGGAGTCGATGTGCGAACCGACGATGACCACCTTGTCGGGATTGGTCTTGCCGGGAATGACAGCCTCGATGTTCTCCAACTGCTTGCCGCGCACCTTGTAGGGCACACGACGGGCAGAGATGCCCATGGACTGATACTGCTCCAGCACATAGGCGAGAGCGTGCTGCAGGTCGCCGTGATGGGTGTTGCGAGTGGCGATCTTGATGGTCTTGCCACCCACGGTCATGGGCAGCTCACCGCTCAAGCGAAGCATGTGCTCGCGAATGCGGTTTTCGTCCACAGCAGCAAGCAATGCCTGCACCACCGGGTTGGGCGCCGGCAGATTGCTGACATCGATCTTGGGACCGGCCAGGAAGCGAGTGCGACGCACCTCATCGGGGTCGAACTTGCAGCCCTTGTAGGCAGCCTTGCCCTTGTGAACAGGGCTGAAGTCGCCGACATCGGGGGTAACCAGCGGAGTCTCGCCCGCAGGCAAGCCGTGGCTGTGGCCGTCGTGCTGATGATCGTGGCTGGACGGAAGCGGTTCACGCCCCGGTTCCTCCTGGGGAGGCAGGCCGCCGCGGCGACGCGGATTCCTCAGGGCGGGATACACGATAGCGAAGAGAATTGCGAGAATCGCAAAGACAATGAGATACTCGATGAGAGTCATAGGTGTCTCCTTAGACAGGCATAATGCCTTGGTTTATCGCGTGAGAGAGCAGCGCCACCTGCAAGTAGCTGCGCAAGCCAAGCGCACCACCAGTGATGCGAAACATTGACAGCACAACCACTGGGGAAGCGAAGCGAAATGCTTGCCGCTCTTCTCAGAAATTACTTCCAACCGCATGCGCACCGTATCTGGTGCACACCGCTCAAAGACTTGCTAGTGGTTTTTGTCGGGCAAGTAGAAGCTAAGTTGAAAGGTTTCCTTTTAAACGCGGAATGAAAAATACAGGTACACCATAGAAAAGCCCGCCGGCCGGGTGCAATGCCCTGGCGCAAGCTATCGCGAGGGATACGATTAAGCAAGACTAAGGTAGCATCGGCAGCCACCCTAGCAACTGCCCTCAACCCATACCGGCACAGGCTTTCAGACTCGGCGCCGAGCGGCTTTTCGAGAAAAAACGCGGTTTTTCACTAATGCCCAAGCATCGCTAGTGTCCGCTTGTGAGACAGCGCTCACAAACATGGTCAAAACTGGCGCAGCTTGCGCGCCTGCATCTGCTTAACAATTAAGAGCCGACTAACGCGGATCAGTGCCGACGAAATACTCAGAAATTTCACTTCCACCCCATTTCTTCCAATGTCTCCAGCAGACATATGAGTGTTATGTAACCGGCCAGCCGTTAACAATCTCACAGCCTCACGCCATCTTGAGAACCATAAGAGTTAGGATAACACCTGATTTTTCCGCCCGAATCTAAGAGGAAGCAAATGGCTATCAAGGAGTTCATCAAGCATCACTACCGTCACTTCAATGCTGCCGTTGTAGTGGACGCTGCCGAGGCTTACATTAACCACTTGAACAAAGGCGGCAAGATGTTCATGACCCTGGCCGGCGCCATGAGCACCGCCGAGCTTGGTCTGTCTCTGGCTGAGATGATTCGCCAGGACAAAGTGCACGCCATTTGCTGCACCGGCGCCAACCTGGAAGAAGACATCTTCAACCTGGTAGCCCACAATCATTATGAAAGAGTGCCCCACTACAGGCAGTTGAGCCCGGCGGAAGAACAGGAATTGCACAGTCGCGGAATGAACCGCGTTACCGATACCTGCATCCCGGAAGACGAAGCGATTCGCCGTATTGAAAATGAAGTGCTGGAACTCTGGCAGGAAGCCGATAAGACGGGCAAACGCTACTTCCCTTACGAGTTTATGTACCAACTGATTCGCTCCGGCAAAATCAAGCACCACTACCAGATTGACCCGAAAGATTCCTGGATGCTCGCCGCTTGCGAGAAAAACATCCCAATTTTCTCACCCGGTTGGGAAGATTCAACCCTGGGCAATATCTTCGTCTCCCACGTGGTGCGCAAAGACATCTCCAGCTACCAGGTAGTCAAATCCGGTCTTGAACAGATGGGCTTCTTGATCGACTGGTACAAAGAAAATAGCAAAGATGAATCCATCGGCTTCTTCCAGATTGCCGGGGGCATCGCCGGCGACTTCCCGATTTGCGTGGTGCCGCTCATTCAGCAAGACTTGCAGGAAGACTGCAAACTCTGGGGCTATTTCTGCCAGATCTCCGACAGCACCACATCATATGGCTCCTACAGCGGTGCGGTTCCCAACGAGAAAATCACCTGGGGCAAATTGAGCGAAGAAACACCGCGCTTCGTTATTGAAAGTGACGCCTCCATCGTGGCTCCGCTCATTTTCGCCTACGTGCTGGGCCAGTAACCGCTGCAATAAGTCTGAAACAATGCTCATCTAGATTGAACTGGTACACGCATTACCAGTTTTAATCGGGGCATACCGCCATGGCTTACGGACCAAACCGTGACTTTGGCTCGCTTCAATACGAGCCAAGAAGCATTACTTCACCAGAGGTGAAGCAAGAGGAACAAGAGAAGGTTCCTCATCAACCTTATGTCAATGAGATTTTGCCGCAGAACAATAATCTTTTTCAGCAGGCGCAAGAAAAGAACCTTACTAAGTTCGACAACGGCTTCCAGTTGGTAGGTGACTTTAAGCCTGGTCAGGACGGCACCACTGAGGCGCACAAGAAGACCCTGCCCACCGGCGAGTCGGTTCTGGAGGTGAAGACAAAGCCTGACCAGAGCACGCTTTCAGACGGCAAGAAAGCGCCGGAAAGAGCCGATGTACTCATCGAACTGCCGGGGCAAAGCCTTAAGTTCGACAAGGAAGGGCGCATAGAATCTATCACTTATCCCAAAGGCGACAGCAGAAGCGTCACCTATGAGACAGGTTCGGACAAGATTAAGTCTATGACCTATTTTGAAAAGGAAACAGGCAAGACCCACGAATATACACGTATCGGCGATAAGGAAAGCTGGTCATATAAAGGCAAAGACGCCGAAGGCAAGGAGAGCCGGGGCAAATGGAACGGCTCTATTGAGTATGCAAAAGACGGCACCTTCTCAGTAAAAGACGGTCAGGGCAATGGACGAAAAGTGGATGACTTCTGGGTAAAGGTGCCCACCGACGGTCAGACATACCGGGAAAAGACAAATGCCGACGGCTCCGTCTCAAGGCGCCTGAGCGGTGAAAAGGGTCCCACCCTGGAATTGAATCCGGCCGGCGAAATCAGCAAGATTCAGTCAGCCGGCGGTGAATACCGCAGCTTCGCAAGAGAGAACGGACAGGTCACGGGCTTCACGGACCATGGGGCAGACGGCTCCATCAAGCAACAGGTGAAGGACCTCAAGAACGCTCAGTTAAAGCCGGACGGCTCTCTGGAATACACTACCGCTGACGGCGGCAGCGCCGTAGAGAGAGCAGACTTCTCTCGTGTCAGCAAGGACGCCCAGGGTAAACTAACGGGCGTGACCATGGCAAACGGCTCCAGCCGCCAGTTTACCTACGACGCTGAGAGCGGACAATTAGCCAAGATCAGTGACATCGCCAAAGTAGGTACGAAGGAAAGGCAGACCGATTGGACCGCCAGACGCAACTCCCCGCCACCGGACGGAGATGGTCAGCTTACCGGCACATTTGAGAGAGTGAACGAAAAAACCGGCAAGGTAGTGCAAACACGCTCAGATGTGAGCCTCAAGGAAAATGGTGATTACAGCTTCAAAGACGCGAAGGACCGCCCCGGTGAAAGCAAAGTCTCCGACAGACTGCCGAGTACAGGCGACGGTCTGGGCTCGGCGTCGGTGCTGGAAGCGCGCGACAATTTCCTGGAAGTTATGGGAAGGTCCACAAAAGATAGCGAACGCCTGGAAAGGCTCGAACAGATGATGACAGGATTTGAAAAACGCCTCGCCGATCAAGTGGAGTTGCGCGTGGCTGCCGGTCAAAGTGAAGAACAAGCCAGGGAGATTATAGAGAAGAAGATAACCAACACCTATGACCACTTGAGCCGTATGGTGGAACCGGAAGACGGGCAGTTGAAGGGCGCCATAGACAACAAAGAGACTCGTTTCGTGCTGGCAGAGACCTTTATGTTTCATGCCTGGGAGCCGGAAACAGTCAATCAGCAGGGCTGGGGCTCTTGCTGGTTGCAGTCGGGCTACATTCCCTGCGGACTCGGTAAGAACCCGGACGACATGGCCAAGGTGCTCGCCGATGTCAGCCTCACCGGCAAATACACAGACAGGAAGGGCAACAGCTACGAGTACAGCCAGGGTCAACTGGGCATCCACGACCGCCGCGACGGCGCCGGCTGGAGCATTGTCAAAGCCCTGGAAGACGGCTCCCAGCCCAGTCCCGTAGCCCACCGCTTCGACCGCACTCTGGCCGTCATGGATAGAGGGGCCGGCTACCGCGGCGCCGGCAATGCAGACCGCATCCGCACCGGCGGCGGCGGACAAAGAGAAATTATGCGCCGCGTCACAGGGGACGAGATGGCTTACATAGACAGTATGCCGAGAAATCGCGAACAACGGCTCAAACTCTTGGAAGCAGTAGGAGCACAGCGGGATGGTGGGCGCAATCACGTGGCCACGCTGGCCCTGAGGAAGGTAGGAGAGAACTGGGCAATCGTCAGAGGCGATCAGTACGACGGACGTGACCGGGTAGTTTCGGTAATCAGAGACTTGAAACAATGGCTCAACAACGGCGACCACGCTCCCATCGAACGTAGTTTCGCACCGAGTTGGAACAAAGAGTTCAAAATTGCCGACGCCGTAAAACCCAGTCAATTCAGACAAGAGCGAGACCGACTGATCGCCGACAATCACGACGACTACCGCCCATCCAGGCCGGTTCTGGCATTCTTCCGCCGCCGCCGTCACTAAGGCATAGCGAAATGACCGCTAAGACAGCTCATGGCGAAGCCAGGCAGCCGCTGAGCGACTGAAGCCGCACCGGGCAGTGTGCAGCTGCTATGGGTAGAAAGCGGAGGCGGCGTCAGCGCCTAGAGCTCCAGCTCTTGAATGCCCTGATCGTCCACCTGCAGGTCGAGCAGATGACCCTGCTTGCCCTCGGCTTTGATCCACTGATTGATGCGCTCGGCCACCACGTCTTTGCTGCGCTTGTGCACGATGGTTACCACCGATGAACCGGCGCCGGAGAGCACGCAGCCCAGAATCGGCTCATGCAAGAGTTCCCGACGCAAGCGCGAGAGTTCCGGCACAATCTTGGCCCGGAATGGCTCATGCAGCCTGTCGTCAAAAGCCTCACGCACGGCCGACTCATCTGAACGAGCCACGGCTGCCACAAGTTGAGCAACTTTGTGCACGTTATACATGGCGTCTTCGAAGTGCACTTGCTTGGGCAGTACAGCCCTGGCGGCATGGGTATTCAACGTGTAGTTCGGAGTAAATACAAGCAGGCGCCAATCGGCAGGCCAGACCAGGCGCTGCGTCACTATACGCTTACCGCTTGCGGCCGGACAGCAAACCACCATACCCCCGAGAAGGCAGGCCGCCAGATTCTCCGGATGTCCCTCCAGTTCACAGGCTTCCGCCAGCAGAGAAGGCGCGGTTGGAATGCGGTCTTTGAGCACATTGGCCGCCCAGAGAGCCCCGACAATGGCTGTAGAGCTGGAGCCAAGTCCCACTCCCAGAGGAATCTCCGAATCCACCATAATGCGCACGCGGTCCAGGAGATGATGGTCCCTCTGCCACAGCTTGGAAAGTATGGTGTATGTCAAGTTACCCTGATCTTGAGCAAGGCTGCTCTTGGCAATATCGCCGCGAAATGTAATGAGGGGCACGCTCGGGTCATTCTCCTCCAGGAGGAAGAAGGACATGCGGCTATAAATATTGAGGGCCAAACCCAGGCAATCCAGACCTGGTCCCAAATTACTGGTGCTGCCAGGCAATTTGAGTGTAATCTTGCGGCCCTGTTTAATCAGTTCGTCGATGTTCTGCAATGGTAAAGAAGTCTTATCTTGCTGCCCCTTGATAGGGCAAGAGGGTAATACTTTGAGACTCCGCATGAGGATATTAGCTATACTTGCCTCCGTTTTGGTACCAATAAGAGACTGATGAGACATTTAGTTACCGGCGGCTCCGGCTTCCTTGGCAATCTGATTGCCCAACACCTGGTAGATAGAGGCGAGGATGTGCGCATACTCGATATCTGGGAAGATCCGGAGCGACCTAAGTCCGCCGAATTCATCCTCTGCGATGTGCTCGACCGCGAGACCGTGGCTAGAGCCGTAAAGGGCATCAATGTTGTGCACCATACCGCCGCCCTTGTGCCCATCACGAAAGCCGGGGACATGTTCCGCAAGGTGAATGTGGAAGGAACCGGCATAGTAGCCGAAGAAGCGGCCCGGGCCGGCGTCGAAAGCTTCATCTATATGAGTTCCAGCGCCATTTACGGCATCACGAAATCTCCCGTTGATGCCGGAGTCAAACCCTGCCCGGCGGAAGAGTACGGTCAAAGCAAGCTGGACGGTGAGCTGAAAGCCAAGAAAATTTCAGAAGAGACCGGCATGCCGCTCATTTCCATTCGCCCCCGTACCATAATCGACAAAGGGCGCCTGGGTATTTTTCAGGTGCTCTTCGACTGGATCAAAAACGACGTCAATGTCTACACCATTGGTGACGGCAATAACCGCATTCAGTTCTTGCATGCCCAGGACCTGATCAACTGCTACTTACTGCTCAATGATCTCAAACGCCCCGGTATGTACAACCTGGGCACAGACCGCTATGCCAGCTTGAATGAAAACCTGGGCAATTTGATCAAGCACGCCGGTTCGAAGTCAAAGGTCAGACACCTGCCCAAAGAACTGGCCAAGACCTCGCTACTCTTCCTGGACAAACTGAAATTGAGCCCCCTGGCTCCCTGGCACTACTTGAGCTATGGCGAAGATTTCTTTTTCGACGTCACGAAACTGAAGGAACTTGGCTGGCAGCCTAAATACTCCAACGATGAGATGCTTTCCGAGAGCTATGACAGCTTCACATCAAATTACCAGGCATCAATGAAAGGCAAAGCCGGCTCAGCCCACCGCAAACCCTTGCAAGAAAAAGTGCTGGCCTTGCTCAAACTTGTATCTCGTTTCTAACCTGAGCACCTCCGTTCTCCAGGCAACAATCCTCAGACTTAATCGTGCAAGAGAAACAACTTTGGTAGACAACCGGGCAAGTGCCGACAAGCACGCGCAGTGCTGCGGCAAAGCAAGTTCAGAGCGACTTGCTCCAGCCAATCCGACCAAAACTCATGTCAACCTGATGTCAACTTGAGCGTCTAATTTCTTGTCAATGGTGCAATTCCCACCCCAGACGAAGGATTCTGCAATGAGCCAAGACGAGACCAGAAGCCAGTTAGATCGCTCCCTACCAGAAAGCGCAAGAGAAGCAGAAGAGAGGCGCACAAACACGGCCAATCAAGCCGGTTTGCGGATGCTGAGCGAAGTGCAGGAAATCAGACAGAGCCTGATGCCCTCTCCAAATCGCACCGAAGCTCAAGCCCAAGCTGAGAGACCGGCCACGGCCTTAAGCGGAGAGGCTTGCCGCAACCAACCTCAACCAGGTGAGATACCAGTCCTAGAGCCGGGCCGAAGAACCGCCGGATGCAACTTTGCCGCACCGAACAACAGCCGGGAACAGGTAGGAAGTTTGCCCGAGTTCAACACTCACCGCATTTACCAACAGGCTCAGAGAGAAAATGTCCATCTGCATGTGGGATTGGGGCGAGCAGCAGCAAGCGGCAGCGGCGTAGTGGTGGGAAGAAGCGAGAGTCAATGTTTCGTTGCCACGGCAAATCACGTGGTCAGCCCAAACACTAATGAACAAGTCACCTCAAGAAGTGCGCAGTTTGCAAACGGGAGCCGCTATGCAGCGCAGATAGAACTGCGCGATCGAAGCCGCGACCTGGCCATTGTGTCGGTTAATACCGGTGCCGATACTGCACAGGTATGCCATCCCGCAAGAATTTCCGAGGGAGTTTCCCCCACAAGGGGTGCTGCCGCCGTAGCTACAGGCTTTCCGGAAGAAACCAGCACTTTGCACGCCTCTCCCGGTCGGGTGAGGGGTCTTCCCACTGCCCGGCAGCTCTGGGGTAGGAATATTGAACCAGGTGAAAATCCTACCCGCCCCATCTTGGACCTGGCAATGCAAGTCAGACCAGGCAACTCCGGTGGTCCAGTCTACAACGAGAGAGGCGAAGTACAGGGTCTAATGTATGCAATTCCGGGTGGAAACGGCAGGGCAGCCCGAACACGAGCCTTTGCCACACCCCTAAACGAAACAATGGTGCAAGGTTATATGGACCGCATCGGCGCACCACGCTGGTAGATCAACCGTACACCTCTTGCAAGGCTAGGAGCAGTGCTCTTGCCGACTGAAATCGTTTGTTTTTATCCTTGAGAAGGCAGCGCTCAATGATTGGTGCCACGCCTGCAGCCAGCCCCGCTCTCACTTCCCCTATGGGTCTGGCTGTTTCATAGAGATGCATGGCAAAGGTATGCATGGCGCTCTCTCCCTCGAAAGGAGCCACTCCGGCCAGCATGCGATAGTACATGCAGCCGAAGGAATAAATATCGGTAAGGCTATCCAGATCCCGCCCCATACACTGCTCAGGGCTCATATAGAGCGGGCTGCCGAAAACAAAACCGGGCTGCGTCAAAGACTTACGCTCTTCGTCATGCACCTTATTGCATTTGGCAATGCCGAAGTCGAGCAGCTTGATGGCCTGGAAATGCTCGAGCGGATAATCTCTGTCGAAACTGGATGACTCCCTGGTGAGCATGACATTGCTGGGCTTGACGTCACGGTGCACAATCCCCAGCTCATGAGCTTCCTCCAGGCCTTTCAAGACACCGCAAAGAATTCGATAAGCTTCAGCCTCAGACATCTGTGGCTCCCGCTCCAACACTTTGTCGAGACCTTCACCCTCAAGGTGCTCAAGAACCAGATAAGGCCGCTGTATGTCCAGCTCCATGGAGCTGCCGTCTGCTTTCTCCACTGCATTTTCAAGCACGCCGAAGGAAAGCACGTGCACAATGTTGGGGTGATTGAGATGATTTATGATCGCCGCTTCCCGCTTGAAGCGCTCAATACTCTCTTCTGAATCGGTGATGTATGAGTGCAAGACCTTCACGGCTACTCGCAGGTCGGCCTTGGTGTGCTCAGCCAGGAAGACTGTAGAGAGCCCACCTACCCCAATCACTTCCGTAAGCAGAAACCGATTCTCAATGATGGCGCCGACCAGCTTCTTACTTTCATTGACCGCTTTCTGCATGAATACCGCCCATTGCCGAAGTACTAGACAAGATTGCCCTGAAGTCCGAGTTTGCACCATTCCCGGATAATCATCAGACTCTATACTACCAGCAGCAAGCCCCATACCCACCACTAGACCTAAGAAGGGGCTACCTGCGGCAGCCCCATACCCATCATCAGACCTAAGAAGGGGCTACCTGCGGCAGCCCCATACCCATCATCAGACCTAAGAAGGGGCTACCTGCGGCAGCCCCATACCCACCACTAGACCTAAGAAGGGGCTACCTGCGGCAGCCCCTTCTTTACACCCCGGGAGAAAAGCTAAAGATGGGCTACCAGGCTCTAGGAGCGTTGTGGAAGCGATTGAGCAGGTTGGAAGTAGAGGGCTGACCGACTTGCACCGAGCGAATCCCCTGCCCGTCGACCGGCGCCTGCTGCTGCTGCACCAGCTTGAGCTGCTCCAATTGCCCCCTCAGCCTCTCTGAAATCGGGCTGTCATAGCCCTTCGTCCCCTGACTCAAGACTAGCTCCCGCTTGAGATAGTGACCGGCGGCCGCCAAATTGCCCCGGGAAAGTTCCTTCCGATAGGCCTGATCAAGTTCTTCCAGGTGACGACCGGCGCCGATATCGCCGAAAAACATGCGGGCGGCGGCACTGCCGTCCGAAAACTTCTCGCCCACTTGAAAGCAAAAGCGGGTGGCCTTTTTCAGTTCTCTCGTCACTTCCTCAAAGAAGGCGCCGGAGGCCTGGTCCATCTCCCTGTCGCACTGAGTGCCCAGAGGTTCGGCGCTGCGGCAGTCAAATTTATAAGTTCTGTTATCTCTTTCCATGATTCTAGTCCTTCAAAAATCGGGGTTGGTGGTTAGTTCCGGGTATGAGGCGGAGGGGGCGGTTCATGCCCTCAATTTAGTGCCGGCGCCGGCCAAGAGCACTGTGCAAATGCACAGACTTAACCCATTCGGCAGCGCCGCCAAGACAAGCTCTGCTATGATCTGAGGCTGTAGCAAATGAGGAAAAGTGTTGAAAATCGTAAGCAGAACGGGCAAATGCCCACAATCTACGCCAACTTCCCCTTCCTACTCCCTATCATCGGCCTGCCTGCTTACCGCTATGGCGGCAGTAATTCTCAGCCTGGGCGGTTGCGCCAAACCAGAAGCCCAGGTCAAAACCGACAAACCGGCGCCGGAAGGCACCACCTATGCCGCCGCCGAAGACATGGAACTGAAGAAAGCTAGAGTGGAAGCCCTCGACCACTTTGATGAATTTGCCACGGCATTTAAGAACAAACAGGAAGGTGAAAAATTTGCGGTTAAGGCCGCCTTCAAGGACGGCGACCAGGAAGTACACAAATGGCTGATCGTAGATCAGATGGAGAACCTGGATATCGTCGGACACTTCGCTTCCGGAGACGAGAAAGGCAACCTGAAAGCCGGACAACAAGCCACCGCCAAAGCAACCTTCATCGACGACTGGAGCTACGTAGACAAAAACGGCGGCGAGCACGGCGGCTACGGGCTGGCGGTCCTGAGAAAAAGACAGGCAAAATAAAGGAGTCAGTCCAAACGACTATGACCAACTCCATCTGTCGCAACCATCAGAAATATAAGCAGTACCTATCAGCCTACCGGCTCGCATACGGTCGTGCCAAAAGCGTCAGGAAGTTGGAAATAATGCTTTCCTTCGCCCCGGTCATTGCCTGCCTGGCCCTCTACCAGATTGGCCCTTTCATTTTGAGCGGTTCCAGAGAATTCCCAGCCAACCTGCTCAATCTCTGCGCTCTGGCTGGGGTGATTATGCTGCTTGTCTGCGACTTAAAACTAGAACCACTGCGGGCTGTGCACAGACGTGCCGCCAATATTGATCTGGAAGCCTACGATACAGCCGTTCTGGAATTCCCCTGGCATGCCGCCGTCACTGGAGAAAAGCCCAGCCAGTCAGCGCTCGATGCCGAAGCCCGCGGCTACGACAGCGCACTTGCCAGCGCCCATCCACCGGAGCTGTCCCTGGAAGATAGCTGGTATCCGCCTTTGATCGAGACCATCGCCATTGAACCGGCCAGGCTTTACTGCCTCAGGCAAAATTGCAGTTTTGAGATCATGTATCGACAGAAATACATGCAGCTCTTTCTTTTGCCCATGCTCATTATCACCACACTTTTGATATTGGTGCAGATCTATCTTTTCGGCGCCAACCTGCCCAACACCTGCTGCACTCTGATTACGGCTTCACCCATTTTCCGCATGCTCTTGCTCGGACTGACCGTGCAGAACCGCAATTGCCAGCTACTCAAGGAACTCAAAGCCAACATCGATGAAGCACTAAAGACACAAGATACCTCGGTGGAAACAGCCCGCGCCTTCCAGGACCGACTCTTCCTCACTCGCGACACGCAACCCCTTATTAGCATCGCCGGCTTCAAACATATAAAACTCAAGTACTTGCCTGTATTGAAGGCCGAAACAGAAGCATTGATAAAGGCAGCCGGACATTGAGAAAGACAGAGGAAGTAAATACTCAAACCCTATGAAACAGCCGCAAGATAGAGCTTCAATGCCCAGGGGAAGAACAGCGAGGCTGCTTTCCTCTCTGCTCTGCCTCGCCCTCAGTGCATCTCTATCAATGAGCCTGGAGGGCTGCGCCCCCTCCGACTTCGCTGTCAAACAGAAGGTCTCCACCGTGCTCGATGTGCCGGTGACACAGCCGGATCTAAAGCACCTTCTAGCCGTCACTTCCAAAATGCAAATTGTTGCCTCCGGTCAATTCGCCCCGGGCAATTATTGGTCCCACAAGAAACAGCTCTCCTTCGCCCCCGACACGAGCTTCCAGGTCAATCTGGAGATGCCGGTGGAAAACCCCGACATTCTATCAACTAGAAATGCCACCGGCTTTCTTGCCACATCCAAAGAGTTTGCCGTCAATGCCGTGCCGGTGCCGAAGAACATTCAACTGGTGGAAGGTAAGCTGACCGGCGAAGTGGAATACGGGAAATGGCTCGGTGCCTTCCTGGTCAACCTCCTGCAACTGGGCAACAACGACGGCGGCTTGCGCAGCACCATCGCCTCCATGAAAATTGAAAGCGCCCGACTGGAGCTAAAGCCTGGTGCAAAGCTTGTCTTTGGTCAAAAGAGCCTGATAGTCGGGGAAAATTCCAGCATCACTTTGAACAACCTTGATATTGACCATGACCTCAACTACAGAGGCGAGATGGTCTTTGATCTAAATTTCGACAAGGGTTGCGACTGGCTGGGCAAAAGAGTAGATACCCGCTTCAACGGGGGTTTTGCCAGACTCTATTTGATAGTGGAAGGGCGCGATAAAACTCTCACTCTTTCACTCAACAAAGAGCACCCGACCGTTTTGGACAGTCACACCGTCGATATAAGACTGGAAGATTGTCGTTTCAACTTCGGTCATGAGAAACTGTCGTCGTCACTTAGCGAAAGCGCGGCCATAGATGTCACCGATCTCAAATGGTCACGCTTTTCAGCCGTTGAAGAACCCACCCTCGAACTGAAAAGCACTATGACCCTGGTGGCCACTGCTGCCGACATAAACACTTCCTCGCATCAAACCAAGCTGACTCTTCCAAACGCCGTCAATACCGTTCTGGACATCAACACTAAGGGCAAGGAAAGCGACACGCACTTTGCCACTATGGGCGATGCAGTCGCTCGCACCATAGCCATCACGCTGAACAAGAGCCACACCAGCCTGACACTGCTTCTGGAAGACGGAACCCTCGGTCCGGTTTCCTTCGATAAGTTCGGCAAACTCAATTTCAGCCTCAAGCGCGGCGACGCACGATTCAAGAGCCTGGATTGGCGGAGCGACAACAGTCGCTTCACGCTGGATGGTGCCGGGGAGTCGACTCTCACCGTCCCCACCGAAATGTTCCTGGAGCAGACCAGAGGAGGCAAACAGACCACTTTATCTCTGCCTATAGACATCCACGTAGGCGAAGCCAAAGTCAAATTGGGTGACGAAGAAACAATCCTTGAGCAATTGAAAGGCAAATTACGCTTTGATGTAGCCAAAGAAATTCAGATGGAAAGCGACCTGGACTTCACCATCAAGCACTCTCCTTTGTTGAAGGACGAGGAAGCGGAAGTGAAGGTACGCGGGCTCGATCTGGAAATTGGCGATACGACTTCCAGACTCTCCCTCAAGCAATGCCGGGTGCTGGTTCCCAATCAGGCACTTTCAATGGCTATTCAAGCAGAGACGCCATCGTCCTTTGAAATAGAGTTGAACAAGACAGTTGTGGAAGACAAACACTGGCGCTATAAAAACGCCATTGCTAAGAACGTCTTTGTAAACAACCTCAAGATCACCAATATGCGCCCCAAGCAGCACGGCAGTCTCGATTTTCAAGCCTCTGCCGATGTAGTCTTGGAAGGCACGGTTGATAAATGCGGGCTCCTGATTGGTAAAGACAAATGGGAAACCAAACCATGGTCACTGAAAGCCCATCTTAAAGGTCCGGGCAGCGTCAAATACAATTTCGCCGCCAGAAAGGAAAGGCTCTCCGAGGTCAACTACGATCTGGCCATGCGCCTGCCTTTGCCCAAAGACATGGATCTGGACTGGAGTGAGGTGGGAGCGGGCATACTACAGGCAACGGAACGGCAGGTTATACTCTCCCACCTGCGTAAAATAACAATTCCGGTAAAACACAAAGGTACCCTGGAACTCTTTCAAAACAAAAAATACAAAGACTTGAGTATCGTCAAACTGGTGGTTAAGCCTTACGAAGCGGGCTCTCAGGTGGAATTCAGCGCCAACGTAAAACTCTAGGTTCAAGACGGAAGGATTGAGAAGTGAAAATTCAAAAGTACTTTAGCGGCAAAACCCTCCTGCTTTCATTGACTGTTGCCATGCTATCTTTCACCGCGCCGGCAATGGCCGACCAGACTTCAGGCGGCTGGACGACCACCGAAGCGGAAGGCATCCACCTCACCTATCCCGCCACCTGGAAGAAAACCGCCATAGGCGGCAGTAGCGATGACAAAGACAACCTCTTGAAGGTAAGCGGCACGCTACCCGGCGGCGGCTTTGCCGAACTTTCCCTGACCAATCCCAAAGGTGAGCTAAGCCCGTCCCTGCTCTTAAAAATTCTGGAAGAAGGCTACTTCAGCAAACTGCCTGAATACAAAGCCTCCCCGGAAAAGTCCGTAAGACTTTCAGATGGTCAAACAGCACTGAGCAGAGAAGTAACCTTCAGACAGGCCGGCGCTCTATTCTGTCAACGGCATCTACTTTTCCAAAACAATAATGCAGGAGCGGAAAACAAAAACCACATGCTCTTGCTCACCTGTCCGCTCACTGACTACAATGCCACCGGCACGATCTGGTCCACGGCTGTTGCATCTCTTCTGCCAAGACCAGGCGTAGCAAAAACCAGCAGGCTCGGCCAGCCTGTGACAAGCAAGAGCGGTTCACAGTCGCCATCTCAATCTGCGAAGGAAGCCGGCACAGCCACAAAACCACTCAACGCCAGCACCTGGAGCAGCCAGGACGGTGAGCTTTCCCTCAGCCTGCCGGGCTATTTAAAAGAAACCGTCTCCGAAAGTGACGACCACCCACTTAAGGCCGTGAGTGCCGAAAACGGCAAAATGATATGTGTTGACGTTTACCGGGGTGATGCCGACAACTATCACACCCTGCCGCAACTCTGCCAGATGCTGGAAGAAAAGTATTTCGAAACCCAGAAGGGCTACCGCAAGCTAAACGAAGAAGCTCGCTCCATGGGACAGGGCGGCAGCTTGAGCGGCATCGCCAGGGAATCAACTTTCGTAATGAACGGCACCAATGTGCACCACCTTTCAGGTTACATCATGAGCGACAAGCACCTCTATGCCATAGGTCTCACCACGGCCGGCGTCAACAACAATGAAGCGCACCAGATCTGGAGCCGCGTCCTCTCCAGTGTAGCTTTGAAAAAGTAGCAATTTCCGGAACAGCGCGGAGAAAACTTCAACTGACTGCACATCTATGGTGCAGTCAGTTCATTAGGCCTTCTCCTTCACGCTTGCTAGAGTGAAAGCATCTGGCACCCCTACTTCGGTCTAAGGGAAATAAACTCTCCGCGCCTCAGGCGCGGAGGGGTGCCGACCCGGAGATATAAAAATGACGAAAAAAATTACAGGCTTAATAGCAAGGGCGGTTCAAGCCCTCAACTACAAGGGCGCCGCTGCCTATCTTTTGAACAAGAGCGATCCGCTCAAGCATCTGGTTTTCACTAAAGGAGCCGCCTTCTTCACAGACACCTTCTACCGCAGCCGGCAAGAAGAGCTCTTTGCTTACAGCGAGGCCCTCCTTGCTGCCGAAGCCTTTGAGCCCGGCTTCGGTTGGAAGTTCGCCGCCTATATGCGCGATCCCCAGAACGGCAAAGGCAACCGCATCCAGGGCTCGGTAGCGGCGGCCATTCTGGCCTCAAATGACCCTAGTGGTGTCTTCACCGAGGAATACACCTACAAATGCCTCAGGCACCGGGCCGATGATCTGGTTATCTTCCTCACTCATTTTTATAACCTGCATCTAGGTGATGTACCGGAGGCCGCCAAAAGAGGAATGGCTAGAGCCGCCAACGGCATGGACGAGTACCAGCTACTCAAATACGCCGGTAAACAATATCCTATTCTACGGCTGCGAGCTTCAGGCAAGCGAAAGAAGCGCGCCTCCTTGAGAATCGTCGATGCCCTGGGTCTGGCAAAAGCCTATCTAAACGAACAAAGCCTGGCCATTTACAATTACCTGCACGCTCCCAGTCGACTGAAAGATAAATATGCCCAGGCACTTGAGTTAGCACCGCACCGGCGCGAGTTTTTCAAAGACGGCAAGTACGCCGACGCAGAGGCCGGCCGGGTCACTCTCGAGCAAATCCTGAGCACTCGGGGCTCAGGCACTCTGGTCTGGCACAATCTCTTTGACATGGAGAACGTGCTTTCAGATATAGCCTTCAAGAACCATATACGGTGCATGTACAAAGCCGGGGTGAACATCAATAGAATCAACCAGGAAGCCCGTAGTCGCAAGTACACCGGCGTCTATCCGCATCAAGTCTTTGCCGGCTACGCCGCCGTCAAACGCGGCATCAGTCGCTACAAGGATAAAGTCCACCTGGGAAAAACAGCCAGGAAACTCAAGACTGTTGCCTTCCAGGCATACTCCTATCCAGAATTGACTCCGGTCTTCGAAACCGTTCTGCGAAAGGCCATGAAGAACGCCTCTCTGGACGGACTCAGTCTCGGTCTGGCGGACATATCTCCATCCATGTTTACGGTCAATCTGGCCGGCGACCTCAGCACCATGAAGGCCGGTGATGCAGCCATTCTCTTTTCCTCATTAATGGCCCAGACCCTTGGTTATGCCGGCACCTTCGGCAACGGTATTCAAATCATCGACCACAGGCGCGAAAGCGTGCTGGAATTCGCCGACGAGATAAAGACAATCGGGCGAGGCTGGGCCGGCACCCAGGTCACCCGCGCCGTCATCAACCTGATCACGATTCTGCTCAACCAGCCCGAGCGGCCAAGGCCCACCACAATCTACTTCTTCACAGACATGCAATTCGATCCGCCGGAAATCGAAACGCTACCTCCGCTACCAGTCTTTCGAAATACCATTAGAGATTTCTTCAGCCCCCATAAGCCGCCGCTGGAGTCAGCCATTGCCGCCTACCGCCACCTGATTGGCGAAGTCGACATTGTCCTCTGGAATCTCTCCAGCTACGACACAACTCCTGTTTCCACAACAGTTGAGGGAGTCTTCATGACTTCAGGCTTCGACATCAACACCTTTAAGCACATCTCCAATTGGAAAGCCAGGCAAAGAAAAGGAATGCTACCGGAGCCTGCCCTGACCGAAAGACAACAAACCCTGGAGACTGCTACAACTCTCGCTCCGGCGCAACTCACGCCCCCAGGTCAAGATGCAAATTGCGCCGTCCGGACAGGCGACGAAGAGATAGAATACATTCGCGGGTTCTAACGCAACCGCGGTACTACCAATAATATTAAGATGAAGCAGGCAAACACCAAAAATGGTCAGCAAACTTGAGCGCACCGCCATCATCATCAAGATAATCGCAAACGCCCCTGGCATTACCATGAGCCGATTGCACGCCGAACTGCAAGCTCGAAACATTTCAGTTTCAGAACGAACTCTTGCCAAAGACATCGAAAGCCTCAAGAAAGACTACAGGCTTCTGCCGGACAAAGATCGCCTGCGCCAGGGCTATTACCTGAAAGATATACTGGCTCTATCCGGGGATGAAGCTGAAATTGCCCTCGACGCCCTGCATTTACTGACCCGCTTGAAAGACAAACAGGCGGAAGCCCTGGCTCAGAGACTTCAGACGGACAGGAATCAAAATCAGTTCGCCCCCGTACCGGCGCAAGCAGCCCCCAGGCGCACCCGCACCGTCAGCCAGCGCAACATTCTCAGTGCTCAAAAGAGTGAGGAAATTCAAAGGCACCTCAACCAGGCTATCAGGCAAACTCGTGCCGTCACTTTCACCTACAAAACGCCCCGACTGAAAGCAGCTGAAACCGTCAGCGGCTATCCGCTTCTTATGGTTTTCCATGAGCGCGGCTGGTACTGCATTATGCGCAACCTGACCACATGCACCTACAGCCCGCGTAGAATCGATCGCATCTCAGACTTGAAACTAACTGAAGGCGGCAAGCTCAATCAGGATGCCCAGGAAAATATCGATGAAGCCGCCTTTCTGCTCAGTGCCGGCTGGGGTATGAGCTTCCCCAGGAACATGAGAGAATACCATGCCTCCGATTCCGAACCATATATAGTGGCACGCTTCGACGCTGCCGTCGCCCCCTATATTCTTGAAGCAACAGAAAGGCATCCCCGGGGGAAAGTAAAGGCCTGCCGGGACGGCACCGGCGACGTGGAATTCAGTATCAAATTACATGATCCCAGGGGCTTCCTTGACTGGGTGAGATCCTTTGGTGTGAAAGCTAGAATTACTGCTCCTAAAAACCTGGTGGAGCAGGAGAAAGCCGAGCTAAAGCGCCTCCTCTTGAAGTACGATACTCCTTAGCGACCAGGTGCACAGAACCCAGGTGGTAAACTATCAAATCTATGACACAGACTAATTCCAACGAAAATAGTCGCCCTTTCATACCCGAGAAGCCTTCGGAAGCGTTCATCCGAGCCGCCCAAGAAGTTGTCCACGCCCAGCTTCAACACCAGACGCCGGTCTACTTATCCGATCAAGACCTGAATAAGCTGAAAGAGCTACCGAAACAAAGCGGTTTGATACTGGCGCCCAATCATGCCGACGAGACCGATCCGCGGCTCTGTCTTGAATTATCACGCTTGAGCGGCAAGCGACTTATCTCCATGTGCAATCGGGAAGCCTTCGATGAGTTATTCGGTCTGGCCGGCTATGTCTTGCAGCGCTTGGGACATTTTTCCGTAGAGCGTGGCACCCACGATACACGCGCCATAGAACACGCCATAGAGGTGGTAGAGAGAGGCTCGGACGGACTGGTGGTCTTTCCCGAAGGCGAAATTTTCTACCTCAATGAAGAGATTCAACCCATGCATGCCGGCGCCATTGAGATTGGCATGCAAGCCTTACAAAGGCGCCGCACCGAAGATGAAAATTGGCAAGCTTTCGTCATACCGGTGGCGATCAAATACCACTACCCGGAAAACATAGAGTCACTTCTGGAAAGGCGACTTACACGCTTAGAAAGTCATCTTCTTTTGCCTCATCTAGACGCTGCGCCGGCTGTGCGCCTACAGGCCATTCAAAGTAAACTGCTGCAAAAGCAAATCAAAGCTCAGGAGCTGCCGGTCGACCCGGCTGCCTTCGACACTTTGCTTGCTGAGATCAAGGCCGCCGAGACAGCACTGATTGCCAAAGTAGAAGCCCGCCACAAAGATCTAAGCACCTATCAAAAACATTTGATTGACCAGGCCTGGCAACTGGAAGCGGAACTGCGAAACGACATTGCCACGAGCCGGGACCCTGCGGAGAAACGCGGTCTTCAAGCCGATCTAGACAGGTTAAAAGAAGTAGCACAATTGGAAAGCTGGGACCCGCAGTATTATCAGAGTCGTCAATCCCAAGATCGCCTGGCTGAGGCCTTGCTAAAAATGGAGCGCGAACTGTATCACATTCATCGCCCCAAGCAACTGGCCAGGCGCAATGCCCATATTAAACTAGGGGAACCAATTAAGTTGGCAGACTATCTGATCGACTACGATAAGGACGCAAAAGCCTTGCGTCATGACTTGACGCAGAAACTTCATGACAAAATTCAAGAGATGATAGAGGAATTGGTCGAACAGTTGAAGTAAAGGAAAGAGAGGGCCGTGCTCCAGCCCCCTTTCCCTCTCACTCATATCAACTATTTACAGGCTTCGGCCATCTGCTTCATGCACTCCACAGCTCTCTTACCGATCTCCTCATGACTTAAGTCTTCCTTGTGGGTGGCAAGACTCCAGGTATGACCATAGGGATCCGTGAGACGACCGTAGCGATCGCCCCAGAACATATCCATAACCGGCATATCGGCTTTAGCTCCGGCATCTACGGCGCGCTTGAAAGCAGCATCGACATCAGGAACGAACATATGAATGGTGACATTGCCTCGACTGAGAGGCAGCTCAGAAGATGGGCAGCCAGGCATGTTCGGGAAATCATCGGCCATAAACACACGGCAATCACCAAACTTGAGCTCGGCATGCATGATGCGACCGTCTTCCAGAGTCAATCTGTATAGCTCCTCCGCCCCGAATGCCTTCTTGTAAAATTCGATAGCCGCTGTAGCGCCCTGAAGCACCAGATGCGGTATGACGGTTTGAGTTCCGGCCGGTACAAAGTGTGTTGCTTTTGACATTATCTTTCCTTCTTTTGCTAGTGGCTTTTGCTATTGAGTGTTGAAACGTTACTTTCAGACTTCCTACTGAAGAAGAGTTTCGAGCTTCTCGAAACAGGCGGTCCAACCCATTGTGTGACCCTGTACGCTGACGGGTCGATTAAACTTAGAATGTTGAAGAACGATCTCGGTGCTATCACCTTTATCGATAAACTCTACCTTCACCAATGTGTCGGAAGCTGGAAACTCGCTGGAGGTATTATTCCAGGTATAAACAAGTTTGGCGTTCGGAACAATTTCCAAAAAGGTACCGGACATGCGCACCTGCTCTCCATCACTACAGGCAACCTCAACACAAAAGTCACCACCGACGCGAAAGTCTTGCTCTACATGCACCTCCTGAGCTTTGCCGCAACCGAACCATTGGGTCATTTGTTCGGGCTCGGTCCAGGCCTTAAAGACCCGCGAGAGCGGAGCCTTCAGTGTTTTCTTGATCTCCAGTAGAGATGCCTGGGTATTAGTGGTGAGCATTTTAGTCTTCTCCCTGAGAATTGAGGTAGCGCTCCAGTGACTCCAGTTGATTGCCCCAGAAGCGGCGGTAAGCCAGAAGCCAGTCATTGGCTTCCTCCATAGGCGCGGCAGACAATTTAAGATAGTGCACCCGACCCTTGCGCACCCGCTCTACCAGCCTGGCGCTTTCTAAAAGTTTGAGGTGCTTGGATATGGCCGGCAAAGACATTGAAAATGGCTCCGCCAATTCCAGTACGGAACAGGTGCCCTTCAAGGCAAGATTGTTGAGGATTGCCCTGCGAGTGGGATCGGAAAGCGCAAAGAAGGTTCGGTCTAATTGCTCGGAATAATGCTTGACCATGTCCACCTTCAGTCGAAGCCTCAGACTGGAAGCAGCAGGGCTTCAAGCCGAAGACTATTTCAATGATGGCGTCATTAAACCATATCGTTAAACATGATACAAGGGCCCCTTTACCTCACCGGCATAATGGTCGGAATTATCTTCGCGCCAGGCTGCGTGGGGAAATCGGCCGGGAGCCATTGACCTAAATCATCAATCTCACCGGCAAAGTTAATCTGATTGCCCTTAAGAGCAAAGAGCACATTAGGCTCCCAACAATGCCGACCGACTATACCGCTTCGGCTATCAGCTTATTCAAATCCTGAATCAGCTCACTGAGATCATCAATGTGGCACATGCCATCACAAATGGAAAGCTCCGTGTCAAGAATGCTCTCATCGCACTCCAGGGGTACGTCCACTCCATGTTCCGCAAAGACTTTTACTGCCTGCGGATAAGCATCCAAAATTTCTTTGACAGTGGTTGTCTCAGTAATATTCATGGCACACCTCACTTTTATTATTCTTCAAAACCAACCTAATGCACCGCATTCCGCATCAAGGCTTCCTCCGCCACCACAGCCCGCGGGAAGAGAATGCTGTTCTCTTTATGGATGTGGCGATGCAGGTCCTGCTCTAAGGCGGCAAAACCAGCAAGCAGAGCAGTCCAACTCGCACAGGCCGAGGCTGGTGCTTGAAATGAATCCGTCAATTCCCGCAACCTTGCAAGAGCATTACCAGCTTCATCATGCTCTGCTTCCATACAACGCACCGGATTGGCTACACTACCGAAAGGCACCGGTATGGGAGCGCGAGCCGAAGCAAGCGCACAAATATAAGGAAACAAAACGCGCTCCTCTTTCAAGGTATGCGCCTCCAATTCCTCTTTCATAGCAGCAAAAACTTCTCGCACCTCAATGAGGCGCTCATCTTTGCTGCCATGCACCGCGGCCACCTTCTCAGAGAGCAACCTGAGACGCGGCAACTCCTTTTTGAGGAAGACATGGTGAGTATTTTCAATGTGGCAAGCCAGTTCCTTAAGATCAGCCTGCAGCCAATTTGGTTCAGCCTCGCCCTGCAACGGCGGTAGCTCCGCCATAGCCTTCTTCACCAGAGCTATGGACACCCCGGCTTTTTCACAAGCGGTGGCAAGCGTAAACTTACCTCCGCAGCAATAGTCGATGGCAAAACTCTCCAACACAGCAGCACGGCGTGGCTCCTTCGCTACCAGCAGACCGACGGACTCATCGTCGATAGGTTCAACTTCTACGCAGTTGGCAGACTCAAGATGCCGCGCAGAGCGAGGCTCTTGCATTTCGCAACACATAATTACCGACCTCCATTATTCAAGCGGCGTCAACGACTACTTTTGTTGCTTCGTACAAAGGCAGGCTGGCACAGCTACAGGGCTGGAAAAACTCTTTTACCGCAGCACATTCCGGGCAATGCCAGTCATCAGG
This sequence comes from Candidatus Melainabacteria bacterium, assembly GCA_016212515.1. Classification (GTDB taxonomy): domain Bacteria; phylum Cyanobacteriota; class Vampirovibrionia; order Obscuribacterales; family Obscuribacteraceae; genus Obscuribacter. The sequence continues at coordinate 30,870 of JACRFZ010000122.1, forward strand.
CAGATTCTCGAAAGGCACCTGCGGCTGAGGCAGATTCTCGATTGGCTTGAGGCTATCTTCCACAACATAATTACAAAGGGTACATATGTATTTCATTGTCCTATCCTCCGATAATCAACTTCTGGACCTTTATGTCCATAATAGCACTTCGACAGCCCAAGTCAAGCCCCAAAAGCCCCATCTTATGGTATTCTGTATATAAAGGTAGATAAATACACTTTATATACAGCCAGACCACGGAAACTCTCAATCTTTTTTTGAGAAAAGCCCCAGCAGGACATCGGAAATGATTTCGCAAACAGCTGAATACGCACTTCGAGCCATGGTTTTTCTAGCGATGAAAGACGGCGCCGCCACCGGCCAGGAAATTGCCGCCGTTACGCTTGTGCCCGGCGGTTACTTGAGCAAGATCATGCAACAACTGGCTAAAGCCAAACTCGTGCACTCACAGCGCGGCATCGGCGGCGGCTTTACACTGGCCAGGCAAGCAAAAGAGATTTCCATCCTCGACATAGTCAATGCCGTCGACCCTATTAAACATATTAGAAGTTGCCCCCTCGATATCAAGTCCCATGGCGTCAACCTCTGCCCACTGCACGCCAGGCTATCCACAGCCAGCCGGCAAGTGGAGGAAGCTTTCGCAAAATCCACTCTAGCGGAACTTATCACCGAATCTCGCAGCCCTGATTGCCTCAGCGTACCGCTTACGCCCAGAGCACTTGATACCGCCTGCGGTGACTGCTCACTGTAAGAAAGAAATCAAGGTCCGGGCGGACCCACCGGTCCCACAGGCGGCTGCGGAGCAACAGCAGCAACCGGCACATTGGCACCGGGATTAATCGCATTGATAATCAAATTGCGATTATATTCGGCTGCCGTAAGCATAGAGCTTATCTTAGCGGCGGCATCCAGATCGTTTATGGCATCGCCGTTCCGGCCAAGCAAATAATAAGTCCAGGCCCGGTTGTAGAGACACTGACTGAGACGGGGATCAACCCGCAGCGCCAGCCCGTAATTTTTAACCGCTGACTGCAGGTGCCTGGAACACTTCTCTTTCAATTCGTTATCAGCGGCGCGCAAGAGGGAATTAGCCAGCACATGATGGCAAAGGGCGCGGTTGTAATAGGCCTGCGAGAAGGCGGGATTTTTGATCAGCGCCTTGGAATAGGAATCGATGGCCTCATCGAAGCGACCGGCCTGAGCCTGCAAAACACCCATGCAATAGAGGGCCTCCGCCTTGCAATCATCAAACTTGGCCGACTCGGAAAAATAGTTGATGGCCTCGGAAACATTTCCGGCCATGGCACTTTTGAGGCCGCTTTGAAAAGCCGAGGCACCAGCCCTGGACGGATCGCTAGGAGGTCCGCACAATCCGGCAAAACCAGCAGTGGAAATGAGCTTATCGATGACGGAAAGATTCTTGAGGGGCGGCACGCTGTAACCGGGGTCGAACATGACTTCGGTCTGTGTGGAGTCATAGCTGTTCGGCATGATCTGCCCGGGATTAGCTGAGCCGCTGCCGGCTTTCTGCACCATGACCGGTCCCTGGGTCATGGCATACCAGCCGTAAAAGCCCACCAGGAAAAGAATCAAGCCAGCCAGAATCAAGGCCGTCACTTTATTTTTAGCCTGGGGCGGCGGCAATTGCGCCGCCATGTACTCCAGTCGATCGTATTCCTTATGGGCGACGATCTCGGCCGTATCCTCAATAACTGCATCCAGTTCATTGATGCACTCATCATCAAGGTTATATTTGCCCGACTTCTCGGCTTCCGCCAGCTCTTCTTTCTTGACACGGCGGCCGGCGTTTCTAGCCACATCGTAAATGGTTTCATAAAATACATCGGCGTTGGGCAATTTGCCGTCGGTCTTGGTCTGCCGATGGGCTTCTTCGGCACCGGCGCTGCGCACGGCATCAGCGATGAGCGAAGCGATACGCTCCATGCGCTCCACGGTATGAGCCTGTCTGCGCTCTGCCTGCTTGCGGGGCGGCGGCTTGATGGGCGGCCCCAATTCCGGCGGCATTTCCTGCGGAGTAAAAACATCTATTTCGCCGGAATTGACTCTGTTGAAATAATCGGTAAAGCGCTCATTATTGGAGAGACAATCAAAAGCCGTATTAACCAGAACCATGGCCCGCTCCAGGCGTTCCCGCTCTTCCCCCTGGGCAAGCAAAAGGCGCTCCCGCAACCGACCGGAAATACGATCGCGAGACTGGCGGATTTGCTTGCGTCCGCTCCCGGGACTGACCTCAAGGACCCGCCGGAAATATTGCCTGAGAGACGACTCGTCTATGGCGCGGACCTGGTCCGAAGAATTATCCATTAGTAGCTTTCTTCCTCATGATCTCGGCACTCACCACTCAGTAGGGTATGAAGCAGGGGCGGTAAGTAATAAGAAATAGTTCCAATATTGCTTTTCAAGAGAGTTAAATAGTGGTTGCCAGGGAAGATCTTACCTGACTTGACAGGAAGCTGAATGAACTCCATCCTCAAGATTATTAAAAGTCGCGGCGCCATTGTTTTTGCCGGACTGGCCATAAGCGTTTTCCTGCTTGTCATGACCGGGCGCACCATCAAATGGGAAGTTGTAACCAATGCCTTCAAAAGCGCCGTCTGGTTGCCCTGGGTGCCCCTGGCCGTCTTCACTTACATGGTTGGAATGCTGCTCAGAGGTCTGAGATTGCAGCAACTCGTGGGCAACGAAGCCAATCTAACCGTGGCCACCGCCAGTAATATTATTGCGGTGGGCTACGCCGTAAATAATATTCTGCCCGCACGCCTGGGAGAATTCGCCCGCGCCGGTATGCTGGCAGAGCGCACCGGTCTGCCCTACGCCCTCTCCCTCACGGTCACCTTTTTAGAAAGACTACTGGACGGGCTTACCATCTTGTCACTCTTCGTCATTGCCAGCTTCATCACACCCACCCAGGACTGGATGCGCAATGCTTCACAGATTGCCGCCCTGGCCTTTGCCATGGTTATTCCCTGTGTGATGATGCTGGCCCTTTTCCCGCAAATGTCTCTCTCGCTCATCTCCCAGGTGAGCCATCCGTTTGGGCGCAAACTGCACCACAAAGCGCTGGCCATTACCACCCAGGTCACAAGAGGCTTCAGTTGTCTGCGTGACGCCGGCTCGGCCATGGTGGTGCTCTTCCTCAGTTTTCTCATCTGGGGTGTAGAGGGGCTCATGTTTGCCCTGGTTATGCCTTGCTTCCTGATGCTGTTCAGCCCGGTCAAGGCGCTTGCCGTCATGTCTTTCACCAATCTGGGCATCCTAGTGCCGTCTACGCCGGGCTATCTGGCGGTCTACCACCGCTGTTGCTCGGAAGCACTACAGGCAGTGACAAGCCAACAGGGAGCCGGCATGCTCACACCTTTTCTACCGGCAGATGTACTGAGAGTGATAATGCCGGTCTCGGTGAACATGGTCGATCCATCTACTGCCATCTCCTATGCAGTGGTGGTGCACCTCATCTTCTACGCGACCGTCACCATATGGGGTGTCATTGCCATGGCCCGTTACGGCATGGAGCTAGGCACAACAGCAGCCATGGCCTGGGAAGCGAAACCAGTGCCGCTGCAAGAACTGGAAGCACAAGCCCATAATTTCGCGCTCATCACCTCCACTCCTGTGGTGAAAAACGAGGTTCTCTGCTTCAAAAAAACTCCGTTTTGGAGGAGCCTGACGGAGGCCATGGTCTTGCCGGCGGAAGAGCATCAACTGCCGCTTTGTGAGGAGGAAAGAGCCCGGGCTCTTGAGGATGCCACCGACTTTCTCTGCCGGGAAATTTCAAGCTTGCCGCCCAAACTGGCAGGCATGCTCAAGATTGGCACCATCGGTTTCAGAGTTTTGGCAGCATTGATAAGCTTCAACACTTTTGAGAACCTCAGCCTCAAGAGGCGCTCGGCCATCGTCAACGCCTGGTCATACGGCAAGGTCTCTCTCACCCGCAAACTCTTCAAGCCGCTGCGCAGCCTGGCTCTTCTGGCATTCTTCGAAAATGAAGCGGTACAGGCAGCCCTTGAAAAAGCGGCAGGCGCCGGTGCGAATCCGCCACTGAAAGCCCCCGAGGAAGGTGCGATAGCGGTCGAGAAAAGCGAGGCAGCCACTTAAATGAGCCAGATTGAAAAGAAAGAGCGGGGACAGGTTCTCATCATCGGCAGTGGCGCCGGTGGTACCACTACCGCCATCACCCTGGCGGAAGCCGGTTTCGATGTAGTCGTGCTGGAAGAAGGGGCCAGGCACCCCCTCACCAGCTACGGACAACCACCCACAAAAGCCATGAACCAGCTCTACCGCAACCGCGGCATGATGCCTATCATGGGCTCGGTGCCCATTGGTTACGTGGAAGGTCGCTGTTTGGGAGGCAGCACCGAGATCAACAGCGGCTTCTGGCACCGGCTGCCACCGGAGTTTCTACTGCGCTGGCAGGCGCGCTTTGGCTTGCAAGATTTCAGCCTGGAAGCCCTGGACGGACATTTTGCCTGGGCCGAAGACAAGCTGAAGGTGCAGGACAGAAACGGTGACTGGCCCAAGTCGACCCAGGTCTTTCAGCGGGGCATCGAAGCCATGCAATGGTCGGCCCAGGAAGTAAGGCGCGCAGCCTCCGGCTGCGTCAATACCAATGCCTGCGCCGCCGGCTGCCCCAAGGGTGCCAAGCAAGGCATGAGCGTGGCCATGGTACCGGAAGCGGAAAGCCTGGGCGCCAGGTTCATCACCGGCGCCCGCGCCAAGCTCATAATCAAACACGGCAACAAAGTAACGGGAGTGCTGGCCGACATAACCAAACCGGACGGCTCTTCCGATCTGGTGCGCATCGATGCCGACTATGTCTTTGTCTGCGCCGGTCCCACACAGACTCCGGCACTGCTGCGCAAAAGCGGCATCAAAGAACATATCGGCGATACTTTCCAAATTCACCCCATGCTGAAAGTAAGCGCCGTCTTCGACGAAGACATCGATGCACACAAAAGCGTCATGCCCCTTCTGCAGGTGAAAGAGTTCTGGCCCGATATTTCCCTGGGCGGTTCCTTCTTCTCAGTCGGGCACCTGGCTATAAATCTAGCCGACAACTGGCTCACCACCAGTGATGTCATCCAGAATTACCGACGCATGGCCAGTTACTATGTGGGCGTGCGCGGCACCGGCGCCGGCACCGTCCGGGCCTCCCTCACCGGCGATGGAGAAGCGGCGCTCAAATATGAGCTCTCGGACGTAGACATCAGACATCTGAGCCAGGGGCTGGCCAGACTCTCTACTCTGCTTCTGGCAGCAGGCGCCCGCGAGGTTTATCCCTGCGTCTTCGGGCTGCCCAAAATCACCTCCGAACTAAACGCCGTGCGCTGGCTAGATGAAAGCCTGCCGCGTTCCAGCCTCAGCCTCACCACCGTGCATGGCTTCTCCACCTGCCCAATAGGCGAAAGACCGGAACGCTGCGCGGCCGATTCCTTCGGCAAAGTGCATGGTCTGAAGAACCTCTATCTGTCCGATGCCAGCATGTTGCCAGATTCTCCCGGCATCAACCCTCAGGGAACAATTATGGCCATCGCCAGACGCAATGCTCTGCACTTTGCAGAAACACACAACCAACAGGGAACGTAAGGGGAGGAATCGATGAGTGAAAAACCGGCCCTGGTCACCGGCGTACCCGGCTGGCTGGGAAGCAAGCTTGTAGAGAGCCTGATAAGCGGGCTGCCCGAAGTTAAGGGGCTGGAAAATCCCGCACCACGCTTGGTGCGAGCCCTGGCCCTGCCGGGAGCCGATACGGCGGAATTAGAAAGACAATTTTCCAGTCAGGGTGGCGCTACTCTGGAAGTAGTACGCGGCGACCTGGCCAAAGACGACGCCAGTGAAAACGGGCTGGACAAACTCTTCCAAGACGCCGAAGGCGGCACGGTTTTTCACGTAGCCGGTGTTATTCACCCCACAAGAGGCGTGAAAGAATTTTATGATGTGAATGTGGAAGGCACTCGTCGCATGCTGGAAAAGGCGGAGCAAGCCGGTGTCAAACGCTTCATTCACGTTTCATCAAATTCACCAATCGGTGTAGCCAGGGCCGGTCAGACCATCTTTGATGAGAGCAGCCCCTATAACCCTTACATGAATTACGGCAAAAGCAAAAAGCTGGCGGAAGACCTGGTCAATGCCGCCGCCGGCAAAATTGAAACGGTCATTATTCGCCCGCCATGGTTTTACGGCACCGGACAGCCGCCCCGGCAGACACTCTTCTTTACCATGATCAAAGACGGCAAGGCACCCATAGTGGGAAGCGGCAACAATCTTCGCTCCATGGCTTATGTGGACAATATCTGCCAGGGTCTCCTGCTCTGCGAGCGAGTGGCAGGCGCCGCCGGTCGCACCTATTGGATCGCAGACCAGGAGCCCTATACGATGAATCAAATCGTGGATACCATTGAGAAGGTCTTGAGCAAAGACTTCAACATCGCCTGCCGGGGCAGCCGCATGCGCTTACCGGATCTAGCATCGGAAGTGGCTCTCATGGTCGATGCCGGACTGCAAGGAGCCGGGCTGTACCATCAGAAATTTCACGTGCTTTCGGAAATGAATAAAAACATTGCCTGTTCCATTAAACGGGCCGAGCAGGAGTTGGGCTACAAACCCACGGTGGCTCTGGAAGAGGGTATGCGAAGGAGTATAGATTGGATTCTGAAGCGCGGTCAGAAAATCTAACCGGCCGGCAGCCCCCGCGGCAGAATCGGTCAGGTCTAATCTTCAAGTCGGTCCTGGCTCTCTCCGGTCTGGGAGTGCTCATTGCTTACTGGCTATTCTTCAGTTACGCCGTCAAGCAAGGTCAGGCAATAGAATACGAAGGGCCCTGCCTCTGGGGTGCCTATCGCATCGCCCACGGGCTCAACCCTTATCCACTCGAGAGCCTCAGCCAGAGCCCTTATGCAGTACTAATCTATCCACCGGTCTACTTCTATCTGGCTTCAATCTTTTTGCACGGCGAGCCTTCCTACTTGATGCCTCGCCTCATTTCCATGGCGGCAAGCCTGGGCACGGCAGCACTATACTACGCCTTTCTGCGCAGCCTCACTCTCAGCCGGTTGGCATCCATGAGCGGCAGCGTACTCTTGATGAGCTTCATGGCTATCTGGCTCTGGTCCGCCAAAGGAAGAGTGGACGCACTATCCATCACTCTCACCTGCCTGGGACTATATCTATACGGCGCCGCCACTAAAAGCAATAAAGCCACAAACCTCATTCTGAGCGCTGTAAGCCTCATGCTTGCCACCATGACCAAACAGCCTTCCGCCCTCTTTGTACCGGCGCTGGCCCTGGATCTGCTTTGCCGGAAGAGGTTCAAGCACCTGCTTCTCTTCTGCGGCTCCTACCTGCTCTGCCTCGGCTCAAGCATACTGGCCATGCAGGCTGCCACCCAGGGAGGCTTCCTTGCTCATATGCGCTTTGCCTCCCATATGCCCTTCGAATGGCGCTATCTCTTTGAGCGATTGGCTCTCATGGCTAGCGATCTACCCAAGTTCTTGCTGGCCGGAATTGCCGCATTATCACTCCTATTGAAAAACAAACTGCGCCAGGGGCAGGAAGACAACTTGAGACTGGCTTTGCTCATGCTTCTCACTACCATTCCCGCCACCTTCTACACAGCCGGCACCGCCTATTCCAACGTCAACCACTTCCTGGTGGCGCTTCTGCCTCTGCCGCTAATCATTGTGCTGGCCATGGAAGGCAGCCGCCCGGCGCAAGAAAAGTCAGACCTCTGGAGCCGCCTCTTTGCTTTTTTGACCGGTACTACCCTCATCTTGTCAAGCCTGATCATTGTCTTTCTTGGCTTTGCACAATTTGCTCAGGGTCCCCAGGGTAAGGTCTTAAACCTGAGCACGCCGGTCAAGGTGGAAGACTTTAAAAACCTGGTGCAGGGCAAAGCGGTGCTGTGCGAAGACGCCGGTTACAACATTCTGTACGGGGCCAATGCCGAGCCTGTGGACATCACCACCTTCATACAGGTGCTTGGGCTGGATGGACCGCAGGCCGTCGACATGCTCAAGAAAGTGCAAGGGCGCCAGTACGCCGCCATTGTCATCAACCACAAAGAGATGGACGGTACCAGGTCGGCCAGACAGTGGAGCCGCTCCATCACCGACGCCATCACGGAAAATTACAGCCTGCTTGGGCAAATAAACGGCAACTGCGAAGCCCAGGACGTCTTTATCCCCAAAAGCTCGCCGGTGCTTACCAAATGACCCAAGTTGCACCATTACTATAATTGATTCACCCGGGTCGATTTGAGGCACATGGACTTATAATAGGGGCACTCAGAGTCAGAGGGATTATGGCAGAGGGTAAAACCGGCACCGGTACAAAAGAACCTCACAAGAGCGGACGGGAACGTCTGCGGGAGCTTTCCGGCAACGAGCGGTGGAAGCACCTCTTTCCGCCATTAAAAGACGAGAGAGCCGCGATGGAAGATTTGCGGAAAGACCTGGCGGAAGTTCCGGTTCTAGCAATAGACGGCACCGTCACCAACACTTACGACAAGCTGGAGGCTGAGAACCTCAGCCGCAAAGACAAAGATCTAATCTGGCATTGCCTGGCCCTGGTGCGCGAGGCCTATATCAAGCTGGAAGAAGAAGAAGGCAAGCCCAGTGTCGGCTCTATCGGCAACAGCAACGGTAACGGTAACGGCAACAACGCCGGCTATCAGTGGAACATGAACTGGAAGCATACCCGCGCCGAACTGGATCAGGTGCTGGAAGCAGGACGCTGCCTCGGTCTTGGTCCGGAAGAATGTCGCGACGCCATGATTGCTTCCATCTTTTCAGACGCCATCAAAAATCGCTCCAACTTCATCATCCACAATATTCACGGGGCAGAAGCGGCAGCACTTGTGCTCTCCTATTTCTTCGACCCGGAGAATCCGGATGAGATGCGCACCGTAGAAAGAATTGTCGTAGCGGTCAAACAGCATCAAATCGCACCGCCGGAATTCATGGCCAGAACAGTGGCGGTGCTCTTGACCCGTAAGTTTGGGCTGGAGTCCTTTGATCGCCTGATCAGCCACGGCAACACCATGGAACTAGCCAAGAATAAATTGAACCGCCGGGTGGTTTCCATCTACAGCAAAATTCGCCTGCCCTACGACAAGCATCATCTGGCAGAAGATCTACTCACCATCAACTTTACCGACGATGAGAGAGCAATGCTGAAAGAAATCGGCATCGAAGATTGGTATGTGCCTCATCCCGAAGTACACGACTCCGTCATCGCCCACGCCCTCATCGCCGGCGATCATTCCATCAACTACAATAACCCCGACGGCTTTGCAAAAATAGCCCTGATTCGGGGACCCTTCACCGAGAGTTATTTCGAAGACGGCACCATATATGACTCCCTTGAGTCTGCCATGGCCAGCTTCGGTGATTCCTACAACATTCTTCTACCGGCAGCCCGTTCTCTTGCCCTCAAAGGCATTCGCCGCACACACATTGCAGTCACCCGGGTGCTGCGCATCATGACCGAACTTTTCGCAGGTATCACCATTGGTCCCAGAGAAATGCGAAAAGCCCAGGAAGGGGCGGAACTGGTCAGACAGGCCATGGAAAGAGCGCGAGTAAAGAATCCCGAAATATTTGAAAAGGCAGCCGGCTACAGCTCCGAGGAGGGGCATCGCAACCGCGATAAGGCGGTGGAGAAAGTCGGCTTGATTCTCAGTGAATGGCAAGCCCAGTACGGCGATATTCCCTTCAGCGAACGTGAACCCAGTCAATCGGAGCCTGGTCCCGGACGCTTACCCTTCTGGAACACCCCCCTGCGCTATCCACTTCGCAACCAGCAAGGCGAGCCCATCGCCTCCAGTCTTACCGACCTGGAACAGCGACAACTAGCCTTTGCCTGCCGCATCAGAGAGATTGCCGTAGAACTTCTGCGGGCAGAACAGTGGTTCTTTTGCTGAAGCCGCTGGACTGAGCCAGGAAGAATCGCCATTTTTCAGGAAAAGCGCCAGGTTGGCAATATTGACCACCCATTTGAATGGGTGGTAGCATTTCCCAAGAGTCATTTACCTGTAATAAAGTGTCCTGGATGTCCCCGTGGAAGTAATCGCATCGGTCGACGGCAACGGCAAAGTACTGAGCATCAGCCAAAACTCGTTCGAGGCCTGGAAACTGTCTGCCGATGAATTGGTGGGTCGGTCCATCTTCGACATTCTCTATCCGGAAGACATGATGGCCGCACAACAGGCGCTGTTGTCAGCCACATTCATGAAGCAACCGACCCAATTCGAATGCCGGGTAGTCAGGCGCGACGCAATAGTAGTGCCCATGTACTGGACGGCCCAGTGGTCCGACATGGACGATGCCATGCTCATGGTGGCCCAAGACCATATAAAACCCAAGGACGGCGAAGACCCTTTCAGAGAAGCGCGCGAGACCATGCGTTTTCTCATGGAAAGCTTGCCCCTGGGTTTGTTTCTAGCCACCGTGGACGGAAAAATCGACTTTGCCAACAAAAATTTGGAAACCCTCATGGAAACCGGTGCCCTCGGACTGAGCGAGAGATTGATCCGCTCCGTCTTCCCGATGGATGTAAGAGTGGGAGCCTCCGGCGACAGCGCTTACGGTGCTTACATAGACAGAAAGACCCAGATGCGCGTACTGACCGCTAAACAACGGGAATTGCCTATCGAGTTTTCCCTGCGCAGAGTCAATGTGGGCGGGTTGCCCATGTACCTGGGCACCGTCTTGAACACAAGCGAGCGTTTTGAATTGCAGCGCATGCGCCAGAAATTCATCGATAGCGTGCAGGTGCAAATTAAGGCACCGCTGGCCGCCATTATGATGCATATTGAGCTGACCCTGGAGGGCGTACACGGCAACCTCAACGAACAGGGTAAACGACGGGCAGAAACCATTCTGCGCGACATCCAGGAAATGATGAACGCCATCGAAGGCATTCTGGAAGTAAACAAACTACAGTCCGGCACCTTCGAGTTGGATCTAACCCCCAACAACATCATGGTCCTTTTACGGCAAGCCCTTATGGCCATGCTTTCCGAGATAAGAGAGAAAGAACTAGTGCTGGAAATAAACGGACCGGAACTGGCCGTGATGGTGGACGAAGAGAAGATCATGACCGTGGTCATGACCCTTTTTGCCAACGCCGTGCGCTATTCACCCCACGGTTCAAAAGTGCGCGTGCAGATAATCGATGCCGAAGATAAGGCCCGGGTCGAAATTATCGACCGCGGTCCCGGTATGACCGACGATCAAAAAGACGCTCTCTTTGATCCGCTCAGACAGCCGACGGTCACCGAGGGTGGTGGCAGCGGGAATCTCGGCACAATTCTTGCCGCCAAGCAAATCGTAGAAAAGCACGGCGGCACCATGGGCGTAATTAGCCACCAGGGCGCCGGCAGCAATTTCTGGTTTGACCTGCCGAAAGCGGCTGATTAACTTAGATAACTCTATCTACGGAACTTCTGCGGAACTGTTCTTTGCGGCCGGCTCAGCCGTTTCGGTGGCTGCATTAGACGGCTCAGCGGCAGAACTCTTACTCTTCGTACTTTTGCCTTTCTGTTCGACCGAACAGCTACGAGACATTCAAGTGGATACGCCGAAGCTCGGCAAGATCCATAGTTGCAGGGCAAAATACAGCCCTACAATTCCTAGAAACCACAATAAATCGTTCATATGTCACCTGCTTAGAGGCACTGGCATGGGGCATCAATCTCATAGTAACATCATTTCACGACAATCTTTCAAAGGAAGCTACTCTCACCTTGTCCATCGCCCTCACATACGCGCTGGCCGCCGCCCTTGCCCTCCTGGCCTCGGTGTTGACTTTCTTTACGGGTTTCGGGCTCGGTACTATCCTTTTGCCGGCTCTAGTCTTGGTTTTGCCCGTACAACTGGCCATTGCCGCAACGGCCATGGTACATTTCGCCAATAACATATTCAAACTGACACTGGTGGGCAAACACGCCAATAAGACGGTAGTGCTTCGCTTTGGTCTACCGGCTCTAATAAGCGCCCTGGCCGGTGCCGCCCTTTTGAACCAGACCTTGAACCTGCCGGCGCTGGCCAGTTTTACCCTGCAAGGCAAGACCTGCACCATTACCCCAATCAAGCTGGTCATCGGCTTGCTCATGGCTCTCTTTGCCATGCTAGATTTATCCAAACTGTCCGAGAAATGGCTCCTGCCTCCCAAGTACATGCCCCTGGGAGGACTCCTGAGCGGCTTTTTCGGCGGACTCTCGGGACACCAGGGCGCCTTCCGCACCATGTTCCTCTTAAAAGCCGGTCTCAGTAAAGAAGAATTGATCGGTACCGGCGCCGCCATCGGCTTCCTTGTTGATCTGAGCCGGCTCACCGTTTATAGCGAGCAAATCTGCAAGAACCGGAGCCAACTTGAAGGTCAGGCACCGCTTTTGGTGACAACCATAGTTTTAGCTATGGTCGGCTCGATCGTGGGCAGCCGGCTTTTGAAGAAGGTAGCAGTCACTATCAAGAAAATCGAACTGGCGGCAGCCGTGCTGCTTCTGGCAACAGCCATTGCCCTTTGTCTGGGACTGGTTTGATTTCCCAAACTGAATTGAGAATTCAAACCAATCCCTGGACACCTTCAAAGTTCCTACCTGACCCCTAGTTGCAGTCTCCACCATTCGAAAGCTCAACTCTTCCGTTCAGTTTTCCAGCCGTTATGTTGACCATCTCGGCAGAGGTGCCGTTGCGATTCGGCAAACACATACCACTTGCTCCCCCATCAAAATTGTTCCAGGCATTGGCGTTCCGGGTCCGATCCTCTGAGCTTTGATCGGGATTCTGAGGACCCTCTCCGTTCAAGACTCTCTCCGCCGCTTCCAGACCAAGAGCACCGGAGCCCCAGTCAACGTAAGCCTGGCGGGCTCTGGCAGCAACATCATTGGCATCCTTGACCTGGGCGATTTCGACCGGTTCCTTTGCTGGCTCCGGTTTACCGGATCGATCGTCCACCAGATTCAACTGACCAAATATTTCATTGGCGGAAGACTGAGTCGCGCTTGAGTCACGAGCGGACAAAAGCATTTGATTGTCACCAGAAGACAACTGTGAGGCAGACTGAATGTTACCGTCCGAGCCGCTGCTTTTAGGGGTGAATTTCTCTTGATTAAGTTCAACATGAATCGACATGGCTGCATCCCCATAAATGAATGTGTTGGTAAGTTTTGGTAAATGATTGAACTGAACTAGCTAGACGATGAATTGTGGTGTGCACGGACTCATAATATGCATCGATCGTGACATCGCCATAAAAATTCTGCATGTCGCCGCAAGGCGCAGTCTTCGCTACAAAAGATGACCGCCGAGAGCCAGCCTATCTAGCCCCTCACCCGTCCGGCTGGCATAGTGCGAAAAACTTTGTTGGTCTTCCTGATTCGGCGAGATCCCAAAGTTGCTTTAGCCTCGGCATAAAGTTCCTCGCCCTGAGCGAAGGCGCCTGCATGTATAGCCGCCCCGATCAGGGCTGCGTATACTCGATCGGAAGTTTCCACCCTCAGCATTCGCCGAGCGAACTGGCAAGCCAGGTCTACTTCGCCAAGCCCTAAAGCCAGCTCATAAGTGGGCGGACCATCCTGAATGATCAAACGCAAACATTGCTCAATAGCCGGATTCTTACCCCGCCCAGTTTGACCCAGATGACCAGGAAACAGAACAAAGCTGTCAAACTCTGTGATATGCAAAAGAAGGAAGAATCCCAAAGAGTGAATATACAAGCGAACTTCCTCGTACCGGCGGCTGCCCACTAATTGCCGCCACAAATGACTGACCAGTGGTTCAAGCACATCATCGTCGGCACGAGAATCTTTGAGCTTTCTATAAACGGACTCAGTGCGCTCCTTCTCCTTTAGTGCTTCATTGAGCGAGATCCACTGGTCAACCAGTTTTCTATCTGCCTTGCCCTGACGTATGATCTTTTCTTTGTCATTGCGCCACCTTCGCACAACCAGGCGTGCCGGTTCGTAGTTTTCTACCAGGACCGCAACGTCTTTAGTCGAAATGCCGAAGGGATCATCGTCATCATAAAGCTGATAGTACTTCTTGAAGGCACGCAAAGCACCTTTATAGTCTTTCTGCTTGAGCAAGGACTGAGCCGCATCAAGGGCAGCCTCGGCACAGCGCTCTTTATCAATTATTGACTGACGCATCTGCAGCGCCATTTGCAGTTCACTACTTTCATCGTTCATAATTCGATTATATACTTGAGGAGCAATCTCATCATAGCGGAGGCTTCCTATGCCATTGAGCAGTTGCGACGAAACCCGGCTGCGCCTCATTGCGAAGATTGAGTCAAGCTTTGGTAGAGCAAAGGAGCTAGAACAGGTTGGAGAACTGGAGAAAGCTCTTGAAGCATATCTTTTTGCATTCGACAATGGTCACCTTGTTCCCGGCTGGGGTGGAGTCCGTTTGAGCTATGTGCCCGGTGCCATTGCCCGACTGGGAGAAAGACTTCCGGCTGCAACTTTGGCATTAAGTCATAGAAGAGACGCCAGAGAAAAGCTGATCAGGAGCGGAGAGCTGGAATTTGATGTCATTCACGAATGGTTGGCGCTCAATAGCTACCTTAATGAGCATGAAAGAGAACTGCAGCTATTGCGAGAACTAAAAGAGACAGGCACTCTAGATGCCGACCTCGAGAGCCAAATCATTCGCGAAAATTACGAAAGGCTTTTAGAAGCAGGTGAGTACAAGATTTTGGATGCCTATTTTGATGAATTCGGCGCTCACTTCCTCCAGAGCCTATTTCATTTCGACTGCAATACTCTATTGCCGCCCAGACGGAAGTCCAGAGGAAGAAGCAAAGAAATGGCGGCGCTCTGGTCAAGAAGCATAAAGAAGGACGGACGAAATCTATACGAACTGGCCCTAGCGACCAAACGGTGGGCCCATGCCGATGAAGTAGCAAGGCGGGTCTTGTCCTACTGCCCTGAAGCGGAATCGTTAACCCTTCTTGTAGAGACAGCCCGTCGCCTGAAGCGGAAGGCGCGACTTAACAAATTATGGAGCCTGGCAGAAGAATTATTGCCTGCCGATGAACTGAAGAAAATTTAGCGCGATTGTTTACTCTCGTGAAAGGGTGTGCCACCGGGACACGGGACCTTGTGAATTTTAGAAAAACCGCGGTTTTTCTAAAATTCCTCAAGACGCCCTTAAAGCCCTGAACTCCGGCGCCACCACTACGACCGTCACGGCAACTTCAAGGTGGTCCGGGCCAATGGTCCACGCGACCTATCAGATGGCAGGCTATCTGATTTTAGAAAAACTCCTGTTTTTCTTAAATCCACCAAGACAAGCCCAAAGCCCTGAACTCCGGCACCAACACTACGACCGTCACGGCAACTTTCAGGCACTCCAGCCCAATGGTCCACGCGACCTATCAGATGGCAGGCTATCTGATTTTAGAAAAACTTCTGTTTTTCTAAAATCCTCTGTCCCTCGCGCCTGCCCACTGCCATAAGCTTATACAACTTAAGTGCGGGCTAGCAAACCCTTCGAGAAAAACTTCGATTTTTCTCGAATCACTCAAACACTCTGCCAGAATCTCAACATTAGACACGGCAACAACGACGCACAACTTATTTCGCCAGATGAACTCTTGGCAAGATTCCAACTTGGTGTTATATTGCAACGTGCGGAGCTTTTTTCCGCATTTGTCCAGGAATCCCTTTACTAAGCAACAATCACATAGCACGAGCCACGAGATTTATCTCGGCTTTGGCATGGCCGGCAACATTGTAGGTTCGCCGGGCCGGTCGTCCGACTGAGCCCACCCCGCCTATCGAAAGCCGGCCGGGTAGTTCGCCTCACTTCCAGAGGCGGACTATCTGAAACTGGAGCGCCTGCCAAAACCGGCGCAGGATTTAGCGCGACCAGTACATGCTGAATGGATGCGGCTACGGCATTGAAGGAGCAGCCATGAATACTAAGACCAGCACAGATAACTCATGCCAGAACGAGCCTGTTGAGCCAGCCTCGACAGTGGGTCAGAAAAGCCCCATCAAACTCAAGGACAACTGGAGCAGCCTCGAGAATACATATAAAAAAGGAGAGCAACATTCTGAGCAACAAAGGGCAAGACGATACCTCCAGACGCACCTGGAGGAAAAACCAGCCGTAAGCGAGAAGAAGAAAAGCTTTTTCTACGGCTGCCTGTTAACCTACTGCGCACTGTCCCTCATGCAAAACGGCGTGATTGTAATGCACGATGCCTACAATACACTGAGCGCCGCGCCGCAAACGATAGAGAGAAACAGCCGTGTGTTTTTCTCTCCTGATGCTTCCACCCACACGGCCCCTATTCAGAGAGCCTTGAGCACCCTCACTCTCACCGCTCCCATCTCTCAACTGACGGGGCTTATTGACCCGAGCACCAACACAGCCAGTCTCTATTGGACCATTGACTTGAAGAACAATTCCAATATGGAAAGAGAAGCCCAGTTTGAATTAAAGCTACCCAGGGGGGCGAGCGTCTCACGCGCTACGCTCTGGATAAACGGACAACCGCAGGAAGCGGCATTTAACACCACCGGCAAGGTGCAAGCAGCTTATGAATACATCGTGGTCAGACACCGCGACCCTCTGCTTGTCACATGGAAAGATGCTCAGACAATAATTGTAAAAGCCGCTCCGGTGCCGGCGAACGGTAAACCTATGCGGATTCGCCTGGGACTGACGACACCATTAGCCTGTGATGAACGGGGAATACCGGTACTTACTTTTCCCGGTCTGGAAAACGCAAACTTCTCCATGCCCGAGTCATCGCTGGTGCACATAGAATCGACAAAACCGCTGTCGGCAGAAGGAAAAGTAGGACGCGTGGTGAGAGGCGGCTTCAACAGCTATGTCTTCAAAGCCCACAGCCAGGGTCAGGAACTGAGTCGATTGAAACTGCAGAGTCTGGCACAGGAAGATTCCAATACCTTTGCCGTGAGAGCCACCCATGCTCCCAAGGGCACCTATATTGTTGCCACCGTCACCGGTGACAGCGAAGGCGAAGCTATGGTGCTGAAACGAGTCACGAATCTACCCAACATTCCAGTTCTGAAAGACGAGGATGCGGCCCACAGAGTCTCTACGCTCTGGGCCGCCCAGGAAGTGCAAAGGCTGGTAGGTGAGGGAAGAATGGCGGAAGCAGAAGAACTGGCTTCCACCTTCCGCATTGTTTCACCGGTCAGCGGTGCTGTGGTGCTTGAAACTGAAAACGACTACCAGACTCAAGGGCTGCACAGAGAGCAGTACAGGCAAACAACCTATAGCGGCGACTTGAGCCAAAATAACTTGCAGGTCGGTAACATGCCCACCCTGCAAGGAGCCACAAACGGCACCCTGGCCCCGCAAGGCTTGTCCCTCGGCATTGGCTCCATAGCAGGTCCGAGCTATCCACAGATCCATGGTGCGGGCTCGGTCTCGGCCTTGAGCAACTGGTTCACAGCCAGTGCCAGGGACGCCGCACTCTTCGATTCCCCGGAGCCGCAAATTCCGCTGCCGTTCTTCATTCAGGCGCCATCCGGCCGCTATACCCCCAGTGCAGAGAGCAACAGCATAACGGGAGTCAACACCGCCGGTACAGTGAGAGTGAACAACCTGGTCTCCCTGGAGTCACTGCTCTCAAGCGGCAGCGCACTCTTTGACGGCGGCTGCCTGCTAGCCTCTTTGTACTTCCTGTTTGCTGCCGGCAAGAAACTTCTGGGTAAGCAAAAGGGGGCACTGAAAGACCTGGCCATCGGACTCTCTCTCATTGCCGCAAGCGCCGTCTGGCTAATTGTTGCGCCTATCCTTCTGGTGAAAGCGCTTATCAATATGGCCCATGCCAGGCTGATACCCAAGGAGCCGCGTCCGCTCAAGAGCTCTGAAGCAAGTTGAGGAGCCACCCAGGGGTGATTGAAGGACTGTCCTGAAGAAACGGGGGCGCTGCGCGAAGTTGGCTTCGAGCGGCGCCTCCGGTCTCACATTAGTAAAGCAGGTAATAACACTGGGAGAGGTCTACCGGCTTTACACCGGCAGGGGCAAAGGCTCTGAGCAGATAGAGGTGCACGCGCCTGTCTTTAGTCTTATCCAGATTGGTGGTGCCAGGCTCCGCCAGACGGCGCACCGTATCGATAGGACGACCGTCCTCCTGCTCTCCGAACTTGGAGCTGCTGAAATATTCCAGACTGGGGGAAAGAAAGCGCTTGCGCTCGGAAGCGAAGTGAGCACCGACCGCTAAAGGCTTGTCGCATACCAGTTCGATCCGATTTTCACCACTATGCAATAGCTCGGAAGAAACCGGCAGGTAGTACCAGCGGTGCGGCTCGCGCTTGCTCATGCGGGCGAAGGTTCCCGATACGCTGTTCAAAGTAGCATGGAAGGGCCGGGCCTTGATCATTTCATTCCAGGGTAAAAATCCACTGCACACATTGCCGTTCACCGTCACCTTGAAGGTGGCCTCCGGCAATGCGCCCGGCACATCCAGAAGCAGACCGCAATAACTGGGGCTGGGAAGCGGCATTTTCGCAGCAGCGGCAGGCAGCACCACCTTAAGCTCCAGAGCCTGCCCGGCAGGTAGAACCTGTTCAAATTGCCTGGTGGGCGATTCCGCCGGCAAAAGCTTGACGGAGAGAACGAGAGCGAAAGCGGCAGCTAGAAAACCAGTCAACACCGCGGCGGTCAGCCGATTGGCGGAAATAGGAGAGGCGGTGGAAGCTGTAGAAGCGGCGTCCGACTGCGGCAGGGTCTGACTGGCAGAAAGGGTCTGATTGGCGGCCAGGGTGCGCAAATCTAGCCGCAAGAAAGTGTGGAGCGCCAGTAAAAAACTCAATAGACCGGCTACAAAGCCAAGCAAGGCAGCCTTCTCATAACCGAGGCTGGGAGCCATAAGAGCTGCGCCCCAACTTGAAGACAGGAGGCAGATGAGCATATCTATGAGAATGGGCAGAGCACCGAAGCCCATAAGGAAGAGCCGGGAAGCTCCATAAGCAGCCAGTATTGTCACCAGCGGCATGGCTGAGAAGAAATAGCGAGAAATGCCTTCAAAGGGTACGAAAAGTAAGTGCCCGACTATAATCGCCAGAGCAAAAGCCAGATTGCGACTGCTAACAACGCCGTCATCGCTCTTGAACTTAGAAGAGGTGCGCAGACCGGCTGCCACTATACCCAGTGCGGCAAGCAGTAAGGTAAGGCGCTGCCATACTTCCTGAGCCGTAAAATCAAGACCGAAGACAGTTCGGCGATAGTGATTCCAGGGATGAGCAATCAGTCTGTCCAGCTTGCTGGTCTCAAGCAAAAGCATGGCCGGAGTATTATTTATGAAAGATACTGCGTAAGTAGTAAGCGGGTGAGTGAAGAAGTAAAACTGGGTGCGGGGAGGTAAAGGCATACAATGCCAGCCCGCATTTTCAATGTCGCTCCCAAGAGACATATTCTCAGAAGCCACACGATTGGGCATGAGGCTACCTTCGCCGCTCAAGCTGCGGGTCAGGGCAAACCAACCAATCACCACAGAAAGCAAACCAAGCGCGATTACGCCCGCGATTTTAAAGCGTTTGCCATCAGGCAGAAACATCAAGGCCACGGCTAGAGCGGCCGCAGGGAAAAGCGCCGCCTTATGCAAGACAACCAGCCCCACTAGAACCCCGAGCAATGCCAAAGTGCCAGGCGCCTTCTTCAATTCTGAAGCAGCCCCCATTAGTGTCTTGGACCGGCAGGCCAGACAGGTAATAGAAAGCATCAAAGTGGCAGCCAGTGGTTCGGTCAGGAACATACCGGCCGCCACCAGAGCAGGCGGATAGAGAGCCCAGAGAAAGCCTGCCAGGGGACCTAAATAACCACCGCCCAACAGGGCGCGGGCCGCAAGCACCACCAGATAAGTATTGAGCCCATGCAAGAGAATCTGAGTACAGATAACCACGGCGGTGGCAGAGGCGGAAGCATTCAGTACCTTGCCCAAAATGAGAGCCATGGCTCCCAGAGCCGGCAGCAGCGGTCCGTCTATGCTAATGGCCTGTGCTACCTGTTGCCCCATGGTCATTGGACCAAAGGCACCGGTAGAAACATGGGCGGAGACAAGAGGATTGGTATCGGCAGCCTGCCCGGAGAGGGCGCGCACAATAAGCTCGCTCGATGCCAGATAGTGGCAGGCATCAAAAGTCAGCTCGCTTGAGTAAGGCTGAATAAAATAATGCAGCGCGGCACAGGCAATCGCAAGGATAGCCAGCGCCAACGCTGCCTTATCAAAAGACCGGACTTTCAAGACTTCCAAGACTAACTAGATGAACTACTAGTCTATGAGCCCCTTCACCGTAGCCACAATGTGGGGTGAAGAGATACCGGCGGCGTCCATCAGTTCGTGGGGCGAAGCCGAGCCGGGCATTTCACGCACGGCGATTTTCACAACCTTGGGTACGACCTTGTCTTTTCCGACCAGTTTAGCGCCGCGAGCAGGCGGTGCCTTGATGGAGAAGGCTTCCAATACGGCGTCCCCGAGACCGCCTTCCGGCCAGTGGTCTTCCACAACAACCAGGGTGCCGGTTTCTCTGGCGGCAGCCTCCAGGGTCTTCACATCGATGGGCTTGACGCTGTAAAGGTCGATTACCCGTACATGAATACCCTGCGACTTCAACTCTTCATAGGCTTTAACGCATTCATGCAAGGTGATACCGGCACCAATCAGGGTGCAAACATCATCTTTGCTGGAATAGAGAACTTTAGAACCGCCTATGGGGAACTCATCGGTATCTTTGTAGAGGATCTTGGTTTTCTCTCTGGTGGTGCGCATGTAGGAGATGCCGTCCAGGGAGTACATTTTTTCTACCAGGTGGGCAGCCGAAACAGCATCGGAAGGATAAAGGACGGTGGAGCCGTGTACGGCTCGCATCATGGCAATATCTTCCAGCGCCATCTGAGAAGGACCATCGGCACCGATGGAACAACCGGCATGGGAACCACAAAGTTTGATGGTACCGCGGCTGATGGCACCCATGCGGATGAAGTCATAGGCTCTTGAGAGGAAAGCAGCAAAGGTGGACGCAAAGGCTTTCTTACCTCTGGTGCCCAGACCCAAACCAACGCCGACCATGAGTTGCTCGGCAATGTACATCTCGAAGTAGCGATCGAGGAAGGCTTTGGCAAACTTCTCGGAGTAGGTGGAATTGGATACTTCAGCGTCGACCACTACCACATCGCTGTAAGCAGTTCCCAGAGCCTTGAGGGCGTCGCCGTAGGCCTCGCGTGTGGCAGCCGGGCCGCTGTAGCTTGGCACGATGAACTTACCGGAGCCGGTAATTCCAGCACTCAATTGCGGCTTGCTCGGCATCTCCGGCGGCATGGCCACTTTCACGGAAATATCGGAGGTGCCACCCAGTATTTTGATGGCTTCGGCCGCCTGCTCGGCTGAGAGGGGCTTACCATGCCAGTTATCCTGGTTGGCGGTGAGGGGAATGCCGTGTCCTTTTTCAGTTTTGGCTACGATCAACACCGGCTGACCGGTCACGGCCAGGGCGGCTTTATAAGCGTTATCGATTTGAGCGATATCGTGCCCGTTAATTTCGATGACATGACAGCCGAAGGCTTTAGCTCTTTCAGCATAGGCAGCGGAATTCCAACCAAGGGCGGTTTCGCCCCTCTGTCCCAGTCGGTTCATATCGAGGATGGCGATCATGTTGTCTAGCTTGTAGTGAGAAGCGCAAGCCAGGGCTTCCCAGACCGAACCTTCGGCCATTTCGCTGTCACCCAGGAGCACCCAAACTCTATAGTCTAACTTGTCGAGGAATTTGCCGTTGATGGCCATACCCACACCCAGAGCCAGACCCTGCCCCAGAGAACCGGTAGCTACATCCACCCAGGGAATAATCTTCGGAACGGGATGTCCTTCCAGGCGAGAACCCATTTTCCGCAGGCTCATGAGCTCTTTATCGGTAACAGCACCGGCGGCTTTGTACATGGAATAAAGGAGCGGGCAAGCATGCCCTTTGGAGAAAATCAGGCGGTCGTTGTAGGCGT
Organism: Candidatus Melainabacteria bacterium; assembly: GCA_016212515.1. Taxonomy (GTDB): domain Bacteria; phylum Cyanobacteriota; class Vampirovibrionia; order Obscuribacterales; family Obscuribacteraceae; genus Obscuribacter. The sequence continues at coordinate 52,865 of JACRFZ010000122.1, forward strand.
AATCAGGTCTTTCGAAATCGTACCTGAGATATTTAGTCATCAAGACTGCCATTAAGTCGGCAGCTGACATACTGGATGTGGGATGACCTGAGCCGGCCTCGGTTGTCGAACGAATGCTGTCAACCCTGAGCTGCCTGGCTAGCTCAGTGACTTTCTCGACGGCAAGAGCCTGTACTTCCACCATGGATTTGCTCCTTCATGAATTAGATTGGCAACTGCTATAGACGGACAGACAGATTTGCACTGCCCGCTGTCCGCGGTACAAACCTTCACTGTTGCACGGCTGGAAGTGCCTTCCGACAATTCAGCCCCGCCTCAGCCCTGAATAAGGTACCTAATGTTACCCCGCTTCTCCATTATTTGCCTTAACTATTGGCTACCTTATGACATCACAACTACCGCAGCTTGAGCCCCTGAGGATAGCCACACTTTGCATCCACCGCGGACATCGCTCTCGGCAACCATACTCAAGAAAGGCGGCGCGACTTGCGTGTTATCCTTGCGGACATTGTTCGCTTTAGCAACACTTTTCACTACTCGGGGGATGCTTTCTCATGGACCTGCAAGCTCATGCCAACTGTCGCACCATGGACAAAGAAGACGCCCCTAGAGACCCGCGCTATCGCCTGACTGAGGCGGTTTATCCGGAACGCTACGACATACACCTGCAGCCGAACCTGGCTACGGACAGTTTCAAGTTCTCAGGAGAGGTGAAAATTGCACTGGTTGTCAAAGCAGAGCAAAAGTCTCTCATCCTGAACGCCGCCGAACTGGCCGTCGACAGTGCCGCGCTCATGAAGAACGGAGGCAAACATCCTGAGCTGAGCGCTACTAAGATTCAAATTGACGGCGAACTGGAGCGAGTCGAATTGAGCTTCGCCGAGCCGGTGGCCCCAGGTAACTACACACTGCATTTAAAATTTTCCGGTCAGATTAATGACAAACTGCGAGGCTTTTACCGCAGCGCCCAGACCCTGGCAAGCGGTGAAAAACGCTACATTGCCCTCACCCAGTTTGAAGCCACCGATGCCCGCCGTGCCTTCCCTTGTTTTGACGAACCGCAATTCAAAGCCGTCTTTGCCCTCACACTGACAGTCAAAGAAGACTTGACGGCCATCTCCAACACGCCGGTGCAACAAGAGACAAAGGCAGACGGCTGGAAGACGGTGGCTTTCAAAGAGACTATGAAAATGTCCACCTATATTGTCGCTTTCCTGGTGGGACACTTTGATGCCAGCCGGGTAGTCATGGTAGACGGTGTGCCGCTGCGCATCTATGCTCCACTGGGTAAGGGCAACCTGACTGAGTTCGCACTTGAAATCGGTGCTTCCGCCCTGGCATTTTTCAATCGTTATTACGGCATCAGCTACCCGGGCGAAAAAATGGACATGATTGCCGTGCCCGACTTCGCCTTCGGTGCCATGGAAAATCTGGGCGCCGTCATCTACCGGGAAAACGCCCTTCTCATAGACCCGGCCAAAGCTTCTCACGCCGAAGTGGAACGAGTCGCCGATGTGGTAGCCCATGAACTTGCTCATATGTGGTTCGGCAATCTGACCACGATGAAATGGTGGAACGGCATCTGGTTGAATGAAGCCTTTGCCACCTTTATGCAACTGGTAGCCGTAGATAACTTTCGCCCCCAGTGGCGGCGCTGGGAGACTTTCGGCGTCTCCAGAGCAGCGGCCTTTGCCACCGACGGTTTGACCGCCACCCGCAAAATCGAATATCCCGTCATCAAACCGGAAGAAGCAAACGGTATGTTCGACGTACTCACCTACGAGAAAGGCGCTTCGGTGCTGAGGATGCTGGAGCAATATGTGGGGGCGGATAAATTCAAAGATGGCGTAAATGGCTATCTAAGAAAGCATAAATTCGGCAACACTGAAACCCACGATCTCTGGCTAGCGCTGGCGGAGAGCACGGAAGAGCCGGTGCAGGAAATAATGGATTCCTGGATCTTTCAGGAAGGCTATCCTCTAATTGATGTGTCGCTCACTGCCGACAAGAAAGGCTTACAATTAGGCCAGAAACGCTTCTTCTACTTGAACGAAGCCAATGCAAACGACAGCACCTGCTTTCAGGTGCCGCTCAAACTGAGAGTCAGCACCGCTGCCGGTATCACAGAAAAGCGCCACCTTCTCTCAGACAAAAAAGAAACCATACTTTTTGACGGCCCCATAGATTCAGTACTGGTCAATGCCGGCGGTCATGGTTTCTATCGTGTCAATTATGAAGCCGCCCTGCTAGAGAAACTAGAGCAATCCATCACCGCCTCCTTCAAAACAGAAGTAGAAATGAAGCACGGCGGCTCCGCTCAAGCAGAAGGACGAGCAATCCTCTCGCTTTCAGCCCTGGAGCGCTTCAATCTGGTCAACGATATGTTTGCCCTGACTGTAAACGGCACCGTGCCGTTGAACCGCTTCCTCAGCTTCATCAAACTCTTCCAACTGGAGTCGGACAAAAATGTCTGGAGCGTCATCATCTCAGCCCTCAGTTACATCGACCGCGTCTTTCCCGAGCGCGAAAGCCAAATGGCCACACTTACAACCGAGCTTTTGACACCGACCTTCGCCTGCCTCGGCTACACTGCCGGCGATGGTGAAAGTGAACAAATAAAGCAATTGCGTGGTCTGGCCCTGACAGCTTTAGGCACCCTGGGCGATAAGAGGGATGTGCAAGAGAAGGCGGCCGCTTTATATGAAGCGCACAAGCGCGGCGAGAGCGTTCTGGATGCCGAAGTGCTCAGCGCCGTGGTAGCCATTCTGGCCCATACCGGCGGCGAGGAGCGTTACCGGGAATTTGAGGATGGCTTCAAAAATGGTGGTTCTCCCCAGGAACAGGAGCGCTTTATGAACTCCCTGGCCCTTTTCCGGGATAGCGCGCTTCTGGAAAAGACTCTAGAAAAGACGCTAACCGGAGCCGTGCGCAGCCAGAACGCACCATATTTAGTGCGGAACGTCATGCTCAATACGAGCGGTCGACACGTGGGTTGGAACTTCGTCAAGAACAACTGGAAGCAAATTCGCGAGACCTTCCCCAGCTTAATCATCACCAGGCTGGTAGAAGGTGTAACCGGCCTTGTAGACGAGAAACTGGCCGCCGAAGTAGAGGTCTTCTTTGCTGAACACCCCGTGCAGGAAGGACAGAAGACGGTCAACCAACACCTGGAAAAGCTGAAAGTGGCGCTCAGCCTCAAGAGAAGGGAAGTGAAGTAGGGACCGCCGCCACTAACCATTTGGTTTGCATTGGGCATTCCTGGTAGATGCAGACCTCTATCCGAGCTATCGGAGCGCCTCCTCCCAACACTCCTCCGGAAAGCCCTTGATACCTCCTTGATACTTTCTTGATACTTTCTTAACAACGGTTCCCATAAGGCTGACTGACAGATTGTTGACTCATGGATTAAACTCTTCAGGTGAGTTACGCAACTTCCGCCCGGTATCTCTTGTTCTGCGCTGGAAATTTTCGTTGGCTCGCTAAAGAGCTGAGAACAAGGTGCCCCGTGAAGCTTTCAGTAATTGTGCCGGTCTACAATGAAGAACCAAACAATCTGGCCCAGCTTGTCTTACGCCTGAAAGAAGTACTCAGCCATAACTGCCCCGAACTCGACTTCGAAATCATTTTCATAGACGACGGCAGCCAGAATCAGACCAGAGTGTATCTGAAAGAACTGCAAGCCCAGCACCAGGAAGTCAGGCTTGTCTTTCTCTCTCGCAACTTCGGCGAGCAAGCGGCTATCGCCGCAGGTCTTGCCCATGCCAGAGGAGAGGCGGTAATCAATATGGACTCCGACCTGCAAGACCCGCCGGAGATGCTCCCGCAATTGCTTGCCTTCTGGAAAGAGGGCTATGACGTAGTTTACACAAGGCAAGTTTCCCGCCACGAACCAGTAAGCAAAACCTTGCCTGCTTATCTTTTTTATCGCCTGCTGAATAGCATTTCAGACATCCATATACCGCACGATGCCGGCGAATTTCGCCTGATGAGCAGGCGTGTGGTAGATACCCTCAATGAGATGCCGGAAAAGACCAGGTTCCTGCGCGGTCTTGTGCCCTGGGTCGGCTTCAGCACGAAAGAGCTGCCCTTCACAAGGGAAGATCGCCAATCCGGACAAACCAGCTATACTCTCAAGAAGTTAGTCAAACTGGCAGTGGATGCCCTTATCTCCTTCAGCAACGCCCCTCTCTTCCTGGTTTCCACCCTCGGCGTACTGGTACTGCTGGCGGTTCTAGTAAACGTCGCCTATCTAATCCTCAATCCGCAGTCTGTGGCAGCCACAAGCACCTCAAATTTCCTCCTGATCGAACTGGAGGCTATCGCCGGCATTCAAATTCTGGCAGTAGGCATAATTGCAGCCTATGTCGCCCAGCTCATAAACGAAGTGCGAGGCAGACCAACCTACATTGTGGCTGAAACATTCGGATTTCAGAAATCCGCCAATTCTTTTGAAGCTGATACTGCAAGCAGCAAACTCACTGCCGGTGCTACTGAGCAAAATCTTTTTCTCAAGGCTAATTGAGAGTAGAGCTTATGGACAGCGCCGAGTATAAAAACATCTTCGAGAGTGAAGATTCACATTTCTACTATCAAGCCGTTCACAACCTGATTCTCACACTAATTGAAAAACATGCGTCCTCTGCCAACCACCAGCCGGAAATTCTAGAAGCAGGCTGCGGCACCGGGTTGCTCTCCGTCAAGCTGAAGAATATCGGCAATGTCAGTGCTATCGATATGCATGATGAAGCCCTGAGATTTTCCCAGATGCGCGGCGTCAATTCTTGCAAGGCCTCAGTAGAAGCACTGCCGTTTCCAGATGCCAGTTTCGACATAGTTACCAGCGTCGACGTCATCTATCACCGCAATGTCCTGGACGATAGCCAGGCCCTGAGGGAATTTCGGCGAGTTTTGAAAGCAGGCGGAACCCTCGTAATGCGCGTTCCGGCCAGACAGGAATTACATTCGACCCATGATGAGACGGTCTGGACATCCAGGCGTTACCGCAGCGGAGAATTGCGAAGCAAGCTAGAACAAGCCCACTTGCAGCCGCTTCTACTTTCCTACTGCCATTCAATTCTCTACGGACCAGCCTTCTTAAAAGCCAGGCTAGAAAAAGCATTCGGCAGCAATCCACATTCAGGCGTTTCAAAAACAAGCGAATCGGTTAACAATCTCTTGATTAAATTACTGGCCACCGAAACCAAACTTATCGCCTCAGGGCTGACAATGCCTATTGGTCTTGGTCTGATTGCAGTAGCTCGAGCAGACTGAGGCGTTCTTCCAACCAATAGCAAGATTCGGAGTGTCGACGCCCTCCAAACTTGCTAACCTTGCGCCAGACAGAGACGACAGGGCAGCAGGGAGTGTGGCATCATGGAAAGAACAGAGGTCAAGAAAAACTTTTCGGGGAAATTGCACCAATTGCCAAAATCTCAAACCAAAATCGACCATGTAGAGAAAATTGCAGCCGTCTGCCGCCTCATTGAAAATTCCAGTCAGTTGCCACCCTTGCAAGAACTGGCAAAAGAAGCCGGACTGAGCCAATATCATTTGCACAGACTCTTTAAGCAAGTAACAGGGCTGACGCCAAAGGCCTATGGTCAGGCTCATCGCCGCAAGTTGGTGCAAGCCTCCCTCAAGGAAGCTAGTTCCATCACCGAGGCCCTTTACCAGGCCGGCTATTCTAGCAGCGGTCGCTTCTACGAAGAAGCCGACCAGACCCTTGGTATGAAACCCCAAAATTATAGAGATGGCGGCAAAGACAGTACCATCTACTTTGCTCTGGGCCAATTCTCTCTCGGTGAAATTCTGGTAGCTCGCAGCGAGCGCGGCATCTGCGCCATTCTCATGGGTGACGATGCGGAAGCGCTGCTTGCCGATTTGCAAGAACGCTTTAAGAACGCCACCTTAATAGGCGGCGACTGCGATTTTGAAAAAGTCGTGGCGGCGGTAATTGCTTTCGTGGAAGCACCGGCCGATCCGGAGAAAGCCCTCAAGTTGCCACTAGATATACAGGGTACGGCCTTTCAGCAGAGAGTCTGGCAGGCTCTGCAAAAAATTCCAGCCGGTCAAACCGTTACCTATAGCGATATCGCCGCCGCCATCGGTGCACCACAAGCGGTGCGAGCCGTGGCTTCTGCCTGCGCCGCCAATAAACTGGCGGTAGTGATTCCCTGCCACCGGGTAATTCGACAAGACGGCAGTCTCTCAGGCTACCGCTGGGGTCTGGCGCGCAAACAAGCCCTTCTGGATAGAGAGTCGCCATGAAACGCTCGGACAATCTACCGGAAAATCTCCTCGCCCTGGCAACAAAAGAATCGCTTGGCGAAGAAGCGGTGCTATTAAGAGGCTTTGCACTCTCTATTGATGAGGAATTGCTGCAACATATCGATGATATCACTGCCGAAACCGGCGCCCCATTTAGACAAATGGTCACCCCCGGTGGTCATACTATGTCAGTGGCTATGAGCAACTGCGGCAACCTGGGTTGGGTAACCGATGCCGGCGGCTACCGTTACACCAGAGAAGACCCGCTGAGTGGCAGAGCTTGGCCCAAAATGCCCGCCTTATTTGAGCAACTGGCCAATCGGGCAGCGGCGGAAGCCGGATTCATTGAATTTAAACCGGACGCCTGCCTGATTAACAAATACAAGCCGGGAACCAGGCTCACCCTGCACCAAGACAAGAATGAAGCCTGCTTCTCAGCCCCCATTGTTTCCGTCTCCCTCGGTCTGCCTGCCACCTTCCTCTTCGGCGGCAGCGAGCGCAGCCACAAGCAAAAGCGCATCGCGCTCTTGCACGGCGATGTAGTGGTCTGGGGAGGTGTGTCCAGATTGAATTACCACGGCATAGCACCGCTCAAAGAAGGCGTTCATCCCCTTACGGGTTCCTGCCGCTTCAACTTGACCTTCCGCCTGGCCGGCTAAACGCTCTCGGATGGATCTGTCAAAGTAGAAATATCGAGTGCTCGCAAGCGGATTGTCAGACGAAAGCAATGACCACAGCAGTTTTTCTGGGCGGTCTTTTTGTTGCTGCCGGCATAGTAAGTCTTCCTATCAGCATCCATTATGTACTCCATCAAGCAATCGAGTAGCGTTCTGAACATACAAATCGGACTCAAGATATCCAGGTACGCCAATCTGCTTATGCCTCTTCAAATCATTTAAGGCCAACCTTGCCAACCCTGTTCGCCCTGCTTTGTATGCCAGAACTACATCGAGACCACTGAGGCGTCCAGTCAAATCAGGCACATTACCATTGCTTAGCGGTACCATCCGACTTGAGTTTTCGATAGAAGCGCCTGCTAAATTATTGACAAAGTGACTTCCGGAGGTCAAAAGCGGTTGCTTTAGGAGCAACAATCCTTCAGCACTCGAATTGTTAAGCATCGCTGGAATAAAATAATGCTCTAGGAACTGGATATGAACTCCGATTATCTGTGGACCATACATATTCCAAGAATCAACGGTGATGTAGGTTCCGGGAAACCCAACCAAGTCGGGCCGAAGACAATTTTTCCAAGCGTCACGAGGGTAATACTGCTCAGATAACCCTGCCTGCCAGATAATTCGAAACGGATCAAATTCCGATTGCAATAGTTCAAAATAGAGGCGCAACACTTCAAGGTGAGTTACCGATAACTCAAAGTGATAAGAAAAAGACTCGGAGGAAACTCCGCAAACCGGAACCCAAACATAGACCAATAGCTCACCAATGACTTTCGCGTAAAGACTTTCACCTTCAGCTTCAAGCCTATTGAGAACCACATCGATATTACTACACGGCTCGTCACCAACAAGTCCCAATAAAGAACAAAACTCTGCACGTGTTGCCTTGGAAACCAAAGTGAAATTCAATTTGCGCATCTCAATAGAGAGCAAAGACCTGAATTCTTCAAGTACACGACAGTGTTGATCATCCAGCAAAGAAAGTTCCCTCAAGAGTCTAATTCCACCATCGGAATAAATGATAAATCCAACCGTTCACTTTTAAAGGCAATTTGCCTTCAGTTGGAGGCAGTTTGCAGAGTTTACCTGATTAATCGTGCAAAGTGCCACACAGTTAGCTTCTCTCACACTTCGATTTTTGTCGCGGGTCCGAACGGACCCCGTTGGGCAAAAAAGACGGGCGAAAAACTATCATGAGGAGAGAGTGGTTTTGCCACCCTGCCCGGGAACCACACTTGCTGTTCTTGTATATGGCAAGAAAATTACAAGTCTGGGTACAAGGTAGTTGGCTAGACAATGAAAGAATTTGTTAGATGAAACCCTTCTTGAGATTTTTGGCTTTCAGTTTTGTCTTCGCAATTGTGATTAGACTGAGTTTTGATCCGATGCTCCGCCTCAGAAAGTATACGTCTCAGGAAATTTTGACGGAAGCTACAAATTCAGCAGTCATTGTTTCAGTTACCAGTGAGCGTACTTTTTGGGATAAACAATGGGCTTATATTGAGTTTGAGAGTGGGCGTAAAGGTTTTGTTGATTGGAATCAGGACACCATATCTACTCTCAATCAAATTCGCAACCTGAAGGTACTCATTACATGCAGTGTATTCCCAACGCTCGAGTTCTACCTCACTGGATTCACATTACTTCTCTCATTTTATCTAAGCCGAAAACCACAACTTAGAAAGTCAGATTAGAAGTTAACGAACCAATACGGGTGTCATTGTTATTGTCCGCCAGCAGAAAGTGTCCTGATTGGTTTCGAATACGAACAGAAAAACTCTACAGCCGGAGAAGAGTTCAGGCGCATTCTGTGAGCCTCTTAATTTCCATCTTTAATGGATTGCTGATACCATTCGGACCTCCCTTAATGATCGCACGTAATCCATCCTCAAAGCTCACGATCGCGTGTCCATTTCTAGTTTGCTAGTGTCGAACCACGAGCTCATCTGCGAGATCCGCAACCTTCTCTCTCCTTTGAATAGTCCTAACAATTTCACCGGGCGCAACATTTGGACCACCAGATCCAACTTGAAGACCATTGCCGTCCTTACTACCGGCCGCCAAGCCGACCGGGCCCAGTCCGGCAACGGCCAAAGCAATCTGCGTGAGAATCACACCCTCAATGATTCTCCTTCGCCTGCTACAACATGTTCGACAATGTGCTCAATGAACCACGACCAAAGCTACCCCGTCCTCACAATCAACGGTAACTCAAGCAATTCTGCTGGTGGCCACAAGCTCACTTGATTCTGACGATTGGAAAGGTATAGGTTTTGCGAAATGTTAGTTTGCCGTCTTGCAAAATTCCGGCATCAAAAAAGGCCAGCACGCCGAAAGGCATAGTTGCCTTAGTGGTGGTGGTGACTGAAACATAGGGAGAAGTCTGTGAAGGCGGGCTACCGGCGAAATCCTGATAAACCAGAGGGGCGGCAATCTGCGGAGCATCCAAGAAGCTCGAGGAAGAGTAACCTTTCACCACAGCATTGGCCAGCCGGGTCGATTCACCTATGTCTTTCCCCTGGGCGGCATTGCGGCAAGCATCACGGCAGACTCGATCATTTAAATAAGCTCCGAAAATGATAATGCCCAGGTGCAGTGACAAAAGCACAAAGACAACCATAAGAAAACTGCCGCTGGCCAGTTCCACCGACAGTGAGCCCCGGCAAGAGCGCCTGCCGGAAACTACAATCAACCCTGCTTGCGATGACATGATTAGTATCCCCCCTACTTATTCGACACCAGCTTCACAAGGCGTCTGGCAATCTTGGCAAAAGTGGTGCGTAACTGAGAACTATCGGTAACCAGGTTGAAGGTACCGCCATGACCGGCGATAGCGGCCATGCCGCCTGTGGTAGGGTCGGAATTGGTGTCGTTGAGAATCTTTTCCTGGTCGGCAATAATCATCGGATTCTGGGCCAAGCCGATGGTATATACGGCGATTCCGGCGTCGCGCGCCTCTACGGCGGCAAGTCTGGCATTGGCCTCGGGGTCGGAACTCAAAGGACCGGCCGGAATGGTCGGTTCGCCATCGGTGAAAAGAATGATGGCTTTAACACTACCAGTGCGACTATTACTCTTCAGGTCTTGCACCGCAGCATGCACCGAAGCACCAATATTAGTGGCACCGAGGGGCACACAACTCTTGATGGAAGTATTCACCTGGCTGAACTGCGTGGAGCCTGGATTCTTGCTGATAGTTACCCGTGGCAGAGGGAATCCCTGCAAAACGCCATAAGGAGCGGCGTCATCAAGATTGTGCCATTGCTCTGTGCTTGCACTATCGACGCCCACATCAGCATCAAAAGCGACGAAGCCGAAATGACTATCTGCATCGGTATTGAGTATTTGAGTCATGGTCAATACTGCCTCTTTGGCATCAGCCATAGGCTTCAATTGCTTCTGGGCCGCTTCAAAATAAGCCTTCTGGTAGCCTGGTCTGGGAGACACCGAAACGGCTGTGTTGGCTCTACTACTGCTGAAGACCGAGCTATTCTCCAGGTTGCCTCGAGAGGCTTCAATAAGCGTGGCCAGATCTGGGAAGGCATATCCATCATAGCTAAAGCCACCAAAGGTAGTATTGCCGTCGATATTAACCACAACATCGGTAAAGGTCTTAAAGCCATCAAAAGTGAAGGCGGTACCAGGCGGACAGTTTCCAGGCGGAGCACCGGCCTCGGGATAGACGCCGCCGGAACGCAATCCACTTACACCGTAATAGCTTGCCAGATATTCGGAGAAATAGGCTTTGGCATTCCAATAAGACTCAGTTAAAAGCTGGGGAAAGGTTCCATTCAAGCTGGTTCCAGTTATGGCAGGCTTGAGAATGTCGAAGATTCGCCCCTGCATTATTCCATTTGCACCATTGACGGCGGAATAGACAATTTTGCCGCCCCCAAGGGTGTCATCCCAGACGCGCTTGCTGAAAGTAACGGGAGTCTGATCATCCATAGAGCCGGAGACGTCGAAGCATATGACTATGTCCAGTTTGGGAACGGCACTGGTGGAAACGGCCGTCACACCCCATGATTTAATACCAAGAAACTTACCGAAAGCCAGATCGCTGCCGTTGCAGGAGCGTATCTTAACGACCTTGCCATTGGCACTCGTAATGGGCTCCGGCAGCATGGTCACCGGATTGAGGAATTCGAAAAAGAGTTTGGCTTCGCCGCTTGCACACTCCAAAAGAGATGGAGAGGCAACCACGACGGAGTTGCTCAAAGGCACGCCCAGGGTAGTATTCGACTTGAATATCTTGACCGCACTCTCGATGGCATCGAGGTGTGCCTGAGTCGGGTTGGTATTATCGGAGCTGGCAAGCGTGGCAGCTCCGGTAAGAGCAGCGGCATCAGAGGCATTCTGCAGTTCCTGCTTGGCCAAATAGAGCCTGGAAAATTCGAAGACAAGCACCGCAATGAGAGGGAAAAGCACCAGAGCAAAAAGCATGAGCAAAGAAAGGATGCCCTGCCCTCTGGATCGAACTCTGCTTAGTGGTTTATTTAAATGAGACATGTTTGGAAACCTAAAAAATACTCGAAGAAACTTAAGGGAAGCGGTGCTCACTACAGGGTCAGCCCCTGCGGATTTTCGCAGTATTGCCTGGCGGTCATATCGAATACCAGCGGAGCGGACACACCGGCAATCGGTATGGGACTGGGAATCGGCACAAGGGGACTGGCGGAGCAGCGGGCAGAGACCTGTATCTGGTAAGTGTTGACACTCACATCGGCAGGATCAGTCAAAGGAGAAAGGCGGGCAACGGTGGACTGCGTATCTATATTAGTAATGAGTATCTCAGTCTTGATGTTTTCGACATCAATACCAGAGAAGGCATTCTTAGCATTTTGCAGTTTGCTCTGCGCTTCATTCACGGCAGAGGGATGGCCGTCCACCGGAGCAAGGAAACTACCGGCACGGGCCGCGGAAAAGCTAGCCATGTGAATGCCGGCATATAGGAAGGAACAGCGCAAAAAGGCCGCACTTAAATTAAGCAGCGGAAAGGCAATAACTACAAACAAGATCCACAAAACAACGGGCAGTTCAGCTAGAAGCGAGCCACAGCCGGGTCGGCGCCGCCGGCTGAGACCGACTCTCGGGAGAGAGCCAATACTTAGCTTCCTTGATGCCTTTACTTTGAATTTCATCTTCCTTCTACCCGCTTTAAACAGTGCCGCCTTTAAACAATCAGCGTTCCGTGGCAGAGCGACGCGGTCCGCCTCTTGCGGCGGCGCCGGCTTGCAAATCCGGTTCCGCCTTGCTACTAATCAAGAAAAGTACCTTTAGCTTCTCCCGCCCCCAGTGACTGGCAACAACCGCGGAAGCCTCTCGACAGGCCTGCATCGCCGCCTGTCGCTGGTGACTAGACAAGAGAAACTCGACATACCGCAGATGGTATCTCTCACTAGTGTTATCGAGCCTGAGAGCTTCCTTCAAAAACTTGCCGGCCTGGGCAAAATCATCTTGATGGGCATGGCTTTCCGCCAACCAGTAGAAATCAACGGCGCTTGCCGCCGAAGAGTTACACAAGTGCTGATAGAGACCGGCAGCCTGCGCAAACCGACCAGCCTGATAAGCAGACTGCGCCCGCAGGCGAATCTCAGATAATGAGGAGGCAGCACCGGTTAGAGGCTGCCCGTAGGCCAGAACTCTTCCCTCGCTTTCAGCCGCCGCAGCGAAGCAGCCAGACACCTGCGCGGCAACTAAGGAACCAACCACTGCCAGGGTGGAGAAAGCGCGATGGAGTGCAAAACCGGTACTCATCTAAGAGGCATCCTTATGGAGGGCATGGAGGCAACATAGATTGTTGACGGTGACAATTCCATTACAGCTCTTGCGGGAAATACGATGTCGAGAGCGATTCAAAGCACTCAACGGCACAAGCGCAGATAGCCGAAGTGGTACATTCAGAAAACTCACCCGAGAGCGGGCGGGACGGAAATCCAAAGTTTCCGCCTCCCTCGGTCTGCCTACCGCCTTCCTCTTCGGAGGCAGCGAGCGCAGCCACAAACGCTTGTTAGCGTTTCAGCCTACTAGCCGGGGCTGTTTTACTCCCTAATCGGCAGAAGCAATGCAAGGTTCTGAAATAACGATTGGTGAAGTCAATCGGGCGAGTTCCCACATTTAAACCTCTTGAGATTGTGTAAAGGCGATGCAAAAGGATTATGTATAGACGGTGTTGACATTGAGTCCTATCCAATGTCGCCTCAAGTTGCTCACTATTCATTTCTGTAGAAGGTCACCCCTTCGCTGAAATCACCGACCTCTGCATACTTTGGTGGTATTACTTCAACACCTCGTTCGTTGATAAAGCCCCATTTGCTGCCATTGCAAAATGCTGCCAAACCATCACTAAACTGTCTCATTGTCTGATATTTGGGAGCAATTATTAGCTGGCCGCTTCTGGTCATCAAACCTGAGCGATTTTCAGAATCGATGACTTGATAGTAGGCACCCGGCAGGCGCAATATGTTTGAATACTTGTCAGACAAAATTTTGCCGTTTCTATCTATGAGATAGGCTTGGTTGCTTTTGTGCACTATGGCGACTCCGTCTGCAAAGTCATTTGCATAGTCAAAACTCGCATCGATAGCAGGCTTGCCTGTTGTGTCTATATATGAGTATTTGCCAGTCATTTCTGACTGCACCGCAGCGATACCTTCGCAAAATACCCCTGCTTTCAAAAATTTAGCAGGTAGTACGACTGCTCCGGTTTCGTCTTTGTAGCCAAATCGTTCGGGGCTTTGATCTTCCGTCCTGTACGGCGTCGGAAACACTTGTGACAGCATCTTTGTCGAGGCGCATTTAGAAGTTGAAATTTGCTTTTGAGCATCCTCGGGCAAAGATGACGTTAGAATCTCGAATCTGATGGGGACGCCTATTTCTTGTCGAGTGCAGCCAGAGTCTTCGATGCCGATACTCTGAAAGACCTTAATACTGCTAACTGATTCAATTAGGGGAATGGGATCTGTAACGTTGATTCTTCCAGTGTAAAGTGGTTTTCCTGTTAGGTCGCAGATACTTGTCTTGCCTGAAGACCTGGTAAGGAACAGTTCTTTTGATAAGGCTATTGGCATAGTTACATCTAGCGACTTTAGTGCCTTTCCCGTTTTATCGATCAAAGAGAATGGCCTATCATAACCGTATTCGGCTATTGGCAGTATCTGATCACGCACCGCCGCCAGTGCGATGCCTTTGTAAAAGAGTGATGCTTCATAAAATTTGGCTGGGATTACCCAGTTGCCTTTTCTGTCAATATATCCGCAGTTGTGCGACACCGGATCTTTAGCTACGCACAGCCCGTCTACAAAGGGCGAGATTTTTTCAAACGCTGCTGCAGTCAATTGTTTGCCTGACATATCTATTAAGCCGTACTTTGCTGCGCTCGGATAGAGTCCATCTGCTTTTGCTTTAAACTCATCAAACAGAGCTTTGTCCTTCCTCCCAATGATAGTGAGGTAGGTTGAAAAATTATCGAAACGTCCCTGTACTATGCGAGGACTCAAGCCTAGCGGACGGTCTTGTAAGATCGTAAAGCACTTACGAATCCATACAGCGGATTCTCTAATACGCCCTCTATCAGCGAGAAAGCAAGCGTAATTATACATCGCATCTAGTGGTACTTGCCTAACCGGCGGGCTAAATGCATCTGTTGTGGCGACTTTGTTATCGGTTGCGCTAGCTGCAGATTTATAACAATTCTCTGCTTGGATCATGAGTCCCATCCTGTAATAGATGTTGCCCATGGAGAGCAAGTCATCATAGGCTTCAAACTTAGAATATTGACGAAGCCTCTTTTGATATTGCCGGTCTAGTAATGCTAACAACTTCTGATTGTTTTGCGATCGTGAATACACGTGCATGAGTAAATCAAAACCATATTCTGGATCTGCCTGGTTTATTTTATTTGCAAGCGCTTCGGCTTTTTCGAAATTTCCCTGGATGCAATAGAGCCTAACTAATTCCAAAATTGTACTTGAGCCGTCGATGCGCCCGTCCGATAGACTCAATTCTAGGTCGGCTTGAATTTCCAGAGATTCTATTTGCTTTTCTGTCGAAGCGAAATAGTATGTAAAGCGCTGCGGTACGTTTTGTTCCCTTAGTCTAGCGCGAGCATCTTTAAATGGATCGCCTGGTTCACCAGGACCAATTACATTGCCATCAGATAGGGCAATATATTCCAATAAGGCACCTGAATTACTCAGACTTTGCGGGCGCCTAACTGGTGATAGAGCGCTCAGTCTCTTTGACAAATCCAAATGTGATGTTTTGGATGCAGCACCTTTCAAAAGTTTGAAGTTACTGCTGCCATCAACCTGGAGTGCGACCATTATTCTAAGAGGATTAGTAATGACGATGTCCCTAGATGCGGCTTTGAGCTGACTGCGTATTGCATTATCTAGTTCTCTCAATTGCTCAATCGTGGGTGAGGCACAAGATTCTGTTGACGGTTTACTACTTGTGGCCGTTTGCGCCTCAATTATTGCTACCGGTGCGTAACCATCGGAAAAATCCATGGCCTTGTCAAATTTAAACGGTATTCTTACTATGCCATTTGTGTCTATATAGCCGTATTTTTGACCGTTTTCTGTATTCTTGCATGCTAGTATCAGTGGAGAATTTCCGCCAATCGAGAGATACTCGTATTCCGCCGGAATCAATGTGTTCCCGTTGAGATCAAGCGCACCTATCTTTCTTGGAAGGAGGGCACTTAGGTCCCGGTGCAATCCTAAAATAGCCGGACTAGTCGTTATGACTATTAACGGTTGTCCGTGTTGGCGCAGGAGTGCACCTTGAGGCAACTTAATTTTGGTAGCGCCTTTGGTATCAATAATTAAATGCTGATTTTCTCGCTGGACTTGGGCAAAGCCACCTGCGAAGTTGGTGGCACTGATGAAGGTAGGGGCTATAGGTACCTTCCCCTGCCTGTCGAGGTATCCATAGTTTTGGATGCAAGACGCTATTGGCAACACATCTGCTTGAAATGGAATGAGATCTTGGTCAAACCATACTAGAAAGCTGGGCGGCTTATCTTTGATCAGTTTGACGGCGATTGCTTGATCTTCGATTGTAATAACTCCCAGTCCAAAATCGTTATCACTTTTGATGCCACCATCACCGGGTCGCCAGACCGTCTTACCGGTCTTGTCCATGATTTCGAAATGGTCATTTAGAAAATTGATGGCGTAATTGCCGTGGAATTCTAAACCGGACAACAAGCGAAATGGTATTGCCGTCTCGCCATTTTTATTGAGATAGCCGTACACCTCTCCTCTTTTAACCGACATTAATCCACTATGATAGGAGTCAGGCTCATTAAGCGGTTCTTTTATGACCTTGTTGCCATGAATATCATAGAGGAAGAGCTTTAATCTCTCGAAGTATTTGTTCTCTGCAGCATAGGGAGTAGCGAGAACCATGCCTTCGCTGGTTCTCAGATTCTCCTCAAATTTAGGCTCGATTTTATAGTTTCCGCTTTCGTCGATGATGCCCCACTTAGGGCGGTTAGGCTCCAAAGGAGTCTCGGGGTTTTGAGCGTTACAGGGAGGCAAGCTCAAAAACAAAAGAGCACTTAAGCCCCATGAATATAGAAGAGAACGGGTGCTTGCCGTTGTCCTCAGTCTTGATATTTTAGTCACCATGGCGGCGCTCCCTATAGGTAAATAAACACCTTCCCTTCGCAGGGATTTAATAACGTTGATCTGCGGTATTAAGTGGGAATAGCCGCAATTTTGGTTTTAAACTCCATGTCGGAAAGGCACCTGTGGAACTGACATGAGCCTGGACAAATGTCCACATTCTGCGGTATTCGAAAACAATAGCGAGGAAACAGAAGCCCTAAATTATCGAGCATGTTAGTCTGTAGGAGGAAGACTTCAAGTCAAGGATTTATTCTAGTTTGGATATTTTGGCCAAGCAAGTAGTTGATTCAATAATCACTCGTTATAGCTCACTAAGCAGCTATATTGATTTAGCAGTGGCGGAATCAACCTTCAATCTGGGCACCGACAATGAATCGACTGAGAAGATTTTGCTGAGGACAATCTATAAGAAACCAAATTTGTTCAGATTCGATAGACGATATGGAAATGGGACGAAAACGATGGCGGACACATCTATCGTTGTGTGGTTCGATGGACACCAAGGATATGTTTGCCGGAATAAGGAAAAACCCAAAAATGCTTCCAGTACTTTCTCAGCTTTCCTTAGGCCGGAAAAGATACTACGTGATTGCCTTGGCCGGTGTGGTGCTTTATCTGGTTCAGTAAGTGAGTTGATTCACCCATTGTTCTTTAAACACGCCCATGATTTGTGCACTATCAAAAGAGACACATGGATCTCAAGCGTCTATGACGACCAATATTATCTTAGGTCTTCCCGGACGGGAGTTTTCGTAGACCGAGACTCCTTTCTAATTAGCAAAATTGAAGATCTGGACCCTCTCCCTGGCACTCGGTCGAATACTTTATTCCATACACAATCTATCGATAAATGTATTGACGATATACACTTCGACAAGCGTGCAATCGAGAGAGAGGCAATGGACGATCGGATTCTCATGGAAGCAAGAGAGGAAATAGGGCCTTTGTAAAAGCTCGGGTGACTGCTAAATGAGCTGGCATTGCAGAAGCCTAATTCTCCCACTGCACTTTCAATTACCACGGCATAGCACCGCTCCAATTGGGTTACCACCCCCTTACCGGCGACTGCCGCTTCAATTTAACTTTTCGTCTGGCCGGGTAAATTAAATCAAGTAACTGAACAGGACAGGGCAATGGCGGAAAAATCTTCGTCAAAAAATAAAATCATTATTGCAGTCGTTACCGCTCTCAGCCTCACTTTCATTGCGGCTGTGGCTTTCATTGCCTGGTGCGTATATAACCTGGGGCAAAGCGCCGCAACGCACTCGTCCCTGGAAGATTACGAAAGCACCTATGTGAACGGGCTCACGGTCGGTGTTTCCACCGCACTATTCCAGGGGCAAAGGCACATGGCCGCCGTTGCTCAGGCTGAGACCAAGACCGTAAGAGCCATTGGTTTTCTCAAGACAAATTATCCGGCGGCCCACCGGGATCTGGAAGAAGCAGTAGACGCGGTTAGAAATACCTTCGGCAAAGGTGCTCCTGCCGTCAAGTTTTTTCAACAGTTTCAAATCACCGCTGAAGACCGCGCCGAACAGCCCCAGGCAGCAGAGCAAGTAGCACAAGACATGCTGGATGAAGCGCTGGAGGAAAAGCAAGGAGCGGACGACTTAGTCTTTGCGCGTCTATGCCTGGCCAAAGCCAAGCGCAGCAACAAGAAACCTGCTGAAGCCGCCAAACTACTTTTGGTCAGCCAGCAGTCGGCTAAGGCCCTGGACGAAAAGAACGCGGAAAAAACACCCGCCCGGCAATATGCCGTGGAGCAAGAACTGGCCTACTGCCTGGCTGAGCAGAACGAAAACGACAAGGCCGCTACGAAACTGCAAAAACTACTAGCCTGGAACAAGCAATTCAATGGCGGTAAAAGCAGTCAAGCCCAACTCCTGAACTGGCTTGGTTACTGTCAGTTGAAAATGGGAAAACCACAAGAGGCAGTAGCAAGCTATAACGAGGCCATAACCCTTGATCCGAAATTTCAGAATCTCTACTACTGGCGGGCTAATTGCTACGAACGGCTAAAGCAGTCGGCTCAGGCCCTGGCTGACTACAGCAAAGCATTGGAACTGGATGCAAAAGACGCCGGCTGCCTGGAAGACCGGGGCAACCTCTATCTGAAAACGGGAGACTACAAGAACGCCGCTCGCGACCTGAACGCAGCCATAGAACTAAATCCCAGAGACCCTGACAAGTATCGTAGTCGAGCCGGGCTGTACCGCCTGGAAAAGCGCTACGACCTGGTCGTGCATGATTTTGACCAGAGCATAAGACTCAATAAATCACAGCCGAATCCCTTCGACTTCATCCAGAGAGCCCAGGCTAAAGCCAGGCTATCTCAAGAAAGTGAAGCCCTGGCCGATTGCGATCGGGCCATAAAACTAATGCCCCTTCTAGACACCTCTTACCTGGCCAAAGCCGACATCTTGCTGAAGTTCAAAGAACCGGAACGGGCCCTCAAGGTGATCAATCAATGCCTCACTAGCGACCTTTATAGAACCCCACCGGCTCAGGGCTGGAGCGAAACCACCGGTGGTCCCGATTATGCTTTTGTGTTAAGGAAGCGAGCGGCTATCTTAGATAGCCTGGGGCGGAGCAAAGAAGCGGCAAAAGACCGGCAAGAGGCGACAAAGGTCTCGAAGTCTACAGATATTCAGCCTTTCAATGCGAAATATCTATTTACAGACTGAAGCCGGCCCAATCTGCAAGAAAGGATTTGGTACAATCGCAGCACTCAACCGGGAGTCCCGAATCAAAATGACAGCCTTCGCCACCATAGCCAGAAAACCCCTGGTCGCGCTCGATCCTGATTTTGAAGCGAAAATTCGGGCAAGCTTCGAACACCAAGGCTTGAAACGTCTGGGCGGTGAACTGAAAGAAATCAGTCTCGGTCACGTGGAAGCACATCTACCTTACAGCGATCTGGTGCGGCAACAACATGGTCTTTTCCACGGTGGCATGGTGGCCATGGCCGCCGACTCGGCCTCCGGCTATGCCACTTATACGGTCTTGGCTCCCGATGAAGAATGCGTCTCCGCCGAGTTTAAAATCAACTTCCTGCAGCCTGCCAGGGGTGAAAAAATCATCGCCCGCGGTGGCATCATCAAAGTCGGACGCACCCTTGTCATTACCGAAGCCACAGTTTCGGTACTCAGGGACGGTCAAGAAATAGAATGTGCGCTTATGCTGCATACCCTGGCCCGCATCAAGCACATGAAGAGCGGTAAAAACACCTGAGCCGCAAGCAACAGTAAATCACAAGTCGCAAGAGAAGGTAGATGCCGGTCAATCTATGTAAGTTGAGAGGCAAGTTGAGAGTGAGGCTGGGTTCGGCGCTTCTTATCAGCCTGATGAGCTATGCTGTTACTACAACAGGAGCCCTGGCCGTGGAAGAGAAGGACCCTTATCTACATCTGGAAGAAGTGCAGGGCAAAACCGCCCTTGCTTTTGCCCGCCGCTTGAACAAGCAAAGTACCGGTGCCCTGGAAGCCACCCCGGGATTCAAGACACTGAAGAAGCAACTTCTGAACATTCTAGACGACCGGCAAAAGATTCCCTACGTCACCAAGCACGGAAACCACTATTACAACTTCTGGCAAGACAAGAGCCACCCGCGCGGTCTTTACCGGCGCACCAGCCTCTCCCAATACAAATTGGCAAACCCTGAGTGGGAAGAGGTGCTGGATTTAGATAAACTGGCAAAAGAGGAGAAGGAAAACTGGGTCTTTGAAGGCAGCGCCTTCCTGGAACCGGAAAATGACCGCTGCCTGCTGAGCCTGTCCAGAGGCGGCTCCGATGCCTGTGTCGTACGCGAATTCGACCTTGTAGAAAAACGTTTTCTGAAAGACGGCTTCAATTTACCGGCAGCCAAAAGCCAGGTCTGCTACCGCAATAGAGACCAGATCTATGTCGGTACAGACTTTGGTGCCGGTTCTCTCACCGATTCAGGTTATCCACGCCTGATCAAAGAGTGGCAGCGCGGCACCCCTCTGAGTTCGGCCAGGCTTATCCTGGAAGGGAAAAAAGAAGATGTAAGCGTAAGCGGAATTTCCTACTATGACCAGGGCAAACGTTATGACTTCCTGAGCCGCCGTCCCACTTTCTTCAAAGAAATTGATTATCTAAGACTTGCAGACGACGACAAAGGCTCAGTGCGGCTTAGTAAATTAGACAAGCCCGATGACGCAACCATTTCGGTGCTCTCCAATGTAATTTTCCTGCGCCTTCGATCTCCTTACACGGAGGCCGGTAAAACCTATCCGGCCGGAGCCCTCTTAGCCATGAACTTCGACCAGTTCATGGCCGGCAGCCGCGCTTTCACCATGGTCTTTGAGCCTGCCACGCGCTCCTCCTACGGCTATATTTCTGCTACCAAAAACTACTTCCTTCTCAATACCCTGGAAAATGCGGCCAGCCATGTTTATCTGCTCAAAGGTGAAAAGGACAAGTTTGGCAGACGAGAAATCACCGAAAAGCAGTACAAATATAGTCAGGTCAGCGCCTGGGGCGTAGATAGTGATGAAACCGACGACTACTTTATGTCCGTAGAAAGTTTTCTCACTCCTACCACACTCTATCTGTGCAATACAGAGCAGACGGCTGTAGAAAAGCTCAAGAGTCAACCGCAATTCTTCCCCAGCGACAATCTGGATGTAAGGCAATTCGAAGCCCGCTCAAAAGACGGCACCATGGTCCCATACTTCCTGGTGGCGGCAAAGAACCTTGAGCTGAACGGCAAAAATCCGACCCTGCTCTACGGCTACGGCGGCTTCGAGGTAGCCATGACACCGGGCTACAGGGCCTTAACCGGGAGCGCCTGGCTGGCCAAAGGGGGCGTCTATGTCCTGGCTAACATCAGGGGTGGCGGCGAATTCGGCCCTACCTGGCATGAAGCGGCGCGCAAAGAGAATCGCCAGAAAGCATACGATGATTTCATTGCCGTAGCCGAAGACCTGATCAAAAGGAAAATTACATCAAGAGAGCACCTTGGTATAGAAGGAGGCTCAAACGGCGGCTTGCTGATGGGGGTCATGTTTACCCAGAGACCCGATCTTTTCGGAGCAGTAGTGTGCGGTTCGCCGCTCCTCGATATGAAACGATATACGCATCTCCTGGCTGGAGCCAGTTGGATGGACGAATACGGTGATCCGGATAAACCGGAAGAATGGGCTTATATAAGCAAGTACTCGCCTTATCAGAACCTTAAAGCAGGGGCCGACTATCCACCGATTCTCATTACCACGTCCACCCTGGACGACCGGGTACACCCGGGGCATGCCCGCAAATTTGCCGCCCGCCTCAAGGAACTTGGGCACCAGGTCTGGTACTACGAGAATATTGAAGGCGGACACAGTGCAGCCGCAAACAACATGCAAACGGCTTATATAAAGGCACTTTCTTATAGCTTTCTGTGGAAAGTACTGACGAGCAAGTAAGGCAAGCACGGTTATCTTCGCTGCCCTTTTATGGTATGACTGAAGTGGAGACCCCGCTGCAGCTAAGTAACAGGTAATGCCTGATAGAAGATGAAATGGAGCTGTCTTAACTTATCCAGGGTGGTGAGCCGTCTCAATTCATCCAGGCGGCGGGTGCTGACGCTGGCAGTTCTGCTCTTGCTCACGGCCGTACCGGGTCTGGCCGCCAAGCCGCTCAATACCAGGCAGACAAGCCAAACGAGCTTGAAGCTTGGCGCAGGAGAAGCGTTCCTGATCGAGCGCAACAGTCGCTACGGAGCAGAATCCATATACGTCAACCAGAACGGCATGCGTATCATTCATCCACACTTGCAGCTCGACATAATAGCCAGACCGCCCAACTGGAATTTGATCTGGTGCAGCGGCAAGTCTCAAGGTTACTTCGAGGAACCGCTAAGAGACTTTCGCATGCGTCGGGGCATGCCTGCCGTCGCCGGGCGCCCGCCCAACTGGCCGGCCGTCAGCACCACTTACGCCGGGCTGAAAGCCAAAATGCTCCTGCCGCCAATATCATCAAAAGAGCAGGCAACCGCCCTGCCCTTCATGAGCCGGGTGGAAGGAACCCGCCCACAGTACATTAAGCGAGCCGAAATCTATACGACCGAGGTCATTAAACTGCCGCAGGGCGCCACTAAAATCCTGGCAGCCGAACACTGCTTGCCGCAATTCGACGCCTTTCCCCTGGCCTGCCATGAAATCTTGAGTGATGGAACAGTACTAAAGCCCTGGTCGACCAAAAGCATAAAGGCAGTGAAAGAACCGGCCGGTATTTTTCAGATTCCCAGCCGCTACCATCTCTGCAAAAGCCAGGATGAAGCAGTCAATTCCGGCTTTGCAAGCGACGTAGACGAAATGGTGAGAGACCTAAAAATCGGCGAAGACTTCGGCAGCAGGAAGAAATCGGGGAAATAACTAGCTCTTATCTGCGGCGGCAAAGGCAATCTTTTTCTGGCTAAAAGCCTTGTGCACACCCTTATTGATCTCACTGCGCAGGGAACTGGGCTTGGAGAGATAGTCGTGAGTATAAACTCGCAGGATATAGCTATTTGACTTATCGGAAAGTTCCTGCAGCACCACATCGGGTTGGGGCTCACTCAAAACGCCTGGATGGGCCCTGGCTACGGACAACAGAGCTTCACTGACAAGCTCAGGATCTATACGGGGATCGGCCGGCACCGGAAAAGAAAATCTCACGCAGTGCCGGGCATCGGTTTCATTACAACTCCAGTTGGTTACCTTGCCTTTGATTAGCTCGGAGTTCGGCACGATGATTGCCACATTGTCATTGGTGACAATGGTGGTGGTACGCAGGGAGACTTTCATGACACTACCTACGGTGCCATCAAACTCAACCCGATCCCCGACCTTGAAAGGACCTTCCAAGACAATAATGATGCCGCTCACCAGATTACTGAAGAGACCCTGCAAACCGAAGCTGACACCCAAGCCGAGAGCGCCTGCCACCACGGTGAGGGCACTCAAGTCCACACCGGCCGTTTGCAAAATGACTATAAATCCGACGAAGAGCAAAATAGAGCGCAAGAGGGAACCGGCGGCGGAACGCAGGCCCGGCTCAATAGGAGTGCGCGAAAGCAATTCCTTCTCAAACCAGACTTTCAAGCGCCCGGTGATTATGACCAGGGACAAAAACAGAACCGCCACATAGAAGAGCATCGTCAGCGAAACCGTAGTCTTGCCCACAGGCAAAAACTGCGCATTGAGAATTTGATTAATCTGATTGAGAAGCTGCATTTGGGCGTTCATAGGTTGATCATTCCGCAGTAGTTTCAGGCTTGGCCAGGGCTTCCCGCAGGTCTAATTTTAGCTTATCCGCCACGCCGCCTTCAGCCGGGTCGACATCCACCAGCACCGAGCCGCCATGTTCCAGTTTGCCGAAAAGCACTTCTTCCGCCAGCGGCTCGCTCACTTTCTCTTTGATAAGCCGGGCCATGGGGCGCGCGCCGTACATACGGTCATAACCGTGTTCCGCCAGCCACTCTCTGGCGGCAGGAGTAACAGTAATTTGCACACTGCGCTCCAAAAGTCGTTCTTTCACTTCGCCCACAAACTTGTCTACCACAAGCAGAATATTGGCAAAAGTAAGAGGATTGAAGGGAATCCAGGCATCGAGCCTGTTACGGAACTCCGGCGAGAAAGTGCGCTCAATGGCACCGCGTCCCTTACCAAGGCCGAAGCCATAGCTGCCCGATGAAGAAGCAGATTTGTCCTGCTCCCTTTCTCTTCTTGCTTTTTCCGCTTCCTGAGCCAGATGTTCGGATAGGCTGCCTTTGCCGGAAGCGGCCTGGAAGCCGATAGTATCACCCATCATGTCACGGGCACCGGCATTGGTGCTCATAATGAGAATGACATTGCGAAAGTCGGCTTTTTTACCGTTATTGTCCGTAAGGGAGCCGTGATCCATAACCTGCAACAAGATATTGAAGACTTCCGGATGAGCCTTCTCGATCTCATCCATCAAGACCACGCAGTGCGGAGTCTTACCAACGGCATCGGTAAGTAAGCCGCCCTGGTCGAAGCCAATATAGCCGGGAGGAGCACCGATGAGACGCGAGACAGTGTGCTTTTCCATATACTCGCTCATATCGAAGCGCAAGAAATTGACACCCATAATTCTGGCCAACTGCTTGGCTAATTCGGTCTTGCCCACGCCGGTCGGTCCGGAACAGAGGAAGGAGCCGATCGGCTTATCGGGATGACCAAGTCCGGCTCGGGCGAGCTTAAGGGCCTTGACCATGGTTTCGATGGCATGGTCTTGCCCAAAGATAACCTGTTTCAGCTCTTTCTCCAGATTCTGCAGGCGATCTTTGTCGGAGCCGGAAACCGTGCGAGGCGGAATTTTAGCCATGGATGCCACGGTTAATTCCACATCCTGGGGAGTCACCTCCGCCTTGGCCGTCGAATCCGGCGCCACCTCCGCCTGTTCGGCTTCCACCTTCAACTTGACCAGGGCACCGGCTTCGTCCATAACATCAACGGCCTTGTCGGGCAAGAACCGGTCGTTTATATGCCGAGAGGAAAGCTCAGCCGCCGCTTCCAGGGTCACATCCGGATAATGAACACCATGGTAGTTTTCGTAGTGGGGCTTCAAGCCCTGCAAGATCTTGATAGTGTCGGAAACGCTGGGCTCCAGCACATCAATTTTCTGAAAGCGCCGAGCCAATCCTTTATCTTTCTCGAAGGAAGCCTTGTACTCATTGTGGGTGGTGGAACCAATACAACGTAATTCTCCGGAAGCCAGGGCCGGCTTCAAGATATTGGAAGCATCCATGGCGCCGCCTTCCACGGCTCCGGCCCGCACGATAGTGTGAATTTCGTCGATAAAGACAATGGAACCCGGCAAGGCCTTCAGTTCTTTGATCACCGCTTTCAGGCGGTCTTCAAAATCGCCCCGGTAACGGGCACCGGCCACAAGGGCACCCATATCAAGGGCATACACATGCGAAGCCTTGAGCGCTTTCGGCACCTCCCCGCGAGCAATCTTGAGAGCCAACCCCTCGGCGATGGCTGTCTTGCCCACGCCGGGCTCACCCACATAAACGGGATTATTCTTGCGTCGCCGGCAAAGCACCTGCACAGTGCGGGCCACTTCCGCTTCTCGACCAATAAGGGGGTCGATGCGGTTGGCTTTCGCCTGCTCCAAAAGGTCTATACAAAACTCCTCAAGAGCGCTCACTTTGCGCCTCTCGGCGCCAGGCTCGGTAAGACCGCCGGCATCTATATCGATTCCGTCCGTCCCCACCCCGTCCCGTGCACTGCCGGCGCCGTACTTGCCGACTCCGTGAGAAATAAAATTGAGCACGTCCAGACGACTGACACCCTCTTGCTCAAGCAGGTAGACGGCATGGGAGCGCCTCTCATAAAACATGGCCGCCAGTACCGCGCCACTATCGATGGAGGAACGCTGAGCCGAAAATGCCTGCATGGCCGCTCTCTCCAGCACTCGTTCGAAGGCGCCGGTAATCTGCGGCGTCAAATCGCCGACCGCCTCGCCGCCGCCAAAATCTTCCGCTTCCGGGCTGAAGCCCTCAGGAATCCGCTCGACGTTCTGGTCCAGATAAGACTCCAACTGCCTGGCCAGGTAGCCGGGGTCTGCCCCGCAAGCCGTCAAAACCTCGGCAGCCGTCTTCTCCCTGGTCATGGCCAGAAGCACATGCTCTAGAGTGACAAACTCATGCCTGCGCTTTTGAGCGTCCAGGCTGGCAAGAGAGATAGTATTCTGCAATTCACGACTGAGCATTTAATAACCGCGTTTCCATTTGAGCCCTGCTTTTCTAATCTATAAGTCTAACTCTCGGAGGTCTAATTCTCCGGCTCGATTGTCAGGCGCAGGGGGAATTCCCGTGCCCGGGCCAGCTTGGTTACCTTGTCTACCTTGGCTTCCGCAATTTCGTAGGGATACAGACCGGCCACACCGACGCCCTGCCTGTGAACGTTCATCATGATGCGCTCGGCCTCGGCCGGAGACTTGTAAAAGACATTTTTCAGCACATAAACCACGAATTCCATAGTGGTGTAATCGTCATTGTGCAGCAAAACCTTGAACATTGGCGGCTTTTGCGGTTTAGTGCGGGTTTCCTCCAACACAGCCGTGCCGCTGCCTGTTTTGCGCCCTCTATCAAAATCGGCCATGCCTTCCCTCATCCTCTCCGGGCTTATATTTTAACAATCTCCAGGGAGGTTACCCGGGCTGACTTAAAAAGCGCAAAAAAAATTGCTGTTGTCACAGCGCCGACACGGAAATGTCATTATTCCGACACAGATGCTGTTGTAGATTAGCTACGTCGAAAGGCACTACGGCATTGCAAAGCTCGGTGCAACGCCCGTAAGTCATAAGTTAAGGAGAGACGTTGGTGGGAACGTCTCTCCTTAATGTTTTTAACGGTAAAACTGGCTATTCAGTGCCATAATTGGCTCATGGAAACCAGCGCGGAAACGGAAAACAGTCTCAAAGTAGCCAAACAAGGCAGCCCCACCACTTCGGTGTACACAGCAGTGCGCCTGGCCCTGGCCAGTTCCGCCATTTTCTCCCTCATGTTTGCCCTGATCAAGCTCCTGGGCAAAGCTTATCCGGCCGGCGAAATCCTCTTTTGCCGCAGTTTCTTTGCCCTTATTCCCCTTCTGCCGGCAATCATTGCCAACGGCGGCTTGAAAGTCTTTCAGACCGAAAGGCCCCTCATGCACCTGACCCGCTCCACCATGGGTCTGGTCTCGGCCTTTCTCTGCATTGAAGCACTCAAACTTTTGCCGCTTTCGGAAGCCACCAGCTTCTTTTACTCGGCGCCGCTAATCACCACCGTCTTTTCCATCTTCTTGCTCAAAGAGACCATATCAGGTAAGAAGCTGGCCGCCGTCATGCTTGGTTTCGGGGGTGTGCTTTACATGCTGCAACCCCATGTCAACCACAGTTTGAGCGGCGCACTCATAGCGCTCGGTTCAGCCCTGGGTGCCGGTTTCGTGGCCATTGAGCTGAGGCGCATGAGCGAAACGGAAAAAAGCATCACTATCGTTTCTTATTTCATGACCGCCTGCACCCTGGCCGGTCTTCTCACCATGCCCTTTCAGTTCACCATGCCGGGGCCTACCGATGCCGCCATTCTCATCGGCATTGGTATCACCGGCGGTATTGCTCAAATCTTCATGACGGAAGCCTACAAACATGCCCCTGCTTCCACCGTAGCCCCCCTCAACTATAGCTCGCTCATCTGGGCAAGCGGCTTCGATGCTCTTATATTTGCCAAAATCCCCACACTAACTACTGTGCTGGGAGCCTTGCTGGTGACTGCTTCCGGCATCTTCGTCATCAAAGCAGACCCGCTGCCGAAGCCGGAGACGAGAAAGGCTGAACTGGCGGACTGAAGACCAGGGTGTAAAATTGTTAGTACACCCTCAGGAGGGCCGCCCCGTGCCCATCCGAAACACGCTAAGCGTCGCGCTTCTCATCCTTCTTCAAGCTACGTTTTCGCCAGTGGCACAGGCTGCCGACTCTTCCGAGCGACTGGTGGCAAAGGCAGATTTCCTGATGTCGCGCGGACATTATGCAGAGGCCCGGCAGATCCTCAAAAGCGTTCTGGCCGGCACCCCTAAGAATACTCATGTGCTGTGCCTTCTGGGTAGCACCTATCTAAATGCGGACGACAATTCACAGGCACTGAGCCGCGGCTTTCCCGTAGCCATCAAGTATTATCGGCAAGCAGCCGCCTTAGACCCGGAATGTGGTGAAGCATACAGACACCTGGCCGATTGCGCCAACATTAACGGCGATTATCCGGAAGCGCTCAAGATGGCCACAAAGGCCATTCAGGCCAAGCAACCAGCACCTACTGCCTACCGCGAAAGAGCGGTGGCTCTGACCAGCCTGAACCGCCATAAAGAAGCCCTGGTCGACATTGAGCAACTGATTAAGTACGAGCCTAACAAGCTGGAAGTACTGCTCATGAAGGGCTCGGTGCTGGAAAATCAGGGCAACTACAAAGAGGCGCTGTCCGTCTACAGGCAGGCAGAAAAAATCAAGAACGACGACGGTATCAAGTACCGTCAAATTCAGTGCCTGAGCAAGAGCGGACAGAAGAAGGAAGCCATTGCCATGCTCGATCAGATGCTGGCGGCCCATCCCAACGACGATGCCGCCCTGCACAAAAGAGCAAAGATGAAAGCGCAAGCCGGAGACACGAAAGGCGCCATAGACGACTACACAAAAGCCATCAAGAGCCTCTCCACTGCCACCTTGCTCATCGAGCGAGCCAACCTGTACGACAAACTGGGACAGAAAGATCTGGCCCGGCGCGACCGTCAACAAGCTGAGCGCGACTGAAGCGGAAATTCCCATGGGGCGGCGGTTTCCCGCCGTCCTTTTTCACGAGAGTCTCACGCCCTCAACCCTAAGCTGCCCCAAGAGTCTGCAAGGTGGACAGCCAAACAGTTTAAGAGGGAGAACTATGATAATTAGAGATACACAAAGCACACCGGAACCAACCCATCGAAACGAGGTCAATCCACAGGCTGGAGACGGGAAAGATGGGGCGGCGGTGGAAACCTGCCACCACTTACAGGAGCGTCTCCTGGGCTTTACCGACCCCACCAGAAATCATGGCATCAATGCTCTAATTGACCAGATGCTGACCGCTGAAGAGTATGACGCCAAATGTGTGACCCTGGGATTTCCATCCAGTCAGGAGCTTCTTGAGGATAAAAAGGGGCAATAAGCTAAAATAGCCCTACTGGAATCGGCAGGGTGGAAAATGGCGGCAAGCGGTAAGGGTGACCAGCCTGAACTGGACCCACAAAAGCATTGGGACAGGGTCTACACGACTAAGCCGGTGGACGGCGTCAGCTGGTTTCGCCCACATCTGGAGCGCTCGCTAACCCTTATCGAGCGCGCCGACCCGCACCATAGTGCCTCAATAATCGATATCGGCGGCGGGCATTCCACCCTCATAGACGACCTGGTCAAAAGCGGTCGCACAGATCTGACAGTGCTGGACATATCTCAAGCAGCCCTGGATGTGGCAAGAACGAGGGTGGAACAGGAAAGCAACTGCCCATCAATCAATTGGCTGAGAGCCGACATCACAAAGGTGGAGCTTCCACCCTCTCGATTTGACATCTGGCATGACCGAGCTGTCTTTCACTTTCTGACGGCAGATCAAGATCGAAAGGCCTATGTCAGACAGGCTCTGCATGCCGTCAAACCCGGCGGTCATGTCATAGTAGCCACCTTCGGCCCTGATGGTCCGAAGCAATGTTCCGGCTTGAACGTGGTCAACTATGACAGTCAATCCCTGCATGATCAGTTCGGGGTCAAGTTCAAGCTGGTGCAAGCCGACACGGAACTGCACGGCACGCCTTTCGGCACCACTCAACAATTTCTCTATTGCTTCTGCAAAGTCAGCTCGGTCTGATAAGGATAGCGGCGAGATCCCGGGAGTTTCACGATTTTTTCATTAGCTGAGCCCTACTCTCCAGAAGTTGGGCTAATTCAAATTTCGAATTCTCGGAGCTTACTATGTCCGCCAGAGGCACCCATCCAGCGAACGAATCGACTGCCGCTACCGCTCAAGATAGCAACCTTGAGTCGCGCTTACACTTGAGTAAAGACACCCAGCCTGCCTTCAATAGTCTTGAGCTTTATCGGGGCTTCAGTGATTTGCCAAAGCCCACAGACCAGGGCTCCGCCAATCTGCCCCGAGTAGATGTTATGGACACAGGCAGCGCTTTGAAGAGAGAGACAATCATCCTGGCTCAGGCACAGGAACGCGGAAACAGCAAGGATTTTCAGGGAGACCGGCCCAATCAAACGAAGCCGGAAGGGGAGGCTCCGGCCAGAGCCTGGGAGATGAATCTAAAGCATAACTCCGACCGGCACGGACACCCCGATGCCTTAGTCTATCTGCCCCGGGGCTTTGACCCCGGCAAGCCGGTCAATCTAATGATCTACAACCACGGCTGGAACACCACCGCCGGGAAATCTTACAGAGACGCCAAACTGGGCGAACAGATGGCCGGTGCGCCGCCCAATACCGTTCTGATCGTGCCGGAATGGCAACAATCGCCAGGGGCTGAAAGCGGCAGACAAGGGAATTTGAGCAAGCCGGGCATGTATGCAGGCATGCTGCAAGAAATATTGGACAAGACACCGGGGCTACAGGGCAAGAAACTAAAAGACATAGAGAACATCGGCATAATCTCCCATTCCGCCGGCTACAATCCCACCGAGAAAATGCTGGCCGATGGCACCCTGGGACCGAAAGTAAAAAGTCTCACCTTGCTGGACTCAGCCTATAACCCCGCCGGCATGGAAGGCTGGCTCAGGACTAATGCAACGGCCCTGGCCCGGGGAGAAAAGCGCTTCACCAACATCTATCACGGTACCAGTGGAGAAAGTCAGAGGCAGCTTAAAACCATCAAACAAATACTGGGAGAACGGAGTCTCCCTCAGGAGGGTCTACTGGTAGACCAGGGAAATGCTAATAGACCTCTACAGCCGGAGCAAATGGCTAATAAATCCATAGTTTTCAAACGCAGCGATGTGACGGACGGCAAGCAGGGACCCCACGGCAGCATGCCCGGCCTATATGTGAAAACCATAGCCTCTTCGCTTCGATAGGAAAGGACGCTTGCGTGGAATATCCAGGGCAGCTATAAATAGCTGTTAACTGTTGGTTATTAGATGAGCGCCTCGGTGAAGCTTGAAAATCTGCCCCACCTGTCTTACTAACTTCGCTGACGATATCAGCAAATGTCCCAAAGACGACGCTGACCTGATTCTGGATGAGAACCAGCACAAAAGTACCCTCGGTCCCGGTCATATATTCGCCGGACAGTACGAAATCTTGTCGATTTTGGGCAAAGGCGGCATGAGCGTTGTCTACCGGGCCCGCCATCGCCTCATGGATCGCATTGTCGCCATCAAAGTTTTGCAGGGCGATGCGGAAGCCATCGCCATCGAGCGCTTTAAACAGGAAGCCAAATCAGCCAGCCTCCTCAATCATCCAAATATTATCAGCATCTACGACTTCGGCATCTTTGGCGAACAGGCCTATCTGGTCATGGACTGCCTGGAGGGCAAGACCCTGGCCGATGTGCTTGAAACGGAAGGTCATTTGAACGCCGACCGGGCCGTGCGACTTTTCCGGCAGGCCTGCCTGGCTCTGGAAAACGCCCACAAACACGGCGTCATTCACCGGGACTTGAAGCCCAGCAACATCTGCCTGGTTCCGGACGAAAACGGTCATGAACACTTGAAGATAGTCGATTTCGGCATCGCCAAACTGATGAATAAAACCGGTTTGCAGCAACTGCAGTTGACTCAGACCGGTGAAGTCTTCGGCTCGCCGCTCTATATGAGCCCGGAGCAGTGCACCGGCAAAAGCCTGGACAACCGCTCGGACATCTATTCCCTGGGATGCCTCATGTACGAAAGCCTGACAGGCAAGCCGCCCATTGTGGGCAGCACCGCCTATGAAACCATGGCTCTGCATGTCTCAGGCAAGCCCGAGCCCTTCAGCAAAGCAGCCCCGGAACTGAAGATCGACCCCAGTATTGAAGCCCTGGTCTTTCGCTGTCTGGAAAAGCGCCCCATAGACAGGTACCAGTCGGCCGCAGAAATACTTTCCGATCTGCCGACCATTTTGCCTGAATCAGGCTCAATGAAAATAAAGCAAGTGGAGCACCCTACCAAGCAAAAGCGAGAGATGAAGCGCCTTCGCTATGCCTTCTGGACGCTCTTTGTGCTTTTGGCAGCCGTACTTTCCTACATGATTGTCGATGACGGCGCCGACAATGATAAAGGCACAGTGCTGGAAAAGACCATCTGGAACGCCGAAACCACAATGGCCCAGACATGCATGGATTGGCACTGGTATGAACTTTCCCGCGCCATACTACAGCACACGGAGCACACGGCCACAACCAAGTTCAGCAACAGAGCAAGACTGCTCACCTGTCTCAATCTTGAATACAATCTCTACAAGAAAGCACGCATGTTCGAAGACCTGGAGCGAGTTAGTGATCTCATTGCCCTCACCCATGAAGAAATCATAGTAAATATGTGCGACAGATTGGAAAAGGATCTGGACGAACTGGAAGCGGGCGACAGTAATGCCACAAGTAGCGTCAACCGTGTGATTGCCCCCTATGTAATCGACCGGCTCAGACATGCCGT
Source organism: Candidatus Melainabacteria bacterium (assembly GCA_016212515.1). Classification (GTDB taxonomy): domain Bacteria; phylum Cyanobacteriota; class Vampirovibrionia; order Obscuribacterales; family Obscuribacteraceae; genus Obscuribacter. The sequence continues at coordinate 85,596 of JACRFZ010000122.1, forward strand.
GAACGGTCTGGCCAGCCAGTCAAAAGACCAGAGAGCGGAAGTAATATTGCTGCGCGCCAAGCAGATAATGAGTGACTTACTGGGCAAGCAAGACGCTCTGGTGGCCGACTTGAACGTCATGCTGGCCGAATGCTACCACCGGCAGGAACGGCAAAACAAGGTGCGCCCCCTGCTGCAAGAAGCACTAAAAATCTACGAAGGGGCGGCCCGCTCCGATGAGCGAAAACGAACCATGGCCCTGGTGGATCTGGGACAGTTGGACCGCGACGAAGGGAATTTCGACCAGGCTAAAGTTGAATTGGAAAAGGCTATAAAATCCGCCGAGAATCTGCCCAAGAAAGACCTCGACTTACTGAGCAGAAGCCTCAATAGTTACGGCAGCTTGTTAATTCGCATGGGTAAGCCGGCAGAGGCAGAAACCTATTTCAAAAGGGCGCAAGAGCTGGCACCTCTGGTGAAGGCTAATATAGAGCACCGCCCTTAATTCAGTTCAGGGATGCTCCAATCTATCCGCGATTCTTCCGGCATCTTCGCATACAGCAGCGTCTCCACACTCTCTTGCTCTGTCGCGAATCGACTTAGCTTCTTCAATGGCAGCGATACGTTTCTGCGTCATCTCCAGCATGAGCACTCCGGCCAGCCGCGCATTAAGAACGTGATAAGAATACTTGTTCAGATTACCGAGTGACTTGAGCAGGTCGTCGCTGTATGCACGAAACTCCATTTCCTTGCCCGCTTTCAGACTCTCAATAAAGCTCTCGGATGTTTTGTCGAAGAGGGCGAAATCCGCCCCCTGCTTCTCAGCGCTGTAATAAAGCGCTTCCATGTCTTTCAAGGCAAAGTCATTGGCCTGGCGGCAATATGTTAACGACTCCTGAGCCAGGGCACAGGCTTCCGCCTCGTCATCGAGCATGAGTGCAAAGCGAGCACCATAAATGAAAGGCACCAGTAAGGCCAGCGGCGGCATTTTCTTGTCGGCAACCAGCTTTTCATCACGGTCGATAAGATCCACGGCAGCCAGTGCGTGCTTGAGACCGTTCTTTGGATCATTCTTGTCTCCGTCAGCGAGAATCTGCAAAATGAGAGAAGCAAATGCTTGATTGGATTGCTTGGGCAGGGCTTCCTTCAAGCGATTGATTTCGCCGACTCGATCTCCCTCCTGGGAACGGTCCAATATTCTCAAATAAGCATAGTGACTGAGAGAATTATGATGACTGGAAAAGGGTCTGACCTTAATAGGTTGCTTCAAGTAAGCGATTTGCTGCCTGGCTTGCTCCGAAAGTTTCTTGGGCACATTCACCGAAAGCGAAGCAAGGGCAGGTTCGTCTACCGCCGGGCTATCACCGGCAAGTTCCCCCGGCATCTCCGGACCGCGCTGGGTCTGCATGGACCCTTTCTGGGCATAAAGCGCATAACTCAAATAGAGCACTCCCGCTATTATAATGAACAACACGGGATTTCCCGTTTTCACTGCCCGCCCCCTTGAGATGAAAGAATAGATAGAGCAAAGAGGAGCTATCCTCGTCTGCAAATTTTACCTGGTTATCCGAAAATAGACTAATCGCCTTGAAGGAAAGTGGAAACATGGCGCAATCCGATGATGAAAAACAGCCAGGAGCAAAGAAGCCGCCTGAAAATCTCAGCTTACGCAAAAACCGCCAGGTAGACCAGAAGCAGTTTCAATCAATGACCGACCTGGCTGCAAAAGAGCAGGCTGCCACTTTCGAAATCATTGAAGAAGAGGCGGTACTGGCCTCGAAGCGTGTCAAACCTGACTTACCCAATCCCCACGAGAAGGCGCTAGAGCATTACCTGCAGCCGCCCCCCGATCAATTTCGCAAAAACCGACAGGAGGAAGGCGCCCTCCCAAGAGATCTACTGGCCCGCGATCTGGAGCGGGCCTGCCTGACCTTGCTACAGTCGCTGGGCGAGAACGTCAACTTGACCCATCACGGCTCCGAAGATGAGAAGCGCCTGGCCCTCCTGAGAGCGGTAAGAGCAATAGTTTCAGACCCTACGGTAACCGGGCCCATAGCTACCATAGCCGCCCTGACGGCAGGCTACTACCATAACAGTCAAACTTCTCTGGAACCGACCCTGGAAGATTCAGAGAGCTTTGCTTATTTTGCCGCAGACCGGTTCAGTCTTTTGGAAGGCAAACGCCTTGAGGGTATCTTACTGCCGGACAAGCAGGGTTTCTTAGAGGCCGGCGAAGACATCGTAGCCGGCTTTGCACCCAGCCAAAATTTCCTTCTCGCTTTTCTCTTTAGCTGCCTGCCCTGTGCTACGGCAGACTTAAAAAATAAGGTCAAGCCTTTGGAGAACGGCTACCTGGTGACTTTCCCTGGTGCGGCGCCCATGAAAGTTGCCCACCTCTCCCAGGGCGAGCGCTGTTACGGAGCCTGCGACCTGAGAGGCTTTGACTACCTGGCCATTCTAGAAAAGGCCTATGGGCAGCATCTGACAGAGAAGCTGACTGAGCCGCTCAAACCGGTAATAGCGGCGGACGGGGCGAAAGCAGCCGCTGATACGGCACACTGCCACCTGGCTCTCAACCTATTGACGGGACGTGCACCGCTGGTAATGGCAAAGCCGATGAACGAAAAAGCCGCGGCACTCTGGCGCAGAGAGGTGGAAGACCGCCTCAGGCAGTCGCGCCAAACCAATTCAACCATGTACTGCAGGCGTCTCAATGAAACAGGCTCACCTCTGGATTGCGCCCTCAAGTTTGAAATGGGACAACTGACCCAGTACTACTTCGATAGGCTCTGCCGCCTGCGATCAGACATTCTGCCGCTCTCGGCCCTCTTCGACGGCGCCCAGGTTTTCTACCAGGCTGGGTGAGGCTGAGGTTGCTTTGCCGCCTCCACTACATGACATAAATGCTCATGGTGAACCTGCCGGCAGCCACAGCAACAATTTATTGACAGCAAGTTGTATACCGGATAGCCTTCGCTTGTGAAACTTCCTTTTACCGACACAACTGGTCAGCATGCTGCATAAACTTTGGACGGCAAAAGTATTCCTCTTGACGCTTGGAACTCTGTTTGCTTTTTGCCAGGGCGAAGTCGTTCAGGCCGCGGAACCGAATGACTTAAAGCCGTTTGGTTCAGACTTTGGCTGCGTGCATCCGATTCTAAATCTAGATACGGCTGAAGCAGTACGTGCATCCAGCTTTGAAACCTCAACTTTTCAAGAAATGGTCGTTCCCCGAGTAACCAATTCAAAGACAAGGTACTACGCAGGCCAAAAAGGGGCTTACGAAATAGAGGCAAGTTTCGCGCAGAAGGTAGAAGAACTCTGCCTTGGTTTGAGCAAATATGAAATCGCCAACATTCTTGGAAAACCGCAGGTGATAACAGGAAGTGCTGATCTGGAGTTAGGGCTCTCCGAACCAGGTCCACATTGGATCTACGAGATCGGTTACTCCAGTATTCCAGTTGTTCTCTGGTTCAATGAAGGCATTTGCAAGAAGGCCTATCACCTTGGAGAAAGACATTTTACAGATGGATACACGCACAAAAGAAAAATGGCAATGTGGGTTGAGACCAAAGGAAAAGGAATGACAAAGGCCCAATTGATCAATCGATTTGGACCGGAAATTCATTCCATCAAAATTGGTACCAAGGAAG
>JACRFZ010000120.1 GCA_016212515.1 Candidatus Melainabacteria bacterium
ATTCAGAATCTTCACCCCCGCGCCGCCGCAAGACCTGCGGGTTCTGCGCCGACAAGGTGGAGTTCATCGATTACAAAGATCCCAACAGATTGAAGAAGTTTGTAACCGAAAGAGGCAAAATTCTTCCCCGTCGTATCAGCGGTAACTGCGCTAAACACCAGCGCTCCCTTACTGTTGCCATTAAAAGAGCACGGGACATTGCCCTTATGCCTTACATGGCCGAAGGTTAAAAACTTCAGTTGAGATATCGCAACTGTTTGGGCAAGTAATCTAAAATAGCAAGTAATTGTCGCAACCAACGTTGTAGAATTACTTGCTAAGCCGCCGAAGTGGTGAAATGGCAGACACGCTACGTTCAGGGCGTAGTGAGCATTAGCTCATGTGGGTTCAAGTCCCACCTTCGGCAAATTTTTCCAACATCCCTTCAATACTTACGAGGTATTGCTTGAGCATTAACGATCCCCGCAGACCGGAACCGAGAAGAGACTTGCCGCCGTTGAATGAGCGAATTCGTGACCGTGAAGTTCGACTCATAGACGAAGAAGGCAACCAATTAGGAATCGTTCCGACACGGGAAGCTCTTGCTAATGCCAGAGAGAAGGGTCTTGACCTTCTTCTAGTACAGCCGGACGCTAATCCGCCTGTAGCCAAGATTCTCGATTATGGCCGCCATAAGTTCGAGATGGAGAAGAAAGCAAGAGAAAGTAAGCGCAAACAACACGTGCAAGACGTGAAAGAAATCAAGATGCGCTACAAAATTGAAGATCATGATTTCCAGGTCAAGCTCAAGCATGCCCAGAAGTTTCTCAATGACGGCGACAAGATCAAGGTCTTGATTATTCTGCGCGGTAGAGAGATGCAGCACGCCGACATGGCTATCGACCTGATGAACCGCTTTGCCGGCGATCTGAAAGACCTTGGCATGATGGATAGAGAACCCAAGCTGGAAGGAAAGAGCGTCATCATGATCCTCAATCCCCTGCCTCAGCAGCAAAGAGGCGCTGCCGCAGCGCCCAAGCCGTCAGCGACCTAGGCGACCAGGGTCCGACTGCTGGAAAGGCTGTGCCGGGTTTGGCGCAGTCTCAATTCTTCTTGACACAACACTCAAACCAGGGCAAGACCATTCTGTAACAGGAAGGTTAAGTTGAATTACACTCGGGGCAAGAGCTTAGCTTCATGTAATCTGGTGCTTCTCGGTGCGAACATGGGCACAATTGCCGGACAGTCACGCCGGATGGTGGCGAAATATTGAGCAAACCTTGAGATAGCCCCAAAAGTCCCAGACTGTGGTGCTATTATTGAAACCCTGTGCTCTCTATCTGGAGGGCCGGCTGCGTTTCTTTGGAAACCGCAGATAGCAACAGTTCGCTTTAGTGGAAAAAATTATGCCAAAAATGAAAACCAATAAAGCTGCTGCCCGTCGCTTCAAAATCACCGGCACCGGCAAGATTTTGCGCAGACAGGCAGGCAAGCGCCACTTGAACGAATGGATGAAAGCCAACAAGAAGCGCTCTTTGAGAGGCTATGCCGCCGTGCATCCCGACGTTGAGCAACACGTGTTGGAAATGTTCCCTTACCGGAAGTACGTGCGCTAACCAACCGGTTGGCAGCGTAAATTCATCGACATTTCGTTCAATAGCCAGGCCTAAGGGAATGACTCCTCTCCGCCGGCCGGCAGTCGAAATACGACAAACAACAAAAAGAGTCCAAGAAGGAGAATAAGATGGCAAGAGTCAAGAGAGGCAATGTCCTCCAGAAACGCCACAAGAAAATCCTCAAATACGCCAAGGGTTTTCGTGGTTCCAAATCAAGGCTTTTCATAGCCGCCAATCAGGCCCTCATGCAGGCCTGGAAAAATGCTTACCGTGACAGGAAGAAGCGCAAGCGTGACTTCCGTAGCCTTTGGATCACCCGTATCAACGCTGCTGCTCGCACCCATGGCTTGAGCTACAGCCGCATGATAGACGGTCTGTCTAAGGCCAACATCCAGGTCAACCGTAAAATGCTGGCTGACCTCGCTGTTCGCGATAAGGATGCTTTCGCTACCCTGGCCAAAAAGGCCCTCGCAGCGGTCAAGTAATTCTGAATCCGAAGAGAATCACCTCAGCGAGCAACAACCTGCTCAAGAAAATAAGGTCGCTGAAAGAGCGACAGGCCCGGCAAAAAACCGGGCTTTTTCTTGTTGAAGGCGAGAAGCTCACTCTGGAAGCCCTGAGCAAGGGCTTACGGCTCGAGCATCTGCTGGTCACACAAGAGTATTTCGACCTGGGGCTGAGTAATGCCCTCTTGAAGGAACTTTCGCCCCGTCCCGCCCTCATGGATGAGCTTACCGTGGTGCCGGACGTCCTTTTTCGAGAGCTGGTCACTACCACCAGTCCCAGTCCGGTCCTGGCAGCGGCAGCCATGCCGCTGGTGACTATCGAGATGCTCTTGGCCAGGCAGGCTGCCACCCTGGTACTGTGTGAGAATCTGCAAGACCCCGGTAATTTAGGAACAATTATTCGCTCAGCCCTGGCTTTTGATGCCGGTGCTCTTATCCTTTCCCACGGTTCCGTCGATGCCTTTAACCCCAAGGTGGTGCGAAGTGCCATGGGCGGGCTATTTCAGCTTCCCATATTGAGCATAGACCTGGAAATCGCCTGCCTCCACTTGAAAGAAGCAGGCTATGTTTTCCTGGCCTTTTCCCCTGAAGCAGAAATAACCACAGCCGAATATCCCTTTAGCGAAGAAAAGGTTGTTTTGCTGGTGGGAAACGAAGGAAACGGTCTGACTGAACGCGCGGATGCCATGGCCGACGTCAAGATCAGCATTCCCCAGAACCCGGCGGTGGAATCCCTCAATGTAGCGGTGGCCACCTCAATCGCTCTTTACGCCAGAGCAATGGCTCAAAAGCGTTAAAATGAGGGACGGGTTGTCCGTTTTCTAGAACATCCCGAGAAACTCCCAGCGATTACTTGAGAGAAGGAACCTCCAGCTTGCAATCTGGCGAAACAAAAGAAGATGAGTTAGCGGCAATGGCTCCAGAGACGGTCCTGCCAGACAGCGCCAGGTCGGGTAATAACGAGACGGACAAAGATCTGGGTATGGGTTCTCTGACGATAAATGAAGAGGAAGACGACGAAAGCGAGCGAGATTTATCCCACTCCATGACCGTCGTGGAGCATCTTGACGAACTGCGGTGGCGGATTATTCGCAGCCTGGTCTATGTAGCTCTAGCTTTCGTAGCCGCCCTCTTCTTCACCAAGCGCATCATGATCTTCCTGGAAAAGCCAGCAGGCAACATAACCTTCCAGGCGCTTTCCATAGAAGAGCCTCTGATTGTCTTTTTCAAAGTCGCCTTTTATGTGGCACTGATTATTGCCTCGCCCTTCATATTAGTTGAAGCGGCGCGCTTCATCTCCCCCGGTTTGACACGCAGAGAAAGGCGCATCGTTGCCCCTGTGGTCATCGGCAGTCCGATTTTATTTGTGACGGGAGCAGCTTTCGCTTACAGCTTCTTACTGCCGCCCATGCTGCATTTTTTCAGTTCCTTCGGTCAGGGTGTAAGTCCTATCAATCAAAGGTTGGATTTCTATATTTCCCTGGTCAGTTCAATAATGTTCTACATGGGGCTGGCTTTTCAGATTCCCATTGTGATATTCGCCCTGGCCATGGCCGATCTTGTTACGTCCACTCAACTTCTAAAGATCTGGCGCTACGCCGTATTTGGTGCCACGCTTCTGGCTGCAATCATTACCCCTGACCCCACGGCGTTCTCCATGCTCCTTGTCATGGCAGCCCTTTGTGGACTTTATTTCATCTCTGTTATTCTGCTCAAGATTTTCGGTAAGTAACTAAGAGTTAGACGCTTCAGACAAAAGGTTAATAGTTCTTGGACCTGAGTGCCCTAAACTGGAACCAAATCAGCAATACCTTAATCGGTATTATCCTTCTGCCGTTCTCGCTGCGCACGGTCAAAAGCCTGATTGACAACAAGCAAACCCTTTTCGATGACGACCTTACAAAAGCCGACCGCACCATATTGAAGCAAGCCGCAATTTTTGTGCTGCTACCAATAGTGGTGCTGGTGCATGAACTTGGTCACCTCTTAGCTTGCTATGTCTACCAGGTGAAGGTGGTTAGCTTCCATTGGGCTCTTTTCTGGGGCGAAGTCTCCTGGCGAGGCACTGTCGCACCAGAAGCACCAGCCGTGATAGCAGCAGCAGGCAATCTCTTTCAACTGGCTTGTGCCCTCTCGGCACTACTGGTAGCACTATTTGTCCGCTCACCGGCCGTAGTGGCGCTGGCAACCTACACTTATCTCTGGGCAGGATTTTCCTGCCTGGTCTTCTACCCCCTGGTTTCCATCGCCTCATGGGACTATGACTTCGCAATCTTATACGGCAGCCCTGATAAGCGCATTGTTTGGAGCGCCGCTCTCATACATATTATTCTTGCCTGGGGCTTCATTTACTCCTTCGTATCAGACCGAACAAAACTCTGGTTCGCGGAGAGAACGCGACCGGTCTGGGCAAAAGAATTCAAACGCACCAAAGAAACGGCGCAAAGGGAAGGCACTGCGGTTTCTTATCTGGCACTGGCCTGGCAATACTATCTGGTGGGCTTGGACGGCCCTGCTGAGAAAACCCTGCAAATAGTTGAGCAATTAGATGAAGAGAATCTCGATGTCTGGCTCTTACGCGGCTACATAATGCAGAGTCAATCTAAATTCGATACGGCAGATTATTGCTTCGAGAAAATAGTACAGGGTAACAGCGATAGCACTTTGAGAGCCAGAGCATATATGGCTAAAGGACATTGCCTTTTCGAAAAACTGTCGGAAGCAAAATTAAAAGATATGCAACCCGTATTAACCAGTTATAAGCATGCCGCCCAGAGCGCCAAAGATCTGGCCGATCCGCACTATTACATGGCAATCGTTTACAAAGAAGAAAAGAATCTGGAAAGCGCGGAAATCGAGCTTAAAATTTGCCAGAACGCCCAGAAACAGGGCTTAAACTGGCTCGACCCGATTCTTGCCAATATGGCCAGACAAGAACTTTTGTCCCTTAGAAACGCTTCTAAAGAGAAGCAATAATTTTATCTCAGGCTTGTCAGTAGACCTCCTTCTATAATTCTGCTTGTCCGAGATCAGACAGCATATGAAAGGTCTTAAGGTAACCACTTGAATCCGCTACCAACTGTTAGCGAAATTTTTTCTCCCAATTTTCTGTCATGGTGCGTCACCTTCGCCTGTGCAATGTTGGCACTAGATACGGTGCTACGCCTGTGGACGGAAAGACACCGCCTGACAAAGGAAGTTCTCAGCGACGACGATCGGGCCTTTGCCTGGAAGATCGTTCTATTCTTAGTGCTGCCCCTTTTGACTCTCGCCGATTTACGTGCCACCGAAGTGGCGGCTTCGCACTTTGGTGCATATCTAGCCAGACCTGTATATGGGCTGGTCTGGTACCAGGGTGACCTCTCCGGTCTGTCCTCGATTCACGACATGCCGTCACTCTTCCTGGTGATTTTTGCTGGAGCGATCACGCAGATTCTCTTCGCACTTTGCCTTCTCCCGGCACTGGCTGTGCGGCCCCATCCCTTTCTAGCAACTTTGCTGGGTTACACCATAGCCTTCACCCTCGCTCTCAATCTGGTCTTCGAACCGCTGCTCTCCCTTTCGGGCATGGCCTCTCTGGGAGCGGCTCCTCGTATGGAAACCCTGGTGAGAGCCGGCGTGCAAGCCCATTACTGGACTCCTCTCTTTATCCAGATGGGCGCTTCCCTGCTTTATTTACTCTGCATCCTCAGTCCACCCGTGCGGCAGTGGTTTGCCTCCCTCACCCGCCCGCAAGTGAGCCAGGAGCTGGCAGAATGCCTGAGACAGTGGCGCGGACAGAAGGAAGACCAGGAACTCTCTTGCCAGGTCGGCTTACTCTATGTCAAAACCGGTCTGCTGTTCAAAGCCAGAAACGTGCTTCAGTCAATGAAGAAGCAGTATCCAGGCTCACCCTACACCGACCTCCTGGCCGGGGTGCTGGCCTTCCACAGGCAAAAGTATCAGGAAGCCAGGCAGGCCTTCGAGAAAGTCACTCATCATCCGGCTGTGGAAGGCGAACTTAGAGCCCAATTGCTTGCAGCCGCAGCTTGCGCAGCCTTCGCCCAGCAAGATTTGACGGCGGCCTTGAATTTCGCCGATCGGGCCCTGGAATTCGAGGATGGCTGCCTGACAGCCCGCATGGTGAAAGTGGATGTTTATCTGGCCCAGGGCAAGAAAGAGCAAGCTGCCCAGGAAATTTTCGTGGCCATGCACCTTGGGCTCGAGTTTGATTTAAAAGACAAGATTCCAATCGATAGTGAAAAAGCGCTCATATACTTACGCACATCCATCGAGAGTTACTCCGGGGAGGCAAGATTCACAGCCGCTTCGTCTGAAAAAGAGCTGGTGGAGCGCCCTTCCGAGGTTCTGGAAGCTGCCGGCGGCACCACGGCGGTGGAGCAGAGCAAAGATAAGCAGGCATGAACAGCAGCCGATTATGAGAGCAATCTATAGCAATTTGGTTGCGGCGACTACGAAAAACCTCTTTTCAACCCCGGTCAAATCCATATAATCTAAAGTAGGAAATCAGGTATCTCTCAGGACTTCATCTTGGTTATTAGCTCAAAGAAAATTTCAAACCGCACTCTAAGGGTACCTGTGTTCCAGTGGCGATCAAAGCTTTAAAACCAGCGCTGACCATAAGAGCAAGAATGTTTCTGCTCTGCCTGGGCGTTGCCATGCCGCTTCTAGCCATTGGCAGTTTCTCGCTTTTCAAAGAATACCGAACCCTCAAGCTGGAAGCTGAAAGGGCTACCACCTTGCAGGCCGCTACCGGCGTTCGCACCCTCTCCAACTGGATGAACGGTCAACTTGACGCCATAGACAGCGTAGCCAACCTGCTGGAGAAGCAGAATCTAAAAAACGGCAACATCGATATAAACAAAACCCTGGCCACTGCAACCGTCTCGCAGCCATCCTGGAGCAAGCTCGTCCTCTTCACCAGTGACGGGCAGACTGAAATAGCCAGCGCCTCAAACAACCGCAGCAGACCGGCTACGGTCGCCGCAGGAAGCACTAACGATGTACAGGGCTTGCGCGACCTTTTGCTCAAGACCAGGCAAACTAAAAAGGCAGCCATCGCTACCAGTACCATCCTGCAAAACGGCAAGCCCTTCATATTGGCGGCAGCCCCCCTGACCAGAAACAACCAGGTGAAAGGGCAACTGGTCGCATATATAGATCCGTCCGCCGTACTGGACCTCTACGCCGGACTGACCGGCTCCTCAGACAAATCAGCGGCAGTCATAGCCATTATCGACGCTCACAAGCGTGTGGTGGCCAGAACCATCGACAATGAGCAGTGGGTAGGCAAAGACTTCAGCCAGGCCCGCAGCGTGAGAGCGGCCGAGGGTAAGCAAAAGGGCACTTACGAAGCTGTAGGAATAGCCGATACCACCCCCCGTGCCTACGCCTTCGACCATGAGCCCATCACCAACTGGCTGGTGGTAATCGGTCTACCGACCAAACTTATATACGGAACGGCTCATGACTGGCTAATTTTGATGATTTGCCTGGCAGCCTGCGCCGTCAGCGTCTCCATCATGCTGGCCTATTCGTCTACTACTTACTTCACTAGAGCAATAAACAGCCTGGTTCGTGAAGCACTTTCCCTTGGAAGAGGTGATTTTTCCAAACGCGTTAGAGTCAATTCCGCCGATGAGCTCGGTCTTCTGGCAAGGGCTTTCAACGAAATGGCCACCCTCCTGGAAGTGGATCGGGACCATAAGAACATGGTCCGACGTATTTCCGAATCGATTCGCCAATCTCTTGATCTAAACGAAATTCTCAATACAACAGTGAAAGAACTGGGAGAGAACTTGCAGGCCAGCCGCTGTTGCCTGGCCTTGATCGAGACCCATGAAACTGCCAGCCTCGCTGACGATGAACTCAGTTTCGACTATATGTGGTGTAACCAGGAAAATGGCGTAAGCCCCCTCAAGCAGCGCAAAATTCTCATTGGCGTCGATACAGCCATGAGAAAGATCATCAATCAAGACTCAATCATCTGGCTAGATCTTCTCGGAACCTGTGATACGAGCGATGGCGAAAATCCCCAGAGCAAGCCTACGGCCGGAGCCGATCTCTTCGAAGGACATGAAGACAGTGATTGGCGCTCGATCAAATCCATGATCGCCTGTCCGATAACTACCGGCAAGGGAACCATTGGTCTGATTCTGATTCACCAGTGCGACCACCTGCGCACCTGGTCCCAGTCCGAACTGGAGTTGGTCAACGCGGTAGCCAGCCAGGTTGCCCTGGCCATAGAACACGGGCAGCTCTACAACCAGGCACGCACCATGGCTGAACAGGAACAACTGATCAATCATATTGTCAAAGCGGTGCGAACCTCCCTGGACCTTGACACCATTCTTGATACCGTGACCAGAGAATTGACCCTGGCCATGTCTGCAGACCGGGTGCAAATCGCGCAACCGCGGGCGGAAGGGCCACTGGTAGTTACCCATGAATATCACCGGGAAGGTCTGGAATCCACTAAAGGATTGAGCCTCTACGGCAGTGCCATAGACTTCCATCCCAACGCAAAATCGCAACAACTGCAAAGCGATACGGGCAACTTCGTACTGGGCATCGATTTGTCGGCAATCAGACGCACTTACAGCGCTGGTCCGGGTGAAGCCAATCAGGACGCCGAAGGCACATCAATGACATTCTGTGATGGTACCGATGCCTTGCAATGCGAAATCGACCGCCAGGGACTGATATCAGTAGTCAGTCAGGTGGATGGAGACGCCCGCTGCCAGGTCTTCTCCGAGTACCTGGATCAAGTCGGCGGCAAATCATTGATCGCAGCGCCGCTCATAAACGGCAATCAACTGGTAGGCGTGCTCATCGTGCACCAGTGCAGCGAGACCCGCCTGTGGAGAGACACGGAAGCCAACCTGGTCGGTGCCGTAGCCGACCAACTCTCAGTGGCAATCGCCCATGCTCAACTCTTTGCTCAAGTCAGACACCAGGCTATCACAGATGGTCTGACCGGGCTGTATAACCATGTCTATTTCAAGAATCGCCTCTCGGAAGAGTTGCGTATGGCGGAAAGGAAGGGCACTTCCGTGTCCTTGATCATGATCGACCTCGATAAGCTCAAAATGATCAATGACACTTATGGCCACCCTGTCGGTGACGCCGCCATCAGGCAAATAGCCGCCATTCTCAAGACTTTGCTGAGAAGCGGCGACACAGCAGCAAGATACGGCGGGGAGGAATTCGGCATCATCCTGCCGGAGACCTCGCTACTGGAGGCAGCCCTGATTGCGGACCGTCTCTGCAGCCAGATTCGCAACAGTCAGGTTCCCGTACTGGGCAAAATAACGGCTTCTCTGGGAACGGCTAGCTATCCCAAACAAGCGCGCAGTTCTTCCGAACTGATTGAGCGTGCCGACAAGGCTCTGTATGTTGCCAAAAACAGCGGACGAGATCAAGTCAGAGTCTACGAAGAAGAGATGAATGCACCGAGTACGCCTACTTTCACCAATGTCACCAGGGACATGGAAAGACCTAAGAACGCTCAAGTTTCAGAGTAAGGCAGGTTGGGAAACGTGCTGAAGAGTAATGGCGAGCTGTAGAAAGGACCGGCAAATGACACAAAATAGACTTGTTCTCTTCGACATCGACGAGACCATGATCTCTTCCGACGGCGCCGGCAGGCGTGCCCTTTCCCGCGCCCTGGCCAAAACCCATGGACTGCCGCCTGAAGCTTCATCCATCCCCATGTCCGGTAAAACCGATCCGCAGATCATCACTGAAATTCTTACTGCTGCCGGTTTCAGCCAGGAGGAAGCGGTGGCATCCAGAGAGGAAGTAATCCTAAACTACCTGGAAGCCCTCGATGAAGAGATAGAAAAAAGCACTTATTACATTATCCATCCTGGAGTGATTGAGCTTCTCACAGCATTGCAAGGCGAGACCAGGGCTTTTCTCGGACTTCTGACCGGCAATGTAGCGCCGGGTGCCGAGAAGAAGCTGAAACGCTTCCAGCTCTTTCAGTATTTCCCCATTGGAGCCTACGGCTCAGATTCAGCTTGCCGTCTTGATCTACCGGCAATTGCCGTTGAAAGAGCAAGAGAGCATTTCCAGGAAGAGTTCAGCCCCAAACAGGTGGTCATTATTGGTGACAGTGTCAACGACATAGCCTGTGCCAGGGGTTACGGCGCCAAGGCCATTGCCGTCAATACCGGTCGCACCAGTTGGGAAAGCCTGGAGAAGGAAAAGCCCTGCCATCTTTTCAAAGACTTATCGGACACCGAAGCGATACTAAGGGCCTGCTTTTCCTGATCTATAGACTCCCCTAGATTTAGATAGACCTATCCCCTCAAGGTCTCAGCAGTTATTTCTAGCGGGCAAACTTCAGTCATCAGGTTGTAAGTGCAAGACGGTGCCCGGCCGCTCAAAAGCAGTTGCCCACTATAGAGCCTGGCCGGGAACTCGCCATGTTCGAGGCGAATCCCTGACCAGCTCGCATTTTCCACATTCAATGGCAGCTTAGCAATTACCAGCCTGCCCCTCAGCCATCAATCTCCTTACTGGCTGACTTCTTCTCCGGCTCCTGACAGGGAAGCCCCTGTTCAGCCTGCCACTCACAACTTCCTACATCCGATTTTGCCACCGCCTTCGTCAGGGAATCAAAATCAGGCTCGGGGAAAGTGGGGCCGGTACTTCCGTCGATACTCGAATTCTCATCGGCGGCGGTCTTCTTGAAACCGTCTTTGCTCTCCGGCTCCTGGCAGGGCAGCCCCTGTTCAGCCTGCCATTCACAACTTCCTACATCCGATTTTGCCGCCGCCTTCGTCAGGGTATCGAAATCAGTCTCGGGGAAAGTGGGGCCGGTACTTCCGTCGATACTCGAATTCTCATCGGCGGCGGTCTTCTTGAAACCGTCTTTGCTCTCCGGTTCCTGACAGGGCAGCCCCTGTTCAGCCTGCCACTCACAACTTCCTACATCCGATTTTGAGGAAGCTTCTGAAACGATCTCCAGATTACCGAAATCTTTCAGCACACCTGTGGAGGTCTGACTCTTTAAGTCAGAATTCGATCTAAAGTTATCCGCCTGGAATAACTCCTGCGCTAAACTAGAAAAGGACTCAACCTTTGCTGCTGTAACCTGTGAATCGAGTTGCTCAGTTCTCATAATGAAAATCCTCTTGGTAATTGGATAAGCCCTTAAGAAAGACACTTGAGGTGAAGCCCTCATTCCCTGATAAGTCGGGAGATTGGAGCCTTTCTTCAATTAGGGTTTGCATAGAACGAGTATTCCAAAACAAACCTAACAAATCCATTTCAGAAATCCCAATTGCATAAACCTTGATGCTATGCGGAACGCGCCTGACCTCTTTGCACAATGAGGCTGACCATTTGAATAGAGCTGTATACATGGTACTACTTGCCATTTGCTGCCAACTAAACACAATGGCGCGAGCACTCCCCACCCAAACAGATACCTCCAGCCGACTCACAACCGTCAGAAGTGAAAAGCGCAACAAACTCTCGCAAGTAAAATCGCTCCTGGAAGCCGGCGACATAGACTCCGCCAGGAAACTCCTGATTGCACTAAAGAATTCCCAACATACAGAAGAAGAGTTTTGGTGCCTCTTCTCTGAACTTTATTCAGCGGAAGGTGAATTTGATCTTGCTCTAGAAGCAGCAGAGAAAGCCTATACAAGAAACACCAGTTCAGCCAGAACAATCAAGCTTTATGGCGAAATGGCTTGCCTCAATGGGCGTTTTAAGCTAGCAGAACAGCTCTGCAAGAAACTTTCGTTGATTGCAGGTCACGAGTTAGAGGCCAGTCTTCTCATGGTCAGAATTTGCAGAATGAGTTACCGATACGATCAAGCCATAACCGAAATCACTAAACTGATAGAGAAATTCCCAAACAATATTGATTACAGAGAACTGCGAGCAGAGCTTCTAATGCACAGGAGCAAATGGAAACTGGCTCTGAGAGATCTCAACGAAATTGAAAAATCGAAAGAGCTTAAGTCAAGAACGCGAATATATAGACTAAAGGCACGCTGTCATCTCTATGCCCACGAATACCATAGCGCAGTCGAATACGCCAGTCGCGTCCTGAGAAGCTTTCCGCGCGATCCAGTAGCACTGCAGATTCGCGCCAAATCCTATAAGCATCTTGGGAAGCATGCTCAAGCAAAGCAAGACCGTGAGAAAGGCAAAACTATTGTTGATGACACCGATATATTCTCCGGCAATTAGACCATCAACAAGCAGGAGAAACCAGAGATTAAGACACTTCTATTGGCAATACACACTCTCTAGTATCAGGGATTCGACACCCCAGGCGGTGCGAGCTACGGGGAGAAACCGCTCCAGTAGCCTTCTCCAGTAGCATTAAGAGCCTTGAGATCAAATGATAATCATGGCGTTTGAAAACTGGTTCCTTTATAGGGTCGATGCAAATTTCAAAAACCCTGGGTTCTAAAATTGCTACACATATGCTGAATGAATGATGATCATCAACGATGCAGATGAACCTTCCACCTAGTTGAGCAAACCTGATGTCCAAACTGCGAAATACCAACTGTAAGCGGGAACAAATCTCACGGTAATCCAATTCAGTATCAAAGCGTCTGGTAAGCTTAAAATCGAGTACAGGAAAGTCGTTCATAGACACCCCCACAAGCTGGAGATCAGGACCGCTGGCAGGGAACTGTGTCCTCACTACCAAGGCCTTCAGGAGCACGCCTGTCATCTGGATGCCCGTCGCGGTCCTCGTCTAAGTAGCAGCGTCCGTCTGGTTCTTGAATGACTCGAGCAACACTGGCAGCGAAGCCGCTCTCGAGAGGCGCAGTTCCTCCGGGCCGGTCTTTTTCTGCTCCCTTAGAACCATTGGTCGGCCTATCTTGCGGAATACCGCCGTCAGAACCACAGTAGGGCGCTCCATTGCCTGTATCTTTTAACTCAAGCTCGCCAATGCTGATGCCGCTCACCGAGTCAAGAACCAACTCTAGTTGACCGAACTGCTCTGGAATCTTGATGCTTGAAAGGGCAGCCGATGATAACGCTTTGAAATCCAAATTTGAACTTAGCAAATCACCGGCCAGATTAC
This sequence comes from Candidatus Melainabacteria bacterium, assembly GCA_016212515.1. GTDB lineage: Bacteria > Cyanobacteriota > Vampirovibrionia > Obscuribacterales > Obscuribacteraceae > Obscuribacter. The sequence goes on from JACRFZ010000120.1 coordinate 13,164, forward strand.
TAATTTTATCTCCCATCGGCTGCAACAATTGCGCTTCCTGATTCTCAAATTTCATAATTACACCTCTGAAAAGAAAAATCTGTCCAAAGTCAGTTCAAAATCTGGAAGATCAACACATCAGACAGACAAGTGGCAAACTAGAAGGCATTATGGAGTTGGGAACCTAACAAATCCATTTCAAAAGCTATCGGCCGGTAGAAAAGCAAAAATAGAGGCAACGATAATCTACGCTGGGGACAGAGTAAAGACAAATCTACATCCGTCCTGGAACTCTCGATCAACCTTAATTTCGCCCCCATTCGCCTCCACCAGAAGCTTCACAATTGACAAACCAAGACCGGTATTAAACTCCAACGCGCGTACGCGTTTTCCAGTCTTAGCGAAGGGCTTGAAGAGATCACTCAAAGCCGATTCACTCAGCGTTGAGCCGTGGTTAGTGACGGAAACAGCAACCAATCCTGAAGCAGAGGGAAAGCTTTCAACCAAAATATGGCCGCCTTTCGGCTCGTAACTGATTGCATTGCTGAGGAGATTGTTCAATATTCTCCTCACTGCAGACTGATCTGCAAATACATGAACATCGCCAACTTTAACTTCTATTTTAATCTCGTGCTCGTTGGCAATCTCCCCTAGCGAGTGGCAAACCTCAAGAACCAGTGAAGGAAGTGATAGTCGCTCAAAGTCGAGATATTGTAGAGAATTAGCCGTCAACCTCTCGTACTCCAGAAAATCTCTCACCAGGTTCCTACAGTGTGCAACGCTATAGAGGCAACCCGAGAGACGTTTCCGGCCAAGTTCATTCAGTTCTCCATAGCGGCCGCCTTTCAAATTCTCGGCAAATACGGATACGACATTGATTGGTGTCTTGAGGTCGTGAGAAAGCATCTGAACGAAAGCCTGGCGCAAGGCGTTCTGAGACTGAATATCAGCAAACATTTTCTCCATAATCGAATCCAGCTCCGATACCTCGTCCTTGCCGGCTATGCGCAAATTCGGCGCCTCGCCACGAGCGAACATTCTTGCCTTCTCGCCCAGAAGACTAAGGCGTCCACTTACAGATCGACTGAACAATATCAAAAGACTTGCAGAAAGGATAATAGATACAACGGTCTCGAGAAGAACGATGCGGTTCGTAATAGTCCGAGACTTCTCACCAAGCGCCAGTCTCTGTTTGAGAATTCGCTCAGAGCCGGTATCCGTCTCCTGTAGATAGTGCTTTACTTTCCGTAAGGATGGATATACTTCTTCCATCAAAATCGGCAACTCATCTCTTATAGAGCCTGAATTCTCGTTTAGTGCTCGGTCAAAGGAAATCTGAATTCTCTCCGCCAGATGCTCCAGTCCTTCAGCTAAAGTAACAGCCTCTGCTGAGTCTGAAAGATCTCGCCCGGCAAGTTTTCTGAGTTGGCGACACTGCTCCCTTATGGAGTCAAGTCTTCTCTGCATTGCCTGATATCTTGCTCTGGTAATTCGAGCAGACAGACCCTGTTGTTGAAAGACAAAGTAAAGTCCCATGGCATCTTTCACAACATCAGCCTTCTTGTCCGCTAATGCTTGAGCCCTCAACAGATAATCCATATCTCTGGCAGTATTCTGCTCAGTCCAGAGCATTACGCCAACAAATGTTAACTGCACAATCAGCGGCAAGCAAACAAGACCAGCCCCCTGCCAGAAGATCTTCATTCACAAGTCTCTACAAGCATATAACCGTGACCGTGAGAGTTAACAATCACATCGTCCAGTCCGCAAGAGGCAAGAGACTTCCTCAATCTGCTGAGGCACACCCGCACATTCTCATCCGAAGGAATCTCAAATCCGGACCAAACACTGCGACCTAGCTCAGCAGCAGTAAAGATCTGCCCTTGATGACGAACAAGATGCAACAGCATATCAAATTCCTTTGGCGCCAACCGCAGGGTACGCTCTCCACAAAGCACCTCTCTTTTCTGGGTATCAATGTTCAGGCTGCCGTACTCAAGATTGGTAACAACCCTCGTGCCGGAGCGGCTCAACAGTGCTTTGACTCGAAGAAGAAGTTCCCGTATGTCGAAGGGCTTGGTCAGATAATCATCAGCTCCGGAGTCAAATCCCAGTGTTTTATGTTCAATTCCAGTGCGTCCGGTCAAAAACAATACCGGAGAAGCCCCACCGGATCGCCGGTATCGGGAGCATATTTCAGCACCATCAATGTCCGGCAAAAGAAAATCCAAAATGAGGAGTTCGTAGGAACCAATCTCTAGAAATTCCAAGGCGCAACGTCCATCAGCGGCTTGGTCTACTGTAAAACCATGCAGGCTCAATTCATCACAGACCAAGTCTGACATTGCAACGTCGTCTTCAACCAGAAGAACCTTGACCACTGTCACTTCCTCTGCCCCAGAGCCGTATTGAGGCATTAGTAAAAGCCGATGAGAATCCAAACTTTAACTATTAACATCGGCAGCATGAATAAAGGAGTCGTCACGCTTCCAATGCTATCCTATGATAGCAAACTTAATTGGAAGCGCAAAATATTTCGAAGGGTCAAAACATGCATAATGGCAGTGCGGCTTTACTTCTGCTTCTAAGAATCTTCTTCTGCTGCACTCTCTTCCATGCCTCTGCGAACGAGCAGGCTTGGGCCCAAACCCCCCAGGGTCTCACCGACGGCGATCTGGTAATGAGAATGAAGGAAGCAGCGCGGCAAATGAGCGACTTCTACAAAGAAAACGAGCATTTGCCTTCTTCCGTGCAGGAGATGGACGCCCTTCTGCACCAGTTG
>JACRFZ010000121.1 GCA_016212515.1 Candidatus Melainabacteria bacterium
AGCGAAGATGCCGCCCAGGTTTTCAATTCCGAGTGAAAGCGGTGTCACGTCCAGGAGTTCCAGGTCGTGTCCTTCTCCGGCCAGGACGCCGGCTTGCAGAGAAGCTCCTACTGCCACTCCTTCGTCTGGGTTGACGCTCTGGTTGGGCTCTTTGCCGCCGGTGAGGCTCTTTACCAGGTCTTTGACAGCCGGAATACGGGTGGAACCGCCCACCAGTACTACTTCGTCGATTTCTTTGTAAGTCATCTTGGCATCGAGGAGGGCTTGCTCGATGGGGTGCTTGCAACGCTCGACCAGGTCATGGGTCAATTCGTTGAAGCGGGAGCGGGTCAGCTTCATGTCCAGGTGCTTGGGACCTGACTCGTTAGCGGTAATGAAAGGCAGGGATATATTGGTCTCGGTTACCGAGGAAAGTTCGATTTTGGCTTTTTCTGCGGCTTCGGTCAAACGTTGCAGAGCCTGCGGATCTTTGCGCAGGTCTATGTTTTCAGCTTTAAGAAACTCTTCGCCGATCCATTGCACCAGTTTGTGGTCGAAGTCGTCGCCGCCCAGGTGGGTGTCACCGTTGGTGGATTTGACTTCTATGAGACCATCGGAGACTTCCAGGATGGATACGTCGAAGGTACCGCCGCCCAGGTCGAATACCAGGATGGTCTCGTCCTTGCCTTTCTTTTCCACACCATAGGCCAGAGCAGCGGCGGTGGGTTCGTTGATGATACGCAGCACTTCGAGACCGGCGATGGTGCCGGCATTTTTCGTAGACTGTCTTTGAGAGTCGTTGAAGTAAGCCGGGACCGTGATTACGGCAGTGGTTACTTTTTCGCCCAGGTATTTCTCGGCATCTTCCTTCAGTTTGCGCAGGATGATGGCGGAGATTTCCTCGGGGGTGTAGTCTTTATCGCCGATGCCGACGCGGCAGCCGCCGTCGGGAGCTTCCTTGACTTTGTAGGAAACGATTTTGCACTCTTCGCCGACTTCGGCAAAGCGACGTCCGATGAAGCGCTTGATGGAGTAAATAGTATTGGTGGGGTTGACTACGGCTTGACGTCTGGCTAGAAGTCCGCAGAGGCGCTCGCCGGCTTTATTGAATGCCACTACCGATGGTGTAGTACGTCCACCTTCGGTGTTGGATATGACGGTGGGACGACCGCCTTCCATGACGGCCACTACCGAGTTTGTGGTTCCAAGATCTATGCCGACTGTTTTAGCCATATTGACTGTCCCCGTTTTATCTAGTTCTTACTTGGTTCTGCAGTTAGTCTGCAATTTGATTCTGCATTCTGCTTATAATTTTGACTTCTTGGTTAGTTTCTGCGGCATAATTTCCGTAGATTCCGTATGGTAGACCGTATGGTAGATATGATCACCTGAAAGTCAGAGCGGCGTGGTTGCCACGTGCTCGTTTGGGCCAATGCTTGGCAGTGATTTTATCAGCTTGTAAAAGTCAAGGGACGGGATGGGACCGACTGTACAGCTCTTTATAGAACGAATTGCAACAATTGAAAGGGCCGGGCGGCAATTGCTATTTAAAACGAAATTTTTGCAGCCTCTAGCCTCGCCTTTTTGTGAGTGCTCCCGGTCTTTTCAGCTGGGATGGCAGTCAAGGGTCTTGATTTACGGTCTGCAAAGTTTGCTGGTGTGCCTTCCCTGCGCTGTTTCAGTGGCACTGGTTCCCCGGTCGGTCCGGGCTGAGAGTATTGTTTTCAAGAGTCTCCTGGAGGGCGGGGATAATCTGCTTGAACGACACGATTATGTGGGGGCCGAGAAAAGTTATCGGGCTGCTCTTGCTCAGCTTGCTCCCGGCGAGCCGACCTCCCCTAGAACTTTGGCTAAGGAAATACCCCTTTCCGAGGACGGCAGGCTCAGGCATTTGGTGGGCAAGAAGTTGAGCCGCAGCCTTTCCCTGCAGGGCAAGTTCCAGGAAGCGCGGCAGACCCTTGAGGCGGCCCTTAAGGAACTGCCTGCGCCGACCGCCCTTGATGAGCAGGAATTGGCCCGGGCTTACCGGCTGGAAGGGCAATTGAGTGAAAGCGCTCTCAACTATCGCAAGAGCATCGCCGACTTTAAAAAGACTTTTCCGGTGTCGGGCAAAGAAGCCAACCTGCTATCACTGCCCTATGCAGATAAGGTTAAGCTTTCCACTTCCTTACTTGGTCTGGCTTCCGTCCTACAGGATATGGGGCGGTATGAGGAATGCGAGCAAAGTTTAAAAGAGAATCTGGCCCTCTTTGAGGCCGCCGACAAGACAGGCAGTTCGGAGCAGAGCCTCAGTCTTGCCCAGGCGCTGGAAGGTCTGGCAGCGCTTTCGGCGCGGCAGGGAAAATTTGTGGAAGCAGAAGCCCTCTTTAATAAGGCCCTGGCTCTCAAAACGGAAAGCGGTGTTCAGGGCCCCGAACTTTGCACGGTACTTTTGCCACTGTCCAGGCTTTACTTCAATGAAGAGAAGATGGAGCAGGGAGAAGCAACCTTGAAGCGCGCTCTCACCCTCTGCGAAGGGGCCGGCAGCCAGGAGCGAGCGGTTTTTTTGCCGGAAATTCTCACAGGGCTTGCGGAGCATTATCTGGCTACGGGAAACTTCGCCGCTGCCAAAAAGCCTGCCACGACTCTGCTTTCCCTGACCGAGAAATTACCCGGCAAGCAGCCGCGCCAGGCGGAAGCAGAGGCTCTTCTTGCAGAAGTCAATTGCAATTTGAAAGATTTTGAGGCGGCTATAAGCGGCTATAAAAGAGCCATTGCCGTGGAAGAGGCGATATACGGTACGGAAGGTCTGGCGGTGGCTCGCTACCTGAATGAACTCGGCCTGGTTTACCTGACGCTGGGAGAGTATGACCAGGCACGCCCCTGTTATGAGCGGGCCTTGAAGATTGTGGAGAAGCGTCTCGGCGCCGAACATGCCAATGTGGCGGCCTGTCTGAATAATCTTGCCCTGCTCGAGCTGAATAGCGGTAATGCGGCTCTGGCTGAGTCCTTGACCACTCGTGGTCTCCGTATTCGGCGCCTTGCCCTGGGAGAAAAGCATCCCTTTGTGGCTCGCAATCTGGTAAATCTGGCGGAAGTGGAGATCAGCCTCAAGAAGATTGCAGAGGCCGAAGCCTGCTTGAAAGAGGCTCTCGCTATTCAGGAAGCCTCTCTGGGAGAGGAACATAGCGAAACCACCGAGACTATGCTCAAGCTGGCCAATTTCTATATGGATGAAAAGAAACTTGAGCTGTCGCGGCAACTTTTGGAGCGAGTACTGAAGGCGGATCGCAGGCGCTATGGCGAAGAATCATATGCGGTGCTGTCGGACTGCGACTTGATGGTGAAGGTGCTTGGGCTGGCTGGTCTGACCCGGGAGGCGGCGCCTTATGCCACCCTGGCCCAGGAACTGAGGGTAAAGCTGGATGGTCTGGCCAATACTGCCGGCAAGCAGAGCTTGCTTGAGAATATGCCCAAACCGCCGAGCGGCCACCTGGCATCGCGGCCGGTGCGAGACAAATGGGCCCTGGTGATTGGCGTCAGCACTTTCAAGGATAGTACGATCAACCTTAAGTATGCCGCTAAGGATGCAACGGATTTTCGCAACTACCTGGTGAACGACGCCGGTTTTAAGAGCGATCATGTGCGTCTTCTAACCAATCAAGCGGCCAGTCGCGAGAATATCGTGGCCGCTCTTGGCGATGGCTGGCTGCGCCACAAGGCACATAAGGACGACCTGGTGGTGATATTCATCAGCAGCCACGGCAGTGCCGCCAAGAAAGAAGTGTCCAATGCCAATTTCATTTTGCCTTACGAGTCCAACTTGAACAACGTCGTGCTCACTGGTATTCCCATGCAATGGTTCACCGTTGGCGTCAAGGAGATGCTTCATGCCGACCGGGTGCTACTGGTTCTGGATGTCTGCCATGGCGGAGCTGTGGTCAATTCCGGCGACAAGGCCGTGGGGCGTGCTCCGGCCCGGGAGGTGGATGTGCGCCATGTGCCCATCGGCGAAGGGCAACTGGTGTTGGCTTCTTCGCTCGCCGGCCAGTTGTCCTGGGAGTCATCCTCCTATCAAAACAGCGTATTCACCCATCGTCTCATTGAGAGTTTGAAATCCCGGGGCAGAGGCACAGGCATCAAGCAGGCTTTTGCCAGCATGAAAGACAAGGTGGAGGACGAAGTCTTGCGCGAGCGCGGTCAGTTGCAGACCCCTGTGCTCATGGATTCCTCCTGGCGGGGTGGTGACCTGGCTCTGGCCTGTCCTGTTACCAGTGATGTAAAATTGGAGCCCAGTCCAGGTAGAAGTGTGCCGCCCCGAGGCGGTGTGAAAGGTAGCTCCGGCAAAAAGCACTGACTTCAGTGCAAAGGCGAGTATGAAATTGGAACTAGATAATCTTATGGGTGAGTTTAGAAAAGCAAAGGACTCTATTAGCAAGGGTGCCCTGGTGCTGCTTACTGCGCTTAGTGTCGTTAGCTTGAGCCAAGTTCAGGCATTCGCCGCCGCTGATAAGCAAGCCCTGACGCTGGTACCGAATACGCCACCAGTGCTGTTCTGGCCCGCCCAGGGCGGCAAGGGGCAGACGGTGGTGCTCTGTTTGCACGAATTAGGTATGCATGCCGGTATCTTCGACGATCTGGCCTCGCGCCTGGCTCAAAAAGGGATGGATGTCTATTCACTCGACCTGCGTGGTTTCGGCGGTTGGCAAAAGATTGCCGGTAAGGAAAGTCGCATGGACATTGTGCGTTCCTTGAAGGATGTGAAAGACCATCTGCTGGCTTTAAAAAATGAACGCTATAAAGACAAACCCGGCACCAAGATCTTCCTGCTTGGTGAAGCCATGGGTGGTGCCATAGCCCTGGAGGCACAGTCCCTCTTCCCTGAACTGATTGACGGCACAATTTCATCCAATCCCGGTGGTGAACACTTCAAGACCTTGCGCAATTACAGTAAGGTAGGCGGACATTTTATTGCCCATGCCAACAAAGACTTCGGCATGGCCAAGTCTTTGATTCAGGAGGCGACACCAAGGGCGGAGGTGCGGCAGTTCATTGAAAATGATCCGGGGGTGCGGCTTGATTTGACGGCTCGGGAATTGATGAGCTGTCAGTTCTATATGTATAAAACCAGACGCTTTGCCCGGGCTATCAAAGAAGACCCGGTGCTCATCGTGCAGGGTCTCAAGGACGGTGAGTCCAAGCCCATCGGTGCCGAGCGTGTTTATAAGAGTCTGGCTACGAAAGACAAAAAGTTTATAGAAGTGGCGGAGGGCGATCACTATGTTTATGAAGATAAACAAGTGAACGATAAGGTCTTTGCCGATACCGTCTCCTGGCTGGCAGAGCACGGCGGCGCCACCATGTGAGCATGGTTAAACCGTTCCGCTAGCTTGGCTCGGCTGACTTTGACTTCTTGAAGCTGACGGCTTTGCGCTATGATGCAATTATGGGCATTTATAATGCAAAAAGGCGAAAAGTAAAAAGGGTAAGGCGTTTGAGGGGGCGGCGAGAAGAACAGAGGGTGTAGTTGTGCATCCGCTATTTAAGCTGGGGGGCTTATGGAGGAAGATAATTACAGGGCTCAAAACGAGTCTGCCGGTGGCTACGCCGGTACAGATTTTACATCCGGGGTGAGGCGGGGGCGTACACCTCGCATGACGCACCAGAACATCAAAGCTATGAAGTCAGTTCAGCAAAAGGAAATGCGGCCGGATGTAGCCTTTACCAAGAAGCTACTCGGTCTTTTCAGCGAGATTGCCGGTATTTTTGCTTTTGCAGTGCCGGGCAAGAAAACCTCCCCCTGCGATATCAATGGCCATGTCTTGCCAAGGGTCTGGGACGGGGAGTTTCCCCGCTGCTCCCATTGCAACAAAGAGATTCGCTCTGCCGACGAACTGGGCGGACCCAAATAAAAGGTAGTTTCTTGAGCTGCTTGCTGTCTGTGCTAACATTACAGACGGTGATACCATACGTAATTATGCTACCGGCTAGAGAATGACACTTTGACCATCAAAACGGTCAACATATCCATACGAGATTTTGCCCTGCCCTCGCCTATGACAGGTAGCATTGAGGCAAACTCCGGTTATGCCCAGATTTTTGGCGGTTCCGATAAATTGGCCGGCGCCGGTCGCGATGTTCATGTGAGGCTGCAGAAGTCAAGGCAGAAACTGCACACAACCTACAAGGCCGAGCATAAACTGGCTCATAAATTTGAAGCCGGCAAATATATCTTCCATGTCTCCGGGCGAGCCGATGGTTTCATTGATGGCGTTACTCCCGTACTGGAGGAGATAAAGAGCGCCGTCAACCTGCGCGAGCTTGTAAGCAAATTGCAGAGCGAGCCTGAGCATCCCTACCGGTTACAACTCGCTACTTACGCTTATATCCTCTATTTAGAGCGCTCGGTTCTTCCTGTGACGCGCTTTTTGCTGGTCGGCACCAGTGGTGGTGAAGCGGAAGAACTGACCGTGCCCTTTGATGCGGCTGCTTATGAAAACTGGCTTTCAAGGCGCTTGCATGAACTGGAGCGGGAGGTAGACTCGGAAGTAAAGGCTCGCCAGAGGCGGATGGAACTGGCTGAGAGGATGACATTTCCCTTCGCCAACCCCCGACCGGGGCAAAAGGAATTGATTGAGGAATTGACTCAAGATCTCGTCAGCCACCGGGAGGTGTTGATTCAGGCTCCCACCGGTCTTGGGAAGACGGCGGCGGTGATGTTTCCACTGCTCAAGGATGCTCTCAGCCGGGGGCAGAAACTTATATATGTGACTCCCAAGAACAGCCAGCATATCGGAGCGGAGGATGCAATTTCGCATTTGCGGGAGGTGGGTACCAGGCTGAGGTCGCTCACCTTGAATGCCAAGGCCAAAATGTGCTTGAAGGAGGAAGTGATTTGTAATCCCTCCTACTGTCAGTATGCAAAAGACTATTATACGAAGGTCTCGGAACACAAATTGCTTGAAAAGGCAGCCCGAATGCCCGGTCTGACGGAAGCCACTTTTAAGAAAATGGGTGAGAGGTATCAGGTCTGCCCTTTTGAATTGTCACTGGATGCGGTGGCAGCGGCGGACGTGGTGGTGGCTGACTATAACTATGTTTTTTCACCTCGCAACACCTTGGGACGCTTCACTCACACACTCTCTAAAGACTTTGAGAAACCCAACCTTGTCATAGACGAGGCCCATAACTTGCCGAGCCGCGCCTGCGATTATTACAGCAAGAGTCTTTCCTCCGGTTTCATTGTGCAAGCAGTGGCCGACCTGTCGTCCTTGAGCGTTCCTGAGCAGGTGGAGTTACGCAGCATTCTTTCTGAAATTCTCTTTTCTATATCAAATGTGGGACGTTCTACCGGGCAGAAGGAGGCTAAGGTTAAACTGGCGCCTGAAATGTTCGAAGCCGCAAGGAATCGATTAACAGCCCTGATGCTGGAGCGACTGAAGCAGAAGGAAAGCCGCAGTCAAAGCGGTGGTGCTCAACTCAAGTTGGGAGGCGGCGAGTCTGAAAGCAAGCGTTCTGCTGGAGTGGGCGATCCTATCCTTTCTCTGGCCAATTACCTCACCGATTTTCAGGAAGCCATCGCTTACGAAGGGGACGAATATCTGCACCTCTATACTCGCACCAGGGGCAGTGATATGAGCTATGACGAAACTCTTAAGGTGGTATGTTGCGATGCTTCCGCTCGTTTGAAGTTGGCTCACAAAGAGTTTGAGCATGTGGCGGCATTTTCCGCCACCATCAAGCCTTTTAATTATTTTGCCCAGTTGAGCGGCTTTGAAGAAGCGGACTTGTCTTGTCGGGAGTACTTCAGCCCCTTTCCCCGGGAAAACCGCAAAATTCTGGTAATACCGCAGGTATCCACCAAGTATTCCGACCGGGAGCGCAATTACGATAAGATTGCCGAAGCCATCAAGCGCATGACGGCACTGAAGCCTGGCAATTACTTTGTTTTCTTTCCTAGCTTTGTCTTTCTGGAAGCCGTCTATCAGAGGGTGAAAAAACTGCAAGAGGCAAATGGAAGCAGTCTAAAACTCTTGAAGCAAGAGAGCGAGATCTCTAAAGGGCGGGCCAGGGAAATATTGGATCGCCTCACCACCGGGGAGCCCACTCTGGTATTCGCCGTGCAGGGCGGTGTTTTTGCAGAGGGGGTCGACTATCCAGGCGAGATGCTGATTGGTGCGATTATTGTCGGTCCCGGCCTGCCGAATTTTAATTTCGAAAGGGAGAAAATTCGAGAGTACTATGAAAAGCGCTACGGCCATGGCTTTGACTATGCTTATGTTTATCCGGCCATGGCTAAGGTAATTCAAGCGGCTGGAAGAGTTATACGCTCCGATACAGATAAAGGTTTGATAGTGCTTATGGATAAGCGCTTCACCGAGCCTACTTATGTGGCTTCTATGCCCAGTGACTGGCTGAAGCCGAGCCTTTCAGTCGACTCCCTTGTCTCTTCCAGTCTATTGAAGGATATCAATGAATTCTGGCTGGAAGTGAAGGCGCGACCGGGAGTGAGCTAATGCTTCTCAAAGACATGAAAGTCTTGCTTTTGGATTGCCAGACCACCGGAGCTTCTCCGCAGTTTGGACAGATTTTGGAACTGGGCTGGATGGTTGCCGATGCCCATGACCCCGGCCGTGTGGAAACACGGCTTATGGCCTTGCCGGATGAGGAGGTCTTGCCGGCCCGCATCAAGCGCCTTACCGGTATCACCGATAAAGACATGCAGGCGGCCCTCAGCCCCCAGACCCTTTTGCAAGAATTGAAGAGCGTGCTGTCGGAGCAGGCACCGGTAATTGCCGTGGCCCATTATGCTCAATTTGAACGCTCGTTCCTGGCGGAGTTTTTTGCAGATTGCGATCAATCTGAATTGCCATTTTCCTTTCTATGTACCTGCAAAATTGCCAAAAGGCTTTTCCCTTCGCTTCCTTCCCGCGCCATTCGGGCCTTGAGTGGCTACCTCGGTCAGCCCATGGAAGAGGAAAAACGCTCAGCCGGTCATGTGCTCGCTACGCACTTTATCTGGAGCCGGCTTGTGGAGCGCCTGGAGTCAGATGCTGCTTGCCGTACTTTGGAAGAGCTGGAGGAATGGCTGCGGGGGCCGGTACCAAAGGCGGTGGCGGTCACTTATGATTTACCCATGGAAAGGTTGAAGCGTTTGCAGTTGCCGGCGCGTCCGGGAATTTATCGCATGCTCTCCAAGACTGGTTCGATTTTATATGTGGGCAAGGCTACCTGCCTGAAAGATCGGGTCAATAGCTATTTTCGAGGTAGAAAAGGTAAGAGCGGCAAGACCAAAGAACTGATTTGCCAGATTCACGATCTGGAAGTAGTGGAGGTCGAGACGCCTCTGGAAGCGGCTCTTTTGGAGAGCGATGAAATTAAGAAACACAATCCCCCCTATAACAGAGCCCTGCGCAGTCGGTTTCGGGCGCTCTCTTTCTATAACCGCGACTTTTCTCTCTGTGACGAGAAACAGAGCCATTTAACGCCTCTCGGTCCCTTTGTAGGTGAGGCACTGGTGCCCCTGCTGGAACTTTGTAAGTCTATTGGCGAGGGTAGTTTCAGCCTGGAGCTGTTCTGGAATCTGGCCGAACTTGAAATTATCAGGGGCGGAGTAGAGCTGTTTCTGGACAATTTTGCCATTGCGTCCAACGAAGCCTGTCCTCGTCGCCTTTTAGCTCTGGGACTCAGTCTTTATCGCCGTGAGCTGAATGCGGAACTGGCTCAGGCCAGGCAGAATCTTGCTCTTGCCGATGAAATACCCGATCTGACCGCCCTGGACCTACTTTCAGAGGAGTCGGAAGGGGAAGAGGTGGACGATGACGAAGCTGAAGATGAAGAAGAGGCGGTGCTGGATGAAGAAGCCGTGGCCAATATGATCACCGGACTGACCGTGAGTTCGGCCAGGCAGTACTGGCAGGCTAAGAAGCTATCCCGCTTACTCAATAGCCGCCTGTATTTTTGCGACGATGAGAAATGGCGGGTCATGGATGTTGAGAACGGTGTTTGCCAGGCTCACCCGATCGAGGAGCCTCTGAGTTTGCAAAGGCTGGGTGCAACTGCCTTTGTCTGTCCCGCTCAGACTGTTGCCGGATCTTCAACGCAGTACCCCTGGGCCAAACTGGATTTGACCACCTGGGATCGCATGAGGGTTTTGTCCACTGAGTTGCACCGCGTGGCGGGCGGTTTTCTGGCGGAACGGCAACTCTACTTGAATTTCTTCAGGGACGACAGACTGCTGGCAGCCGGCCTCGAACCCGGCAACAAAACCGGCCCGGGGCCGGTATGTTGCTAGGTTCTCGGGCGTCACTCAACGTGCCAGGCCTTCAACGCAGAAAGCTATCTGAGACCGGCTGTGAGCATGCGAAAGCGATATTTAGCCGGGAAACGAATGGTATTGCCGCGGCCGGGCGGATTATAGACCCAGCCCCGACCAGGGCCCCCTTGAGCGCCGGGTGCATTGTAGTGCCAGAAGCGCCCGTGACCGACCCCACCGGCGGGACCGGGCGGATTGAAGCTGCCGTTGCAGTGACCGGCCCTCGCTTCAGTGGCCGACGCCAATAGGGCGATCAGGCTGAGCGAAAGCAATAGCAAAGCCCTGGCTGGTTTGGAATTCGAGGTTGTTTTCATTTTCTTGGCTCCTTCGATGCAAGTTCAACGAATCTAATTGCTTAAACGTTGGAATCAAGTCAAGAGTTCAACCTTTTTCGCTTTATTTACGGATTTAAGAAAAGGGCGAGGGCTTTACAAAAATAAATGAGCCTGACCTGAAAACGCTCAACCTGTGGGTGTTCCGAGATAGAACCTGGTTCTCACAGGAAGCTAACATGGTTTGGTTTCCTGGCCGTTCAGGGGTGGTACATCTAGGGTAGATAAAACGGTTCGGATGAGTTCATCCATCCAGAATAGAAAGTAGAGAATGCGACCAACGAGAAATGAAAGAAAAGAGGTCCGGGAAAATGCCTAGATTTATTGCAACTATCACTAAAGGCGGCGGCTCAAGAGTTGTTGTGCTCGCTTCTGCCGCACTCATAGGTGCGTTTTCCGTCAATTTATTAAGTGCTCCTGCTGTGTCGGCTCAGGCGGCCGGCGCCAATCAGACCATTTACAGAGATGAGCAGGATTTGCTTCAGACGGATCAAGCCATGATCAATGAATACAAGGCGGAAGAACGGGATGCCGAGCAGAAACTCTCGGATGAAGAGACCAAGAATCAGCCCTACAGGCTTTACGCTGAGAAACGCATACAGGTTCTCAAAAAGGCCAAGAAAGCCGGTACACCTGTTAAGACCGGAGACACTCCCAATGAACTGATGGTGCTTCAGGGCTGGCTTCAGCGCGACGATGCTTATCGCAGCAAGCAAATGGCCTATATTGCCCAATTAGACCAGGCTATTGCCAACTTGAGGCAGGGACAGACCTCCACCATGGCTAATCTGGGCAATGATATCAATGATATGAGACAGTCCTTGCAAGATCAGCGCGATCAGCAGCAGTTTGACAATGAAATGAAGATGATGAAGTACAACACGGCTCGCACCGAGTTCGGCACCAAAATGCGCTATCTCGATAACAGCTTGCCGAACTACGGCTTCGGGTTCGGCTACGGGGGCTATGGCGGATACGGTGGTTATGGAGGCGGATTCGGATTGCCCAGCGGAGGCTATTAATTGCCTTCTTCAGGTGATGACGAGAAAGATAAAAAGTCACCGGGGCAGGGTAACACCAGCCCCGGTCTGAGTGACTATCAGTTTTTCCAGAGCGGTTCCGACAGCTCCTATAATTTCGGTCTTGGTCAGAATCAGTCGCAGTCGGGCGTTAATTTGAATTCCGACTTGCCCGACTGGTTTAATGAGCTATCTTCCGCCAGTGCCGCCAAGGTGACCGAGTCAGACACCTTGCCTGTGGTGGAGGCGGTACCGTCCACTGCACCGGAAGAAGACGTCTTACGCTCGGTTTTGCCCGATGATGGTCCTTACTGGATTGAGACCCACAGCATAAGCGATGCTGAAATTCGGCAGGTGAGGCAGGAGCGTAAGACCGTTCGTTATCTGGCTCTCGACCTTAAGAATGATGAGCGCTTTCGCGATTGCCGCTTGCCCGCCGATCTGGAAGAAGCTGCAGCCAGAATCTTCAGTCTGGTCGATCTTGATTTCAATCGGCTTGTGGATTTTGAAGAGATGAACAAGGTTTTGAGCCTTGACGATCTCAGTACCTCGGAAAAGGGTATTGTCAGGCTGGTGCTAGGGGCGGCACAGACCGTTTACTCCTCGAGACCGAGACTGGAGGGGGCCGGTGATCAAATTGACCTGCCGGCTTTGAGCATGGAAGATTTCAGACTGGCTTTTGCCCGGGAGTATACCTCTATCTATGGTGCCGAATCTATTCAGGCTCAGGCTCCGGCTTCATTACCGTCCGGAAGGGAGAGTTCGGCCGCTCCCGCTAAAGCTAGATCCAAGCCGCTGCTCTTTGCCAATGCCGATTTCCCGCTTACCAGTATCAAACCCGATGCCGTTCGCCTTGGAACCATCGGTGATGCCTACTTCGCTAGTGTTCTTTGTGCCCTTGCGGAAACTAATCCCCGTGCAATTTTGCGCATGATTCGCTCCAATCTGGACGGCTCCTATTCCATTTGCTTCCCTGGCTCCAGGCAACCGCCCTTTGATGTAATGCCGCCCCGTAAAGATGAATTGGAAGTATATGGACTGACCGAGCGTTATGGTTTCTGGTATCCGCTTCTGGAGAAGAGCTATGGCATCTTTCTGGCTAAGCGCACCGGTTTGCAGAACCAGTTTTCGGCAAACAAGTCTCAGGTGGCCAGTCGTGCTGCCACTGCTATTGATACCGGCCTGATGAGCGCCGCCAGTCAAATTGTGGTGCCCGATTTTGGGGCGGACGAGCTGCTTGAGCGACTCTTGCACCTCTTCAAGGATAATCTCGTGGCTATTGCCGTTACCCACGATGATATGAGCCGTCTCAAAGGCCCAAGACCGATACCGGCTCGCCCCTATCCCATCCTGGCCGTCAATGGCGAAAGGCGTTTCATCAAGCTGAACAGCATCTACGATGAGGTGGCAGGGCTCGACCTGGACTTATCTGCCGAGCAGTTTTCTTCCCTCTTTCGCCTGGTGTTTTTCGAAAAACTTCCAGAAGCGGCAAAGGGAGACAAAAAACAAAATTCAGTCAGACCATCCGGTAATCCCTGGAAGAAGTTTTGAAATCACTGCTTGTAGTTGCCGAATTCGCCTATGAGAAGCTTGACCGCTTCCTGCACCTCTTTGCCCTCGGTCAATTTAGCAATCTTCTGGTCTTCACCGAATACCTTCAGGGCCTCTTCGGCTTTAGCTCTAACTCTGGCATTCGGATGAGACTTGGAGACAAAGAAAAGGGGCGGAATGGCAATGGGTTTCTTCTCTTTTGCCAGCTGATCTATGGCTATGGACGCCGCTTGAAAGTCTTCGCTTTTGAGGTTGCTTACCAGGGCTTGAAAAAGCATCTTGTCTATGGCGTTGAAGATACCCCTGGTAGCATCGCTCACAGACTGCACCACACCGGCAAATTGCTTTTCAAAGTCGCTCACGGATTTTCCCCTGTATTGTCCGGCCTTGCATCTTTATGCCATAGGGCAAGAGCCGTGAAACTGCTCTCTTTATTTCTTGTTATAGCTCTTTGTGCGAACATTCCGGCACGGGCCTCTTACGACCCCTTTCTTTTTGGACCGAAGGAAGAAGTGCGGGTCTGGTGCGCAAGTGAAGATGACGCGGCTTTCTCGGAAGGCAGTATACTCCATTCTCCTATGCTTGAGCGGCAGAGCGAGGCGATCCTGTCGCTCTATTTATGCTCGGCAAGGCACGGAGAGAGCGCTTTCGATCTGAAGTCGGAGTCTCTCTACCTGACCGGCTGCGCCGATGGACTGAAAGCGGTCTTGCCGGGCAAGTGTTTCACCGGTCTTTCTCAGTCTCTTCTTTTGCGCCGTCTTGACTATGCCCGTGCCCTTAAAAACGGCGGCCGCCTCGCCCGCCTCTTAAATGAGTATGTGCTTCTGAGTTTTGACAGCAAGAACTTCCAGAGCAAGAGCCGGGCCGCTCTGCTTTTGGAGCGGGTGAGAGACCTGGCGGCCAGGGGGCGTCGCCAAGATGCTTCCAGCCTGGCCGCTGCCTTGCTAGCTCAAGCAAGTGCCAGGAAGCTTGCTTTCTCAACTATTGAGACCGATTATCTGAAAGCCCTCACCGGTTCGCTCAGTCTTGAGACCGTGCCGCAAACCGATGGGGAAGGACTGCATGCCGATCTTACTTTTCTGCAAGCGGAAAAGCTCATACTGGTGAATTTGCCGGCAGGGAAAAACATGCTTTTGAAAGCAATTGAACTCTATGAAGGACTGCCGCCGGACAAGCAGTACTATGCAGTACCGGCAAGGCTTCTTGCCGTAGAACTGGACCTCGATCCATTTGCGCAGTTGGAAAAGTGTATGCTTGCTCTGCCTGTGCGGGATAAGCTTACCAGACCGAATAGCGAGCTAATCGCCGGTCAGTATTTGCATATTATCCTCTCTAAGCTGCATCGCTTTGAGACCGGCAAGTTTGAGCCGAAGCAACTGACTGAAGGCGATAAGACTGAATTGAGAGGCTTGCTCTACAACCTCTGTGCCGTTGCTTTTCTCAACAAAATAGATGGGCATGCAGAGGAATGTGGACGCCTTTACCGGCGGTGTCACTACCTGGCCGATAGGTTCCTGCCTGAGGATTATAATCTCATGGGCATGCTCTCCTATGATCTGGCTGAAAATGCCATGTGGAGCGAAAGTTTCGATGAGTCGAGCTTTTATTTTGCCCGCGCCCTTGAGAGTCGACGCGCTCTCAAGCAAGACGCTCCGGAGGCAATTGACACCTCCGACATGCTTGGCCGTGTTTATATTTCCAGTTGGGATACGGACCGCTCTATTCAGCACTATCTTTCCACTCTGGCAGGGCTCTCCAGGAAAAAACTGGACGGTTTCCATGGAGAAGAGGTAGATGCTAAGGTTCTGAATCCGGTTTTTGATAGTTTGAAAGAACTCTACCGGCAGTCCGGGGAGCAGCGAAAGCGGCAGATAACAGCGGCCATTCAGGGGCTTGCCGATGCCTGCGTGAACGGCAAATACTACGATACTGCTTTACTTGCCGACCAGGCTCTCTTGAGTTTAAGAAAGGAAGTGGATTATCCGGTCGATGGCGGTGCCGTGAAGGCTCTCTACTGGCAGATGGCCTGGGGGCAACAATTGGCCCTTCATCATAAGGAAGCGGCGTATTACTACAGTCAGATGATTGAGAACTATCCTGATGACTCGCCGCAGACTCGAGGCATGTGGTATCAGTCCCGGGCGCTTTGCCACGACCTGTGCGGAGAATTTGCCCTGGCTAGAAAAGATTTCGAGAAGGCTCTGGTTCATTTCAGACGAGCGCTTTCTCAGGAGAAGGCTGCCGACGGGCGCGATTATTTGACCTGGGCTATTAACGATATTCGCTACAACCTGGTCTCCGCTAATCTGGTCAAAGCCAGGCATTTTAACGATGGTATCTACTCTTGCTATTTCGATAAAGGCAAAATGCCTCTCAAAGTTTACTTGTCGTCGGAGCGCCGCAACGGCTTTGGCGGTGCTTTGAAAGAGATGATGTTGGACGCCATACGGCAGTGGACCGATGTTCCCGGCTCGCCTATTTCCGTAAAGTATGTGGACTCGCTTGAAGATGCCGATATTTTTGTGGAGCGAGTCATCTCCTACGACGATATTCCGCCAGGTTCTGCCGGTCGCAGTTCCGCACTGTACGGCAAGAAAAAAGGCGAAGACACCCGCGAACTAAAAAGGGTCCACATTAGGGTCTTCTGCCTCAGTTATGACGGCAGTGGCTCCCCGTACCTGTCAAGCTATGCAAAAACTCATCTTTATACGCTTTTCATTCACGAATTCGGCCATGCCATCGGTCTTCCCCATTCACCCAACGGTCTTGATGTCATGTACTGGAAAGCCGCTGCCTTGAAACCATCCAGCCGCGATCTGGAAACTATTCGCAGTATATACAGTGAGAAGCACAAGTCTGATTGACTATTGTAAAGAGTTAATTTCAAGCTGACTGGACGGGGCTAAAATAGAGGTCTTCAGTTAAGTTACTAGTGGTTAAAAAATGCAATCAGCCAAGCCGACCCCAAGTGCTCATCCAAATTCCATAGATCGCAACAAAGCTATCGTCTGGTCTCGATATTTGATCGACTCAAGCGATTGGCTTCTGTTTGCCACCAAAGTGACTTATCTCCATGCCGACCGCGCCTATCAAGGGCTTGAGCAGCCGAAGCTGGTATCGCTCGCCGTGCTGACGCCGGAAGGCAAAGTGGTTTTTGAAGCGCTTTTGAGGGCTGAGGAAATGGTGCATAACCAGGTCATTGCCCAGCATGGTCTTGAGCAGTCTGTGGTTTTCAATGCCAGACCGTTTTCGGAAATCGCCATGCAACTGACTCGCCTTTTAGAGGGTAAACAGGTTCTTTCCTGGGATTTAAGCTCCGTGCAGATCCTCTTTGACGAACTTTGTGTGGAGTACGGACAACCACCTCTGGTTTTCAGTGGACACAGCCTCAGAGATGAGTACGCGCGCTTCGTAGGTGAAGTAGATGCCGGCGGCAAAAACTATAAATTGCAAGAGTTGAAGACAAACGGTCCCAGTGCTGTGGCGCAGTGCCGGGCCTTGTTGGACACACTTTATCGCATGGCTTCCTCTTCCCAGAAGACCAATAATGCTGAGACCGGCAACCTGGGTTGGACCGGACAGTTTTACAAGCCCAAGCTTTCACCCCGGGACAAGATTAAAGACTTCCTGGGCTTTTAAGAATGGCCTTCAGGCGATTTTGTGCCCCAATAAGGTGAGGAAGTCTTTCATCCAGCGAGGGTGCGCAGGCCAGGCCGGCGCACTGACCAGGTTGCCGCAGACATAGCTGTTGTCGGCTTTCTCATTGACGGCCACAAAGATGCCGCCGGCTGCTGTTATCTCAGGTTTCACAGCCGGATAGGCCGTGCAACTTCTGCCTTTGAGAACACCGGCGGCGGTTAGAATCTGTAAGCCATGGCAGATGGCTGCCACTGGTTTTTGCGCCTGGAAGAAGGCTCTCACCAGGTCCAGTACTTCTTCATTCAAGCGCAGAAATTCCGGTGCCCGCCCTCCCGGCAGCACCAGCCCCGCATAATTGTCGGCAGATAGCCTGGAAAAATTGGCGGTAACGGCGAAGTTATGACCGCGCTTTTCGGTGTAGGTCTGGTCGCCTTCGAAGTCATGCACCGCCGTCTTCACCTTCTCGCCGCTTTTCTTACCGGGTGAGACCACATCAACCTGATAGCCGAACATGGAAAGAATTTGGTAAGGCACCATGGCTTCATAGTCTTCTACAAAGTCGCCCACAATCATCAGTATCTTCTTCATATTTCTCTACCTTTGCTGCCCTATGGAAGGATAATATCCCCATGAAAAGGGTGGAGACGGCAATTGTTATCGGCGGCGGTATCGCGGGGTTGACAACAGCCCTGGCCCTTGGCCGACTGGGCATCGATGTGAAGGTGTTCGAGCAGGCCGACAGTCTGAGGGAAGTGGGAGCCGGTTTGACGGTCTGGTCCAACGGTATGTACGCCCTCGATGAACTTGGTGCGGCTCGGGATGTGCTCAAAGCCGGGCAGGTTGTGGAGAGTTTTCGCTTCCTGGACGAGGGCGGGCAGGTACTGGGGGCCGTTGATCTAGCCAGGCTTGAACGTCTTGTGGGGCAACCCTCCGTCACCATACACCGGCGGGCGCTGCTTCATGCTCTTGCCCAGGTTCTGGAACGAACAGTCTCCGGTTGCCGCATCCATCTTTCTGAAAAGTTTTTACGCTACAGACAGGAAAGTGGGCACGTAGCTGCTTACTTTGAAAGCGGTAGCGTCCATGAGGCCGATATCCTGATTGGTTGCGACGGCTTCAATTCCCTTGTGCGCAAGCAGGTATTGGGAGACACCGATCGCAACTATAGCGGCTACACGTGTTTTCGCGGCGTCACCGATTTTCCAGAAGCTGAGATTCCGCGGGGAGCGGTCTGGCACACAAACGGCGTCGGCACACAGTTTGGACTATTACACACCGGAGCCGGACAAATGGCCTGGTATGCCACGGCCAACATGCCCAGCGGCGTAATCGAAGATGCCCACGAGAGAAAAGAATACTTGCTGGATCGTTTTGGTTCTTATCATGAGCTGGTGCCGCGACTAATTAGTGCCACCGAGAGTAGTGCCATTCTCAAAAATGATATTTATGATCGCTCCCCTGTCTATAAATGGAGCGATGCTTCCGTTTTGCTGGTAGGTGATGCCGCCCATCCCACCACGCCCAACCTTGGCCAGGGCGCTTGTATGGCCCTGGAAGATGCAGCCGTCTTGGGTCGGGCTGTTAAGGGCGGCGGTAGCGTAGAAGATATTTTTGACCGCTTTTGCAAGCGGCGCATGCGCCGCACTTCCTTTGTCACTAGAAGCTCAAGGCGAACCGGTGCCTTCAACCAGAGCGAGAATCAGTGGTTGCTTAGGTGCCGCGATAAGTTGACGGCAGCTCTCTTCAAGGGCGGTAGTATGCCCACCATCGATAAGATTATGGGCTACAAGATCTAGTCTCCGGTTTTTCCGGCACTGCGCTCGTCGGCGGCATTGGCCTCTTTCATCTTGCTTTCCACTTGCTTGGTAAGAGCAGGGTCTTTAAGATTCTGCGCGATGGATAGAGCCGAATTGAAGCAGATCTGGGCGTACCCTTTGAAATGACATTGCCGGCTTTCTTCCTTAGCTGCTGCCTTTTCCTGTCGGTATACCTGGGCTAACTGCAAGAGTAAATTGACCCGCTCTTTAGAAAAGATGGTTTTCTCCTTTTCCATCTGACTTGCCAGCTTCTCTTGTAAGGCGCGTTCAGCCGCAGTAGAGCTTTCTGTCGCATTCCAGGGTTGCACCATCATTATTTTGCCTGGTTTTACAGGCATCTCTCTTCTCTGGTTCTGGGCTATTGCCGAGCCGCCTAGACCGAGAAAGAGGGTGAGAAAAGCTGCCACGCGCCGGTACACTTTCTGATAACCATCCCTGATGGCTTTCAGCCCCCTGGGGCAGTCACTGGTTATGATGGTACCGTCCTGGCGCCGATAGAAGCGCGCGCAGATGCGTCTGCCGTCTTTACCAGCAGCGAAAAACTCCTGAGCTTCTCTGGTGGTCATGGCTTCTATGTTATAGACGTTAAGGGAACAAAGTGTGCAATGCCTGACTTTGTCATCGCCGGCCATATCTTCCCAGCGCGCCTCACAGGGGCTGGCTAGATAAACCTGGTCCAGAATATTCTCTTGCCCTTCCGATAAATTAGCCATACGGCAATACTTCCTTTTCTTTGCTCAGGATCGCCAGATAATAGTCCATTGCTTCCTCCTAATTTTTCAAAATTCAAGGAAGAAGTTAGTGCATCACAAGTACTCCAGACAGAGGCTCCTCTTGTTCAATAAACTGCTCGCTACCATTGCTGCTTTCGGCATGTCCAGTACCGGTCTGGCCTGCGCTTATGTGAGCGATTATAGCCCATTGTCATTGAAAGGGCTGTGGCAGTATACCTGCCCTTGTCCTTCCGTCAATCTTAGCCGACTACCCGCCGCCGCTTCCTTTGAGCAAGATGGTTTTCGCTTTCAACTGAAAGATTCCGATGTCTTTATCGACCGAAAGGTAAAAGATGACTGGCAGCGTCTTGCCGTAGTTGCCTATGGCGGCTTGGGGCAGACTGCCTACATAGACGATCTTAACGGCGACGGCAGCAAAGATTTGCTTCTGGCTTCGGCCACGGCCTCTTGTGCACCGCTTCCCCAGACCAGGGTGCAGGTCATTTTGTCTCAGGACCATGCCGTACTCTTTGATCAAATTGGCTTTGCCAGGGCCGGCAGTGTCTTCAGTGATCGCCTCCGTTTGCCCGGTCTGAGCCCTAACCCCGTACTTGTGATGGAACAGCTACATGGAGACGGCAAAGAAAGTTACTGGTCCACCGAACTTCTTTCCTTCCAGCCGGATGGAATGGTGCCCCTCAAAAGGTTTCAGGGCTCAAATTTGCCTATCCGTATCAGTTACAGTATGAAGCCGAACCGAAGAATTTTGCCTGCCGAGAAGCTACGCAGAAGTGATGATAAATCGGTAGAAATTGTCACTACCCTGAAAGCTATCAATAGAGATGCACAATCAATGCCGGAGAGTTATCTCTTTCGAAATGGTGCCTTGATTGAGGCGGCCCCGTCAATTAGAGCGGGGCAGCCTCAGGCTTGCCTTTATCTTGAACGGGGCGGGCAGAGGAGCGCCGTTAGCCTTGATACCGTTTATGGTGGCGAAATATTGACTGAGGCGAAGGAGAGAAATTTGCCTGTCGTCCTCACTCTAGGCTCCTTATCTGGACAAATAAAGTCGATCAAGCTCAGTATTCCTGAACCTGATCGACTTAACTAGTAAGACCGGTCAAATTAACTGCCAGAGGGAGGGGATCAGTATCAGTGATAACCCTCGGGCTCCGTCCCGGTCAAATAAAGAGGATGTCGGATAAGTAGCGGACCAGGCATAGTGCTCTACCACTGAGCTACGCTTGCTTTGTTTCCAAAACAGGCGACGGGAGTCGAACCCGCGACCTCTCGATTACAAGTCGATAACCTGAGCCTTCGACCCGACATCCTCTATTATAGATCACCCATGACAAATTGAGAAATTAGTTCAGGGGTGACTGTGTCGAAACCGACAACATTTAGCATGCGCCTGTCGGTGCAGTCGGCAAGCGAGACGCGGTTGGCCGCCATTGCTACTGTTACCAGTTTGGCATCAATACCCATGGCTTCACCATAGACATTTAGTGCTTGCAGCGGATGCTCGTCTCCAGCCCATGTTTCTGAGTCAGTGTAGATGACAAAAACATCGACCGGTACCTTCTTTTTTCTCGCCCATTGGATCGGTATGGCACAGTCTGTACCACCGCCGCCGGTGCGGCTCAAGATGCTCACCACATCATCAAGTCTCTGGTTTGCACTGAGCGCTAGATGATAAGGCTTGGTATCGAAGGCCACGAAAGAGACATTAGAAGGTCGCTCACTTTTGGCTGTCACCAGAGCCATGGCGCCGCAAGCCTCACGTGCAGTGAGACCGGCTATGCCATTTACAGTGGTGCCGGCCATGGAACCGGACACATCCAGACCCAGACAAAGTCGCTTGCCGGTTGGCGTGACATACTTGAAAGCCTTGTAGAAAGCCTCGTCAAGTGCATCCACGACTGCTGTCTCAGGGTTCCACCTGCCGCTGCCGCGTACTCCGCTACCCGAGCGGTAGACCGCCAGGGCGGCGAGAATTTTGAGCGGGTGCAGCCTGGCTTTGTCGAGACCTGCCTGATTGTTCAGTCTCTGGCAGACTGTTTCAAGCAGTTTTCGATCTGCGGCGGACAGCACGGCAACCCGCGACAAATTGCCAAGATTGCGCAAAAGCCATTCCAGTCCGGCTTGCTTTGCCAGCACCCGGTAGACTTCCGGAAAGCGCAATTCGGCAGGCACCATTTCCATGGAAAGCCTGGCTTCCTCTACAATTTTCGCGGTAGCTGCTCCATCAAGGTTTTCGCACTGGCGCAACTTCTGGAAGGCGAGCACGGTCGAATCTTCCAACCCTTCGATAGAGCCGGTTACGGCAAAACGATAGAGACCATTGCGCACTGCATCCTCTGCTTTCGGGTGAGCAAGGCGCAGCAAATCACGATGTGACCAGCCGTTGCGCTGTTGATATTTAGTCAACTGCACCGCTAGTTTTTCAGGTGGCAGCGCTTCGTACCAGCGTGCAATCGCTCGCCTGAGGCCTCTGCCCCAGCCGCGAAATGACTGCACATATTCCACAAAAGTGAAAAGGTGCGTACCGGTGCGTGCCACTTCCGGCAACGCTGCCAGAGCCGCCGCTCTGCCATCGGCACTGGCCAGACCTGCCACCATAGCTAGCGCGAAGAGGCAGGCATCGTTTTTTGCAGATCTGCCGCTTTTTGATATCTCAACAATCTGGCGCACTACTTTGATCGGCTCTGCACGCAGTAAACGTTCTACGGCCTGCGCGTTTTCGATTGTCAGTTTGGCTTCACCTACATAATAGGTTCCGCCCTCACTGCCGAGCACGAGAAAACGACGGAGTTTTATCCAGTCATTTACTTCAAATCCAAAGCCTCCGGCGTTATTTGGCACCATTCCGGGCATGGGTCTGGTGCCGCTATTCTTGCCTTTTGGTTGGCGTTTGAAAAAGTGGAGATTGAGTTTTGACATAAAAAATCACCCGCCTTTGGGTGTGCAGAAAATATAGCTTCGAGATCTTCATGGTAAGTGCGAAAAATGTTTCTCGCAAGGAGATGCAAAGAGATGTGTAGCACCTGTTTATGAGCGGCTCTGTATGGCTCAGCTTGTAGGTAGGTGGATGGGAGTATCCACCCATCTACAGGGGCACCGCACTTTTCTCTAAGTCTTTCAAATAATCTGAGAATATTTCTGGTGAGTGAGAATATCGAGCTTTCATTTTTCCGTGGATCTCCTTGCGTTCCTGGCACAACAACTCATAGTTCTTTCCACGAAGAATCAATATCCCGCTAAAGGGGGCGAAAACTTCACCTCTTGAGGTTGACCAATACTTATACACGCAAACAAACTTTCGAACATAGCAGTCACTAAACTGTTCTTCTGTTGTCAAAAGGAATGATGTGCATCCCAGAGTATTGAGGAATTCTCCAACAGATTTCCGAATAGTTGATTCTTTATCTACAGAATCTTTGATCTCAGCAAGAAACAAAAGCTGCGAATCAATCTCGCTAGTTCTGAATAGTTGCGGTCTTTCAAAACATCTATTGGGGGCTAGCCACACGTATTTTATGTCTTCCACGAATGCGCACTCATAAGCATCAGAACTTGCTGAAGAAATAAGCTCGTGTGCAATCTTAGAAAACTGCTCTCGTATAAACGTGGAATCGATCATTATTTTGATTCAAATGTCAGTACTTTTGAGATTAACGCACTTAATTAAGTGCCTGTCAAACCGATTTGATGTCCATTTACTCTTTGTCGGGGGGGCACTTTGAGTATGATTCCCCTGTCGAAAGTGTGGACCGGGTCCACTTTGGGTCTGGTGCCAGGAGTAAGGGAGTAAATCCAGCTAGAACGGAAGCGGTGATCAATCTGCCGCTTCCACTTCTTTCGAAAACTTCATCCAGTCTATTGTGTGCATCCCGAAGTCATACTCTCCATCCCATGGCGGAGTAAAGTTAATATCGCCCGGGAACAAGGTTACTTCATTTCCAAATTCCTCTGTTGAAGTGTCCTTTAGTCCGAACTGAGAACCTTCGAATTCAACATCGAAAAGCTTGATGAAAATCGGA
>JACRFZ010000123.1 GCA_016212515.1 Candidatus Melainabacteria bacterium
ATCACGGCATTCCACCGAGAGTACGCCGCTTTCTCTATTTGTGGCCAGGTTTTGCAAGAGGTTGGAAGGGTCGGTGGAACCCAGGTGACCCACCAGGGATTGCACTTTGTCTTCTTCGCCGGAGACGTTGCCCAGTTTGACCTTTTCGGATTCTTCCGTTTGTCCGTAGAAGGCCTGGTCTTGCAGGGCAATTTCCAGTTGTCTTGAGTTAATCATGCCTTTTTTGACGGCGAGGGCTCCCAGTGAGAGTCGCTGTTTGGCCGGCATATTGTTTTGCTCCATAAGCAGCTCATCGAGCTGCATGCGTGTGAGCATGCCGCCTGCCACCAGGTATTCCTTGATGGTGAAAGCGGTCTGCGATTTGAAGCAGTTCACCAGGAAGGGAATTTTGTTGAAAATAGGATAAATAGCCTTTTCGGACTCAAGCTCTTTCAAGCGCTCGAAGAAGTCTTCCGACTTCAGTCTGCCGCTTGCCACCAGGCGATTGCTGAGGGTGACTACGGGGGTGTAGTTGTCTATGGCCGCTAGAAGGAGATTGCGCTTGTGGTGGCTTTCCATGTTCAGTTTCATGTTCAGCCCGTTCACGGTCAAGACGGGCACGCTGGACATGAGCACCTGGTGCGAGAGATCCGTGCTTTCTTCCACAAAGCTCGTGGCATTGCCCAGGGCTGTTTGAATGAATTTGGTCAGGGAGGGCGAATAGTCGAAGAGTTCGGCGTGGTTATCAAAGACGTGAAAGGTCATCATGCCCGATAGTGATTCGCGAATGATGGCCGTGGCTTTGTCCGACTTGAGGAAAATGAGGGCGCCGGACAGCTCCAGAAGACCTCGGGATAGTCTGGCGGCTTCGATTAGAATTTCGGAAGGAAAAAGGTAACCGGAGAGGGTGGAATCAACGATGATGGCATCGTATAACCGCTTAGTTTTTGCTAAGGCGGCAATCTCGTTCAAAAGCTCCGGACCATATCTCAAAACGATGATGTTCTGAGTGCCCTTGTTGAGCTCTTTCCTGTCTGGCTTTGCTTGGGAAGATTCAACCGCCATTGGCTCTTGAAAAGTTATTCGTGGGAGTCCCGTAACTACGTGACCCTGGAGGGTAAGCATCAATACCTTAACAGATTTCAGTCTTTAAGTGTTTGCCCGGGAATCAGGGGTGTGAGGGGTTATACTCTTGGTATCTTTAGACAACGTAATTGTCGGCACGAGGTATTTTCCTTGCAATCTAACCCCCAAGGGCTGAGTCTGGCTAAGAAGCAGGCAGATCGAAGCAGCATAAGCAAGCCGTTGCTTACTTTTCTAGCCATGAGCCTCCTGCTTGTCGGCACACCAGGCTTCTGTCTGGAGCCCGAAAAAGCAGCCGAGTCCACATCAGTGGGAAGCGGTACTGTCTTGAAAGGGGAAGTGAGCTATTGCGTGCCCAAAGGCACAGGCATCAAGCTCAAACTGGCCAGCGTCCCCACCAACGGCATGCGCCTGTTGGACCGGGATCTGGACGGCAACCTTTTGCCTGCCCATGTGGGCGATGTGATTTCAGCCCGTACCACGGAAGACATATTCGTGGAGGACAACAAGGTAATTCCGGCCGGCACGATGTTTCGGGGTAAGGTCTCGAATGTAATTCCACCCAGGCGTTTGCAGAGACCGGGTTGGCTTGAAATTTCTTTTAACGAACTGGAATTGCCCAACGGTACTAAGTTTGCCTTCCGGGCCGAGGCCGATAATTTTCAGAAATCCACCTGGAAGTCTAAAGGACGAGCCCTGGGCAAATTTACCGCCCATGCTGCCGGTGGTGCCATTGTCGGCGCTCTGGCCGCTTACAAGATTTTTGGCGCTCAGAATACTGCTGCCATGCACGGCTATAACATCGCCGGTGGGGCCGCGGCCGGGGCCCTCATCGCTGCCGGTTATGCCATGGCTCAGAAAGGCAAAAAGGCTACTCTGGAGCCCGGAGACGACTTGAATCTCTCCATCGACACCGATTTGCTTATGCCTGCCCTGACGGAACCTACTAAAAAGGTTGCCTTCGACAATTTACCGGGACTTTCCATCAAGGTGGAAAAGTCTAAGGTGGTCAAGGATGGGCTGGGCGGCAATTTCTTGCGTCTGGACGTGGAGATAGAGAACCATACGGAGCAAAGGCTGAATGCCATTGATCTGTTTGCTCGCGACACCAACGGCAATAAGTACCCGACTTCCATGGGACCCGATGAAGAATCAGGCTTCGGCTTTATTCTTGAACCTTATTCATCACTGCGCACCAGGCTCTATTTCAATTCCAACTATCCCAAGTTGCAGCATGAACTGATCTGGCTTGATCATAAGTCCAGACGCATCTGTTTCCGGCAGAAAATTCAGTAATTTAGAGCCTTCCATAAAATTTTCGGTCTGCTCTTAGTGTTTCTACGTAGACCGCCATTGACATATCAAGGTGCGATAAACCTATAATGTGGACGTTAACTCACACATTTACCACGGGCCCGAGCCTCACAGTAATTCCCTCCGTCCTTTTGTTCAGTCGGTCATCCAGCGGGTCATAATTCAGGGCTTCTGAGAAGTTTCTCCAGCTCCATCTAGTACCTGCTTCTATAAATTCCTTTTCCAAAGCCTGTGTACCAAATGTACTTCAGGTACTATAGAACTTTGCCGCAGGCGGGTTCTGGTGCGAGTATATCCAATGTCTACAGTTACCAGCTCCACAAATTCTTCGCTTTCCTCACTTTCCTCACCAGGGATGGCGCCGGCTCAGAGCCCGGCTTTGAACCTCAAGTCCGGCACAGGGGAACCGCCTTCTCCTTCCATTCCCGTACCGGTAATCCTGGATGAAAAGCTTCTGGTCGAGATAGTTCGGGCCTCCGCCATAGTTTCCAGTGAGACACTTGAGCAGGTCATTGATCTGGCCCGGGTCAGCCAGCGCACTATACTTGATGTTCTTTTCGCCTCGGGCTTTATTGCCAGTTCCGATTACAAGGCCTTCATTCATTGTCACAACATTATCCAGACCAAGGTTTTGTTTAAACCCTGGGCCATTGCTTGCTTGCAGCGCACCTTAAGTGAGTTTGTGCCCTTTGAAGAGATGCTGGAAATAATGGAAATGCATCCGCTCACGGCGCTGAGCGACAGTACTTTTGCTGCTCTGGCTATTTCCACCCAGCTTGTCACTGCTATGGAGTTTGAGAAGGCCAGGCGTCTCAGTCTTTCCTCCGGTCTTTCCATTGGGCAGAGTTGCTTGAAGCTTGGCTATTTGTGCCATTCTTCTTATCGACTGATGCTGGATTGCTTCAGCCTCTACCGCCTCGGACAGGCTGATAAGAACACTTTGCGCTCGATTGTGAAAGCAGCCGGTTTTGACTTTATGCGCAGAGGCCGTGAGAATAGAGACTTGCCCCTTACCCAGACTCTTGCTTCCTATGAGCGACTTGCCGGTGAAGCCGGTCTGGCCGCCGGTCTGGATCTGCTGGTGAAAGCCTCGGTCTTGAGCGAGTCAAGCCTGCTTGCTCTGGTGGAAGAATCACTGGAGCAGAATGTTTCATTCAGAGCCGTCTTCGTTGATGTATCCGGCTTCAACATACAGGTTCTGGAGACCGCCATCAAAATGGCTGCTCTAGTGCAAAGCGGTGATTGTGCAATTGACATTGCTTTTACAATTTTGCAGGAAGCAGTGAGGCAGCCCCTGGCCCTCCGCCGCAGCTAGCTCTTAGCCCTCTGGCTTGCTCGTAAATGGTTTCTATAAAGGCAAGGCAGCTACACTGTGCGTAGCTGCCTCAACTTGGCTTGTATTTTGCTCTCAGTACGTTCTGCCTTCAGGCTGCCGCTACTAGTTCCACGTCATAGCTCAGTCTGACAAAGTCATACTCTACTCGAATGGAAACGGTGTTTTCCGTGGCGAACTCCAGCCTTACCCGGCCCAGGTTGTTGGCTGAATATTCAGACCAGTGCTCCGGTACGGAGACAATGACGTTTTCTGGTCCCCATTCTTCCACATAGGCTTTAAGGACCTGACAGAGTTTTTCTTCATCGGCGGGGTGCGTGAACATGCTCATTTCTAAAGCCTCTTAGTGGCGGGTTCCTTGCCAATACTTTAGGTAATAGAGCGGTTGTCAACAACTGGTGGTTTCCCCCCCGGGTATCGTAGGATTCCCCTGGTGGAGCCGGTTTTTGTGCAATCCGGTGCTAGCGGGTTGTTCCCGCTTGCCCCTGGTAGAGCATTTGTATCGAACGGCTGTCTCTAAGGCCTAGATGCGGTTCTTTATCAACAAAGCGCACGGTGAAGAACATGACGTCGGCGGGATTATTGGTATGTCCGCCAAAACCCAGGGCGTGTCCAATTTCGTGCAGGCAAGTTTGTTTGAGGAAGTTTTCCGTCACCGGCAGGGCAGGCATGAGCGGCACGGTGAGTAGCTTTATTGAGCCCTGGCAAATGCCTTTGGAGTCGGCTGAAATATTGGTTTCTCCGGCCTCGGCTCGGTTCCTGAGGCTGCCGGCGTCTCCCAGCCAGGAGCAGGTGAGGTTGGCATCGGCCGGTTTGTCCACAAATTGGAAGCTGACCAGTCCCTGACTGGCTTCGGACCATTCGTTGAAACTATTGCGCAGTACCCGATCAAAACTTGGCTTGAAACCGTTGACGCCCGTACCGGGAGCCACATAGACCTTGATTGGCATGCGGCTGGCCGGCCAGCTCAAGAGTTGACCCCGCAGTTCCTTCAGATAATTATCAGCCGGCGTGCCGACGCTCTCCACAGCCAGGGTGCCTTCAGCAATCTCTTTGCGCATGCCGGCTACTATGGCTTTCACCTTAGGGGCGTCCGGGTGGGTGGGGAAGCGGTTTACGAAGGCCGTATAGGTATCCAGGGATTTCTGCACCTTGCCCTGGCTCTGATAGAGTCCGCCCAGCGACATCAGGGCCACAGCCAGGTCCGGTTTGAGGCTGACGGCTTGTTCCAACTCGGCTTGTGCTTCTTCGGTGCGGCCGAGCTTGGCCAGACCTAAGCCCAGATTGTTGTGCACTTCCGCCACATCGGGGGCCAGCCTGGCTGCTTCCGTCAATTTGTTGACTGCTTCTTCGTTGCGATTGGCTTGCAGGAGCGGTACCGACTCTTGCAAAAGCTTGTAAGCGTCCACCGTTTCTTTGCTGGCCGGTTTGCCGTTGATCAGGTAGTACTGCCCCTGGGCAGGCACCGAGGAGGGCAGCGAAAGAGCGAGGGACAGTGAGCAAAGAGGAGCCAGGAAAAGGCAAAAGGTAGTTTTACCCTGGCGCTCTTTGACCTTTTTACTTTCCGGGCCTTGCACCGCAAAACTACCTTTTGGCATTTTTCTCTTCCTATCTAATTTGGTTTCAGGAACAGCTCAGGGCTGCTTCTTTTTCATCCAGACATTTTATGCCGGGCAAGGGCAGTCCTTCCAGGTATTCGAGAGAAGCGCCGCCGCCGGTACCGACATGGGTCAGCTTACTGTCTTCAACCCCTTTTTGTTTGAGGGCGGAAACGGAATCTCCACCTCCGACGATGGTCCGGGCTCCACCTGCCGTCAACTCTATAAGAGTCTCTATAAGGGCATATGTTCCCTTCTCGAAGCCTTCCATCTCGAATACACCCAGCGGTCCGTTCCAGAGCACGGTGCGGGCTGTTTTGAGGGCTTCATCGATGGCTTTGATGGTTTTGGGGCCGACATCCAGTCCGATTTTATCAGCCGGCATTTTATCGGCGTCAACGATCTCGGTGGCCGTACCGGCTTTCATTTCGGCGGCTACCACCACATCAAGGGGCAAGATAAGCTTGACGCCTCTAGTTTTGGCTTTCTCGATAAGCTCGCGGCAGTAAGCCAATTTGTCGTCTTCCACCAGTGATTTGCCGACTTCCAGACCCTGCGCTTTCAAGAAGCTGAAGGCCATGGCTCCGCCTATGACCAGAATGTCTACTTTAGCGAGCAGATTTTCCAGCACGCCTATCTTGCTGGACACCTTGGCGCCACCAATGATGGTGGCGAAAGGATGGACGCAAGTGGCATCATCGAGAGCGGAGGAAAGCATTTCTATTTCTTTGGCAACAAGATCGCCTGCCAGAGCTGGTTTGATAAATTTGGTCACGCCCTCGGTGGAGGCATGGGCGCGGTGGGCGGTACCGAATGCGTCGTTGACGTACATATCGGCCAGGGCCGCTAGTTTCTTGGCGAACTCGGCGTCGTTCTTCTCTTCTTCTTCATAGAAGCGCACGTTTTCCAGAAGCGTCACTTCGCCGTTCTTCATGGCTTTGACGGTGCTTTCTGCTTTTTCGCCGATGCAATCTTCGGCAAAGTGCACGACTTTGTGGCCCATGTCGGCCAGCAATTTCTTGAGATGCTCGGCGATGGGCTTCAGTGAATACTTGGCCGAAGGCTTGCCTTTGGGTCTGCCCAGGTGTGATACGAGCACAACCCTGGCGCCGGCCTTGGCCAGAAAGTCGATGGTGGACAGGGCGCCTTTGATGCGGGAATCATCGGCGACGGTGCCGTCTTCCTTCTGGGGCACATTGAAATCAACTCTGACCAGAACGGTCTTGCCGTTGAATTTTTCCTGACCGTGGTCGCGAATGGTGCGTTTGCTGGTGCTCATATTTTAGGCCTCGCTTTTGGCGTTGTTTGACTTCAGTCGAAATAAGAAAAGCCCCCGCCCATTCTAACTTTCGGGCGGGGGCTTTCTGTCTGCTTCTTACTTAGCAGCTACCGGGAGCTTTTTTGCTACGAGGGTAGCGAGCTCGACCAGGCGGTTGCTGTAACCCCACTCGTTGTCGTACCAGGCCAGAACTTTGACCATACGCTCACCGACGATCATGGTCAGGTCGGCATCAACAATGGAGGAAATTTTGTTGCCGCAGAAGTCTACGGAAACCAGGGGCTTGTCGCTATAGGCGAGGTAGCCTTTCAGTTTGCCTTCGGAAGCGCCTTTCAGCACTTTGTTTACTTCTTCGACGGTGACTTCTTTCTTGAGGGTGGCTACCAGGTCAACGACGGAGACGTTGGGGGTAGGCACGCGCATGGCGAAGCCGTTCAGTTTGCCTTTCAGGTGGGGCATTACCAGACCGATGGCTTTAGCAGCACCGGTGCTGGAGGGGATCATGGAAACGGCAGCAGCTCTTGCTCTTCTCAGATCGCTGTGAGCGGCATCGAGCAGTTTCTGATCGAGGGTGTAGGAGTGGATGGTGGTCATCAAACCGTGTTCGATACCGAAGGCATCATCAAGGGCTTTAGCCAGAGGAGCCAGGCAGTTGGTGGTGCAGCTGGCGTTGGAGATGATGTGGTGTTTATCGGGATCGTAGTTCTCGTGGTTGACACCCAGAACGATGGTGATGTCTTCGTTCTTGGCGGGAGCGGAGATGAGAACTTTCTTGGCGCCGGCTTTCACGTGGGCTTTAGCTTTTTCAGCGTCGGTGAAGGCACCGGAGCATTCCAGCACCATGTCTACGTTGAGCTTGGCCCAGGGGCAGTTGGCAGGATCTTTCTCAGCAGAGAAATGAATGCTTTTGCCGTTTACGACGAGGGCGTCTTCAGTGTGGGAAATTTCATGCTTGAATTCGCCCAGCACTGAGTCGAATTGCAGAAGGTGGGCGGACTGTTCCAGATTCTGGAAGGGATCATTGATAGCCACGATTTCCCATTCTTTGGGAGCGGCTTCGATGTAAGCCCGGAAAACGTTGCGGCCGATACGACCAAAGCCATTAATTGCTACTCTTGCCATCTTTTAATAACTCCTCGTTGGATGAGACGGGCAGAAGCTCGGCGCTTCCACCCTGACTGGCGTTGACCTAGAGGATAAGGCGAAAATCGCCGAAAGCGCCGGTTTTTTATTAGACTTTAAGCCTTTGCTACGGCATTGTTGCAAAGTTTCTCTTGATTTCCCGTTTCCGAACATCCTTAACATCCTGGGAAATTTTGCGCCAACCTCTTGGTGACGCCTGTAGAATAGGCTGTACATTCAGTTAGAGAGGACCTTGTCAGATGAAGGAAAAAGTTGAAGCCGTATTGGAGAAGATCCGTCCCATGCTGATGATGGACGGCGGCAATATCGAGCTTGTGGAAGTCAAAGACGGCGAAGTTTTTGTGCACCTGGTCGGTGCTTGCGGCATGTGCCCCAGTTCCACCATGACCCTGAAGATGGGTGTGGAAAGAGCAATTAAGGAAGAGATTCCCGAAATTAAAAGGGTGGTGCAGGTCTAGGACTTAGACTTCCGCACCGCGGTTGTGCATTTGGCAAGCAAGAAATTGGCAACAGTTTCTTGCTTGTTTGCTTCTGAGCGTCAGGTCTTTAGAGGCTGCCCACCGAGTTTTTAATCGGCACTCTTATCTTTCTCGGTGTTTTCGGATTGCTCCCGGGCGGCCAGAGCTGCTTTGAAGGCGGCTTCGGCGGCTTCGCTCAGAGGCTCAATCGGTGCTGTTTCAGAAAGTGAGGAGGTTTGTGGCGGACTGTTTTCGGCAGCGGCAGGGGCTGCGCTTTCGCCCGTGCTCTCGGGGGAGCTGCTGAAAATATAATTGTAGAAACCGGTCATCCAGCCCTTTTCAATGCAGAAAGTGGAAATTGCTACCAGCGTAATACTGAAGAGAATAACTCCAAAGGCCATTTCCCTGATCAGACCGGCAGCCGGCAAGCCGGAGTCCATGACCATGGAAGCCAGTACCGCTGCGGCAAGCCCTTTGGGGACCATGGTCGAGACAATGGATGCATCGTAACTGCTGAAGTTCTTGGCCACAGTGAAACGGGTGACCAGCAGTCTGACGATCATGGTCCAGACGGTGAGCAGGAAACTCGCCCCCAGAAGCTCTTTTGATGTGAAACGCATGGAAATTCCCACGTAGACAAAGAAAAGAGATTTGAGCAGGAAGACCAGGGCCGAGAAGAAGGTGCGCTCCATGAAGGATACGGCCAGGGGTTCTCCCGGCAGGCGCGAGAGCTTGCTCAGGCTTTTTACTTCCGATACGTTCCCGAGCACAAGACCGAATACCAGAGCCGTTACCGGTCCACTGTAACCAAACAACTCGGCTGCTCCGAACAAGATGCAGACGAAAGCCGGGGTGCAGAAAATATTGTTTTCCACTCCCCTCACGAATTTGAGAAGCTTGGCCCAGAGCAGTCCGGCTGCGCCTCCCAGGATGGCCGCCAGGACGAAGGAGGCGATGATGCGTCCCACCACCACGGTGGGCATGACTGTATTGTGCTGGGCGAATTTGAGAAAGGCTAGCGTAGAAACGATGCCCAGGACTTCGCATATGGTCGCTTCCAAGATGAGCGTGGTGCGGGTTTCTTCCGTAACCTTCAGTTTGGCCAGCATGGGAACCACCACCGGCGGCGAACAGGCGGCCACAATGGAGCCCAGAATGCAGCCTTCGGCCAGGGTCATGCCCACCAGGCGGTGAGCCAGCACGACCGTGGTGGCAACGGTCATGCTGAAGTTGATCAGACCCAATTTGACGGAAGTGAGAAAGCTCCTGGCCAGGAGCTGAAAATCTATATCAAGACCGCATTCGAACAGGATGATCACCAGGGCTACCGTGGTGAAGACATGGCCCACATCACCGAAAGATTCCGTATGCACAAAGTTGGTA
The DNA here is from genome assembly GCA_016212515.1 of Candidatus Melainabacteria bacterium. Taxonomy (GTDB): domain Bacteria; phylum Cyanobacteriota; class Vampirovibrionia; order Obscuribacterales; family Obscuribacteraceae; genus Obscuribacter. Next base: position 9,571 of record JACRFZ010000123.1, read on the forward strand.
ACCGGTCCAAGCAAAAGCCCGAGAAGCACCAGCGGCAAGACGTCGGGAATACGAGTTTTTTCAAAGATGACGGCAAACAGGTGCGCCAGAAAGACGATGGAGCCGACGGCAATCAGTGGGATGGGGGATTCCATGTCTATAGCTTACTCAGTCGCTCTTTGAATTCATTTGACAGGTAACTGTTTCTGATGCGCTCCATTTGCTTGACTAAGACTTCGCTGTCCGGAGTTCTGCGGCGACGGCTCAAACTCTGTTTTACTTCCTTGATGGTGTTGCTCGAATTGGCGGCAATGGTTTTGGCCTGGGTGAGGGTGTAGGCTGTAAGTTCCGCCTCTTCCATGGCTTTGTTGACCAGACCGATGGCCTGGGCTTCGATACCGGATATGGTGCAACCACTGAAGAGTAATTCTCTCGTTCTGGCGGTGCCGATTAAATCGGCCAGGCGATTAACACAACCGTCATCGAGGACGATACCCAGTTTTGCCACCGGTATGCCCAGACTGGCATCGGCGGCGGCATATCTGAGATCGCAGGCACTGGCAAGCAAACAAGAACCACCCAGGCAGGCGCCATGAATGCGGGCTATGGCCGTGAGCGGCGCGTAATAGATGGCTTCCAGGGCGCCGGCGATGGCCCGCCAGAGATAATCAGCATCGGCTGTGGTCTTCAGCTCTTTTAGATCGGTAAAATCGGCACCGGCTCCAAAATTGCCCCCCACACCGGCAAAGATGATGACGCTTGTGCCGGCCAGTGCTTCTTCCTGAATGATTTCCGGAATGGCCAGCCACATTGGTGTGGAAAGAGCATTTCTCTGCTCCGCCCTGTCGATCAATATAGTAGTAACTTGGTCCTGGCGTTCCAGCCGGAAGTTTGGGGCTGCCATGATTACTTAGGCAGATTGAAGGTGACGCTGTCGCCTTCCTTCACCCCATGTCTCTGGCAGAAGCCGCCCGCTACCTCGATTACATGGGAGACTTCCACTTCCCCTTCGCTGGGATAACGCGGACATTCATTGGGATTGGTGGACTTGCAGGGAGGCACATCGTGGCTTATTTTGATGATCTTGCCGTCTTTGACGAAGATCATATCCAGATTGATGAAGCAATGGTACATCCAGAAAGCCACCGGTCTTGGTGGGTTGAAGAGGAAGACCATGCCCTGGGTTTCAGGCAGGGCGGTGCGGTACATGAGACCCTGTTGAATTTCCGCATCGGTCTCAGCCACTTCCAACTTCACTTCTTCGTTGCCAAGTTTGACGGTGGGCATCATTGCCAGTGCCTCTTTTGTTGTCAGGTAGAGAAAGGAGCACAGTATTAGTAAAAGCGAAAAGCATTTTTGCTTTAGCGAGCAGTCAAGATTGATTCTCATAGCCAGCGCATCCGGTTGTAGGGGGTTCTGGAGTAGATGAATTGTACCGTGTCCAGGAGAATTCCGCGTTTGAGGGCATAGGAGCGGCTCACCACCATGCCCAGAGGGTCGATAACGGAAGAGATGCCGGTATTGGTGGAAAGGATCAAATATCTCTTGTTTTCCACGGCGCGCAAGGTGGCGCAGGCTAAAAACTGTTTGCCAAGTGAGGAATTATGGAACCAACCCAGGTTGGCCAGGCAGACAAGCAAGCTGGCGCCTTTGCGTACTTCGTCGGAAACCAGCTTGGGATAGACGATTTCGTTGCAAATGGCCACGCCCACTTTGCCGAAACCGCTGGTCAGTAGTCGGGCTTGCTTGTCCTCGAGAAAGCGTTCTTTGGAAGCCGGAATTTTTTCCCTCAGATCTTCGGGAATCTTTTGATAGATCAAATTTATAGGTATGGATTCGCCGAAGGGCACCAGCTTTTGCTTGATATAGGTGGTTCCCGGCAGCCGGAAGGGGCTCAAGAGTTTGGCGGAGTTGGCATAGCCTTCTTTTAAAGGTTCCACCGCTCCGTAGATCACTTCTTTTTTCTCGTTGGCGGAAATGGCTCGCAGTACTTCCTTCAAGCCGTCGGCGCCAGGTTTGTCCTGATTGGCCGTGACCACCCCTTCGGGTAACACGAGAAGAGCGGCTCCCTGTGCGGTGCTAAGCTCCTGATAGCGGGTTTTGAATTCGGCCTCGCTGATGGTCTTGAAGCGTTCCTCTTCGATAGAGACATTGCCCTGCACAATAGCTATGGGCACGGGCGGCGATTCCGGCGTCACGCGCATAGCTTTTTCCGGTCTGACGGCTTCCGCCAGGTGGCTGATGCGAAATTGTCCCCAGCCCACGATCAGGGATATGCAAACCAGGCTGAGGGCCAGGTCTATGGCCATGCCGGCCTTGGTATTAAATTGATCGGTGCGGGCTCCCATGCCCCTCACCAGGGGGGTGGCTTCGATGACCACGGCAGCCAGAGCGGCATTGACCATGACCAGCAGGAAGTCGACAGCGGCGCTGCCGCCCAGGGCCGCTACCTGGATCAAGGGCAAGTTGCGCGATTGAGTATAGGCGAGCTGGCATAGAGGGATGCCGAAGAAGAGCGGGGAAGGGCTGACCACCCACATGAGAAAGACCCAGATGGCCGGTACGACTATCAAATAAGGATAGAATGGTCGCCTGAAGTGAGGCAGAAAGCCGGGTCTGGTCGGCAAGTGATAGACCATGAGGGCGAAGGCGGCGAAGAGCAGGGACAGGTGGCAGGTCTCCAGGGCCCAGGCCAGAAAGACCAGTTGATAGCCGAGGATGTCGGGAATCTGCATCCAGCGTAGTGGACTTAAGCCGGTGAAGAAACTGAGGGCGATTGCAAAGTAACCGGCCCCGAAGACGAAGCCGGTGAGCGTGGCTTGCAAGCCGTTCTGGCAGCCGCGAATCAGCACCAAAAGTGGTGCCAGGGCGAACCAGGCCAGGTAATCCTGGTCGAAACCAGGAGTGGCGAAACCGAGCACTGCACCCATGGCAAAGGCACAGGGCAATTTAATTGATTGCCTTGCCGTTTCAAGCCAGCCCGCTTTCGGGGTGAGGCTTATAGGGGTGAATTGAATTTCCCGACTGAACATCACCTTCAAATGTTACACTTAAATGAGCTTTTCATTGCTTTTCCGGGCGTTATATTTCGGCCTTAATTTGAAACCAGAAGAGAAAACCAGACGCATCCTGGGAATCGACCCGGGCACCGCCACCGTGGGCTTTGGAGTGGTGGAGGTAAGCGGCATCAACAAGTTTGCCTATATCGCTTCGGGGGTAATTTCCACTCCCAAGACATTGCCGACCGGGGCTCGCTTGAAAATGATCCGAGAGGATATTCTTTCTGTTTACGATGAATATCTGCCACAGGAAGCTGCCGTGGAAGCGCTTTTCTTCTTCAAGAATGCCAAGACCCTGGTGCCGGTTGCCCAGGCCCGGGGAGTTATTCTGGAAGCCCTTTCCTGTCGCAATCAAATTCCAGGAGAATATACGCCCATGCAGGTGAAGCTGCAAATTTCCGGTTATGGCAAGGCTGAGAAACACGAAGTGCAGTGGGCCGTGGCCCGGCTATTGAACTTGAATGAAATAGTAAAGCCCGATGATGCTTCCGACGCGCTGGCTATCGCTGTTTGTCATGCCCGCATGGCTTCCTTGCCGGTTTAATTAGCGGTAGAGTTCGCCTAAAGTAAAGAGTGCCACCACCTTTGGGGCGACTATTACCGACAGTGCGGCAAGGGCCGGTAGAAAAATCCTTTTGAACGTGGATTTTTCGCTGCCGCCTCGCTCAAAGCTTTTCAACGGTTCAGCCAGCACAGTCAGGGGCAAGCCGGCCACAGCCCCCGCCGTCATGATGAGATTGACTAAGCGCCCCAGGGTGTCCATCGTGAAAGTTGGTGCCTGGGCGAGAAAATTTCCCTCCAGGGGCATGAGCGGATCTGAGATGGTCATGAGCAGGAAGACCTGCCAGAGCCGCAAAGGAAAGCAGCTCCGCAGAAAGAGAAAGCAGAGTGCTTGCGTGAGGAAGTAGACGACCATCACCACCAGTGCAGTCTGGTTAATGATGCGGCTCAAGTAGCAAGCGGTGATGCCGCAGGCCGTAAAGAGAAAGCAGAAGTGCAGGGCGAGCCAGAGAGGCGGTACGGCTTTTTCCGCTTTTTCCGGGGGCTTCAGACTGTGATAGAGATAAACGGCCACGAAGAGCGTATAAAGCAGGGGCGGTAGATAGGAGGGTTCATGAAGAGCGCTCAAGATCGGTACAAGACCTGATGCCGCCAGGTATTGCAGCGGTTTCCATTTATTCTTTGTACTTGACTCTTCTTGCGGCCTCTTTTCCATCTCAACTTACCCGGCTGTAATTCAGCCACGACTTTTCATACTTAGCAGGAAAAGCCTGCGGGTAGAAAATTTCGGCAAGGATCTCCAGGGAGTCAATTAGCCTTGGTCCGGGGCGATTGAAGTACTGGTTGCCGTCAGCAATATAGAGCCTCTCGTTTTTCACGGCTTGCAGGTCATGAAAGCCCGGTATATTGATCAGGGCAGGCATTTCTTTCAGGGTGCGCTCGTTATCGAAACCGCAGGGGGTGACGATGATTACGTCCGGCTCCCGGCTTTGCAGGGCGGCAAAGTCCATCCAGGGGGAATGCCGCCCTGCTTCACCGAACAAGTTTATGCCCCCTGCCATTTCCACCAGCTCCGGCATCCAGTTGCCCGCTGCCATCAAAGGCTCTATCCATTCGATCACTGCTACCTTGAGCGGCGCCCTGCCGCTTTCTGTCAGATAGCGCCGCGCTTTCTCTTTTACTTCTGCCAGCCGCTTGCGACTGACTTCAATCAGTGTTCGCGCTTCCTTGTCTACATTGAGACGACTTCCCACCTTTTCCAGATCAAGAAAGTAGTCCTCCAGGCAATTGGGCGACAGAGAGATGATCTCGGGGCGGCTGTGGATAAGCACCCCAGCGGCTGCTTCCACATCCTTGAGGCTGACGGCGCAAACCTCGCACTGGGCCTGGGTTAGTACATGGGTCGGTGCCAGTTCGTCCAGCTTTTGGGCGTCCACCAGGTAGACGCTCAGCGACTTTTCGAGAATTTCTTTCACCCGGGAGTCGATTTCTTTACTGCTGCCGTCCACGTTGAATTTTGGTGCAGTGCAGACCGGCAGTGATTTTACGGATGCCGGGTAGTCGCATTCGTGCGAGCGCCCTACCATATGATCACCCAGTCCGAGGGCGTGAATTATTTCGGTGGAAGAGGCTATTAGTGATACTATGCGTGGTGCAGTCATGGTCTCTCACCCTCTCCACCGGCAAAGAACGGGCTCTTTACCAGGTCCCGGCCGACTTCCTTCAAACTGGCTACTCCAGCCAGTTGCATAGAAAGTAAGAGTTCCTCCTGCAGGGTGGAAAGCACCGAACGCACCCCGCTTTCTCCCTGGCAGGCCAGACCCCAGAGAACCGGACGACCGACCAGGACGGCTCTAGCACCGAGAGCCAGGGCCTTGAGTATGTCGGTGCCGCGGCGAATGCCGCCGTCCATCAAGACCGTAGTGTCCGGCACGGCCCGGCAGATTTCCTCCAGGGCCTCGATACTGGAGACGGCTGTGTCAAGCTGCCTGCCGCCGTGATTGGAGACGATGATGCCGGCTGCTCCGGCGGCTACCGCCTTGAGGGCGTCGTCGCCCCTGAGAATACCTTTTACCAGGACCGGAAGCCCTGCCTCTGCCACAATCCATTCCAGGTCGGCAAAGCTTAGGCTCAGGTCGTAGAGGGAGGCAATATAGTCGGCCAGGGCATTTTGTCCGGAGTTGCCGCTGATATCTTGCAGGAAAAAACGCTCCAGGTTGCGGGCGCTCAGATGAGCCGGCAGATGAAAGCCGTTTTTGCAGTCCCTTGGTCGCTTTCCGAGGCGGGGTGAGTCGACGGTGAGAACGATGGCTCGCACGCCGGCCTGCCTGGCCCGGGTCAGTAGATCCCTGGTTATTTCCCTGTCTTTATATACGTAGAGTTGGAACCAGAGACGAGCCCTCTTTCCTTCCGGAGTTTCGGCAGCCGCCACTTCTTCTATAGAGTGGTTGGCCAGGGTGGAGAGAGTCATGATGGTAGAAAGTGATGCGGCGGCCCGGGCCGAAGCCAGTTCTCCCTGAGGGTGGGCCAGACAATGAAAAGCCGTGGGCGCTATCAGAATAGGCATGGGCAGTTTCTCGCCCCATAAGTCCACTGCCATATCCACACTGCTTACGTCCACGAGCATGCGCGGTCTCAGCTTAATAGCGTCAAAATCACTGCAATTTCGTCCTAAAGTGATCTCGTCCTCAGCCCCGCCCTGGTAGTAGTCGAAGTAGCTCTGCTCAAGATTGCGGCAAGCCAGGTCTTCCATCTCTTTGATTGTCAGCGTGGTCATGACCCTTGGTCCTGTGAAAATTAGCGGTTGGGAAACTGATCTTAGCTTATCTAAGAGTAGTGGGCGCAATTGACCCGCTCGGCAACTCTGATACTGCCGGTAATGGCAGCCCGGCGCCGGGAAATGTGCCGGTTCATAGCCCTGTTACCGCCCGAGACATTGTCGGCGCTTCCCTCAAAATAAGGTTAGAGATATTTAGTGGGCGCTTCTTGAAAAGCTTCGATTACCTGGCTCTTGGGGCTGTCAATAGTAAGGGCGAAATGTTATATTGAGCGTGTCTTAACTAACTTTCCGGGTCTATTTAATGCTCCCGTACTTTTTTGCAGCGTTTGCCGCCTTTGCCGTTTATGCCGCTTTGCAGGCGGCAGTGATTGTCACCTATGGCTTTGACTTCAACGGTCTGGTAGGTGGTTTGACCGGCCGGCAGGGTCTGGGAATCTATTGTACCGACCTGGTGGTGGCCTTTCTCAATTGCAGCGGTTGTGCCCTTACGGTCTTATTGGGTGTCAGTTTGACGCCGCGCCTCAGACAGAAGAATAAAGGCGTCATGGCTGCCGTGCTCTCACTTGCCGTGGCGGTAGTGCAATTGGCCTGCCTGGCCGTGGTCTTTTCCTATGGTTCCGCCATAGGCTCCCAGAGCATGCTGCTTTCTGTTGTATATTACGGCGGACTTTTGACTACCGGTGCGGTCTGTTGCTTCCTTTACGAGCGCCTCAACGCCGTTTTTCTGGCCCAGAAGCGGGAAGCCCTGGAAAAACTGGCTGAACCATCTCTCTACACCCAGGCCCTGGCCCGTCTGGAGCGCCGCCCTGATGCCCTGCCTTTCGCCACACTGGAACAGGCTGAGACCGTGGCTGCCGGTTCCATATCGGACGGCGGTCGGCCCCATGTAGCCGCCCTCGAGCTGCCGGTTTCCACCCTGGAAGAGGGCGAACCCATAACCTTCTTTGATTTTGATCTGATTTTGTTGGAAGATGAGCTATTGCGCATGCGGCCCGATCAGAGTGCCTATATTTCCGCTATGCGTCTGGGCATTGCCATCGAAAAAGACCAGGGCTATGCCAATTGCCGGGCCCGTAACTTCACATTTTGCCAGCTCATGAAAGATGTGGCCATGCGCCTTTCCGTTACCGGCGGTGATAGCGACCAGTGGAGCGATATCGCTTCCGATTTGAGTTCTTACGGGCAAGTTTCTATGGAACAAAGGCGCCTGGTTGTCAGGGAAATGGAAATGCTGCTTCTGGATCTGGCCGGTACGGTGGGCAAGAAGCGCAGCGAAAAGGAACCGAACCTGATCACGGTTTAAGACCGGCACGGGCATTAAAAGGAAGTTATTGAGGTGAGCCGCTCTAAGGCGCGCTGGTTTCCCCTACCTTGTCAAGGATGGCGATGAACTCATTGCGGAAAGTGGCAATAATCCTGCGCAGTTCCGATTTCTGGCACTGGCAGATGACGCCGCCGCCGCCTGCACCCATGAAGGCCGTCAATTCAGGCACCTCTACCAGGGACTGATCGCCCGGGTAGGAGGCGAATTCCTCCAGCCATGATATGGGTGAGCTGAGGAAAATATGATCGCGCTTGGCATAGGGATGCTTGAGCTCGGTAATTTGCCCGTCCGGAGTCATGTAACGCAGACCCCCTGCCACGATACGATACTTGGGCAGACCGTGATCTTCGGTCTGATAATAGGCCACGGCGTTTTCGTAACCCTGCAGCTCACTTGCCAACCAGAGCAGTTTCTCGTCGGCAATCTTGCCCCGCAATTCGGGCAAGGCCTGAGGAAGAGCCTGGTTGAAGGAGATTTGACCTGAAAGAAGTTGATTTTTGAGTTGCTGAAACACTGTACCTATCCTGCTGCTCCTGCTGCGGCTCCTGCAAAAGCCATGCCGTTAGAAATATTCTCGGGCCTCGGTCCTGATAGTAAATCCCCGGGGGGTAGTTCTTTTGTTCCACGGCCGCTTCTATTTTAGCGCCGCCTGGAAAACTTTCTTGAAGTGCAAAGATTTTCTTGCATGAGAGAACCGCACGGGAAAAGCCGGGTTGAAGCTGACATAATCTGGTTTGACGGTTTCAATGAGCACCGTTTGGAGGCAAGATCTGCATGACCACCGCAGATGCAACTCAAAGAGGGGCGGAACAGGCAAATTCCGCCAGACAAAATTCCCCTCAGACCGGGTCTGATCCTGGTGCTGTTCCTGATTTGATTCAGATTGCAGCGCCGGTGGCTCATGAGATGCAGTTGGTGGAAGAGTGGCTGACCACCAATTTGATTGACGACAGTGCCTTCGTGGGGGAACTGCTCTCTCAACTTTTTCAGGCCGGGGGCAAGCGTATTCGCCCTCTCATTTCTTTGCTTGCCTCTGCTGCTTCTCTCACTGATGAGAAAGTCGACCCTCATCACAGCAAAATGTCGCGCCTGCACATTATTCTGGCTGTGCTTACCGAACTGATTCATGCCGCCAGTCTGGTGCATGACGATGTCATCGATGCTGCCGACGTCCGGCGCGGGCATGCCACCGTCAATCGCCGGTTCAACGACAAAATGGCCGTCTTGCTCGGTGACTTGCTCTTCGCCCAGGCTTCCATTTGCCTGGCTCGCATCATGAATCCCTCTGTGGTGGGAGTTTACGGTCAGGTGCTGGGAGATCTTTGCTCCGGCGAGATCAGCCAAATGCGCCAGCAGTTTTCTTTAAAAGTAGACTTTGATGCTTATGTGCAAAAGTCCATCGGTAAGACGGCTTCCTTGATTGCCGCCGGTGCCCATTGCGGCGCTATTCTCAATGCCCGCTCCAATGAAGTAATACAAGCTTTGCACCAGTACGGCACCAATCTTGGTATTTGCTTTCAGATCGTTGATGACCTCCTTGATGTGACGGGCTCTGCTGCAAAAACCGGTAAGCCTGTGGGCAGTGACCTGAAGAATGGTTTGTTGACTGCTCCTTCTCTTTTCATTCTTGCCCGTGGTGACGAACTGTCCGACCGCTTCGCCGAGTTGGTCAAGACTCGCAAGGTGGAAAACGAAGAGGGCTTGAAGGAAGCCCTGACCATTGTGGAAGAGGGCGGCGGCATCGAGAAGACAAAAGAATTAGCCGGTGCTTATGGTTTGAAAGCCCGGGACGCTCTCAATATACTGCCGCCAACACCGGCCCGGCAGTCGCTTTCAGATATTGTCGATTACGTGCTGGTGCGCTCAAGCTAGCAGGTAAGCAGAGATTTTCGTGGAACGGGCGTCAATTGCAAGATGACTTTCAGTAGCCGAACAAATTCATACGCTTCTTACGGTCAGTCTTTTCTGCCGGTTGATCTGAGCTTGAAAGAGCAACTGGTGCTTGTTTTCGGCGGCAGTCGCGCAGCCTATCTGGAATTGTTGAAAATACTGGATAGCGGTGCCCGGGTACAGCTTGTGGCCAAAGTGGCCGTCAGTGAAATTCAGGAATTGCTCTTGACCCATGCCGGTCGCTTGACCATGACGCGTCTGGATCCTCTCGAGTTCATTAAGGACGCCCCGCTCCCTTCTCTGGTTCTGGTTTTTAGTCTGGCGGCGGAAGTGGAAACGGCCCTGGTGGAGCATTACCGAAAGCTTTCCGTACCCTTGTTTGTGCAATACCGGCCGGCCCTCTCTGACTTTTCCCTTCCCACTTATCTCAAACGCGGTCACTTGAAAGTGGCGGTGCACACCGATGGAGTCCTGCCCTGTTTTGAGCAGATTCTGCTGGACCGTCTGGAAGAGTCTATGCAGTCTGATTTCGATCGCATGACCATCTTCATCAGTCAATTGAGAGAAAAGACCGACGAATTGCTGGTTGGCAAGGAAGAATGCCGTGCACCACTGATGGCGGCATTGGAAGGCAGTGAAGACTTTCTCATGGCTTTGAGTCGCTCCAGTTTTGATGAAGCTCTGCGTATTTATTCAGAGCGGGCTCGCCTATTCCTGGCCCAGAGAAATGGCGGCGAGGCCCTTGCCGAATCAGGGAGCGATGGTGATGACAGCCACGGTGGATGAGATGGAAACTGCAGCGGAGCCTACGGAGAAAACTGTGCCGTCTCAAGCTGAGGGCAAAAAACAGCGCCGGATTTCTCCCCTTGCCTCGGTGCAACTTTCGGTCTTTCTTATGACCCTGATGGCTGCCACTATTCTGCTTGGGGCCTGGTGTCCGCAAGAAGCGCAGGTGGGTCAGGAAAAAGTATTTGAAGCTTTCGATCGCTCCACGGCCGAGTTCCTGGTCAGGTCCGGCATCACCGATATCTTCCATTCGCCCTGGTTTTTGACCATCACTGCTCTCATGACGGTAAATATGGTGGTGGTGAGCTTTCAGCGGGTTTTTCCGAAACTCAAGAGCTATAACCGAGAGATGCCTTTCTTCGGCGGCAAAGAGATTGGCAAGCTGGCTTGCAACCGGAAACTTTACTTGCGAGCCGGCAGTCAGACGGCAGTGCTCGGCCAATTGACGGCTGCACTCACCAGGCTTGGCTATAAAGTAAAGTTCTCCCAGGGGCAGGGTTTGAAAGCCGAATTCGGCCGCCTCGGTCGCCTTGCTCCCACTGTTACCCATATCGGCTTGTTGAGCCTCCTCACTGGTGTAACCATTACTTCCTGGACTGGCTTCAACGGCTTCAGACCGGTGCTTTTGGAAGAGTCTTTGAATTTTGACGACGCCAAGCATGCCGGCCTCTGGATTGGAAAAATGCCCGCCTGGACTGTGAAAGTTGTTTCAACGAGACGGGAAAACTATCCTACCGGTGAGGCCAAACAGTGGTTCAGCGTGCTTTCGGTGGTGGACAAGGACGGTAAGGTCCTCAAAACCCAGGAAATTTCCGTCAACAATCCCCTCAGTTATGAGGGCGTTGATATCTATCAATCGAGTTGGGGGCTGGATCAACTTGTAGTTTCCTTCAACGGTCAGAAACGCAAGCTCGGTCTTAATTCCATGGGGCAGAAGTATGCCGCCTTCCTGCCGCTGGATACGGATACGGTTTTGATTATGTCCCTTTCGTCGGAAGGCAAAGAACTGAGAGTTTTTGCCAAGCGCAAAGAATGGGAGGCGCCCAAACTTCTGGGGGTGGTGCCCCTGAGCCGCACTTTGAAATTGGGTGGCGTGGATATGGTCTTCGAGAAAGTCTTGCCGGTAACCGGCTTGCAGTACAAGTGCGACCCCGGCTTGCCCGTCACTTACGGGGCCTTTCTTATTATCATGGTGGGGGTCTTATTAGCTTCCATTCCGCACCGGCACTTATGGTGCGCCATCGAAAGCGAGGGTGAGTCGCAGGCACTTTTTATCGGAGGCACTTCCCGCAAGGCGAAGGTGGGTTTCGAACGCAGTCTGGATAAGCTTATTGAGGACCTAGGTCCCTTTAAGGAGGAGTTGAAATGACCGACCTACAGATGACATTGACCAATACAGCCGGGGTTTCCTCGGTGATGTCGCTCTGGGTCTTTATTGTTTCCAATTTCACCGGCAGCAAAAGCCGCTTGAAAGAACGCTCCATCAAACTGGGCAACTGGGTGATGCTGATTGGCTTCCTTTGCCTGTCTGCGGCCATTATCACGCGCGGAATTGAAGCCGAGCGTTTTCCCCTTTCCAACTTGTATGAGTCTTTGCTCTGGTTTGCCTGGGCCACCATGGGTGGTTTCATCTATGTTTCCCGCGCCTATGGCATCTATCAACTGGGTTGGCTGGCTTCCCTTACCGCCATCATCTTCTTCTTCTACGGCAACTGTCTGCCCCAGAGCCAGCACGACATAATGCCCCTGGTGCCGGCCCTGGTCAGTTATTGGCGCTGGATCCATGTGCCGCCCTTGATTGTCTCCTATGCCATGTTCTTCCTGGCTGGTCTTTCCGGGCTTTTGAATCTTTATCAAAGTGGTCGCAAGGTCACCCTCGGAATTATGATTCTCACCATCGCCATGGCTTCCACCGCCATCGGGCTGGGCACTTTCTCCGACAAGGTGGAAGTGTATATTTTGCAGTTGATGTTTGTGGGTAGTTCTCTGGTGGGTACGGTACTGGGTTTTCTTTCTCTCAAGAAAGTCGACGCCGCCAAAAGTGCCGATACTGAAGCCGTGAAGCGGGCGGCCATGTACGATGACGTCGGCTATCGCTGTGTGGCTGTGGGCTTCCCTCTTTTGACCTTCGGCATCATTACCGGCGGGCTCTGGGCTAATCATGCCTGGGGCAGTTACTGGTCCTGGGATCCGAAGGAATCTATGGCTCTTGTCACCTGGCTGTCCTATGCCGCCTATATCCACTTGCGCATCCAGCGCGAACTGAGTGCCGAGAAACTGTCGGTGGTGGCGGTACTGGGTCTGCTTTTGACCCTTCTCACTTATCTGGGCTTTAACTCTCTCGGCTTCGGCGGCTTGCACTCCTACGGCAAAATCAAATAGGCCCGCCATGAAGGCTTCTGGTCTTCTAGTGAAGCAGTCTTTAGTGCTCTTGCTGGGCTTGATCACTCTGCTTGTCGTGGTGCGGATTGCGGTCGAAACAAGATACATTCCGTCTACTGCTATGGCACCCACCCTGGTGCCCGGGGATCGCGTCTTGGTCTATAAACTCGCCTCCATGCTTTCCGGTGAGTATAAAAGAGGTGAGGTGATTCTCTTTTATCCACCTGCCAGCGAACTGGGTTTGAAACGGCTGGACTTCAATTGGCTGCACTTTATGGGCACACTTACAGGTCTTACCATCTTTCGGCAACAGCCTCTCTTTATCAAAAGGGTCATAGCCGTGGCCGGCGAGACGGTGGAAGTAAAGCCCGGTGAGGGCGTTTTTGTGAACGGTCGTTTGTTGAGCGAGCCCTATGTAGCTGAGCCGGCTTCTTATAAACTGAAGGAACTGGCTGACCTGGGCGGGGTAAATGCCGTCGGCGCCACCATTCAGCCCTGTGCCGGGCAGAAGACGGCCATCGTGGTTCCGGCCGGAACTTGTTTTGTACTGGGCGATAATCGCAATCAAAGTTCGGACAGTCATGTCTTTGGATTCGTGCCCACCGCTTCGATTATGGGCAGGGCGGTGCTGCGCTTCTATCCGGACATCAAAGACTTGAGCCCTCCTGAATATAAGATGAAAGACAGCCTCTGAAGGAGACTGTCTTTCACTGTCGCGCCGTTACCTGGGAACTTAGCTTTCCAGGTAATCTTTCAGTTGAGCACCGGCATCGGATTGTCTCAAGAACCTCAGGGCCTTGATTTCAATCTGTCTGGTGCGTTCTCTTGTGATACCCACCAGTTTGCCGACCTGTTCCAGAGTGCGGGGTTTGCCGTCATTCAAGCCGAAACGCAAGATGATGATTTCTCTTTCTCTTGGTGTGAGCATGGAGAGCACACCTCTGATGTCCTGGGACATCAGATTTTGCGAAGCGGAGGCTTCCGGTCCCTGTCTCAGTTCGTCTTCCACCACCTCGGCCAGTGAATTGTCGTCTTCCTCGCCGTAGGGAGTATCAAGTGATAGGGGCGAGCGGTTGGCCGCCAGAATATCCCTTACTTTCTCGATAGTGGTGCCCATTTCCCTAGCCAGTTCTTCCAGGGTCGGTCTGCGGTCGAGATCCTGGGAGAGTTTTCTGGTCACTTTGCGCAGGTTATTGATGGTTTCAACCATGTGCACCGGCACGCGAATGGTGCGCGACTTGTCGGCAATGGCCCGGGTGATTCCCTGCCTTACCCACCAGGTGGCATAGGTGGAGAATTTGTAGCCCCTTTCCGCATCGAACTTCTCAGCCGCTCTGATCAGTCCGAGGTTGCCTTCCTGGATCAAGTCGAGCAGAGGCAGACCACGGTTTTGATATTTCTTGGCGATGCTCACTACCAGGCGCAAATTAGCTTGCACCAACTTGTGCTTGGCCAGTGCGTCACCCATCTGAATTCGGCGCGCCAACTCAATTTCTTCCCTGGCATTGACCAGGCTGATGCGACCGATGGAACGGAGATAGAACTGCACCGGATCTTCACCGGGGGTGCTGATTAGCCGTCCCCTGGCTTCCGGTTTCTCGTCGTCCTCGTCGAGTTGTTGCTCCTCAAAGATTACTGCCGGTTCTTGCAGGTCTTCCTCGAGTTCGTCCTCAAAGGCGATGTCGTCGTATGCGAATTTCTTTTGCGCTGCTTTTCTTGCCATTTTGTCTTGCGGCTCTGGCCGCTGGTTGGGGTGCCTGTTATAAGTGCCTGCATGTACTTGGGCATGTTTTGGCATGCCAGAAAGCCGGCCCCTCAATGTAGGGGCTGTTCAGGAAATTGCTTTGTTGCTCTCACCTCTGAAGGTGACGCCCCTCTTAATTAAAATGTTCCAACATATCACTTGGAAACCGGGTAAACCCTAGATTAGGTTTGGGTTAAAGAAGTTAACGTGGCGGCAATGTGGGCTGGACCGCAAGCAGCGACTGCCTTGCCCGGGGGCGGGCGCCGGAAACTTCCGGCTGCTGACCGGAAATACTTCGACATAAATGAGAAAAGACCTCCGGTCTGAAACCGGAGGTCTTTCCTTTGGAGTTCTATATCTAGATGCGAATTTCCTGGATGATGCCGTCTTTAACCAGAATTTCGCCACCTTCCAGCCGCTGGAAGATGTTTTCACCAATTCTTACTTCCACGGGATTTTCCACCGTGAACTGGGTGACCACGGAACCCACGGGCAATTCGGTGAGAGCCTGGTTTTGTCCTTGCATCTCTTCCTTTAATTGCATGAGCCGCATTTTTTCCGCTTCCACCTGGGAGCGAATAGTTTCTATTTGTACTCGGGCGTCGGTGGAGACTACCCCACCGGCTCTCTTCTCAATATCGGATACGGCTCTTTTGCCCTTGAACTCCAACTGCTGCAGTTCAGCATCGATCTGCTGAATGTTGCGGGAAATTTCATTGGCTACCTGACTTTTGAAATTTTCAGTGACGATGGCACGCACTGCTATTTGACGAATCAGGCTAATCGACTCAGCCATCTAACCTCCTAAGCTAAAGAAACCGGCTTCCGCCGATTTTATGTTAGCAGCATGACAACTGATTAAAACTTCTCGGAAACTGATTTCGCCTGTGTGAAAAGCAAAAGGTAGTCTCTGCCGCCCGCTTTTGAATCGGTGCCGCTCATGTTGAAGCCGCCGAAGGGATGCACTCCCACCAGGGCGCCGGTGCATTTGCGGTTTATGTAAAGGTTGCCGCAGTAGAAGTCTCTTCTGGCTTTTTCCAGGTGAGCACGATTTCTGGAATAGACGGCGCCGGTCAGGCCAAATTCGGTGTTGTTGGCGATTTCAATGGCATGATCGAAGTCTCTGGCTTTGATGAAAGCCAGTACCGGTCCAAAAATCTCTTCCTGGGAAATGCGGGCCATGGGATCGATGCCGGAGAAGATTGTCGGGGCAATGTAATAGCCACCATCCTCAGTGTCATGCTTGCTGCCGCCCAGTTCCAGTTTTCCTTCTTTCTTGCCTACTTCTATGTATTCGAGAATACCCTCATAGGCCGATTTGGAACTGACCGGTCCGTAGTTATTGCTGCTTTCTTCCGGGCTGCCAATCTTGAGTTTGCCGGTACGTTCGATGACCTTCTTCAGCACTTCCTCGTAGACATCCTGGTGGATGATGGCTCTTGAGCAGGCTGAACACTTTTGTCCCTGGAAGCCAAAGGCTGCCGCCGTGATACCGTCGGCGGCCAGGTCCAGATCGGCGTCTTTGTCTACCACTATGGAATCTTTGCCGCCCATCTCAGCTACTACCCGCTTGATCCAGAGTTGGCCGCTCTGGGGTTTGGCGGCCATTTCGTTGATGCGCAGACCCACTTCTTTGGAGCCGGTAAAGGCAATGAAACGGGTCTTGGGATGGGCTACAAGCATATCGCCTACACTCGCTCCCGGTCCCGGCACGAAGTTCAATACACCGGGCGGCAAACCTGCTTCTTCCATGATTTTCACAAATTGAAAGGCAATGGCCGGGGTTTCGGAGGACGGTTTGAGCAGGACGGTGTTACCGGCCACAATGGCCGCCGATGTCATGCCCACGAGAATAGCCAGGGGAAAGTTCCATGGCGGTACTACCAGACCGACGCCCAGGGGGATGTAATAGAGTTCGTTTTCTTCGCCGGCATAAGGTGTGACGGGCTGCGGGCCGCCCAGGCGAATCATTTCTCTTCCGTAGAAATCCAGAAAGTCGATAGCTTCGGCAACGTCTCCGTCCGCTTCGGCATGGCTCTTGCCGATTTCGAGAATCAACCAGGCGGTCAGTTCACTCTTGCGTGCACGCATTATGGCGGCTGCTTTTAGCAGGTAACGGGCTCTTTCCAGGGGCGATACATGCTTCCAACTCTCGAAGGCGGTAAGGGCGGCGCTCATGGCTTTTTCAGCCAGGGCTTTGTCGGCTTTGGAAAAGACGCCGACAACTTCCTTCGGTTTGGCGGGATTGGTAGAGGTAAGTAAGTCGTTTGTTTCTATATACTCGCCATTAATGACAAGAGGATATTTTTTGCCGAATTCTCCTCTCACTTTCAGAAGGGCGTTCTTGATCGCCTCTTGATTTGCCGGATTGGCAAAATCGGTGAAGGGTTCGTTGCGAAACTCGGTGATCATGACTATCTGCCTCCAGATGAACGCGGTTGACCGTACTTGGTAAGTATCGATAGAACGACTTGGAACCAATAAGGATATATTCTTAGCTACTGGTTTTTGTCGATTTACCGGCTCCTGGAAATAGATTTAGTCTTTGAAGTCTGACTTGATCGTTGATAATGAATAGATCTATTGACCTCATCAGGGAGTGGCGATGAAGCAGTATCATGATCTAGTGCGTCTTATCCTGGAAAACGGTGAGCGTAAGTGCGATCGTACCGGCACCGGCACCATTTCAATGTTCGGACTGCAGACCAAGTACGATCTTCGTCAGGGCTTTCCGCTTATCACCACCAAGAAAGTAAATTTCTCTGCCGTGGTGAGGGAACTGCTCTGGTTTTTGCGCGGCTCAACCAACATCAACGATGATCTCACCCAGCACACAGCCATCTGGGATGCCTGGGCCAGGGAAGATGGTGAACTGGGTCCCATATACGGCTACCAGTGGCGCAGTTGGCCGGTCTATAAGGAAGTAGACGGCAAACTCTATGAGAAGGGGCATATCGATCAGATAAGCAATGTGATCCAGCAAATCAAGACCAATCCCGACAGCCGCAGGCTGATTGTCACGGCTTGGAATGTGTCAGATCTGGATAAAATGGCCCTGCCTCCCTGCCATATGATGTTTCAGTTTTATGTTTGCAATGGGCGCCTGGATATTCAGCTTTATCAGCGCTCGGCCGATATTGCCGTGGGTGTTCCATTCAACATTGCCAGCTATGCCCTGCTCAATATTATGATCGCTCAGGAATGCGGGCTCGAACCTGGAATATTTACCCATACCTTCGGCGATGCCCATATTTACCTTGACCATCTCGACGGTCTTAATCAGCAATTGAAACGAGAACCTGGCCCTCTGCCCAGGGTGGAAGTAGCTAAGAAACCCGTGCTCTCGGTTGGGTTTGACGACATTAAGCTTCACGATTACGTACACCAGGGCTTTATTAAGTTTCCCGTGGCAGTTTGAAACCAAGTGGAATTTAGTGCTTTGTCAAAGGGTTGAAGGGGCTTAAGGAAGATTTGCGGGATAAATTCGATATCGTAGTGGCCTGTGACTTGAATCGCGGCATCGGTAAACAGAATGCTTTGCCCTGGCGGTTATCCACCGATATGAAGTACTTCAAAGACCTTACTTCCAGCACGCCGCTTTTGACCGAGGGAAAACGCAATGCCGTGATCATGGGTCGCAAGACCTGGGAATCGATTCCCCCTAATTTTCGCCCTTTGAAAGAGCGCTACAACCTGGTTCTTACCCGCAACCCCAACTACAGTGTGCCCCAGGGAGTGTTTCGCTCACCCTCTCTGGATGAAGCCCTGGAATTTCTTTCAGGTGGTCCAGTGGACCGGGTTTTTGTCATTGGCGGGGCGGAAGTTTATAAACAGGCCCTGGCCCACGATAAGTGTGGTTTGCTTTATCTGACTGAAATTCGGGCACAGTTTGATTGTGATACCTTCTTACCGGAGTTTCGAGGTTTTTTCCAACTGCTCTCATGCTCCGAGGTGATGCAGGAAAACGACCTCAACTTTTGCTTTAAGGTATACGAGTTCAATTACCCCGAGTATCTCTCCAGTGCAGAAGGTTGAAGGAGGAAGGCCGATAGAGAGAGTTAACAGCCTCAAGAAATTAGCTCTGGCATCAGCTATGGCGCTTCTATTGCCGACTGTTTCGTCCTTGCAGTCTCAGGCCGGCGATAGCCAGAAAGGTGATGTCGATCGGGCTAAACTGGCTTATATTCAGGCTACCTGTTGGAGTTGCCATCCGCGGGGCGAGAATTCCATCAATGGTGACCGGCCTTTGAAAGGCCCGGCTTTCCTGCGGCGCTACCCGGATGACGCTTCTTTAGCTGCCTTTATTCGCAAGGGAGCAGAAGAGAAAGGCATGCCCGCTTTTCCCGAAGATAGATTGTCGGATAAGAATCTAGATCTGGTTATCGCCTACATTCGTAGCCTTACTAAGAAGCAGTAGTGGTATCGCCGGTGATGCAAGGAAGTGATTCGCTATGACAGAGCGCGAGCCTTTCACGGCCGAACTGGTACTGAGAGCCTACTGCCAGGGAATCTTTCCCATGGGGCATGACGATGGCTCCATTTATTGGTATTCTCCCGATCCGCGCTGCATTTTTGATCTGGACAATTTTCATATCACCAGCCGTCTGGCAAGAACCATTCGTAAGGGACTTTATGAAGTGCGGGTGGATACTTGCTTTGAAGAAGTGATGTGGGCTTGTGCCGACCGAGATAGCACCTGGATCACGGAAGAAATAGTGCAGGTCTATTGTCAGTTGCATGCCTATGGCTTCGCCCATAGCGTCGAGACCTTTTTTGAAGGACAACTGGTGGGCGGGCTTTATGGTGTCAGTATAGGTGGTGCCTTCATGGGCGAGTCTATGTTCTTTCGCCGCACCGATGCTTCTAAAGTAGCTCTGGTGCATCTGGTGGAACGCATGAAGGAACGGGGCTTCATTCTTTTGGATACTCAGTACAACAATAAACACCTGGCCAGCTTCAATTCGCTGGAAATTCCGCGAAGTGAATACCTGGCCAGGTTAAAGAATGCTCTGGCGCTTGATTGTAAGTTCGTCTAGTTTACTTGCCGACCATTTTCTTCATGCCGTTGCCAATGGCTTTGCAGCCCTTGCCAAGACCGGTGCAGATTTTCTTGGGGGCCCACATGATGCCTCTGCCGACGGCTTTGGCGCCATCAACTACTTTATTGTCGGCGCTGGCGGATTGCGCACCGGCCACGGATACTACCGCCATAGCGGTGAGACTAAGAATCAAGTTAGCTTTCATTATCGTGTTTCCTCAATATCGAAATGGTTATTTTGCACCAAAAGCTTCATTTATAAAATAGGAGTGTCTTTATCACCACGGTGAGTGATTGGCAATTGGGGTCGGAATAATTGCCCACGGACTTCCCTAAGTCCATAAAGTCGCCTTCTTCAGCGTCGATGCCATCCACAGTAATTATTATCTTATCTCTTAGCATAGGTTTTAAAATCTGGCTCAGGCTCATGGCTATGTCTTCTCTCGTTACCACGATGCAAGGTCGATTGTTTTTCTCCTGGCTGAAGAAATGACTGAGGGCAAGGGCCAATTGCTTCAGTTGTTCAAAACCCAGTTTTTCCGGCGTCAGATCCTGGAGATAGACCGCTAGATCAGCTTGGGGCTCGCTGCTTGCCGTCATCAGACCAAGCTGAGATCTTTGTTTTTCTATTTGAGCCGCAAGCCACTGATGATCAGCATTTCCATCAGTAGGTCGGGCTTTGGTTCTGACTTTGAAGAGTCGAATGTTCTTAATAGGTAGGTCTTTAGTTTCAGCGTTTATTGTGCAGCCTGATACCTGCAAGCTGTGCATGCCGGCTCCAATTACCGTGGCACTGATGGCATCCTGGCTGGCTTTGATAGGCAAGTTCAGTTGCCGTGCCTTTAGCTCGATCGCTTGGGCTAAAAGGTCACCAATATCCCCAAACGGACAAGCCGAACCGGCCTGATCGCCGGCCTTATTCTGGAAGCGACTGGCCACACCGCCGGAAAACCAGTATTCATCAATGCTTTCCCGGCGGTGCAAGCTGGGCTGTTCCGTCAGAGATAGGGCTTGTAGAAGACTCTCGTATTCCGGTGCGGCAGTACCTGCCAAATAGTCCATGATCAGTTCGGCCGCCAGGCTGCTCACCTTCTTCAGTTGCTCAAGGGTGAGGCTTGTGCTCTCAGGATCCGCCAGTACTTTTTTCTTGATCAGGGAGGCGGCCTGGTTCTCTCCGGTGAGCAAATAATTTGTGCCGTCATATTCAACTCGCAAGAGTCTTCCGCCCAAATTCAGACAGGTAGTTTCAATTATCTCGCCCCCTTTTATAAGGGCCACATTGGTCGTACCGCCGCCGATGTCGGCGTTCAAGATGGTTTTACCGGTGGCGGCGGCATAGGCCACGGCACCTGAACCTCTTGCTGAAAGAGCGCTTTCCAATTTGGGACCGGCAACTTCCGCAACAAAATCTCCGGCCAGCCTGGTGATTTCTTTGATGACCAGGGCTGCGTTATCGGCTCGCGCCGACTCGCCGGTAATGATCATGGCGCCGGTGTCCACTTCTTGCGGTTCGATGCCGGATTCTCGATAAAAGCTCGCAATCAGTCTGGCCACTGCTTCGCCATCAATGCAGCCGTCTTTGAGCGGAGTGAAACAGATGGGGCTTTTGAAGAGAATTTCTCTTCTTGTTATTGAACTATTTGGCAGGCGATTGAATACTTGCTGGTTGTCCACCTTCAGTCTGGTCAAGACCATGTGAGTGGTGGTGGTACCCACATCGATGCCAACCGATAAAAGCGAGTTTCCGTCTTTATTCTGCATTAGCCGAGGGCTTGCAATCTCACACCGGACGCTTTCTTCTCTAAAATGCGTTCGATAGTTTTGACAATGAAGGCGCCAGCTTCCACTGCCGGTGTTCCGCCTTTGTGAATATTGGATATGACGGTGCGGTCCGAGCTTATGGTTTGAGGCCCGGGCATATAAGTGATGTAGGCCGACAAGCTGGAAGCCGTGCTCAGACCAGGTCTTTCTCCAATCAAATTGAGTGCTACCCGGGCTCCTACGGCATGGGCTACTTGATCGGCGATGGCCACGCGGCCCTGTTTTACAATCAGTGATTTGCTCGTGCTTATGCCGGCCTGTTCAAAGCCATCGAGCAGCATGGGATAGAGGTCGGGAAGATTCTCTTCCACTGCAAGGGAAGAGAGTCCGTCGCTGATTACAATCAGTACGTCCCGGTCGGTCGGCAGAATCTTGACGATGCCATCAAGAATGTCATTTGATGTCTTTTTGCCAAGCGGCGGATTGAGTAGAAATTCTTCTCTTGATTTAGCCAGCGTCTCCATTACGGGTAGCTCATACTGTGCGGCAAAAGTTTTCAGAAAACTTTCACTGAAATTGCTGGATACTGCATCTTTCGCCAGGGCATGGTCGGCACGGAATTGAAGCCAGGTGCTTGTGCGTGGTCGGTTACCCGCCTTTCCGACATTGATTCTGGCTGGTGTAAATTTGCTCAGGTGTTCGGCGAGCTGCTCGTCTTTTTCTCTGTCTTTCATGGCTTCCGGCATTTTGGTTCGACCCGAATTGCTCTCAGTTGGGCTGAGTAAACCAACAGTAACGATGCAATAGGTTACACTATCGTGTCGTTCTTTATCTAAGTCGAAAGCAAATGGTAATAGCGTGAATCTTTCAGTCAAGCTTGGCGGCAGGCAATTTCACTTTCACTCGGTGAAAGAAGTTCTGGCTAAGGCCAATGAGGAGAAGTCAGGAGACAGGCTGGCAGGCATTGCCGCACAATCGGAATTGGAGCGAGTGGCCGCCAAGAACTGTCTTTCATCGCTAACATTGGATGAACTGCGGGCCAATCCGGTTTTGCCGGCTGAAGACGAACTGACCAGGTTGGTAGATGCTGCCCTTGATGAAGCCGTCTTCCTCGGTATAAAAAATTGGACGGTTGCCGAGCTAAGAGAGTGGTTATTGAATGAGGCTACCGATAGCGCCGATATCGCTTCCATCAGAGCGGCCTTAAACGGGGAAATGGCCGCTGCTGTGACCAAGCTCATGTCCAATATGGATCTGGTGTTGGCCGCCCGCAAAGCGGCCGTGGTGGTGAAGGCCAAGACCACACTGGGCTTGCCCGGGCGTCTTTCCGCCCGTCTGCAACCTAATCATCCCTCCGATTCTATAGAAGGAATTCGAGCCAGTATCTTCGAAGGGCTCTCTTATGGTGCCGGAGACGCGGTGATCGGCATCAATCCGGTTTTTGATACGGCTGATACCGTCGGCAGGTTGCTCGACGATACGGCGGCGTTGATTGAGAAGTTGGCTGTGCCGACACAAAACTGTGTTCTCTCTCATATCACCACGCAGATCAAAGCTATCGAAAGGGGCGCCAGGGCCGGTCTCATTTTTCAGAGCATTGCCGGCAGCGAGGCCGGTAACCGCGCTTTCGGTATAGATGCATCTTTGATCCAGGAAGCCTATGATCTTGGTTCGACACAGCACAAGGAAGACGAACTCTTCATGTATTTCGAAACCGGTCAGGGTTCCGAATTATCTTCCCGCACCCATAACGACGCAGACCAGGTGACGCTGGAGGCCAGATGTTATGCCTTCTGCCGTCTCTACAATCCCTTCCTGGTAAATGATGTGGTTGGTTTTATCGGTCCCGAGTATCTGGCCAGCGGCAAGCAGATGATAAGAGCCGGACTGGAAGATCATTTCATGGGCAAGCTTCTGGGCCTGCCCATGGGTGTCGATGCCTGCTACACCAATCATATGGATTCAGATCAAAACGATCTGGAGAACCTGACGCTCTTGCTTGCTGCTGCCGGCGTCAATTACTTCATGGGTGTACCCATGGGTGATGATGTGATGCTTTCTTATCAGTCAACCAGCTTTCACGACATCGCTTCCCTGAGGGAAGTGTTCAATTTGAGACCGGCGCCTGAATTTGAAGCCTGGCTGGAAAACGTGGGTTTGATGAAAAATGGACGCCTGACCAAGCATGGCGGCGATCCTTCTTACCTTCTCCAGGGCACGTTTGCTTGAGCTAATTGAATTCAGAAGCCGCTTTCCGAGCCGCCGCTGGCACCGCCGGTTTTGCCCTGACCACTGGAATGGGAGGCACTATCGTTAGTCGCTTCTCTTTCGGTCCGGCTCGGTTCCGAATCACTGCTGCTTTCGTTCTGTCTTTCTGCGGGAGCGTCCAGGCGGGCTGAAAGAATGCGATCGCCTATGCCTATCCGGTAGATGTTTTGCAGCCCGCCCACGACCATGCCAAACACCGCATATTGACCATTTAGGCGCGGCATAGGTTGCTTGAGAATGTAAAACTGGCAACTGGCTGAATTGGGATCGGCCGACCGGGCCATGGCCACCATGCCGGCCTGTCCGTGACCAAGATTACGATTGATCTCCAGGGGAATGAAACGGGTCTCTCCCGTATCCGGGTCGACAAAGTTGCCGCGCCCGTTGCCGTAGGGGCAACCGCCTTGCACTACCCAGTTTTCCACGCGGTGAAAAATCTTGCCGTCGTAGTAACCACGGTTAACCAGGTCGAGGAAATTGGAAGCTGTGCGTGGAACCATGCCTGCGAAAACACGAATGGCGATTGGTCCCTTGGTGGTATTCAGTAAGACCACCGGGTCTCTTCCTCGTCCCTGGGCCAGGGCCTCGGGAGCGACCAGGGCCGGCATGGTCGCCAGTAAAATCAGGCAGAGTCGTGCGAAAGCCGCTTTTGGTTTTGCTGCTAACGTGCTTCTCATTTTCCATCCTCCACTGGTGAGACTATTAAGCCCAAAGAAGACCCTCTTCTAACCCGACAGTATATATAGTGAGCGTTTTCAATCCGGCCGGGGCGGGAACAATTTTGCAAGTTATAGTTGTTCTGGGGCAAACTGCACTAAGACCCCTGCGGTCGAGAAAGTAACAAAGAAAGGCGGCTAAAATGACTCTTTATGCGGATCTTCACAGACACTTAGGTGGAGCCCTGCACCCCAGGATCATCTACAAGTTTTTGCAGCGCCAGGATCATAAGGTGCTCAGTTATTTCCCGGATTACGACGGCTTTTACAATTGGTTCACCAGACCTTGTCGAACCCTGGAAGAGTTCGTGAAAATTCACTCCCTGGTGGAGGAATTGCAGAGCCTGGAGCATCTTCCCTATTTTTGCTTGCGTCTTTGCAGAGGTGCTTATACCTTCGAGAATTTGCAGTACCTTGAACTTCGTTACAATCCATATTTTCGAACCGACCATGATCTACCCACGCCCAAACGCCTCGGGCAAATGAATCTGATTGTCGAAGTAATCACCGCCAACTTGAGACCGGCCGAGTATCCGATCACGGTGAAGCAGATTCTCTGTTTTGACAGACGCCTGCCCAAGAACATAAATGAGGCAATTCTCAAAGTGGCGCAGGACAATCTCGGTCCGGTGGTCGGTGTGGATCTGGCCGGGCCGGAGATCAATACCGAGAAGACGGAAGAATGGATCAAACTGATGGCCAGGGCCCGGGCCAGCGGTCTGAAGACCACCTGCCACCTGGGTGAGACCAGCGTCGACAATGTGGACCCTCGCTACTTCGCCACCCTCGATAGAATCGGTCACGGCATCCATATCCCGCTAGCCAAACCGGAGTATTTGAAGGAATTGGCCAAACGTCAGATCACCCTCGAGGTTTGTCCGACAAGCTACAGGCAAACGGGTGTGCTGAAAGATTTTTCGGATTTGCGTACAGTCTTTGCCCGCTGTCGTGATGCGGGAGTGGCTGTGGCTGTATGTACCGATAACCCAGGTCGTAATCCGGCCCCCTGCACCTTGCCTGGTGAATACGAAAGACTTATAGACCATGACGTAATTGATTTCGGAGATTTGAAGGAAATTCAGAATGAGGGATTTAGATCGGCTTTTGGATTTGTTGGCAGCACGAGACTTTGAGGGACCTGCGAATAATTGAGTGCTGATTGCGTAGAAGCAAGTTGCAATCAGTGTTTGTAGTGAATTACCGGTTCTGTTTTATGGTTTGAAAGAGATTTCCATCCGACCCTTACATGTGCAGTTTCTTCTTCGAGAGTTCGGAAATTTTGCTTTCATGAACACCGATTGGAAAAATCTCGTAGCATTTTGAAAAATATTTTTTGCCGCTTCGAACACTTGGGGAGACCAATTTCTAAAGTGGTGTAATCGCGCAAAAACCGCATGGTAAGCCGTGTTTCAACAGGCACTGTAAGTGGTGAATGCAATTTCTGGTGGGAGTCCTGGGGCACCCATCGAAATGTAATTGACTAATTTCTATTGCAATTTATTGAATTCGAATGTACTCTATGCTGCGTGTGGTGTGACAGAAAAAAGAGCGTCACCAGAAAAACAGTGAAGGCTCTTTCAAAAAAACGGTGGTGGAAGAAGATACAAAGGAACAACGAATCGATAAGTCCATTCGTTGCACCTGGTGGAAAGTGGTTGATCTGAGATTTCCAAAATAGCAATCTCTACTTATATATAGATATGAATAGAGCTCCTTATAGAAGATCCTCGATCAAGTACTGTTTCTCTGCATAAGAGAACCCCCATAATCCTTTATATGTTATGAGCGATGAAACCCTTAGATTGGTTCATGGCTGCCGCCGCTGTGTTTTAATACAAGGGAGGAACGATACATGGCAACCAAGCCAACCAAGAAGAAGAAAGCCGTCAGCAAGAGAACTAATCCTGCTGTCGCCGCTGAAGAAACAACAGCAACCGCGGCCAAACCCAAGAAAGCCGCCAAAAAAACAACCCGTAAAGCTGCTGCTAAAAAGCCTGCCGCCAAAAAAGCGACTGCTAAGAAGGCTGTAGCTAAGAAAGCTGCCCCCAAGAAAGCTGCTGCCAAAAAGACTACCGCCAAAAAAGCTGTAGCCAAAAAAGGCACCGCTAAGAAAGCCGCTCCCAAGAAAGCTGCTCCTAAAAAAGCTGCCGCCAAGAAAGCTGTAGCTAAGAAAGCTGCTCCTAAAAAAGCTGCTGCCAAAAAAGCTGCTCCTAAGAAAGCCACTGCCAAAAAAGCAGGCGCCAAGAAAACCACTGCTAAAAAAGCTGCTCCTAAAAAAGCCGCCGCCAAAAAAGCAGTAGGCACCAAGAAGAAGCCCGCCGCCAAGCGCACTAAGCGCAGCAAGCCGGCTGCTTCCGAATCAGCTCCGGCTAGCGAAGGCAGCGCTTCCTAGTTTCAAAAACTAGAAGCCTGAATTCAGGAAACAGTCGAAATCCCCGCAGTATATGCTGCGGGGATTTCAATCTTTAATGCCGGGCTCGCTTCAGTTGAGGTGCAACTCTGTGGAGATCGCTTGCCAAATTTGCGGAAGGCTTTCGGCTAGCTCGTGGCCATCATCGAGGGCAGTTAGTGTGACTGTGCTGCCATTAGATTCGGCCAACAATTTGCTGTTGTCAAAAGGCACTGTGGCGTCGTGCAGTCCGTGAAATATGTGTGTTGAAACCGCTATCCGAATTTCTTCCGGTCTGGTCGAGGCCATTTTTGAACTAGAGAGATCTTCGGCGAAATGCCAGCTAAGCGGCTCTTCTTTGCCGGTTGCATAATGGAAGAAAAATCGTTGATTGAGCTTTTGCCATTCCATCAGACCCTCTTCACCGATCAGATTTTGCCATCTTGAGGTGATACCAAATCCGGGGGCAAGCAAGTACATTTTTTCAACGAAGTCTATTTCATCCGAGAGCATGGCGGCCAATAGTCCGCCCATGCTGGAACCAATCAAAATGAGCTTTTCATCGAATTTTTCCCTCAGTGCATCTGCTTCTTTTCTGACCAGAGCCAGTTGGCTAGTTAGGGTCATGTTAAAGAAAGAGGGATGGTTCAAATCCGGTACGACGCAAGGTACTTGGCAGTTACTGAATTGCTCGCGAAAAAATCTAGCCTTTCTGGAAGAAGGTCCGGAGGCGAAGCCGTGCAGATAAAGTACGGGCATTATGCCTGCCTGTTACACCGTACCGGCGGATGTAGTGGAGGCTGTACTGACGAAGCCGTACCAGGGGTTGGAATTGATCAGGGAAGTTAGTTGTAATTCCAGTGAGGCTTTATCGCTGGCATCAGCTTTGGTGATAAGCAACTTACCGGGGGCGGAATAGAAGGCGAACAACCAGACCCGATTGCCTTCTTCCATAAGGCAGATCCACTGGTGGAAATCCGGCGGCTGAATCAAATAGTAGACGAAGGCACCGACCTGACCCTGATTGAAAAAAGCCTCCAGGGTGCCGGACCACTCAGGCTTGTCCATAAGATATAAAGTTTGTCTTGGTAGACCGCCGCTTAGAACTTGCGTGGCATTATCAAGTTTGTTCAGATCAGCCCAGGTAGTCGGCAAATATATATAAAGAGTGCCGCCCAGGTCCGGTCCAAAATCCAGAGGTCTCAAACTCCACTCGGGGGTCTGGCTGGAATGAATATAGTTATCGAAGGTGAAGGTCTCTGCCGAGTATCCTAGTTTGGTTGCCAGCGACGGAGAACAGGCTTCTACAGTCGTTTCTGGAAACTTGCCGTTGACAACCCACTCCCTGAGAGTTTGCTGAAAATAGTTGGCAACTGTCGTCTGAGTCATCTACCTGGTTCCATCACGCCTCTGGGTTATAAGCTTACAGATTTTAGCTGAGCAATAATATAGTTCGTTCCAAATTGGAGATATTTCTATGAAGAGAATTGCAAAGATCGAGGCTGCTGCCCTTGTTACTGCTCTCAGTCTGTCCTTTGGTCTGGCGCCGGCTTTTGCCGGTGACGCCGGAAGCGGCAAAACCGAAGAGAAGAGCAAGGACAAAATGACCGCCAAAGAAACCAAGAAGGAAGGCAAACAGGGTGCCGACTCTTCTTGCGGTGAAGGAAGCTGTGGTACCGATAAAAAAGGTGCGGCAGCGGCCAAGGCAAAAGCAAAGGTGAAAGCCAAAGCAGTAGCCAAAGTGAAGGAAGTGAAGAAGGCTGCCAAGCAGGGCGCTGATTCCTCTTGTGGTGAAGGTAGCTGTGGTACCGATAAGAAGGGAGCCAAGGCCGCCGAAGAGAAACACAAGGCTAAGTAAGGCCGAGCCGGCTGGTTTTGTTAAGTTATTTTTCGGCGCACGGGCGCACAGGCTGCATGCCTTCAGATTTAACACAGCCGTAACCAGCAATTTGGTTTTTTTTAATCAACCTGGCCTAGCATGATGGCCATAGCGCCTGATCCACTTCATTCATATTTGAGGTTATCGGCGTATATGTTAGTGAATATGATTTGTTACCGTTTCCGGAGGTCGAAATGCAGAAGACTCAACTAGCAGCAGCTCTTATAGCCGTTCTTGGTCTTTCTTTTAATGGTATGGCCCGCGCTGAAGGCTCTGATGCCGAAGGCAAGAGCGAAGTGAAAACCGAAAAGAAAGCCGCCAAAGAGTGCAAAAAAGAATGCAAGAAAGGCAAAGAAGCCTCTTGCAAAGGTAAAGAAGGCTCCTGCAAAGGCAAAGAAAAAGGCAAAGAAGGTTCTTGCAAGGGCAAAGAAGGCTCCTGCAAGGGCAAAGAAAGCGCCTGCAAGTCCAAAGAGAAAGGCAAAGAAGGATCTTGCAAAGGCAAAGAAAGCGCCTGCAAGTCCAAAGAAGAAGCCAAGTAAGCAGTCGGAGATACGGCGGTCGGGAGGAGTTTGTGAGCGATTTTCTCTCCATCAAAAGAGAGCTGCCTGAGCTGGGCATTGGCCTTGGTCTCAGGCGGGAATTGGCAGAGCAGACACTGGCTTCGACCGCCAGTATCGACTGGTTGGAAATAGTCCCGGAAAACTATATGGGACTTGGTGGTCGGGCCCGGGCCAGACTGGAAGCGGCCCGCAGAGATTTCCCTATTGTTACCCATGGCGTCAATCTTTCCATCGGTAGCACTGATGCTCTCAGCGAAGATTACCTGAGGGATCTAAAAGAACTTTTGAATTATGTCGATGCCCCCTGGTGGAGTGACCATTTCTGTTTCACTTCCCATGGCGGTACTTATATGCATGATCTTCTGCCGGTGCCGCTCAATATGGAAGGGGCCAGGCATATGGCCAAGCGAGCCAGGCAGGCCCAGGCCTATGTGGGTCGGCCCATGCTTTTGGAAAACATCTCTTACTACATGCAGATGCCCGGTTCCGATCTGGAGGAAGCCGACTTCCTCTCTGAGGTCTTAGAGCGAGCCGACATCGGACTTTTGCTTGATGTTAATAATGTCTATGTCAATGCCATCAATCACAACTTCGATCCCTATCGTTATTTGGACAAGCTGCCCCTGGAGCGCACTGTGCAGATTCACATTGCCGGTCACTCCCATGGTCCCGAGATGATCATCGACACCCATGGAGCACCGGTTATCGAGCCGGTGTTTGAGCTTCTTGAATATGTGCTGCGCCGCACTTCGGTGAAAGCCATAATGCTTGAGCGAGATCAAAATTATCCTGATTTCTCGGAAATCATTGCCGAGCTGGAGCAAATTAGAAGTATTGCCGGGGCGTCCAACCCCCTGGCCCTGCGAGGCAAGAGTGCCTGATCTAAAGTCCATCCAGGATACTTATCTTCAGCTCTGGACCAGGCGCGAGCCCCGAGAGGCTGCTCTCTCGTCGGCAGCCGCCGCAGGCGATCTGGATGAACGGGGGATCAGACTTTACGCTTCCCTTATTGAAATAGGTCGCCTTGATCTGATGCGATCGATTTATCCTTGCATCGAGGCCCTTCTAGGCAAGAAGTTTAAGGATCTGGTGCTTTCCTATTATGAGTGCATGCCGGCCGACCACTATAACTTAAACAAGTCGGCACGGCGCTTCAGTCAGTATCTGCAGGAACACGAGCCTAAACTTCTGGAGCGCCATCCATTTATTGTTGAGCTTGCCGACTTTGAATGGGTTGAGCTGGAGGTTATGGAAGCGGCCGTGCAAGCAAGAAACACGCAAGTTTCCGTGCCAGATCTGGATGATGCCCTGGCTTTTGCCTCGGCCAGGCCGGTTCTGGCCGATGTGGTCTATTTGCGCCGTTATGACTATCCGGTCATGTCTATTTCCAAAAGCCTTCTGGACGGTGAAAAACTGCCCCGCCGAGTCAAAAAGGACGAGACCTTCATGGCTATCTATCGAGACATGCAAAACCATGAATGTCGTTTCCTGGAACTCGGCGAATTGAGTTTTGATGTTCTTACCAAACTGCAAGAGAACCCTGAAACCAACTACGGCGAATTGATCAAATATGCCGTGAATCGGTGTTCCGACAGCGCGGAGGAGACTGTACAGGAGTTTCTCAATTTGATTAACGAACTGAAAGAAGCAGAACTTATCATTGGTGATAGTTAGAGGGCGATGTTTAGATTGGGTTTGTCTTGCGGGAGGTTATACATGGTGGGTACTTTGAAAACGGCTGTAGTTGCGGGTCTTCTCTTGAGTGCCATAGGCGGCGCGGCAAGGGCGGCTACTATAGACTTTGTTGTGGATGATCCCAAGAAGAGGGACATGGTCAGTTTTACATCCGATGCACCGGTGGAACTTATCGTCGGTAATACCAACAAGGTGACCGGCAAAATAAGCATTGATGATTCCCTCGATTTTTCCAAACAACCCTTCAGTGCTTCCTTTGACGTAGATCTGGCTTCTATAGATACGGGCATTCCTCTGCGCAACGAACATATGCGGGACAATTTTCTTGAGACCAAGAAGTATCCTAAAGCCAATTTCACAGTCAAGAGTGTCAGTGCTCCCCAGACCCAGTTGAAAGCCGGTAAAAAGATCACCGTGCAGGCGGTGGGCACCTTCAGTATTCACGGCAAGAGTGTAGTGAAGACCGTTCCAGTGGACGTCACTTACCTGGCGCCTTGCAGTCAGCCCGGCGTCAAATTCCCTGACTGCGGCATGATTCAAATCAGGGCGGAATTGCCTGTGGCTTTTAAAGATCACGATATCAAACGCCCGGAGATAGTGTTCCAGAAACTAGCCGATACGGTATTTGTGAAAATCTCCGCTACGGCAAGACAGGTTAAGGAACAAGATAAGAGTAAGAGCAGCGCTAAAGCGAAGAAAGAGAAAGCGGCAAAATAGTCCTTATCCTCAGTTCAAAGCCAGAAATGCTTCTTCCACAAGTGCCGGTATGTCGATATCGGCACTTGTGCTTTCCGCACCTTTTAGCAAATGCAGCAAATACTCTATATTGCCAGATGGTCCCTTGATTGGAGAATATGTGAGCCCGGCCACATTCAAGTTGAGCGCTCGCAACTGGCTCAGGCAAGACTGCAGCAGTTCGATGTGCGTTTGTTTGTCTCTGACGACGCCGCCTTTAGCCACTTTGCCTCTTCCGGCTTCAAACTGAGGCTTGATCAAAATAATCAGTTGCCCCTCACCTGCTTGCATGAGACTGAGAGTGTTGGGAATGGTTTTGGTGACGGATATGAAGGAAACGTCCATGACCGCCAGTGTCGGTTCGCCTGTGGCTTTTAGGTTGAGACTCTCGGGCTTTAGATAACGAATGTTACAGCGCTCCACCACCTTCACCCGCTCGTCGGTTCTGAGGCTCCAGTCTATTTGACCATAGCCCACATCAACGGCGTAGACAAAGGACGCCCCATGTTTCAGCAGGCAGTCGGTGAAGCCGCCGGTGGAGGCACCCACGTCGATGGCAATCAAACCACTCACATCGACTTGAAACCAATTCAGGGCTTTCGCCAGCTTCAGACCGCCACGGCTTACATAGGGCGGTTTCTGAAACTTTTCCAGCACTTCGATTATGGCGCTGTCCTTTATGGCTGCGCCTGGTTTGGTCACTTTTTCACCATTCACGAGAATGCCACCATCCATGATGGCGGTGCGGGCTACTTCTCTTGATGTAAACAGTCCTCTTTCAATTAGAATCTGGTCCAGTCTGGAGGAGCTTGCTTTTTTCTGTGACATCTTGGTAACTCTTTGGCATCTTTCTTGGGTTAGAATAGCAAGAGTCGGTTATAAATAATTGCAGAACCGGGGGTTTGTGGAGCAGACCTGGCTGGATGAAGACACCGCCTTGAAAGCGGCTGCCCTGAAAGGGGTTGGGGGTTCGAGTCCCTCCTGCTCCGAATTTTAATACTATGCCAAGTCAACAGTATTGCCATCTACCATGTTGATCTGGGTAGGTCTGACCAATAATGAGCTGACCGGTTTAAATCACACTGGTGCTTTGCAAATTGCCCCGACCAGGGGTAACCTACGGGCTTTTCAAGGAGATTCTCTCCTATTTGCCGCCCAGTCCGTTAAGGTTTTGCCTGGTCTAGTGCTTGTGGCGGCTGGTAAGCGCTATCAGGCTTCGGCACCGGTTGTCTTCAAGAGCGACAGCGGCCGTTTTCAGATCTCCTCTCTTCGGCGTGCCGGTATCGCTCAGCCTGTTTATGAGGGCAATCTGCGAGTACATAGTGCTTCCAGGAGTTTGCGTCTTTCCCTTGAACTTCCACTGGATAGTTACATGCAGGGGGTACTGGCGGCGGAAATGCCGGCCAGTTATCACGCCGAGGCCCTCAAGGGACAAGCCCTTTGTGCCCGAACTTATGCCTTGAGACCGCGCCTGCCTCACGATCAGGATCTGGTCAATGTCTGCGATTCATATCTTTGTTGCCAGTACTTTGCCGGTCACGGAACAAGCCTTGATCCTCGCATCAAAGCCGCCATTGAAAGCACTGCCGGTCAGGTGCTTGTCTATGAGGAGAAGCCGATTCTGGCCCTTTTCAGCAGCAACGCCGGCGGCCATACCGAAAACTACGAAAACTGCTTCTCGGATCCGCTGACGGGAGCCTTTCCACCGCCGCCGCTACCTTACTTGAAGGGTGTCCCGGAAGGAACTTATCCGGGACTCAAGGCTCCTGTCGGCAGTGAACAATTTCTCGCCTATCTCTATTCAAATAGCGGCTTGGGTACTAAGTTGTGTGCCGATAACTGGAGCCCTAAATTTCACTTCCATCATCGCCTCACCGCTGATTCTCTGGAAGCACATATGCACCACAATATCGAGAAGCTCCTGGCCGACAAAGAGTCTGCACCATATGTAATACCGCCTGCCGGGGGCGGACGGGGGCGTTTCGGACACATCAAGCGCTTTCAGGTCTTGAAGCGGGGTGTTTCCGGCCTGGCTATCGAACTGGCTATTGAGACAAATCTAGGTCTGTGGCGGGTGCAGAAGGAACTCTTGATTCGCAAAGTTTTTGAAAATCCGGATGCCGGCATCAAACGCCTGAATAGCGCTCGTATTTTCTTTCAACAAAAGTACGACAAACTGGGCTTACTTGCCTGTCTCGACGTTTCAGGTCTGGGCTTTGGTCATGGTGTGGGCTTTCAGCAGCAGGGCGCCCAGGGACTGTCCCTTGCCGGCATGAACTACAAGCAGATTGTCAGCCACTATTTCCCTGGCGCTCGTATTGCCCAGTACTGAGCAATTCTTAGAGGGTTGTGGAAGTTGTGGCTCTTTCTACTTTGATCTTGTTGCCGTTCAGTTTGACGAGGAATTTCAATTGCGGTTCTTTGATCTTGGGCATCAATTTGAAAGGAGCCGATTTTGTGACGGCGGTCTGGAGTGCGCTGCTCAACTTCTCCTGGTCTTCATCACTTTCTTGATCTAACTTCTCGAGGGACTTCACATTCCCTTCTTGATCGATGCCGACCTTCAATTTGGTTCTGATTTTACGCCGTTCCGACTTATCCTTGGTCATTTCTTCCTGGGCCCATTCGGGCAGAGTGAGATTTGCCTGAATAGTGGTCTTGGCCGAGGTGAGGAACTTGGTGATGTCTTCGTCGCTGGCCAGATCTTGCTGTTCATCGGCGGTATCTTCTTCATCCGTAGGCTCCGGCAGTTTGCCGTCGCGCTTGGACTGGTTTGCTCTCTGGGTGCGTTCCTCGGCCATCTGATCGATGACATTGATAGCAATGGTGGGGTCGTAAGACACGCCACGACCTTCCTTGGAGAGAGGTTGGCCGGTGACCAGAATGCTGGTGCCTTCCTTCAAACCTGGAAAAGCAGCCAGGAGAATCTTCATGGCGTTACCCTTGCCGTCGTTACCGTTCAAGATCATCCAGTTGAGTGTGTCCTCACCCAGAACCTGCTTGCCAGTTTCGCTGGGGGCGCCTTCGTGGAAGTAGAAGTCGTCTACGAAGGGAGGCTTTTTCTCGAAGGCCTTGAGGTTGGCATAAGCGGACATGTCGTTTTGCACCACGAAAATGATTTTCTGGTTGGTGCGCTCGGAATAGACGCCGAAGGAGGGATTGGGTTTGGTGATTTCGGTCGTG
Organism: Candidatus Melainabacteria bacterium; assembly: GCA_016212515.1. GTDB lineage: Bacteria > Cyanobacteriota > Vampirovibrionia > Obscuribacterales > Obscuribacteraceae > Obscuribacter. Next base: position 44,239 of record JACRFZ010000123.1, read on the forward strand.
TCTTCGTACCAGTAATCTCCCACCGGCTGTAGCTTGAAGCCGGCTTCTTCCACTGCCAGTTTTTTGGCTGCTTCATTATTGTCGTGGGTCTTGTACTGACCGGGTAACTGCACGTTGTCCGAAGGCGGTGGCGGCGCTGCCGGTTTGAACATACTCATTACGGTGATGAGGGTGAGCGGTAAGAGAATAGCAGCGGCGATGGCGGCCTGCTTGTTGGTGAGACCGGCTTTCTTTTGCAGCTTCTTAACGGCTTTGCCGGCTTTGTCCTTGACGGTTTTGGCTTCCGGTTCTTCCGGCGGTGCTTCCAGAAGATGACCGCAGTTGCCGCAGGGACCATAGGCATGATTGGGTGAGAAGCACACGGGACAGACGATGCGGTCTTCTTCTGCCACCGCTTCTTGTGCTTCCGTGTCCAGTCGACTCTTGAGCGATGAAACCGAACCTTCCTCGGAATCGGAGCCCAGTTTGCCGCGCTTGCTGCTCACATCCAGGAGCGCTCCCATCCACATGAACTGCGAACACTTCATGGGTGGTGCCGTGACGCCGCCTCTCAAGGCCTGGGGACCGTTGTGGAGACCTATCAGTTTGTAGTCTTTGCATATAAGGGCACCTGAAACTTCAGGCGGCACCGGTATGGTATGCAACATGTTTTTTGGTTGCACAGCCGAGGCTGAGCCGAAGTAGTTGCCCTGTACCCAGCATGGTTTGCCTGAGAGTGGATCAAGGTAAAAGGCCTGCAGGTTGTCCCAGTTGTGTACTTCAAAGTCGGTATGGGAAATAAGGGGCGGGCCGACCGTGCCGTTTCCGTGGAAAGGCGAATGGCGGTTGATTTGTGAGGCGACACCGCGGTTGACCAGTTCACGCACCGCCACCATGCATGTGTAGGAGTCGGCGCCGGAACGTTGGGACAATTTATCAAGGGTCAAATAGCCGTCGAGGGCATCCCAGAGATTCTGCACCATCCAGCGAATTTCTTCCGAAGAAGAGGAGGGATCATAAGTCTGGACGACGCGCTGGTAGCGGCCCATATGTCCGCCAAGCTGAGAGTAAAGCTGCTCCAGTTCATTGGCTCGGCGCATGGCTTCCCAGATGAAGCGATCGGCGGGAGCGTTGACCGGTGTCATATCGGGCCAGGGGAAATCGCCCTGTGGTTCAAAGGCAAAACCTGCTGCCGGCTGCCTGATAGCCAGCTCGAAGAAGGCATAGGCCGGGGGCATGGAAAATTGTGAGGAATAGACTAGCGGAATGCTGTTTTGACCAATCTGCATGCGGGCGATTGGAATATTGTGGATATCGAAGAGGGTCATCAGCCCTTGCTTACCCTGGGCCAGTAAGTTATTGAGTACCTGCAAGTACTCGTGCCCTTTCACCGGACCTGACATTTCTACGCCCCGGTTGTTGAAAGGCAAAGACATGGCACGGACGATTTCACCCACCCGTTCAGGCATGAGTTCTACCGGTTCGGGGTCGACGATGAGCATGGCCATGTCGTTGGGCAAAATCGGCAGTGTTTCGCCCGGTCGGCCGGTTTGAGAAAGATAGTCGTTGCGAGCCAGTGGTTTATCAAAGTCGGGGTGTATATTGACCGACTTGACGCCCATTCTGATATCCGGATGGACGAAGTGTAGTTCCAGTGCCCAGGGTGCTTCCGTGTAGTGGAAGACCTTGCCGGAACAACAGACGAATCTGCTCTTGGATACCAGAAAGCCTTGCCCCAGAAGGGCAGGTGGGTTTACGCTACGGTCGAAGACGAATCC
>JACRFZ010000008.1 GCA_016212515.1 Candidatus Melainabacteria bacterium
CTGGAAATTGACAAGTGAACAACGAACAGGTTTCTAATACAACGACCATTCGCCGCTCGGCTTTACTGACACAGCTCGCTTTGTTGGTCGCCTGCGCCATATTGCAAGGGAATGTCACGAGCGAGGACTTCCTGTTCGAAAATATGTGCCTGAATCAACTGCTGATTGCTGGCAGCGTTTTCATTCAAATCAATGTCATCGCAACCCTTCTAAAAGAGAAACCAGCGCTTCATAAACTTTGTATAGCCGGATTGCTTGGAATAATTCCATCTCTTGCCTCGGCACTTTGGATAATTCAGTCGGCAGCTACCCACTCTTCTTTTTACAGCAACAAGACTTTGGTCACATTCAGGGACTTTGGCAAACGAACCATCTTGGTATTCTTGGAAGAAACGGAGTTAGATCCTAACATCGTTGTTTTCTCCAGGATGGAAGGAGTGCTTGCCCCCTTCAAGATAATTCGAAGAATCGGCAGATACATTCGTATGGAAAGCGCTAGCTGGAAACCATCCGGTCCGCCTGCCTTAGAAATCTACAACGGACGCAGGAGCACCACCCTTCTTTTCAATCCGCATGGAGACCTGACTAATCGAACAAATTGAGGATCCGCCGGCGTATAGCTCAGGGCGCTACCGCCCTCAGAATTAGCCTACTGGCATCACACGACTCGAGAACCCGATTCAAGAACTCTTCGTCACAAACACTCATGAACTGGTCTCTATCGGCGGAAGCTACGGGATGACTCAGTTTGTATTTATCATACTTCTCGTACAATAGTAGTGCGCCCTCTCTTGCAAGAGCAAACTCACCGAGATAGAGGTAGCAAGCGACCTTGCGTGCAGACATCTGTCTTTCGGCAAGAACTCGCTCAAACAAGTCTTGCTCCGTCAGAAGTATTAGGCGCGGCACCAACCTGTTGCATATCGCCTCAACCCACAAACTTCCTAAATGCGCAAGCTCTTCAGCACCAGTGTTCTTTGATATCCGAGAGTTACCTCCGCAGAGAATCCTTTCCTCCTGAAACTGCGGCCAGTTAAGAGGGTTCCTTAGGATAGGAGCGACAGGAAAGACATCGCCGGCACGAGAGTACTCTCTCAGGATCCTGGTGAGACCCAAATGCCCAAGAAAATTACCGATACTAAAAAGCAAGCTTCCAGTTTTTATGACCCCTCTAACCTGCAACAATAGCACCAGATCTCCATTCAGGCTCAAGTAGAATGACTCAAGCGGAACATCTGACGCATTACCAGGACCACGAACAGCAATTGAAGGTCCTGGAATATCAATGTGTTTCAGCCCCCGAGAAACCAACCCGTCATAGACTGCTTGGTAAAGAGGTCTGTACCACCTGTCTTGCGCTACATTAATAGGCATCCGTTCTAAGCCTCACAAGGTTTCCAAACTGTATATTCTTACTCCGGCGACTATAGCAGCTCGTGCGAAACTGGCCATGACAGAAGTCATTCTAACTAATGTAGCCTCGAAACCGATAGAAAGCGGGTAGTGTCAATTATGCTCTTGACGCCCCATTCGCGAAAGTAGTCTGTAGCAAGCTCATCCGACAGCTCACCAAGCAAGCAAGAAATGCGCTTCTCCTCCTGTTTGCCCACTTTACTCGGAAACAAGAAAAACAAAGTATCCGAGTTGGCACCTATAAGGCTCACACCAAGACCTTCCAACTCACGACAAATCCCACGCTGCCTGTCCAGGGGTACGGAATCGTCGCGTTGATCTGCTGAAAGGCCGGCTAAGGCAGTAATCGTCATCAAATCCGGCTTATACCCAGGAAACACCAGGATCTCCAGCATAGCACCAGCCTTAGCTGCCGATGCTCTATCTAAGCGACTCTCGGAAACAACTATGAAACTGTGAGCACTACCGATTGCTTTCTCAAAATTCAAGATCCACTCTGCACTACAAGCGCTGGCGAGATGGCAATCCAACTTAAGAGTTGGCCTACGCAGCATAGCCGCCAATTGCGGTCTATTGCGGTCAAGCCACTTCCAATCCGTATTAAAACGGTTTTCGATTTGATCGCCTTGTCCAGAGCCATTTAGCCCCTTCAAACACTGCTCCACAAATGTCAATTTTTGAGCAGGCGAGTCGAACTGAATTCGCACCGCGCCTCCAGTCGAAGCACTCTGTGGGCGCGAATGCTCACTTCCGGCCAGCGCAATCAAGCGAAAGTTTCGGCAACCAAGATTGACTAACTGTTGAAAGTTAGCACCAAGTCCACTGTCAAATTTACTAAGGGTCCTGAAGTCCGAAGTTTTTGTGTAGTCCATAGCTCAGGTGCACTCCCAATGGTCACCATAAATTGTAGCAAGGCTTCCCAAGCTGTAAGCCATTTCGCGATTGGCATTGCATTAACTGGCTTTCCTGCATATTGAGAACTGCGGGTTGCCACCGTAGCTGACCGAAGACCGTCCCCTCAGCGGAATCACAGATTTGACTCAAAAGCATGTGCCGCCTTAAGATGACGGCAAATTAGTCTGCCGAGCAATAGTAATCAAATGCGCTGGAAAACAATAACTGACATTCGTTTATACATAAAGGCGGCCCCGGAGCAAAAAATGGCAGTGTGGAAAAATGGTCCACCTGATTCTAAGGAGTTTCAGTGCTTAGCTTTTAGATTTGCTAGAAAACTGAGAGAGCTTGGCTTTCAAACACCGCAATATGATCATGTCTATTTATACTTGATCCCCGAGCTCACACACGGCGAAGCTGCATTCCTGGAAGGTTTTGCAAATAGAAAAGGTCCGAGGGCTATGGCGTGCAACCTTAAAGTAGGAGTCTCACCAGACAGGTGGACTCTCTTGGACGAGCCGGAACGCACTGAGTTTATGGTGCATCTAATCTCAAACGCACTGCACTTTCTGGCCGTTGAGGATTCTTTAGATGCCTCCTTAGTGGGCCAGGTGAAAGACCTCATGCTCAAACATGGAAGCGACTTAGAGATAGTCCAAATGCGAAAGAAAAAGGGAAGTCTGGAGGTTGCAGTTTCTTACACTATCGAGGAAGACTCAAAACTCTATGTGTCTTGGCATGACGTAAAGACAAATCAAAGCGGACGAAAACTAGTTCTGCTCCTAATAAGATCTAAAGATGCTCCGAGTCTTGTTAGAAAGGTTTCCATATCAAAGGAAGGCATAACTCTGATTCCAGGGGATTCTGCACGAGACAAAGCACAGCGCATTGACTATATAGGACTGATGGAATTTCCCATACACGTTCCGATTCAGTGATAATTGTCCCGCTTCCTCAATAAATATCTCCGAGTTCGTAAAACATCACTCCCAGCGTCTCTTCCACCAGCTTCTTCAAGTCTGGGTGAATACGAATCGCTGTCTCGGAATCAATATTCGGTATAGCTTTACCACAATCGATCGCTAAAGCAAAACAGGAGGTAGCACCGCCGGCCACCTCAGTTTCAATACCTGTCCACACGTCACGACAGACTGCAAACACATCACCGGGATCAAAGAGTGTCCCGCACTCCGGACAATTCTTGTGGATTCTCCCATTGAAAAATGGACCGCCATCAGCATAGAATTCCAGAGATGCTCCACACTTGCAATCGACATTGCTAAGCGGATCAATAATCTCAGAAACTCTGTGTAAGTAATTTTCGGCAATCTGAAGCTGAATCTCGAAGTAGATTTCTGTCTCTTCGCCTACACTCTGATCGAAAGGGTATCGCAGACTCCGGCACTTTTCAAAACCGTAAATCGGCCATATAAGCAAAAGGTCGGCAGGCAGCCGCGCAGCAAACCACTCTGAAGTAGCCGGATAGGGAATCGATTCGCAATCTTTGGTCTGCGGTTCTCGCCGGAAACCGCCTGTCTTTCCGGCCAACTCAAAATCGCAAGAGCAACTAAAGTCAAGCTGACTAAACTCAGCCGAGTCTGGTCGGCATAACCAACTGCCGTTATACAAACCAGCAATCAGCTTTTCCAACTGCTGCGGCGAGGGCTGGAAAGCATGGTCTTTCGGCAAAAGGTAATGTATGTACTCAACACCCATCTTCTACAAGCCTAAACGTCGGTGTAATCGGCACCCTCGGAGACTATCACAATACGGGCAGGTGCCACTGCTAATCTTAGCAGCACAAACAAGAAAGTAAAAACCAAAGGACCAAAACACATTGATTGACCACAACTATAGCTCAATCCACTCCTCAAGAATATCGGTGAGCTAGAACTCCTCCGACCGCTGACCAAACATTCTCAAGAGATCGATAAAGCTCGGAGCGATATCTAAAATCTCCTCCTCTGTAAAAGGCAGATTCATTGCAACTTCAAGAGATGTGGCAAGCTCGATGACGCCTCTAGACTAAATCACCACTATGCACGAAATTATTACTAATTTCGCTCACGCCTCATTTTTTTAATTCAGATCCCCCAGGTCAATTCGAATCCCCTCGTCCTCCTTTCAAATTCCCCTGGCACCTGATTTAATTGGGGCATGTCGCTCAAAATCTCTCAAAAATTCCTGCTTGCCGTATCAGTGCCCGTTATCTTCGAACTGGCGCTGGTAGGCACCCTGTTCAGCTTGCTTTCCCAGGCGGACGAGGCACGCCAGAGAGAACAGCAGGGGCGCGAGCTTGCCAACCGTACCTATGCTCTCATGGGCATGCACGTGCAGCGCGTCACCCAGATGGCCATCTACAAAAGCACCGACGATCCGGCCATGCTTGCCCAGGCCAGGCAATCATCGCAGCGCATGATGGCCGAAATCGAGAATATTCACAAGTTGGTGCAGAGCAACCCCAAGAGCAACGACACCTGGAACAAGCTCGATCACTTAGTTCGCAAAATCGGCGAAGAACATGAGCAAGCAGCGCAGTGCTTCAAGGTGGGCGACAAGGCCGGCGCCACCATGCTCTACTTATCGATGCGTCATCACTTTGAAGAGCTGCTGCGCCTGAGCGACCAGCTTGCCGCCCAGCAGGTTTCCACCGAAGGGCTGGACATAAGCAAATATAGCGAAAGCATAAGGCTCGTGCTCTACGCATCCATACTGGTTTCAATCTTAACAGCCTTCGGTCTGGCGCTCATCTTCAATCGGGGCACCGCCAAGCGCTTGAATGTAATTATGAACAACACTGAAAGACTGGCAGCCGGTAAAGCGCCCAACCAAAAGCTAACCGGTAACGATGAACTGGCGCAGATTGACGCGCTCTATCATAAGATGCATGATTCTCTCACTATCTTGAGACGCAGAGAAAGAGCAATTATGGAAAACGTCGCCGACGTTGTCTGCTCCATCGACTCGACCTTGCGTTTCAGCGATATAAACGAAGCCGCTTACAAGCACTGGGGCTACGAAGAAGGAAGCATCGAAGGTGGACGGGCGGCAGATTTGATCTGCGGCGCCGACAGAGAACGGGTGCTTGGTTGCTTACGCAAGATAATCGAGAGCGGCAAAGAGGACCGCTTCGAATGTGGTATCAAAAGGGCCGACAACAGTATCGCCGACACCGAATGGTCGGTCACCTGGTCGCAAGAGGAAGAATCGCTCTATTGCGTCATTCACGACATAACCGCCAGAAAGAATCTGGAGCGCATGAAGGCCGAATTTGTAGCCATGGTCAGCCATGAGATTCGCACGCCGCTCAGTTCTATTCAAATGACTCACTCTATTTTGGAGTCGGAACTGGGCGAGTCTCTGGACCCTTTCATGACCAAGAGCCTGGTGGTAGCCAAGGATAATGTTACTCGCCTGATGGCACTGGTAAACAACTTACTCGACTTAGACAAGCTGGAATCAGGGTTTATTGAATTCCTACCGGAACATGAAGCAGCCTGGCAGGTGGTAGAGACCTCGATAAACGCCATTGAGTCGTTGTTCAAGAAGAAGTCTATTGAAGTGAAGCATAACATCGACCCCAATCTGTACATCTACGCCGACAAAGAGCGCCTGGTGCAGGTGCTTATCAACTTGCTTGGCAACGCCATTAAATATTCCGAGCCGGGCTCTAAAATCACGGTTAAAGCAAGAAAAGAGGGCAAAGCGGTTCGCTTCTCGGTCACCGATACCGGCAGGGGCATACCGGCCGACAAACTATCCACCATATTTGAGCGATTCCGCCAGGTAGAGGCTTCCGACGATAAGGTGCACAAAGGTGCCGGGCTTGGTCTTGCCATCTCTAAAGCTATAATTGAGAGGCACAAGGGCAAAATGGGAGTAGACTCAACCCTGGGCGAAGGTAGCACATTCTGGTTTACGGTGCCGGCGGGCGAAGGCAAGCTAGGAGACTGAAGTGGCGAAGATTCTGATCATCGAGGACGACGTGCAGTTAGCCTCACTCGTGCTCAGATGGCTGACCAAAGAAGGGCATGTGGTAGAGCATGTGGCGAGCGGCGGCGAGGGGCTGCAAAGGCTGCGCTTCGACCCCTACGACTTGATTGTGCTCGACTGGAATTTGCCGGAGGTAGAAGGCATTGACATTCTCAAACAGTTTCGCCGAAGCGGCGGCACCACGCCGATTTTGATGCTGACCGGCAAAAAGGCGATTGAAGAGAAGCTTGAGGGGCTTTCGGAAGGGGCCGACGACTACTTAACCAAGCCTTTTGACGGCAGGGAATTGACGGCTCGCATCACGGCACTGCTTCGCCGCCCGGCTGTTTTACTCGACACCTGCCTCAAGGTTGGTGATATCGAACTTGATACCAAAGCCCACTCTGTAAAACGTGCCGGAAAGCCACTGACGCTCTTACCGAAAGAGTTTGCTTTATTGGAATTTCTCATGCGCCGTCCGGGCGAGTTCTTTCAGGCCCAGCGCTTACTCGAACATGTCTGGCCAAGTGAAAGCGATTCCACCACCGAGGCGCTCACCAGTTGCATCAAGCGGCTCAGACAAAAGCTCGACAACCCCGATGCCGAGTCGGTGATACGTAACGTGCGCGGCGCGGGCTACGGGCTTTTTGTAGACATGGAAACCAATTGCTAGTTCGAAAGGTAATCACCACATGAGCGCTACCGATGCAGCCGAGCTTCGCAAGTCTCTAGAGATTGCCGAGAAAGAGCATGGCCAGAAAAGCGAATTATTGATAGAGCCCCTGGAGAAGCTCGCCTATGCCTACCACAGAGCGGGCGCCTATGACGATGCGGAAGCCTGCTTCAAACGGGTCTTGCTGCTGAAAGAAACCTTTCAGCCGGCGAACTGGCAAAGCATGCTCGATATTTACCACGGGCTGGCAATTTTACTGCGCGTGCAAAATCGCTTTGCCGATGCCGAGCCCTACTACCTGAAAGCAATTGAGTTAAGCGAGCGCCTGGTGGGAGCGTCGCACCCCGACACGTTCACCCGAAAAAACTATCTAGCCGGTCTCTATTTTGCCTGGGGCAAGTATGAAATGGCTCGCAACCTTGTGGAGGCTTCCTACAAGGTCTATCAAGCCACCTTCGGCGAGAATAGCGAAGTGGTAGGCATAGCAGCTATGGGACTGGCGCTCATCTGCAACAGGCAGGGGCGAGGCCCCGATGCGGCAAACTATTTCAAACAAGCCAACCGCCTTTTGCCGGCCGGGCCCGGAGGCGCCGTCATTCTCGACTTTCAAGATCTGGCTGCCAGTCTCTTTTTCTTAGCCAAAGAGAAGTACAAGCAGGGCATGATCGAACAAGCGGAAGTATTGTTTCGCTACTCACTTTTGATTGAGACCGATCGCCTCTGGCCAGGGCATCCGATCGTGGGCGACAACGTACAACTTCTGGGGGATCTCTATCGCTCGCAAGCCATGCCCGTGCAGGCGGAGTTTCTTTATCGAAAAGCCCTGGAAATACGGCGCGCCGTTATGGGACCGGACCATCTCGATGTAGCCATCAGTGCCAACTGCCTGGGGGTGCTGCTTTGCGACAATCACCGCTACAAAGAAGCCGAGCCCTTCTTGCTGGAAGCCTGCGAGATTCGCAAAAGGGCGGGCTTTCCGCCTGTTTATGCCAATTCTCTGCGGGCTTATGCCGGTTGCCTTCGTCACATGGATAGAATGGATGAAGCTAACGAATGTGAGCAAAAGGCGCGCAGCATCTACGACCGGTACAATCAGTCGAGCTAGATGCCTTCGATAACCAGACCGGGCAGTGCGGAACCACCAAAGCGATCGCGGTAGGTGTTCAAGGTTTTGTCTTCAGCCTGGCGCGGTTGCCTGTTCTCATCGGGCTGGGCCATTCTGCGCATGAGGGCTCGGTGAGCCGGGGAACCTTCAGTCATCTCGTAAGTTTCGCGTGATTTGTCGGTTTCGCCTGGCTTCTGGCTTTCATAATCTTTCTGATCATTTTCAGTGGAATTGCCTGAACGGCGCATGAGGGACCAGTAGGCAGGAGAACCGTAGGTCATGTCATAGGTTTCGTTGTCGCCCTTGGCTTCAGCAGGTTGCTTGGGAGCGGCGTCGCTGTCGTGCTTCTCAACCTTGCCGGCAGAGCGACTTTCATTGCGATTGTTCATGCTGCCAAATAACTCATCGGCAAAAGCACTGGAAGCGGCAGAAGAAGACTGCAGCGAGCGTGACTCTGAATTTTTCTCAACTTCTATCATGGCGTAAGCTCCTTAGAAAACTCTGGTAAATCTGGTAAATCAGATGAATCCGGTGAATCTCACAAGTTTGGTAAATCTGGTGGGAACTCACTGGAGCGAGGCTCCTTTGTTTTGGACTCTTTCAGGATAAATCTGCGTACTTGGCAGGAAGGGGTCACAGGCATTAACTATTGAGGGCAAATTTGCCAATACCTATTTGCTCTCAACCAGCTCCAGGGAGGGCAAGCCCAGCGACTTGGCGGCGCTGGCTCCGGGACCGGGACGCTCGGTGATCTGGGTGCGGCGAATACCGGGGGCATCGTAGGCATGCACGGCGCCGCACTCGGCTTCGTCTACCCGGCGGCGCGAGGAGCCGTCCATGCATCTTAGATAATCGGCACGGCGCGACTCGTTAGAACCGGCGCCGGAGCCAGTAGCATCGGTACTGTCGCCTGAGCCGTTATTACCGCTGTAGCGACCATCGGTGCCGATTCCCGTGGTAGAGGGGTTGTCTCTTCTCTGGCGAGCAGCCTGCTCACGGCCCTGGCGTCTGGCCACATCTTCCGGCGTATCGTAAATGTCTCTGCCGTTTAGAACAATGTCGCTGACCTGTCTTTCACCATTGACTGTGCGAAAGGTCACTTCGGCGCCGCCTACCGTGCCGGTCCATACGCCGGGAGCCTGGGGAGTGCGGTTGGTGCCGTTTTCCCAGAGACGGCGAGCGAATTGCAATTGCTCCTCTCTGGACATTTCATTGTTGACGACACGGGTCAGGTTTTGTCCGCCGTTTACAGCCTCTACGGCTCTTTCAACACGATCGCTCATGGTAATTGCTCCATTTACTAAAAGAAAATCGGGGTCGGTTCTGAATAGACTTTATGCGACCCAACTTGGCAGACCAGGGTCACGGTAATTAAAGTTAGTGGCGGCGTGCATAGGCATCCACAGCCTCATTCACCCGCCGATAATAAGCATTGACGGCGCTGCCCGGTCTTGCCCCCGGTCGAGTCAAGCCGCCGGTGCCAAGCGGGTCACCTGGTTCGCGATCTTTTTTGAGAGCCTCTTTGTATTCCCGATATTCCTTATCGAGCTGCTTCAGCTCTTCGGGGCTCATGCCGTCCCTCACCTGCTTCTCGATAACACGCTCTGCGTCGCGCATGCGCTTATTTACAGTTTCATGCATGGGACAATCAGGAGCTTTCGGCATGGGCGAAGGCTCTATGGTGGCAAGTAAGCCCCAGGAGGAGAGTTCTTTCTTGTACTTGGCCATGGCTTCGTTTTCTTTTTCATACTGGCGGCGCTCCTGGGGGCTCATCTGCCCTTCCACCACGCGCCTCAGTTGCTCTGCGGCAGAGCTTCCCGCCCCTTCGCCGGTTGAGAATTGATCGGCAGGGCGGTCGCTGCGCTCAGCTAGTTCCTTCAGCCCGTCTTTCTTGCCGCTGGTCCCCTTATCTAAGCCGCTAAACTCGACGCTGGGGAAACCCAATTGGCCAAGACCAGTATCATTAACGCGTTTATTCGACTCTGGCAGAAAGCCCGAGCCGCATTCATCATAAATCTTGCTGCTAAGCGACCTCTCGGCACCGGTATCGCAGATAGAAGCTTCTTGAGTACGATTAACTTCTTGCATGTCTGGCACTCCTGGTAAGAAAATTGCCTTTCGCGCCGACCTGAAACGGTCTTGCTCGGCAGATTCACTTTAGGAGGGTGAGACCGTCAAACCAGGGTCAGAAAGATTAAAACAGACACGGCGGATGTAGCGCGGCGCTGAAGCGACTGCTTAGGCTCAAGAACCGAAGAGTCGCTTATCAAATTGGAAGGGCGCAAGCTCTACAGTCTTGACCAAAGACATTTGAGGATGCCTGGGATTGAGAATCAGGTTCCTCTCCACCGATATCACAGCCGAAGGCACAACCAATGCCAGGCTGCGCCCGCTACTCAGCCAGGCATCACCAAAACGGAAAGACTCTTTCTCAGATGGTGCAGAGGAAGCAGGAAAGTTTCCATGCTGCCGGTTTCGGGCACTTCTATCTTCAACCAAACAAGATCTGCAGGCAGATTGTCAAAGTTCAAATGCACAAGCAATTCTAGAGCAGCAAGGGAAAGATGCGATGAAGTGTAGATCGCAGGCAGACCGGGAGAGTTCCACCTGCCGCCAAATAACCGCGCCCCCTCACCGTCCAATGCGCTGTGAGGCGCACAGCAAATTCGATAGACAAACATCAGGAATAAATGCCATGGGCAATTCTGCCAAGCAAAGAATCCACAATCCTGGCACCATAATCAGTGCGCAACAAATCCAGCGGCAATCTACCTTCTATAGCTCGGTTAGCCGTGCGCAGCCACCTTTTCGCTTTCTCTTTATCTCCGAACACCTCGACGGCGAATTCATGAGTTCTAGCCAGTCTGGCAATCAGATCGGACTCTTCTATGCTCAAACGCTGCTTGGCACCACGGCGCCGGGATAGGGTTCTGGCGGGAATGAAAGACTTCAGTTCGGCGCCGTCAATGATTCCCAGCTTTTCAATAGTAGAGAGAGTATCTGCAGGCAGCCCCTCATTCAATAGTCTGAGCATCTCCATATCGGAGCTTACGTCCGGCGGAAGTTCCGAACATCCCAATATAACTTTGACGACTCTGTCTCTATCCATGAATTTCACAACTCTTGCCCGCAGCTCTGGCGATTCGCCTTTTGCCTTCAATCATAACGCCACTTGGCACGGGCGACAAGTGGTGGGCTGAAAACAAGGCTCCAGCGGGCAAAGTTGTGCCACTCGGCAGCGCCGTTCAGAACAGCCGGTCTAGGAAAGCCGCCACCGCTTGCTCAAGAGAGCCCACGTAGGTGTCGTACATATCGTTGTGATTGGCAGACTCTATGGCGACAAGTTGCTTTGGCTCAGCCGCCTTTTTGTATAGCAACTCCGATTCGGTGAAGGGAATGATGCTGTCGGCTTTCCCGTGCACAATCAGCAGTGGCGCGTGAGGTTCGGCCATTATGCCGGCTGTATCAAGCTTGTTTTTCGGAAAGAGAAAATCAGGATAAAGCCGCATCAATAGCATCTTTTTGCGAGCCACATGGGGCAAAGAGGCAAAGGTAGACTGCAAGATCACAGCCCCCACCTGCCGCTTCGATGCCACATGAGCAGCCACTCCGCCACCCAGAGATTCGCCATAAAGCACAATCTTTTCTGGTTTTACGCCCTTTTGCGTAACCAGATAATCGTAAGCGGCCAGACCGTCCCGGCAAATATTATCGATGGAAGGCTCGCCCTCGCTCTCGCCGTAGCCCTGATAATCATAGGCTAACACCGACATTTTCTGCCGCAAAAGAAGCTCAATGAGCGGACCACGATGTGAGATATTGCCGCCATTGCCGTGACTGATGATTACAGCCCCCCTGGCGCCATCTACTGCAAAGTACCAGGCGCTCAGCTTACGACTGTTTTCACCCACTATTTGCACGTTTACTTTGGCGACGCCGGCCAGCTCGGCAAAGTCGATGGCGTGTTGCTTGAGCGGGAAGAAAAGCATTTTATTGTAGAGCGGCATGGCCACGACCGGCGTGAGCACCAGATAGAAGATAGCCACTTGCGGAATAATACCCAGCAAATTCTCGATCAATTGCTTCCTACTTGTTATTGAAAGCTTCGCCAGACAATCTTGCCAGTTTCTCAACGAAAAGGCACCTGTAAGATCATCCCAGAAACTGGCGCCCAGTTCGCGCAAAAGCCGTGCCGCATTCATTTTTGCACAACTCCGCAAGGTTGGTAAAACTTCAGGCCAGTATAAGGCGCCTCGACAAACCATGCTCACGGCAGTAACAGTTAATCAACTGTTGGTTCGGGGAACATGGGAAAGTAGCTTTCTCATGAGGAGAAATGGGGAAAATTGAACAGAGAAATGCCGTGGCTATTTGAAAGTAACTTCAATCGTCCCTATCCCAAAGAGTCAGAGATTGAAAGCATAAAGGCACAAAAGCTCTTTAGCTTCCCCGGTCACTCGCCGAAGTTCAATTTTGCCGCAATGCAAATCGGCTTTCAGGGCGACCCAATCGTAATACTTGATACCGATAGCAACAGATTGCTTCCCCCCGGGGCCACTTTGAAGGAAACTCGAGTAGACCCGGCAATTGAAACCAAGCTACTTCACTTCAAAGATGACGAAACGCTGGAACTCAATTTAGCAACGGACTTACATTGCCGCTTTGCACAGCCGCTTCTATCGGGAGATTATCTCGTCCTCTTAAGAGATTTCGGAACCAAAGAGCCGAATGTAGCAATCGCGACAAAGCAAGGAACTATAGAACACAAATTCCGAATTCACCCCGACGTAGAAGACCTACAGGTCTCAAAAGACGGCAAGATTTGGGTGGGCTTCGGAGATGAAGGTGTATTTAGCCGCGATCCTGTTGCCGCAAATATAATCGCCTGCCTAGATCAAGAAGGCCGTTTGCTGTTTCCCGACCGCTACTACGAATGCTTCGACTGCTGGTGCTGCAGCGTCAATATCGTAAGTGAAGACACAGTTTGGATAAGCACTAATATGGGCAGACTTATCAAGATCAATGACTTGAGAATTGAGAGAGTCTACGAAAAGAAAAATAGTATCAGCAGTACCTTTTGCTTGGCAGGCAATAGCATTTGCTGGGCGCCCCCGGCAAAGTTACAGGCTACATTGATGCCGGCGATGAAGTACGATTTTTTCATATGCACATCTCTAGATAGCGCAGAAATGCGCTTTCTGCGCGCAGTCGATGAGGACGGCATCACCATTGCCCACGAAAGTTTCGCCGCCCGCGGTTCCAAAATGTATATCAAAGCCGACTGCTCAGTCTACGTCTTTGACCTGCAAGAAAACTTGCCCAACCGCTAGTAGAGGGTCTCTACAGAAAAGGCAATACCGCGACTCTCCTTGACGATGGCAGAGCCCGGGAAGTGCGTATCACTCAGAAACAGAAAGCGCCTCAAATCTCCTGGTCGGCCATACGCGGCAGGGTGGCCGTGAGCGCACTTAAGCCTGCTGCAGTCAGCACGCAGTCTACGACTCCTTGTGGATAACCCCAATCCGCAAGAGAGGGCTCGCCCTGTTCTTTATTCCAGAAATACGGGAAGAGTCCGTTTGCGTCCCGATTTCTCCACAGGACGGAGGCATTGCTTTTAATCCACTGATCATAGTCGGCGGCATTAGAGCCGGCGCCGTGCAGCAAGTTATTGACTTGGCCCAGATTCCTCATGAAAGTGCCTTTGCCGGCGGCATAATCCAACCAGTAGTTAGACACGGGCGTCAGGTCTTCATGCAATATGTCGCCACCCACCACCCGCTTGGCTTTCACGGTTTTGGCCACAAAAACGGCCATCTGAGGTGTGAAGGGACCATCGCCGGCGGTGGCATAAAAACAGCTCATAAGCAAGCCCTGATCGCCAAGCCAGGCCCAGTTAGGCTGCCACTCATCATTCTTACCACCCTCACAGGGCATTTTGAAGAAGCGCTGCCAGATCAAATCTTCTTCGTTGAAGAGTAATTTCTGTTCGTAACCCTGGTGGAAAAAATCCCAGGCTTTGCTAACTCCGGTAGCGCAGTCACTTTCACCGGCAGCCACAAGTTTCTGCGCCACTTGCCAGAATATGGCGTTAGTGACGGTGTTGCGACCGGCCAGGCGCTCGTCTGAATCGGTGTTGGCGATGCCGCCAGTGATCGAATACGAATTGCCGCCGTCGGACCAATTCAGTGTAGTATCCTTCCATACACTGAACATGGCAGTGTAACAGTTGAGGGCGTTCTGCCGGAATGTCGCCTTTTGATCAGGGCTATAACCAAGTATATCCCCATAGGTATATGCAGCAGCAAAAGCCAGCCCCCACCAGCCATAATCATCGGTCCACCAGCCGTTTTTGCTGCGCCAGCGGCTGGGATCATTGCCATCCACATTTTCATTGAAATAGATCAGCGCATCAACGGCAAAGCCGTAGTTGTCCTTGACGCCGGCGGCGTACATGGCATCGAGTGCCACCAGAAAGGTATTACCGGCCATCCAGAAGCGACCGCCGTTGGAAATACCTCGAAAAGGATTGGCGTGGTCAAAGACCTTAGCCAGACTGCCCAGGGTGGATACTACCGCTTCCTTGCATGTGGTCATTATGTTTCCTTTCAAATAACGGGCAAGTGCCCAATGGCAACATGGGCACTTATTTCACGGGAGAAATTCTAGGAGTTTCAAGCACTCATTTGCAAGCCCGCCGAAGGAAATCAAGATCAACTCAGCCATTCAATCTGTTCGTTTTTATAGCCGACCGGTCTATTCTTCTGTCGCAAAAGAAAATAGTGGCAGTTGTGGAAGCGTTCAGAAGACAGCAAAAGAACACAGAAATAAAGCAAGAAAGAGAAATTGAACGTGAAACAGAAAGAAGAAGAAGAAGAACACGAGAAAAAAGAGGAGGCATCCATGCCTCCTCCAGAAGCGATCTAGCACCAATCGCAACGTCGGAGCAGTCGTGGATAACTGACTCAGCCGACCACTAGACTCCGGTGCTTAATCGTGGGTGAAGCGCTTAGCGAGGCGATCTTTGGGATCAGGCTCGGGCAGCGACAGATAGGTGGCGCGCAGATAATCCCAGAGAGCCAGGCGACTCCAATCAGGTTCGGCGGCCAACTGCATTTCTTTGGTGAGCAGCGGGTTGGGCAGGTAGATGTGCAAGGTCTGCTCGGCATCGGGCTCACGGCTATTGAAGCAGCGCAATCCCCAGTAAGTTGGCTCGTGGCGCGAATTTAGCTTGCGGTAGAGCTCTACCCGCGAAGGCAAGCGCAAACGAGAGACCGCCTCAGAGCTTGGCACACAGCCGGTACCAACGTTCCAACCGACACAAAGGTGCAGGTGCCCGAACTGGCCGAACTCAACGGTCAAATAGCCGTCCAGATAGCCAAACTTAGTGGGCGCGCAGGGCGGTTCAAACTCCAGTACACCACCTTGCACAAGGATGCCGTACTGAATTTCCTGCCAGTGATCGAGAAAGAGATCGCGGAAAAGCTCACGCAAGAAAGCTTCGTCGGTGGGCAGGTTGTAGATTTCCAGAAGACCGTTGCCGAGTTCTTCAACGAGGGTGGGAGTAAGGGAAGTAGTTTCGGTTTTGCTCATGGTTTTACCCTGGTCAAAAGGTTCACAGGCACCGGATGGTGCCCGTGTTTGCGGATGAAAGAAAAAGGACGGCGCCGCAGGACTGAGCCAGGACGAGGTTTCTCTCCAGCCAGGAAGTAAGGGTCTTCGCCCTCAGCGATAACTCTATTAAGGCTTGCGCTCAGTCAGGCTGTCATAGCCGCGCAGGCGGTAGAGAAGCATGGAGGCGGTCCAACTGACGATGAAGATGCCGATGATGTAGAAGCCCCAGTTTTCAAGTTCGAGCCCGTTGGCAAAGTCCCACAGCCAACCGGTGGCACCGGTATGTTTGCTGATGATTTGCAAGCCTTCGATGCCGCCTATGAATAACGCAATCATCACGGAAGTAAAAGTGATGGTGACGTTGTAATAGAGCTTCCTGGCAGGCTTGAGAAAAGCCCAACCGTAGGCGCCCAGCATCAATATGCCGTCGAGGGTGTCAATCAGGGTCATACCGACCGTGAAGGCGAGCGGAATCACGAGAATGACGGAAAGCGGCATACTGCTCACGCCGGTGGAACCGGACATGCCGAGCAAAGCCACTTCGCTTGCCGTGTCGAAGCCAAGACCGAACAAGAGTCCGACCCAGTACATACTCCAGCTAGTGCCGACCATATTCAGCACCGGTTTCAATATGCGCGCCAGAAGCCCGCCGGTGCTCAAATATTCCTCCAGAGTCAGGTCATGGGGGTGGTCGCCTCGCACCAGTTTGCGCCAGGTCTTGAATGTATCCACCAGCACAAAGAGGTTGATGAAGCCGATGGCCAGAAGAAAGAAGCAGGAGGCCAGCGAAGAAACCAACACGCCGGTTTCTTTGTAGACAGGCAGCATGTCGTTGACGAAAGAGGCCGAGACGGCTACCAGCATGCACATGACAATCACGATGCTGGAATGCCCGAGGGCAAAGAAAAATCCCACGCCCACAGGTTTCTTGCCGTCCTGCATGAGCTTGCGAGTGGTGTTATCTATGGCGGCAATATGATCGGGATCCACCGAATGGCGCAAACCCAATCCGTAAGCAAGAAGGGCCAGACCAAGCAATGTGGGATAACTTGAGGCATGGGACAGGAGTAAGAAAATGACAACTGCATGAAAGACAAATATCAATGCAGCAATTAATATCAAGCGTTGCTTGAGTCCAGGTGACTTTAAAAGTTCGCGCAAGCTATCGAGCATAGAGGCTCCGGTTCAGTTTAATCACAAGTCAGTCGTCAAGGCATGCTCGACCTGAAATCAATCACAAGCGCTTGCACCCGGATCAACCACATTGTGCTGCAAAAACACAAAGAAATGCGGTGATGATTGGGGCAATGCCTGGTAAAGAGTTTCGAACAGGTCCTTTTCAGAATGAAAATTTGATATTAAGCAGACTCTCTTTTACCCGGGCGAAAGAGGGTATTTCAAGCTCAAATTGCTTTCCTTCACTATTCTGAACAAAATTAAGACCAGGAGACAAACAAGAGACTCACCCAAGGAGCGGCATAGCGGCCCACTGCGATCAAATGGGTGGAAAATTAGCGCTAGCTAAAACATCTTGATATGAAGTTGTGGGGCGGAGAGCATTTTGAGCGGTATATGCATTCGCTATACGCCTGCGCCAATGCAACAGTGTTTTTTTCGATGGTTTTTCTGCAAGCCGCGTTTATTCTTTTTTCGCGTCGCCCTTCAGCCTTTCTGACTGCCTCAGTCTGGCTGACTGCACAAATTCTTCGAACAATTTCTGATTGCGCTCAAAAGCTCTTTCAGGGTGGAATTGCACACCAAGCACAAAGGCTCGATCAGGCATCTCCACCGCTTCCACCACACCATCGGCGGTGCTGGCTGCGGCTTTCAGACCCTGTCCCAATTTGTCTACGCATTGATGGTGAGAGGTTGGTTCGGAAGCAGCTTTGTGCCCCAATATTTTTGACAGCTTGCTGCCTTCCGCAAAATCTACGATATGACTGTTGAAGCCTTTCTGCCAGCCGTCCTTGCTGGCATGCATCACTTTTGATTCGGGACGGTGGGAGGGAATATCTTGAATGAGACTGCCGCCGGTGCCGATATTGAGAGCCTGACAGCCGGCACAGATACCCAGAAAAGGCATGTTCTTCTGAGCAATGGCTGCCTTTACCAGAGCCATGTCGAAGTCGGAGCGGGTCTTATCCATAATGGAAACCGAGGCATGGGGTCTTTCGCCATATAGCTCGGGCGGATAATCGTCGCCGCCGATCATGAGCACACCATCAAGATGGGGCAGCACCGTGCTCAAATCGGCAGGCGCCATAGGCGGCAATAAGACGGCGATGCCGCCTGCTTTCTGCACCGCTTCCACGTAGAGATGCGAGAGCCCGATCTTGCGCGGCTTCTCGCCTTGCACATCGCAGTTGATACCGATGATAGGCTTGTTGGAAGCTTCAAGGGCGGCAGAGGGGGCTTTGTTTTCACCTGCCCAGACAGACTGGCAGAGCCCTGAAACAAGCAGCCAGCCAAGAGCGAGAGAAAGCCTCTTCATCATAATTCCAGACTTATACAAAGACTTTCTCTCCTCTTGCTTGCTTTATTGCTTGACAGGCCGGGGCGTTTATTTGACCAGGTCTTTGAAGCCGCTTTCCACTTTGGTGGCAAAGGTGCCGAAAGGAGCAAAGACAGCCGAGAGCTTGCTTGGGGGCTTGCCCTGCTCGATCTTGTAGGCGATTTCGTCACACTTGTCGGCCTTTTTGGCAATTTTTTCGGCCTGTTTTTCAGGCATATTGGGCACCAGGCTGACATAAGCCCGGTAGTGCAGAGCGGCTTCGCGCATGGCGGGCGCTTTGTTCTTCCAGAGCTTCTCGAGAGTTTCGGCCAGGCCCAGATGAGCTTCCGCCTGACGGGGGTTCAAGTAAGCAGCATTTCTGTATTTATCAATGGCTGATGGATACTGCTTCTTGGAGGCCAGATCTTTAGCCATGGTCATCTCCTGGCGAGCCTTATCGCGAGCCTGATCAACCTGGGCCAGACCACGACGGGAGCGCGCCAAAGCGTCTTCGTTGTCGAAGGTGCCGCCCCGTTTGTAAGCAGCCTCGGCGCTATCCAGATCGCGAATCATGAGGGCCATGTCCGCTACGCTGAAGACCTGTTCTGCCGAGGTGCAATTGGAGATTACCGTTTGCATTGCCTGGGTGGCTTCCTGGTATTTAAACTGAGCCAGAGCCGCTTCGGCATAGGCTATGCGCTCAGCATCATTGGTAGGAGTGCCGATGGTGGAAAGGTCAACGGGCTTACCGGACATGGCGCGCAATTTGGCGTCGGCCAGGCGCAATTCCATGTCGTTGGGATTCATGGCTATGGCTTGTTTAATGAGCCCTTCGGCCGACTCGTAATTATTATTGAGGAAGAAGGCACCGTCGGCATCCTTTTGAGCCTTAATCACAAGGGCTCTGGTCATGCCTTTCACAGCCTTCGCATCGCCGGGGCTAATCTGCAAGACGATGGAATATTCTTTCAGAGCATCATCAGTTTTCTCGAGGCGGAGAGAGACTTCCGCGGCCCGTCTGTGCAGGTCAACGTTGTTGGGTGAAAGGGCCAGACCGGAGCGCACGTCAGCCAGAGCCAGTTCCAGGTCGCCGCGCCCTTCCCGAATATCGGACATGCGCAGATATGCATCTTCGCTCTCAGCCTTAATCGAAATCGCTTTCTGATACTCATTGACGGCGGCGACGCGATTGCCCTGCAAGCGATAAACATCGCCCATGGCTATGTGTGCCGGGGCGCTGTTGCGGTTGAGAGAAATTGAGGTGTTGAGAGACTTCTGGGCATCATCCAGTTGCCCCTGGGCCAGATAAGCAAGACCGAGACCGTAGTGAGCGCCGGCATTGCTCGACTTGAGCGCAATGGCATCGCTGAAGTCGGTGAGGGCAGCGGCAGTTTCGCCGGTCTTCAGCTCGATTAAACCACGCTGCACAAAGGCAGTGCCGTACTGAGGATCAAGAGTGATGGCTTTGCTCAAAGAAGCTTTGGCTTCCGGCAGGCGCCCCTGTTCTTTTTGAATTTGACCAAGCACGATATAAGCTTCCGCAGCATTGGGATCAAGGCGCAGGGCGGTGCGGCATGATGCTTCCGCACTGTTGAGAGCGGCCTGGCGCTGCTGCAAGACAGTCATGTTGGAAGTCTGCAGGCGATAAAGCTTGACCATGCCCTGACCCACATAAGCAAGAGGGGTCTTGGGATTAACTTTGAGAGCCTGGGTGAATTTCTCATCGGCGGCATCCAGCTTAAACTGCAGTGCCAGAGCCAGACCCATACCGGTAATGGCGGTGGCATCTTTGGAATTTTTATTGATCGCCTGGCGGAAGGCATCCTGCGCTTCCGGGTATTTACCGCTCAAGAGCAGCTTCTCGGCGGCAGTCACGTCGGCGGAAAGTTTACCCTTGAAAAGACGGTCGCGAAAACCGTGCACTGCTACCTTCGAACCAAGGGGCAAGGCGCGGGCCGAAGACTGACCTACACCGGCGCCGGCGGAATTCTTTGAGGCAGCCGCGTTCTTGGCCTGGGCGGCAGGCAAGGTCAAGGCGGAAACTGAAAGAGAGGAGGCAAGAAGGGCGAGGGTTAAACCAAGCCTGAGACTGATATTGAGACTATCTGTCCGGCGCCAATTAGAATCGCAATTGCAATTTAAATTGTGGCGCTCCCCGGTCGGAAGTGTATCAATGGGCTGCAAATGGGTTTTCCTCAAAGCTATGTCCTCGATATTCATTACTCTACGAACCTCCCTGGGGCCCAGGAAAGCAGCTTAAGCATGCCATTTCAGGCTCTGAAAAGCATGGGAGAGAAATAATCATGAATTTCGACCGGAATCGGGAACATGAAGCCCTTCCATCCAGAGATAGCGCTCTAAATCGAGCAATTCGTCTTTAAAAACCACACCCTCGGCCATCAACAGTTGCATCTGCATGTCCGGAGGAATATCGGCAATTTTATGGGTACTGAGCCCGCCCCTGGCGTTTACAACCCGGTGCCAGGGTACATTGCCGGAATGAAAAGCGACCTCGCCTGTCCCGGATTTGCCGCCCTTAGCGCAGGCAGCCGGTGGCAGTGCATTGAGAGCCCAACCAACTCCCTGAGCCGAAAGCCTTTTGTTCAACTTATGGGAAATCAATCCGTAGGTGAGCACGCGCCCTACCGGAATGCGCTGCACCAGCTCGTAAACCTGGTGGAAGACCGGCTTCTCGCAACCTGGCTGTGACTCTTTTTCTAGAGCCCCGGCACTTGAGCGTAAAGCCTTTTTCGATTTAGCAGCCTTGTGGGAGGCGGACCGTTCAGGAGGCAAATTGGTACCCTTCAACAACTACATTCAGATAAGCGGCACCCTAGTTTAACCCTTCTTTTCAAATACGGCCCTGCCGCCAAGATAACCGGCAGCATCGTCTTTCAGCCACTGGAGCTGTTGCTTATCGCCTTTCAAATAGGCATCGAAGAAGGCAATGGAAAGCCTGGAGATCATAGTTTGAAAGCCGCCGTCTTCATCTTTGCCCTTGCGCCTGCGCCCACCGAAAATGCCGTGGTCGCCGTCTTTGAAATTGACGAGATATTGATTGGGAGCCTGAATGCCGCTGAAGGGAATCAACCGTTCCTGGGCAGTGGTATCACCTATGGGCGAGTTATCTTCCGTGCCGGTCATGAGCATGCCGGGAATCTTGATTTGTCCATAGACCTCTTCCGGCTTACGACCGCGCAAGTTGACGGGGGGACTGAGATAGAGAGCAGCTTTCACTCTGGCATCGGCAAAGTTCATATTGAATCTGCCCGCCCCGTAGTTTTGACCGGCAAGGGCCATGGTGGTGCCGGCACCGAAGGAGTGGCCCGCCAGACCGATGCGACTGAGGTCGAGCTTACCGGCCAGGCGGGAATCACTCTGGTTGCGCCTGGCCAGCTCATCGAGTACGAACTTCACATCTTCGATGCGTAACTTCAGATTGCTGTAATTGGCCCCTTTGGATAGCTCGCCTCGAATGGCATTTACATCGCGGGCGCCGCTGGACTTCCACAGACTTTCATCGCTGCCCGGATGCTGCAGATGGACGGCCACATAGCCGTGCTCGGCCAGGCTTTCACCCAGATAAAGAGCGGCCTCGCGGGAACCACCCAAACCATGGGAGAAGATAACCACCGGCATGGGTGCCACCTGACGGGAGGCGGCGCCAAGGGGCAGGTATATTTTTACGGGCACGGTGCGATTGCGTTCTTTGTCGTGCCAATCATCATATAAGGTCTGACACTTTGTAGAAGGGACCGCAACCGGGATGGCGGCGTTGCCGCGAGCCAGGCGCGACTTGATAATGCCCGAGAGATTCTCACAGCGCCCCGCCGCACCGGCGCTCAAAAGCAGGGTGCAGGCCAGGAAACCCACCATCAATTTACTATGTTGAAATTTGCCGATTCCCATTTTCGCTGGCCCTCTGTCAAAATGTAGCGGTACTTTCCTTAATACGGAAAACGACCTGCAAAAGTTCAACAAAAACTCCTTAATTCTGCAAATTCATCTTCAGGAAAGGCAGATGATTGCATGGGCAGATTAAATGTTCCCGGGCAATTGAACTTTTTGCCAAGCCGATACGTTTGATTAACCAGAGAGATGTGCGCCGAGCAAGACCTCACAAACCACCCCTGAGTTCCGGAGAAATTCCATGAAAAGCCAAGCAGTAAAAGCCTTACTTCTGGTATCAACCTTACTTGCTACCTCTATTGTCATAGAACAAAGTGCGGACGCTCGAGGTGGCGGCGGTCACGGGGGTGGCGGCGGCAGAGGCGGCCGAATGGGCGGCCGGGCAGGGCTGAGAGGCAGCCTAGGCGGTGGTCGCGAGGGCGGCTTGCAGGGTCTGCGTGGTCGCTTCGGCGGTGGTGAAGGGCAAACAGGCGGCGAGGGTCTTGGCCGCTTCGCCGGGCAAGGCGAGCGCTCCCGTTCACAAGCAGGTCAGAATTGGCGCGCACGCTTCGGTCAAGGGCAGGGAAACAACAGCCACACAAGTAGCCACAGTTCCCTTTCAGAGAGCGGTCTGGCACCGGCAGGCACAAGACAGGCTACCGTAAGAGACTACGGTTCCGCAGGCAACAATGCCCGCACTTCCAGTCATGAAGGCACCACCCCCAACGGCGGCGATTACAGCCGCGACAGATCAGTCTCGTACAGCAAAGACACCGGTCTCACTAAAACTGTCTCCCAGCAAGGCACAACGGCCAAGGGCGGTGAGTATGATGCTTCTAAAACTATGACTTACAGCAAGTCCGACGGCTTCTCCAAAGACACGAGCGTACAGGGCACTACTGCCGCCGGCGGCACCTACGACCGCAGCAAGCAAGTCACCGCCGGTCAGGGCGAAGGCTACGACAAAACCGTCAACATGACCGGCACTACTGCCGGTGGCGGCACCTTTGACCGCAACAAGCAAGTCAGCGCCGGTCAGGGCCAGGGCTACGACAAATCCGTCAACATGACCGGTACCACAGGGGCCGGCGGCACCTTCGACCGCAACAAACAAGTCACCGCCGGTCAGGGCCAGGGCTACGACAAAACCGTCAACATGACCGGCACCACAGGGGCCGGCGGCACCTTTGACCGCAACAAACAAGTCACCGCCGGTCAGGGTGAAGGCTACGACAAAACCGTCAACACCACCGGTACCACCGGCAGTGGCGGCACCTACGACCACAACAAAGAAGTGAGCGCCGGCCAGGGCGAAGGTTACAGCAGAGCCTTCAACACCACGGGCACGACGGCAAGCGGCAAAAACTACAGCCGTTCCCGCGGTCGCGGCCGCGGTTACCGACCGCCGGAAGAGGTCAGCGAGACCGAAAACAGCGATAAGGTTAATGCCGGTGCAAGCAAATAAGGGCCGGCATCGATGTAACTAGGTCGGACCCTCTCTGAACCGCCCGCCCGAGTCGACTAATTTGACGACAATTTGACGAAGCAGATATTAGCCTGTCTACAGCAACGGACAAGCAAAGCACCTGCTTCGTCTTTTGCGCTTACTAAAAATCTAACAGGAGCGCATTTTCTATGCCATTTCATCATGCCGAAATCGACCATTCCATTGCCTCCGATTCCAGGCCGCCCATGGGGAACCTTCTTCTTGCCGATAACACCCTATCCGACTTCCATGCATCCAAAAACGCCATGTCCAATCCGCCGGTTCCAGGTGAATTCGGAAATGTAGAAATCGACTTTGGCGACCAAAAACATCAACCGCAAATGACTTTGGCAGCGGCCGAAAACCGCCCGCCGACCGTATCCGGACCGGGATGCGAGTTTGTCATCAGGCAAGTACCGTCTCCCGGTTTTCCCAATGAGCATGAGGTAGACGTCAAACCCCCGAAAGACGGCGGCAGTTGCGTAGTTGTAATTCCGCCAAGAGGTGACGGGATGCCCCGAAGTGATTACTAAAGTTCTTGGTTTCCGCTAGAATTAACCATGGTGGCATCATCGTTAGCTCTGCGATCAACAGTAAACTAAGGAACGGCTGAAGAACCGTGCAGAAGAATTTCTCTTTGCTCATCTCTGTTGCGCTGCTTTTCTGCACGGCACTTAACTCTGAGGCGCAAGCCAAACCGGGCGCTCATAGAGCAGGCGGCAGAGACAAATATGCGATAAAAGACATCGACTTAGATTTGCGAGATTGGGGGCGACTCAAGGCCAATCTGCGCGAAGACGCCATGGTCATTGACGACCCGCTCAGAGACTATACCGTTTGCTGCAAAGCACCTGATTGGATGGTTTCCGTTTATTCCAAGAAACGCAAACTGCTGACCACGATACCGCTTTCCAAATATGACGGCGGCCTGACCGGCAGGCTGACCAAGATGACCGGCGGCGGCTTTCAAAAAGGTCGGGAGTGGCAAGTTATCGGCGAGGGGAAAGTACTCGGCTATCTCTGTACGATTAGAGGCATAAAGCCCGATGCCAAAAACCCCAGAGATCGATCTTGCTGGAGGCATTACGCTGCCAGAGAAATTCCTGTCAAACCACAGGTCTTAGACTTCTACTACAAAAGCTGCGGCATACCACCCATGGACGGCTTCTGCCTGAAGTTTGTCACCGGCAGCGACATGCCCTCAACCCTCATCGAAGCCCACTCAATTAAAGACCGGAAAACCAATGGCGATCCCTTTGCCATTCCAGCAGGTCTGAAGAAAGCCAGCCTGGAAGAAGTAATGTTTGTACAACAAGATTTCTAGTACGGCCAGTTTATCAGTGGGGCTGGCTCAGCCCAGCATGGCCAGAAGTCGCTGGCGCATGCCTTCAGAAAGCGCACTACCATAGTTCTCCAGGGCCGCCAGACACTTTTGCCGTTCCTGTGCAGTAGGAGCGTATTCAGAGCGCAGGGACATCAGGGCATTGTCGACAGTAGCCAGCACCAATTCATTCTGACCGCGCTTGAGCACCAACCAGCGCGCCTCCAAAAGGTAGGGCAGGCTCTGCCAGCGACGAGAGCGGGCGATGGCTGCAATTGCACAAACTGCGGCCGGTGACTGCGGCGCCCGGCAAAACACCTGCCAGAGATCTCTGTCGTCCAGGGCAAAGCCTGGCTGCCTCCGCCCCCTGCCCGAGAGCAGCCGTTTGGCCACCTTATGGCAGTGGCGACTGCCGTCCAGAAGACAGTCCTTGAACAAATTCACCTTCTCGACTGAGCCTGGCGCTTGCGGGCCCGGATTAGCGGTCTCATCGAGCAATATGGCATAAGCACCGGCTCTCACCGGGGCTAACCCGCTCAAAACCAGAGGTTCTATCTTCTCAGTCAGAACAGACTGGGGCAGTGCTTTTCCACATTCAAGTAAAGCCGCAAGCAGGGTGGGCAAGACAGGATCGGTAACCCTGGTGCTTGCCAGGCGATCCAGGTAAAAGGCAAAAGGGTCAAGGTCTTTCAAAATATAGCGAGCCAAAAGCCGCACCCGACCGGAGCGATCAAGAAGGGCTGCGATAGCCGCATCTCTTAGCTGCTCAGAGCTCTCTACTTCCTGTAATTTGCGCAGTGCCTCCACTCTGATCGCCGGGTCGGCGTCACCGAGAAAAGTACGATAAGAAATTTGGGACAAATTTATAAAACTCGAATCAAAATCTGAGCCGGAGCCTGAACCAGAGCCAGAACCTGAAGCGAAAGCCTCCACCCCGGAATCCAGAGAAAGCATAGCCATGAAAGCCTTCAGCCTCAGGCGAGGGTCCGAAGATCTTAGTCCCACCTCCACAAGCAAGGCCTGATCGGATTTCTCACAGATATCTGCGGCGTAGCGGCGCAGCCCCTTGTCTTTGCCCTTGAGATAATCGGCCAAAACAGCCCGCCCTTCACCGACCAGGCACTGCCGCTCCAATAGGGCAGCCAGTTCCCTCACCCGGGGCTGCCCGGAACGGCTCAAGACTGCAATCAGCCCCAGATTATGGGCAAAACGCGGGCCATACTCTACTTTCCCGGCCCGCGCCGTGAGCGCCTCGGCGGCAATTCTCGCCACTTCCGGCACCCAGTCTCGGCCCCGCAGCAAAAGAAAGGGCAGCTCCTCACCAGTCCACACGCCGGCCAGTCGCTGCACGGCTTGTTCTCGCAAGTAGCCGCTGCGATTGAAGGAAAGACTGCCCATTACTGCCGGCGGCGGCGTCAGCTCAGCAAATTCACCGGGCACTTCCAGAGCATAGGTGCGCATTCTGGTGTCTATGAGGGGCAGTTGCTCCGGTGCCGCCGCCGCAAGAATCTTGCTCACCACCTCCCAGGCCAGTTCCCGCAGGGAGGGGTTCTCATCCAGAGAGAGGGCGGTGACAATATACAGATCGCTCAGTTGGCACTGCCCGGCAATGTTCTCCAGCGCCTGCATGGCCAGCAAGCGCGAGCGCGACAGAAGACCCGCTTTCACGGCATGGGGCACAGAGAGCGGCAAGCCGAAAATAGACTCTCCCCTGGAAAACCTGGACACTTCCATCAGGTACTTCCAGATCGCCTGCCCCGAGTCCGGCTGGGATTCAGATGTAGGAACCTCACTACTCACAGCCCCAAGTTTACCACCCTGAGCATTGCAAAAACGCCTGCCCTCACTTTGTCTTTCTCACATGAACACCCAGATCATCGGCTATGGGGGCAGTGAGAGCACGCCCCCGCGCTTCATCGGCAGCCGCCTCACTCAAGCGCCCCACCTGCCGCAAACACTTGGCCCTCTCAAAATAGGGGGTGGGCCAGTCTCGGCGAATAGTCAGACAATGGTCATACTGCTTGATGGCGTCTTCATACCGGCCGGCTTTACTGAGCAATCGCCCATAGTCCATCTGATAAAGACGATTACCCGGCTCCCTGGCAATGGCTTCCTCAGCCGCTTTAAGAGCGCTCTTTCCGTCTCCCAACCTTTCATAGCAGCGCGCCATAAAAATGGCAGCGGTACCGCCCAACTTCGGGTCTTTCGACGCCATCTTGTAATCGGCAATGGCCTCCCGATAACGCCCCATAGCCTCAAGGCATTCAGCCCGCAAGCGATAAATCCGCCCGTTAAAGGAACCTTTACTGTTGGAAGCCTTCTTTATGGCGCTGTTATAGTCGGCAAGGGCGGCCGGTCCTTCGGCCAGCTTGGCCAGCACCTCAGCCCTCATAATCAGGGTACTACAGTCAAGGTTATCCGGTGGGCCCAGACGCTTTAGATCTTCAGCCGCTTCTTCGTAGCGCCGAGCGACTAGGTGCGCACTGCCCCTGGTACTATAGACATAGCTTGCCAGATCCGGCCTCAGCTTCTTAGCATCAATCGTGGCCAAAATCTTCATAGCCTCATCGCCACGCCCTTCACTGCACAAGCGCTGCACGGTCATAATACTTTTTTCCACCGGATCGGCCGTGATTTTCTCCAGCGCGAGAGAAAAGAACTCTCGGTCCTCTGCACTACCGTACTTGTCGGCCAGATTTTTGCCCCTGTCTACCACAGCACGAGAGCCGGGAAAACGTGCACGCAGGCGCCGCATTAAAGTCAACCCCTCTGCCGGTTTGCCGGCCTGGGCCAGTAAATCAGCCTTGACCAGAGCATCCACTTCATTAGCCCTGCTATCGGAAACGTGCTGCAAAGCAGCTAGAGCCATAGCATCGTCCTTAGCCTGGTGGCACATGTCGGCCATAAAGAGGTAAGTTCCGAAGCCTTCCGGCCTTAGTTTGAGGACCTGCTCAATCGCCTGCAGGCACTCTCGATTACGATGCAATCTCAGACAGGCATGAGCCACTTCCATGAGCCCGCCGATCTTCTCTTCTTTTAGACCCTGCCCGGTAGCCACACCTTGCTGGTAACAAGAAAGAGCCTTCTCATAATCCCCGACACTCTTGTAAGCATGCCCCCGTTGGTAATGCAATTGACAGAAGCCATTCAAAGAAGGGTCCAGTTTCACAGCCTTGTTCAAGTCACGTAAAACCATGTCCCAGCGTGGGACTCGCTGCCGACAGTACCAGAAACCCCGGTGCATATAAAGCCGTCCCAGATCAGGACAGTCGGCAATAAGTTTGTTGAGAAGAGCCAGATACTGCTGAGATGGGATCTTCTCCTCTCTGGCGGCCTTCTCCTTTGCCAGGGCCTGACTCTCCAATTCTTTTTTAGACGGCGCCGCCACTGCCATCGGTATCATCGCCGTACAAACAAGCAAACAAAGCGAGAGCATGGGTAATGCCCTCTTGCTGGTAGTTGTGCCCATCTTTTCCGCCCTACCGCTCAGCACCTTCACCTCCGATCAAGATCGCTGCGGAAAAATTCATTTAGATCGGAGGCATTCAAGTCGCCGCCGGCGCCGGCGAAGTAGAGAGCGGTGCGGTCTTTCACCTTGTGATAGCCGCCGGGTAGCTCGAAGGCCTCCTTCTGACCGGACCTGGTCTTGACGGAAAGGGGATCGAATACCATAACAAACCTACCGTCGCATACCTGCCTCACCTTAATAGGCAAACCATAACCTACCGGAAGGGCAAAGAGCTTACACCAGTACTGAAGTGCCTCTTTGCTGCAAGCCGGTTTCGGCAGACACCAGAATTCGGCGCAGGGGCGCATCTTGACCGCGCCACCGCTTTTAGTATCATAACCCAAATAATGCACACAGCGCACTCCTGCCAGGGTCTCTTCGCCGCTGCGCTCAACCCGCACAATGTTCAAGTTGTCTAAGCTGCGCCTGGACCAGGGAATCCATTCGGAGAGCGGAATGTCGGTGTAAGCCTTTGCCTCAGGGTTAATCATAATAGCCCTCCCAGGCCGAGCAGCGCTCCACAAGGTAGAGCCGGTCAAACAGTGCACCGCCACCTGATCTTGCGAGAGACAAAAGCGAGACCGCCGGAACTGACTGGAAAAGCCGCTCACTTCCAGATAGGAGCCGACGGCCCCGGTGCCTCCGCCGGCAAGCCCTGCCGCTGGCTTGGCAGAAGCAGCCCCGCACAAGATAAGAGGCCACCCCAAAAGAATAGCCAGACCTATGAGTCTGCACTGCCCGGGCAAATGCGGCCCAGGTAATCTTCCTGCTTCTCTCAGACTTTTCATCTGTCCCCCGGCGAACTTACTCTAGTACAGCGCCACCGGTCACCCCTGCCACTTTCCAGTTTATACCCGCTCCACCAAGAATCCCGCCATTAATCCGAGCCGCCGAAAGCAGCCCCGAGATAGGCTAGAATTATGACAGCTACGAGGAAACCCGAGCATTCACACTCCATAGGCACCTCACAATCAACTTTATTTGAGCAATCAAGCCTCACAAGTATGCCCACAGTGCCACAGGCGCATCCTGTCAGAAGCGCGCCGCGGCTCCCTCACATCTTTTTTGCTCTCCGATCTCAGTTGCCGCTGCCGGGATACAGGGTCCGCCCCACCCCGGGTAGCCCTTGCCATGGCAGGCAAAGCCGACATTTGCCGCAACTGCAAGAAACCGATTCCATTAGTGCAGCGCTCCGGCAGCATTACCGACTTTTTCTTTAAAGACCAGCGCTGCAACTGCCGCAGGTCGGAAGACGGCACACCCGACTTCAGCCAACTGGCCACTCGCTTTCATGGCAAACACATACAGGAGAGGCGCCGACTCTTTCAAACCGATAAACAAACAAGGCGAGCCCGCAGTGCCGGAGAGCAAGTGTCATTATTTTCGCTTGCCCCCGGGAAAATCGTGGGCGGTTGCTATCAGTTAATTGAACTGGCCGGTCAGGGCGGCATGGGATCGGTCTTCAGCGCCAGACACACCGGGCTGGGGAGGCAATGCGCCATAAAATTTCTGGCACCGGATATAGTCTCAGAGCAAACATGGAAACTTTTCCAGGCGGAAGCCAAAATCATCGCCGCCCTCAGACATCGAACCATCTGCCAGATCTACGACCTGGGCATCGCCAGAGAAGGGGGTTATGCTCTGCCCTTTTACACCATGGATTATATAGCCGGTGAGACATTGGAAGAAGCCATCACCAGGCAGGGACCGCTCTCCGTGGGAGCGACTCTGGAACTCTTCCTGCAAGTCTGCGACGGCCTCTCTTACGCCCACAGACAGGGTGTAGTGCATAAAGATCTGAAGCCGGCCAATCTCATGCTCTACGAGGAAGACGGCGAGCCGGAGGTTAAAATTCTGGACTTTGGTATTGCCGAACTTACCGATAGAGCAAACGTCGGAGTCTCTGATAACGCCACCGCATCGGGAGGCAAGCTGAAAAGAAAAATCGCCCTGGGAGACGACGTAATCGGCAGCGCCGCCTATATGAGCCCCGAGCAGTTCAGCGCCATCGATATTGACAGGCGCTCCGACATTTACAATCTCGGCTGCACAATGTTTGAAACCCTCACCGGCACAACCCCCTTCACAGGTGCTAGCTTCGAAGCACTGGCAGGGGCACATCGCAAAAATCAGCCCCCAACACTCAAGGAGTGCACCGGACAAAACTTTCCGCCGCAGATAGAGGCTATTTTGGTCAAATGTCTGGAAAAGTCGCCCCAACGCCGCTACCAGAACACAAATGAACTAGCCATCGATTTAAGACGCACCCTGGAAGGCAAGGAGCTGCAGTTTGCCAAACTGGACGCAATCTCTCTGCCAAACCAAGAGAATGGGCAGAAGCAACAGGAGCGGAGCGGCTGGCTCCTGATAGCAGCGGCCCTGACCCTGACCATAGTTAGTGCCTGGATTCTGGTGAAGGGGCTGGACTACTTCCTCAGCAAAGACCACAAGACGACCGAAAGCAAAGGCGCCGACACAACTGCAGGAAAGACTCAACCAGAGGGAAGTTCGGCAGAGTCTTCAAAAGAAGAAACTCCTGAGAGCCAAATCACGCAACACTTCCAAACCATGGAAGAAATTGGATTGAGAGAGGCTGATATCAACTCCATGGAAAAGGGACTGATCGACTACGCCCTCTTCGAAGATGACAGCGTGCGATATTCCTTGTCATCGGCGATTGAAAAAACGGCGCATTTTGCCCTGGTGAACACTTACACTCTAAAATTACGCACCGACGTCCCGGTGCTGAAGGGCGTAATAAGGACAATCCCACATGAAAGGCTAATCTATAGGCCTCTAGCCGGGGACGACATAAAAGCCTTTCTCGCCTCCTTTGGCGCAAGACCTTGTTTTGGTCTGGACTTTACCGCGGTTTCGAAGAACTTGCCGGACTGCTTGAGTCACGCGGCGAAGAAAACCCCCAACATCAGATACCTCTATCTGCCCGTAGATAGTACCAGCAACACTGAGAAACTTTTCGAAGTCCTGAGCGACTTCAAGAGATTACGCAGCCTAACTTTCAACGGCAAACAGACACCACATATAGTGCTGCACGCCCCGACCAACCTATCTCTAATAGTGCTGGATGGCTTCATAAACCCCAAATTCATATTGCACAAACCGGCAAGCCAAAACAGCACGGCGCCGCCCCCTCGACGGGAAGAACTGAGTCGCCTGGTGTCGGCCAGCAACAGCCCCTACTGCATTCACTACAAAAACTGCGACATTAACGAAGTTTCGCTAAAAAGCGATGACGGCAAAGGTCTGGAACCAACCTTTCTAATCTTTGAAGATTGCAAACTGAAAGAATTCCCCAAATACGGTGCCGCTGAGATTATCGTCATTTCCACGCAAGACTCTCTAGCCCCCTGGGAAGAACCAAAAGAACTTCTGAAGGGGTTCAAATCTCTATACGCCAGAATCACTCTTGTCAAAACGAAATGGTCTGAGGCAAAATGCAAACAGTTCAGCCAGAACGTAAAAGCACTCGACCCGCAGCTACGCTTCACCACAACCAACAAATTCGATCCTCCCGACTACCCCTGAACATGAAGACACTTGTTTGCTCTCGCTGTCACCGAAGGGTCTTACCTGAAGACCGCCAGGGCTCATTGACGTCTTTTTTATTGAGCGACTTGAGTTGCAACTGCAATAGAGTCGGTGATAACGGCATAAGACAAAATGTTCCGGGACCAATAGTCATCGAAGACAATTCCTCAATCTGCAGGCGTTGCAACAAAGTAATACCGGCCAGACAGAGAGAAGGAAGCATCACCGCCTTTTTCTTTCAGGAGCAGCGCTGTCACTGCAAACAGCCGCAACCGGACATCGCCTCAGCCGGCCTCTCCCAGAGCAGCGAAAGCAACTCTGCTGATTCTCAGCCGACCGCCGCCCGCAAACCACAAGGCAACACGCACCAGAAAGGTCTTGCCACCCGCTATCAAGGTGGACAGCGCACGGCCAGAATGGTCGACTTTCGCACTGTATTGCACACGGTAAGGCAGACCACCATGAGCAGCAATGTTGCGACGGCATCCATGGCCGGGCTTGCCCCCGGTCAGATCATCGGCGGCTGTTATGAGTTATTGGAACTAGCCGGTCAGGGCGGCATGGGCGCAGTCTTCAAAGCCCGGCACCAGGCCCTTGGTCGCGCCTGCGCCATTAAGTTTCTGGCGCCCAACCTCATCTCGGAGAAAACCTGGCACCTCTTTCAACGAGAAGCCAGATTGGTAGCCGAATTACAACATCGCACCATTTGCCAGGTCTATGACCTGGGCATACACGATGAAAAAATCCCCTACTACGCCATGGATTTCATCGAGGGCGAAACCCTTGACGAGACTCTCTCCAACCAGGGGCCGCTCTCCGTAGGAGCCACCCTTGAGCTTTATATAAAAGTTCTGGAAGGGCTTTCTTATGCTCATCGGCGCGGCATCGTGCATAAAGATCTAAAGCCGGCCAATTTGATGCTCACCACTGGCGGTGAACAACAGGTAGAAGTAAAGATTCTCGACTTCGGCATTTCCGAACTGACGGAAGTAGCTCCAGTACAAGGTTCCACTGCCGACCACAGTGAACGTCGCGACGATAACAATCAAACAAAGAACGACCAGAAAAGAGTGAACCAAAATAGAGCGAAGACCCAGCGCAATCAAATGGAAATAATCGGCAGTGCCCTCTATATGAGCCCCGAACAATTCCTGGGCGACAATCTCGATAGGCGCTCCGACATCTACACTATTGGTTGCACCATGTTTGAGACCCTCACCGGCGCGCCGCCCTTTCTGGAAGAATCTTTCGAGAAACTGAGGGAGGCGCACCTGCATCAAGAGCCGCCCACCCTCGGTCAGGCAACAGGGCTTTTCTTCCCGCCCAAAATTACGGCCATCGTGGCCAAATGCCTGGAGAAAGAACCTGAGAAGCGCTACCAGAGTGCCAATGAGCTATCTATTGATCTTGACCGCGCCCTGCATGGCAAGGAGCTGCAATTCGCTCGCCTGAACGCCGGTCAGGCTCTGGAGACCACGGAGGCTGCCCACACCAGACCGGCACGTATCATGCTGGCTGCTTTCACCGTCGTTGTTTCAACCTGCCTGGCCAGTGCGGCCCTTTGCTGGATGGCCATCTCTTTGATGCCTTCTGCAAGCGACAGAGCCGTGAATAACATTGAAAAGCTCACGGGCAATGGCACTCACTCCTCAGGGGCGAGCACCGCCAATCAGCCCATTGCACCCACTGTAGAGGTGATCCCCAATCAGAAGGGCGGCTACTCAGTGCAACTAACTCCGGAAGTTAATGCCTCCGATCTGCTGATACTGGATCTTGGCACCCTCACCACGAAAGCAATTCCCCCTGATACAAAAGTGCTTGATACCACAGCCAATGAAAAACTGGTTCTTTACCCCCTGGTCAGTCACATCAATGCCTTCTACAAAAGCGGTGATCTGGAGGCGGAGATTCGAGGTCTTGATCTGACGCGAGATCGAAATGCAGCCGGCACCATCATGCTCTATGCCGGGGAAGTATTTCCAAAACTTCAGTACATGCGTGTCAGCGGCGCCTCACAGCAGGAAGCGACGGCGCGTTTTCGAGAGGCGGCCCGCCTCAAGAACCTGGAAGCGCTCACCTATGTGGGCGCAACAAAGACGACGGCGAAACTGAGTGCTCCCGCCGGTTTGAAAAAACTCACCCTGGAAAACTACCGCCTGCCACTGGTCAGTCTTGATACAAGCCAAACCAGACATCTATCAAAAACCACTACGCTGAAAGAGTTGATGAAAGACGAGACCTATTTGCATCAAAAACAATCCACCCCAAAAGCGATAATCTTCAAAAACAGCCAGCTGAAGGGCTCATCTTTCCGCTTCCTTATAGACCACAAACCGCCCGACGAAATTGTTCTGGAAGACTGCCTTCTGGATGAGAGCCCCTTCGAGGACATGGCCGTTTACGGCATCAACAAAGTGACTGTACTCATGCACATAGAGACCCTGCCGCCCTGGCTCAACCCCAACTCTCTCAAGAAAAACCCGATCGCCATGCCCAACCTGGTTCTCATCAATCCCACCTGGACCACCGCCCGCTGCCGGGAGTATGAGGCACAAGTGAAAAGCCGCTGTCCGGGGTTTAAGTGCTCGGTCTTGAACAAGCCGGAATAGTTTACAACCGGTAAAACTCGGCTGTTCCGGTTCAAAGAAGGGCAAAACTGGGTAGAATGAAAAATAGACGGAATTTGCGGACACCCGTCACCTACGCCAGCAGGTTTTACTATGCTCCTTAAATCAAGACAGGCAGTGCGCCCCGCCCTCAAGCAAGATACTTACAGACAGGGCGATGTGCTCTTGCAGAAAGTGACACAGCTACCGGATAACGCCCTTGAAACCGAGTGCGAAGGCTTTGTAATTCTGCAGTTTGGCGAAGTGACCGGGCACAAGCATGCCATCAGCACAAATTTCGCCAGGCTTTTCACAGCCAAAGGGCAGCGCTATATAGAAGTGCAAACCGGAGCCCAGCTAGTGCACGAAGAGCACGGCACCATCAACCTCCCTCAAGGCTACTACCGCGTCATACAGCAACGCGAGTACGTGCCGGAAGCACCTCCTAGAGATGTCGTCGACTGACAAAATCGACAAGTTAAACGCCAAGCATCTGCGCCTGCTCGAAAAAGTGCGGGAAGAATGGCGACAGGTCGGTCTTGGCACGGGTGCCACAGACCGAGCCAAAGCCGAGGCAGCTGTTAAGGAAGCGTACCAGGCCATCGGTCTGAAGCCGCCGGCTATTTTCGTCTGGCTCAAATCGCCCTGGGCAGGTAATGCTGCCGCTAAAATTCTCGACAGCGACATAGACTGGCCCTACCACCTCAACAACAACCAACTGGAAGTCTGGGACGCCGTCTGGAAACAGTGCGTCAAGCAAGTAGAGGCGGCCGAGGGGGAAGAAAAATGGAAGTCGGTGCGTCGCCGCCTGCGCGCCGAAGCCGATGAAAAGGTACTGGCACGTGAAGGCGTCTTGCTGGAAAAATATGTAAAAGACCAGTTTGCCGAGAACATGGGCATCTATATCTGGCACTACCTGCGCAACTTTGCCGGCGTCTCCATGTCGCGGCGCCTGCGGGAAGACGCCGAAGGGAAAGTCAAAGAAAACATCGAAGGCAAACTCTCTGCCCTAGCTGCTGAGCAGATTTATCACGAGCTGGTGCAGCCGGTGCATATGCAAGTCTGGAGCTTTCTAGCAGAACCGCTCAAACAGCGGATTCCCTCCATGAGCGGCATCTTGGCCGGCACGCAACGCTGGGAATTGAACTACGGCTTGCATGATGCAAGCTGGCTTTCCTACTACGATTTTATCGGCAGAATCGGCATCAAAGGCACCGAGCCCTTGAGCGGCCTGAGCAAACTGGCGCGAGTCTCGGGCTGGATCTGGGCCTACGAAAATATCTGCATCATGACGGAGCGACCTCTGGAACTGGTGCGCGACAATCGCTTCCGCCTGCACGCTGAAAACAAAATGTGCCTGCGCTACGGAGACGACTGGGGTCTTTATGCCTGGCACGGAGTACTGGTGCCGCCCTATGTAATTCTCTTGCCGGAGCCCCTCACCTTTGACTTAATAGAATCGGAACCTAATGCAGAAGTACGGCGTGTTTTGATCGAGCGCTTCGGTCTGGAAAACTATCTGCGCGAAGGCAAGGTTCTGAGAATCCATCAGGACAAAGCCGGTATTCTCTATCGTATGAATCTGCCTTCCGACGAACCCATTCTGGTGGTTAGGGTAATGAACTCTACCCCCGAGCCGGACGGCACCATCAAAGAGTATTTTCTGCGGGTGCCGCCTACCATGCAGAGAGCCAAACAAGCGGTGGCCTGGACCTTCGGTTTGACGGAGGAAGAATATGATCCGCTGGTGGAGACTTAGAACCTTACTTGAGCCTGCCTGATTGCCTTCTGTGGGAGAAATTATGGCGAATTTCGCCCGCGCCTCGAAAATAGAAGCAGGATAGCCCATGCCTCATCCGACCCACCTGCGCCACTCATTTCGCCTGCCAACTTCAGTCACTCCCGCTAATCCAGCGCCATTGAACGCAGACCAAGTTTTATTTATGGGGTACTTGCCAATTTAGAGACGACCGGTCTATTATGGAATGCATGGACCAGCCAAGCCAATCGAATTTCCACCCAGCGCAAGCACAATTATGTAAGAGGTAAGACCAATGAACGCAAACACAAGTAGCGGTACAGGCACAAGCAACTCTCCCAAAGAGCCAAACACCGGCAATACCAGTTTTAACACCGGCACAGACAGTATTAACAACGGCAATTTTTCCGGCAACCTGTTTGATATCTGGCAGGGGCAACTGAGCCGCAAAGACCAGAATCAAAAGCAATTGAAAGATAGGAAAGCGGCCATCAGCGAACTTGTCAAACCAGTGAACAGCACAAAATTTTTGCGCCATCACTAGACGACCGGTCAATTCATTTATAAGGAACCAAAATCATGATCGATAACGAAATATTCTCTCTCATCATCCTCTCGCTAATACTCTGGCTGCTTTCCGACGACATCAAAATCGGGCTGCGGGAAGCCGGCATAGATTTCATCAAGCACAAGCCTCAAGCAGCCGTGGTGAGAATCGCCAGAAATGACGGACACCGCTAAAAACCAATCCACAACCCCGGCGCCAGGCGTCGTCAATTCAACCTGAGCGCCGTACCCAGACGAATCTAACAACAATAGGACCAAGAGCCATGAAAAGCGTTGCCACCAGAATCGATACCAAATGCCTGCTCATTGAAGCAGGTGCCAAAGTGATGCTCTCCAAGGGCTACAACAACACCGGCATTCAGGAAATCGTCAAACTGGTGGGGGTGCCCAAAGGTTCTTTCTATCACTATTTCGAGAGCAAAGAAGCTTTCGCCCTGGCCGTCATTGAAAAGTTCGACCAGGCCCATCGAAGCAAGCTCAGCAAGAGTCTCGGCGACAGAAGCCGGTCAAGCATAAACAGACTGACACACTACTTTGAAGCCGGTGCCGATGAACTCACCAACAGTCCTTGCCGAGGCGGCTGCCTGATTGGCACACTCTCGCAGGAAATGTCCGGGCAGAGCGAACTGCTCAGAGAACAACTGGCGCGAGTAATGGACGGCTGGAAAGCAGAATTTGCCGCCTGCCTGAAAGAAGGTCAGGAAGAAGGAGAGATTCGCCGGGACCTCTGCCCCAACCAACTGGCGGAGTTGGTCTTGAGCGGCTTTGAAGGAGCGGTACTGCGCAGCAAAGCCACCAATAGCCCGGCGCCGCTGCAATCCTTCCGGGAGCTTATGCCCCAACTGCTGACCGAGAAAAGCGCCAGCGCCTGATGGAAGCTCGGACGAGCCCATGTAATCTGAGGCAAGACTATATTAGAAACGAATATTAAAGCCCACACTACAGGTAAACCATGGCAAAATAAGCAGATATACGACAGCCCACCATGACATCCCAGTGGGACGCCGTTCAGCCAGTGAAGAAGCCCCGGAAGTAGAGAAAAACCATGTCGCCAGATAAGAAACAAGAAGAACGCTTTACCAGAGACTCACTCTTCAAAGACAAGCTGTCCGACATACGCAAAGCCGAGCGCAACAAGACTGAAGAAACGAGAAAGGTCTTGAATGCCCAGTCACAACTAGCCAACACCAAGACCATCTTGCCCCCCGAAGAAGAAACGCCCACCGGCAAAGACCGTCACCACCTTTTGAAAGATCCGAAGACCGGGCTCTATTCCGAGCGCTTCATCAAACGCGTTCTCAAAGAAGAAGTGAAGCGCGCCAAGCGTTATAAAAATCCCCTCGGCCTGGTGGTGGGCACCATCGTCAATCTCGACGAAATAGCTAAAAGCGGCGGACCCATTGCCAAGTCGGCGCTGGAAGTGGAAGCGGCTAAAGTCTTGCAGGAATGCATCCGCGACGTAGATGTGCCGGGAGTTGCCAATGACGGCACTTATATCGTCATTTGTCCTGAAACCGGCGAAGTGGGGCTGCATGTAATTATCGAGCGCCTGCTCAAGCGCCTCAACTACAATCAAAAGATCAATCTCAAAACCACCTGGGAACCGGTCTTCTGCTTCTCAGCTTCGGCCTTCGGCACCAGTTTGAACAGCGCCGACTTTCTTCTGGCCGGTGCCCTGGAACGCTTAAATCTTCTGACCCTTGAGACCAAAGCCGAAATGGATAACACCGCCAAAGAAGAGAAGTGGTAACTAGCGAAGCCTGCAAAGCTTAGCCGGCATCACTTCAGCACTGCCACCAGTGATGGTATCGCCTGCACCATAAATCCCAGCACGAAGAGCGAAGCGCCGATATAGCCCATGGTGCGGCCGGGCACGTTATCGGCATACCATTCTATTAGCGGAATGAGCGAGCTGACGATGGCCGAGGTCATGGCCATGGTCAAACCAAGCCGAATCACTCGCTCGGACATATGGCTCAAATCGTGCTGCAATAAAGAAGTAAACACGCCCAGACTAGCGGCCATGAGACCGAGAGTCACGGCCAGCCCTAACTTGCGCCAACTAAATGATGGTCTTTTGCCCACTTCGTAGAAGTGTGACGGCGTCAGCTTGAGCTTCGGCAAAGCCAGCGCCGCCACTAGAACTATGGGAATAGCGCAGTAAGCGACGCTCTTCAAGTTATCGAACCAGCAGGCGGCTGAAATACCCAGGGCCCGCACCAGTCCCAGGGCAAAGAGGAAGGCAGTGGTCTCTTTCTGCCCCCGCCCGATTCTTTCCAGATGCAGCCCCAAGGCGATGCCCAGGCCGGCGCCGGCCAGAAGTCCGAACTTTAGCCCCATGGAGAATCCGACACAGGCAATCACAATTACACTGTAGGTGACGCAACGGGTGAGGGTGCTGAGCGGCCCCTTGTCGCCGCCCAATAAGTCGTAAGCCAGATAGAGTCCGCCAATCAAATCAAGACTCATGCCCACAAGGGTCACCTGGGCGCTCAGATGATCATTCCAGACCAGTGCCATCAGTACTTTCCCTATGCCTCCATGGCAACGCTCACAGGCCGCTATGAGCCCCCTTCCCGGTTGCGCTCATACTCTCATGCAGGGCGGGAAAAAATCAACAACCCTACCGCAAACGCTCTAGAAGCGGCACAATAGTGGGGGCCGCCTCGGCGGAAATGGGTCCAAACAAGACCATTGTCAAAATAATTATCACAGCCAGATCAAAAACAATTGAATGCCAGAGCGCCGGCAAAATCAGGGTATCCTTGCGCCTGTACATCCACGACATAAAGAAGCCTACGGCCAGTACAAAACCAATGGCCAGCGGAATAAAAACCGGCGCCACAAACAGCCGGATCACCAGAAAATGCCAGACCGCAAAGGCCACATTGGTCCAGATACCGGGCAAACTGAAGACCGGCTGCCCTTCATCACAGAGTTCGTTCAAGACCACACCGCGCCAGAAAAGTTCTTCCAGAATCGGATTGACAGTGAGGAAATAAAGACTGAGCGGCAAATACCAGCTCATTTTAAAACCGCGCTCGTGCATACTTTCAAGGGCCAGGGCGCGGTCCAGAAGCAAATCGCTGAGCAAGCTATAAGTAACAAAAGTGAAGGCGGAAAAACCTATGGAGGCAAACACCAGCACCAGAATGTCTTTCCTGGTCGGTATGTGCATATGCTTCTGCCAGTGTCCCCGGTTGTAGAGAATGGCGGGCAGAAGACAAAAACCGTGATAAAGCAAAAAGGACCAGAAGATACTGCGAAACTGGTGCAGGCCAAGAGCAAGAAAGACCCAGGGAGCCAGGGACCAAATAAAAACAAGAGTTTTGCGTGGGCTTATATTGGAAGACAGCATTAATCGAGCCGGGTTACCTTCCTCTACAATAACCGAAACAGCATGGGCCGCGCCCAAGAAAAATGCAGTACTGTAACTGTCTGGGGAATTGTATATACAAGGCAGAGCCGCCATATAATGCACGACAATCACTCGACCAGAAAGAGCACCAGTCATGTTGAGCCACGAGGAAATTCTTTCGGGCGGCTCACGGCGACTCTCGCGCTGGTGGCTGCCTTTGCAACCACCGCCCCGGCAAGCACGGCCTTTTCCACCTACAAATGGTTCGGCGGCGCCGTGCACAGGAGCATCATCAAGGAAGCTCTCAAGGATAAGGGACTGAGCAAACAAGCGCTGGAAGAAATCTGCAACGGTTGCGACGCGCAGGACGACCCAGGCGGCAAGAATTTCTCAGTCTCTCAGTACCATGCCTGCGACAACAAAATTG
This sequence comes from Candidatus Melainabacteria bacterium, assembly GCA_016212515.1. GTDB lineage: Bacteria > Cyanobacteriota > Vampirovibrionia > Obscuribacterales > Obscuribacteraceae > Obscuribacter. Next base: position 40,629 of record JACRFZ010000008.1, read on the forward strand.
CTGAGACCAGGCAGTTTCTAGAACAAGTATTGAACCAGTGCGCAGAACAAGCAAAAACCTGCGAAAACTCAGCTGCCGCCCGCCGCAACATTCGCCGGCGCCTTGGTGAAGGGCTACACGCTCTGCAAGATTTCTATTCTCACTCAAACTATCTGGAATCTCTGCTTTCTGCGCAGAAACCGCTTGTACCGGTGGATTGGTCGAAACCCCTGGCTGCCGACATCAGCACCTGTTACTACCATTACGAGAGCTTCCTCAAACAGGAATACTTCGAAAGACGCAGCCGGGCAGTCTTCAAGCTGATGCAAGGGGACAGCCGCCTTAAATTTCACAGCCAGAAAGAATATCAAGCCAGACTCGGTAAAGACCTGACGGAAAAACAGGTCTTAGACTATGCCATGGAGCCCGTAGCCTTCACCCATGTGGAATTGAACAAAGACAACGCTAAAACCATCGAAGGCAAGGTAATCTCCCAAGAGCACCGGAAGTCTTATCACCAACTGGCTAGAGACCTGGCCGCAGCAGACACTGCTCTTTACTTTAGCCGCTTTGAGGAACTACTCAGGCAGGTGACGATGGAAAAGGCGGACAAAATCTTGACTCTGCTGAAGGTAGAAGACAAGTCATGACCACTAAAGAAAATTGCGGAAGTAAGCCGAAGGAAGGACGAGAAAGGCAAATGCGAAGAGCCGACTGCAAACGAGTACTGACACTACTTCTAATACCACTTATGTCCTTCGCGAGCGCCGACCGGGCTGCCCTGGCAGCCAACAAAAGCAACGCCGCCAGAGGCGACAAGAAAGAATCCGGTATCGCCAAAGCAAACGCAGGCAAAACCGCAACGCCTGAGGAGGCGCCCGGCGCTTCCGCCCCGAAAAGCGCACCGATCACCGACAAGTGGGCGCTGGTTGTCGGTATAAGCAAGTTCAAAGATCCTTCTCTCAACCTGCGTTATGCCGCCAAAGACGCCACCGACTTTCGCAACTTTCTGGTGAACGATGCCGGCTTCGCCCCCGATCACGTGCATTTGCTCGTGGACGAACACGCCACCAAAGAGCAAATTTTGAAGGAATTCGGCGACAAATGGCTGCCCCGAGTGGCCAGACCAAACGACCTGGTGGTGCTCTATTTTTCCACCCACGGCAGCCCTTCGGAAATGGACATTCGCGGGGTGAATTACATTGTTACCCACGATACCATGCGCGACAGCCTCTTCAGCACCGGTCTGGCCATGCGGGAAGTGGTGGAAGCCATCAACGAGAGAATCAATTCCAAACGCATTCTGGTAATCATGGACGCTTGCCACAGCGGTGCGGCCACCACTGAACACAAAGGGCTGGTGCGCCAGTCCAACTTCGACGCCGCCGCCATTGCTCAGGGCACGGGACAGATGGTAATTTGCTCCAGCCAACCGAGCGAAGTCACCTGGGAATCGAAGAACTATCAAAACGGCGTCTTCACCAGGCATTTGATCGAGGGTCTGAGAGAGAAAGACGGTCATGTCACCCTGGAACAAGCCTTTAAGTTAATTCAAAACCGGGTGCAGGAAGAAGTGCTCAGAGACCGGGGCGAAGTGCAGAGCCCGGTGCTGAGCAGCAAGTGGTCCGGTGAAGATCTCATACTGGCAGTCAAGCCCACCGACCCCAAACCCGGTCTGAGCGAGCCCTCCCTCGCCGAGACCGGACAATCCGGCAGCGCGCCCCAGACAGATGCCGGCGCCGCCAAAGACGGCGCGGTTACAACAGCGGCGCCGACAGAAGACAAGGCAACCACAGCCACTGAGAAACAAGCCATCAGTATCGCCGGCAACTGGGATTCCAACTGGGGTCCAATTACCTTTGAGCATGATCCCATAACCGGCAACGGACCGGTGGAAGTGACGGGACACTGGCAACAAGGCCCCAAGAAAATGGGTGTATTCAAGACAGGCAGCTATGATCCTGCCACCGGCGTGATCAAACTCACCTACTATCAAAACTGGAATTATCTACACGGCTCCGCCAAGTTCACCATTAACAAGAAGGGCAACCGCATGGATGGCTACTTCCGGCAGGCGCTCATATTGAGCGGCACCTGGATAGCCTGGCGCTAGACTACGAAAGAAGAGCATGGCGGCGCCGATCAAACCCTAGCAGCGCCAAAAACCTCCCAAAGTCCTTATGACTAGCTGCTTTTGTTCGAAGGCGCCAAGTGGGTCGGCTTTTCAATCATGGCTCCATTTGCCCGGCTTAAAATCATCATCGAAAGAATCTATTACGGCTTGTTCATCCCCGGCCGCCTTCTTATCACCTTTAAGGGTGTAGACCTTGAGCAGACCCACGTGATACTGACGCATGTCCGGGTGTTCCTTCAGTCCGGTTTTATAATCGGCAATGGCCTTATCCCACTGCTTGAGTTCGGTATAGGCCTGGGCTCGCTCCATCAGATTCTGATAGCGACCAATGCCCGGTGCCGTCTGTCCCTTCGGTGCGAAAGCCGGAGGCGTAGACACCACAGCCTTATTAGCGGTCTTAGCGGCCGCTCCGGCGCCACTGCGAGCAGCCGGGCTATTTCCTTCGATTAAGATGCTCAGATCTTCAATCACCTGCGGCCAGTTTTTTGTAAATCGTCCCAGCTTGGCCCGCTCACTCCTGAAAGTAATATTCTTAGGGTCAAGTGCCACCAGACTATCCAGTTCCTGCTGAGCTGCTTGCAGTCTGCCAAGACAACGCAACATCTTCGCTTTTACAACATGACAGTCGGGCAAATTCTTCAACTGTATGGCCGTATCGGCGCAAGTTAAAGCCTGATCGTATTTGCCGAGCTGGCAATAGATCTCTGCTTTTTCCATCCAGAGCACAAAGTTTTTCGGCTCAAGCTTGAGAGCCTTTTCGATGCATGGCAGCGCCAGTTCACTCTCTTCCATGGTGCCGAGAATATGCGCTTTCAAACACCAACCTTTGGCACTGCGCGGATCAATTGCAAGAGCCTTGTTCAAGTGTTCCAAAGCTTTGTGATTGCCGGCCAAACCGTTGCACATTTCGCGCGAAGCCATGCCGTAAAGTGCATCAGTTTCATTTTTGGCAGCCACAGGCGCGCCGAGAGCGGCCCAAGCAAAAACTTCAAGGCAGAGAGCCAGGGCACAAATAGATCCGCACTTCTTTATTGCGGCTACGTTCACGATGCATCTTATATTGCACCTCATTAGTACCCTTATCCCCTCTTTTGATATTGAAACCAAGGGCGGCAAGCGGAATTCCAAAGCCCAATACTATCTTAAAAGACCTGCATATAGGTCTTTCCAGGCATTCAAATGAATGAGCACCTCGCGCACAGAGGCCTCGCGCATAGCTGCAATTTCAGCGAATTCACTTTCGCCCAGATCGGAAGACTCATTATTGCGCCGACTCCAGTGCGACTTCTCACTCAAAAGAGCATAGCGATGGCAATTGAGCAAAGAAAGCAGAGCCGTGATACGTTTTTCGATTTTCTTGTGGGAACCGTTACCGGCAGCCCTAGCCTTTTCCAGATCAGTTTGGATTTTCTGCCTGACGGTAAGGAGCGCCTGTCTCTCCAAAATGCTCAAGCGCTCCTTCAAATTATTAGCCTGCACCCGCCTCTCGATCAGGGCATTCTGCCTGGCTATGAGTGTTTCGCCATCAAGGCCGCTACGCTCCCTCTGCAGGCTGCGGAACTGCCCGGTCAGTTGCACCAGGCAGGCACCCCATTCCATGGCATTCACCGTCAAAGGCGCCGTCACCTGGGGCTCTTTCAAAGCAGTCCAGATGCGGCACTTCAAGGCTAAAAGCCTGGCAGTATCGAAAAGCTCAAAGAACAAATCCCAGGCGCCGGAAAAGTCGAAAGCAGCGCTGTGGGCTCCCCCCTCAAGGGCTGAGCGAGCGTCGGAACCTAGCTTGAGGGCTTCTTGCTTGAGCTTCTTGCAAGTTGTTTCTATCAAGAGACTGGGAGCCGGCATAATCAGGCTCAAGACTCTTTGCAATAGGGATTGCAGTACACTGGGCATGGCTTACAGCCTGAACTCCTGCCTCGCGGCTCGCTGCCGACTGGTCCGCCCGGTTCGGGCCGGCTCGTCAATCTTCCTGCCAATATACCGCGTAAAAGGTTGGCCCTCATGAACTGGCAGTCAAATATCAAGATCGAAGACAAACCCGATACTTGAGGAGAAGCCGAAGGGGCAATAGCAGTCTGGAGTAGAGGCGGATATGAGATAATCCCGCCCATTAACGGAGTCAAGAGAAAAGTGGATAGAAACACAGGCTATTGCACAACGAACCTGAAGGAGAAGGAAACCGGTCAGTCTTTTCCTATGGTGATTATGTATCCCTCCACGGAACAAGAAGCACCTACCAGGCTCGGTCCCTATAACATCTCTCTGGCGGTGGAAGCGGCGCCCCTGGCGGGAAACTTCCCCCTTGTCCTGATCTCCCACGGCAGCGGCGGCTCTCATCTGGTTTACCGGCAGCTAGCCAGAACCCTGGCTGCCAGCGGCTTCATCGTCGGTATGCCGGAGCATCCTGGTAACAATCGCAACGACAATAGCCGGGACGGCACCATTGAAAACCTGGAGCGGCGCCCCGGTCACTTGAGCACGGCGCTAGATTGGTTTAGCGAAGATGAGCGCTTCTCGCCCCTGATTCGGACGGACAAGATCGCCGTGATCGGTCATTCCATGGGGGCCTACACCGCTCTGGCAGCAGCGGGGGGCGTACCCACGGCTTTCAGCAGAAACGAGCCCCTGGAAAGAAGCCGCACTCTCACTTCCATCGAAAGCGATCCTCGCATCAAAGCGCTTGTGCTCATGGCCCCAGCCCTGGTCTGGTTCAGGCCGCAAGGGTCCCTCAATGCCGTCAATTGCCCAATTCTACTGATGGTGGGAGAAAAGGACGAAATCACACCCACCGCCTACCATGCAAAGTTGGTCCTGGAAGGGGTCCCGGAACCGAGCCGGGTCATCTTCCGCGAAATTGAAAACGCCGGTCACTTTTCCTTCCTGAGCCCTTTCCCAAAGATAATGCAACACAGCGCAGACGGCGCGCTCTTCAAACCAGCTCAAGATCCGCCCGGATTCTGCCGCGAAAGCTTTCAGCCCATCCTGGCATCTTACATTCTGGAATTCTTTGCGAGTGTGAACTGAGAGAATAACAACCGACAAACTGTTGCACCGTCAACTTGCAAGCGCTATGGCCGAGCGAAGATTAGAGAAGTCAGCTCTAAAGTTCGGAACCATGATGATTGACAATTGCCCTAGCTTGAATCCAACCGGGCTGCCGCACGCCGTTTTCCTTAGACTGGAAGCTATTAGCAGTCTTGCACTCAAAGGCTCGGTAACGGTAAAGGAAAGGCGCCGACATTACGGACAGGCGAAGGAGAAGTATGTCGAGCATCAGTCAAGCTTTCAAATCACCCTAGACTCTGCCTCACAAACTTTACAATGCACTTTCGGGGGAACGCCGCATCTCGTCCCGAGAGCCGCCTTTTGCAATGGTCAGGATAGCTACGGCTTCACATTATCGAAGTTCAACCTGGCTTCTTACAATCCATACCCGGCTTACGGCAATATCATCGCCGATCTAGCCAATTTGCTCTGGAACGAGCAAATTGACCGCGAGCGATTGCTCGAGCAAATTAAAGTCGTCGGCGAAGAAGAGATTGAAGGCCTGCCCTGTTACAAAATCTCCTATGGTCTACCCCGGACTGATAGCAACTATATCTGGTTAGACCGGGACACCCTTGCCCCAGTCAGAATTAGAGCCAAAACTCTCAAGACAAATCAGGCTTACCAGAACTCTTTTTCTTCAACTCTTCTGGAGATGCCGCCCCTGAGCTGGTTGGTATTCTGGCTTCTAATTGTGCACGACACAATTCTTTCGTTCTCAGGCAGGCGGGACCTGGTGCTCCTCCGTGCCGGCTACGACAACCTAGACGTGGAATACAGCATTAGCGAAGCCCTATTGAACAATGCGCAATCTATTAGCAACTGCACCAAAACTTGAAAGCAAAACTAAAAGACCACCCAGAATGAACTGCGGTGGTCTTATAGCTATCGTCTGACAGTCGCACCAGTGATTTTAGTCAAAGCGTGGACTCGATATTTCTACTGCGAGAGGTCAGCTTTCGCAAATAGCGGACTCGCTTGTTACCGTTTCCAGTCTGCGCAGACTTGATGTTTCCGCAAGGTCCCTCGGCTCAAAGTAACGAACTGATTCAGTCGTCGCTCACCGCTTATGTATTTAGAATATCGCATTTCGCAGATAGATCCAGTCCCCCGCAAATCGTCTAATGAAAATATTTGATATATACAAAACCAGCATCAGAAGCCACCCGTACCATTCGACTCAATTGTCAGAAGCTCGGCCAAGACAGCCATATTTTCACAACAAGTTTTGAACAGCTTTTATGAAATTGCCTGTGTTTGAGACAGCCGTCAAGAAGATGGCAATCTCATCACAGAGTTCGATTACAACGGCATAGGGCAGCGAGCCGATTGGCCAAAGCAACGCTGAGCGCATCCCCAAAACTAAAAGACCACCCAGAATGAACTGCGGTGGTCTTAAAGCTATCGTCTGACAGTCACACCAGTGATTTTGGTCATAGCGTGGACTCGATATTTCTATTGCGAGAGGTCAGCTTTCGCAAATAGCGGACTCGCTTGCTACCGTTTCCAGTCTGCGCAGACTTGACGTTTCTACAAGGTCCCTCGGCTCGAAGCTCCGAACTGATTCAGTCGTCGCTCACCGCTTATGTATTTAGAATAGCGCATTCCAGAGATAGATCTAGTACCCCGGAAATTGTCTAATGAAAATATTTCAGGCCATGAAAAGTGGCTACATTAGACAGGTCTGATAATCATCACGATTGTCAGCAGCCTGAACCAGACCGCTATTGAGCAACACGAGCCCCGCATATACACTAGATATCCAGGGCTTATTTGATTCTCTGATTTTTTACTTCCAGGGCTTTCGCTTCGTCTTTGCGAGCCAGATCAATCTTGCCCATAGCTCGATAAGCTCTGGCTCTGGCACCATAGTTCTCAGACAACTCCGGTGAAAGCTCAATAGCCTCATTGAAATCCTTCAAGGCCGGGTCGAATTGCTTGAGGGCCAGATGTGCTTCACCCCGCAGCCGGAAGACATCATCATCGAAGGCGGAATCGTTTATCACTTTGTCAAAGTCGGCAATGGCTTCCTTGTAGCGATGCCACTTCATATAGAAATTACCCCGTTTCTGCACCAGGGGAATTTTCTTGGGCTTGGCCTTTATCACCTTGTTATAGCAATCGAGGGCTTGATTGTATTGCCCCAGCGCATCATAGGTTTCGGCCAGGTGCACCCAGATATCGTAGCTTTCAAGTGTCAGCGATGTAGCTTGCTGCAAGTCGGCCAGGGCTTTCTTGCGATCACCAAGGGCGTTGTAAGCCATGGCCCGATGTTCAAAATAAACGTATTCGGTTTTATCGCCGGCGATTGCTTTTGAAAAGGCGGCAATCGCATCTTTATAGTTACTGCGAGAGGCAAGGTAAACACCCCGGGCATCATTGGCAGCCGGATGAGATGGATTGAGCTTCAAAGCGGCTTCCAAATCTTTCACATAACGATTGGCAAATTCATTGGAGACGTTCATTTCGGAAATCATATAGTTGGCCTTGGCCCTGAGCAAATATGCATCGATGTTGCGAGGGTCAATGCCGATAGACTTATCGAGATCTTTGATCATGGCCTCGTAGTCTTTTTTGGCCAAATTTACAGTCGCCCGCAAGTAATAAAAACCGGCATTGGCCGGCTGGGCGGCGATGGCTCGATCAAGCAACTTCAGGGCTTCCCCTTTCTTCTTCTCATAGAGCAACTGTTTGCATTGCTTACTGAGACTTTCCATTGTGTCTGCAGCCGCAACAGATGGAATAGAAGCCCCGCAGAGCACCAGCAAAGCGACAGAACACAGCGCTGCCGAAGTGTTCAAAGAGATTAGTGAATTGCGATGCTGATACACGATTGGCCCCCGAGCTTCTTCATTATCCTGCCCTGCAGCCTACAAAGCAAACGCACAAAGGCAGTACGCTAGCCCGGGAACACTGAGAGACAATGGCATTATCAGCCCCTGCCGACGGTACTTGCGCAGTAGAGCCGGCTCATACACTGAAAAACGAGTCTACCCTCGTCGGAGCGGGAGAAGCGCACATAACGCCTTTGCTCCGGGGGCGGCTCAATGATACCGCCAGGAGTGGCAAGACGATAACGCAGGAGAGAAATACCCTGAGACGAGGACCTGGGCTCATCCACTATATCCATTGCCAGGACTGACCTTCCGTGCAGAAGGTCGTGCAAACTTTGCCAGTCTTCCAGAGCAGCGGCAGACTGAGGCAATTGATAATAGGCCCTGTCAAAATAGGCAAACGCTTCCATCTTCCACTTCTTAAACTCTTCAAAGGCCGCCTTATGTGCCGGTGCCAGTACCGAGCGCTCCACATCATCCATAGAGGCCCCCGCACTGAGGCAGTATACCGTCACATATTGCGCATCAAGGAAGCCGCCGTCACCGTTCTTTTCTGTTGCCTGATAGCGCACCACCGACTCTACGCTTTCGCCTACCTGTAAGAGATCGGGAATGTAAGTCTTCTCATAGAAATCATTGAATGCACCGGCATGAGTGCCGTCTTTCAGGGTGACGGCGGCTATCATCAATAGTGGCGGTATCGCATCCGGTGTCATTGCATTTTCCTTATCACAACATGCTTATCCAAATCGGTTTCCAATTGTCCGGTGAACTCCTTCGCTTGCCGATGGGCTCAAATATCTCCGCGCACGGCAATCAAAAGCCGTTCCGTTTGATCGCACAATCCTCTGGCATGATTTTCCCCCACCGTGCGCGACCAAAAGGCAGCGAGCGGACCATCTATTTCGATGGATACCTTGATGAGAGTCTCTTTACCGACCGGCGTAAAAGAATGGGTAGTATACATTTCGGCCATGAAGAGACGGCAGACATCACTGTACAAATGGGGCGGCTCGAAACGCAAGATTTTCATCTTCAGGGGCGGTCCCTTGAAAGGCTTGAGGGTGAAGGTAACGCCGGGCTCGGGCGGTTGATCGATCTTTATCGAGGCAATGCGGTCATCGACCGTGGGCCATTTATCAATCTGAGCCAACACTTCCCACAAGCTGGCAGCAGTCAACTCCGTTTGATACTCGAAAGTAAAATGCCAATCAGCATCGGTGTGATCGTGGCCTTTATAGAAGTAATTCCGCTTGAACCTGTTTTTCATAACTACTTGCGGCGCGCCTTCCTTCTTCCCTTTATACCGACGGTGCGGTACCGACGGCAGATAGTGCTCACTTGGCCAGGTCTACGCGCTCGGTCTTAGTATCCGGCTTGTAAGCCTGACCGAAACGTTTGAGCATGAAGGATCCTTTGGCCGGCTTTTGCTCCCGCAAAATCGGCTCAATGACCTCGGCCAGCTTGTTGGCTTCCTGCCCATAAAATGTGAGGCGGCAGAAGCCGTTCCCAAATTGCCGACCACCAAATTCGCCGACCTTCTTATCAAGTACGGCTTTACTAAGGGACTTCTCAATGGCCTGATAGCTCTGCCTTTCCTCGTCCGAGCCGTAAGCATTATCTTTGAGCTTCAGGTGAGCCTCCACCATCTGCTCTTTCATATGCTGTTGCAGCTTTTCTTCCACTGGGGTCTGCACAGTCACACAACCAGCCTGAAGCAGCACTATTGCCATACTGGCCAGGGAGGCAACCAGGGTTCTCATGCTTATCAGCGCTCCAATCGACAGATTATTGCCAAAGCCAGGGATGTCTCATCGACACGGTAGCTAGTTTAAACCAGCCCATGCCTTTATGCAGCAAATTTATACCGATTCCACCTCGAGCAAACTGCCGGGTCATCAGGCAGCACTACTCTTCACAAGTGGGCGCCCTCATTACCGAGACGAATTTGCTATTCCACTGCTCACGCCCTACAAACTTGCCGACGCGAAAATTATGAGAGTAGATCTTGCCGTCTTCTCCGACAACACCTACATTACGCCCATTGGGATCCATGGAAGTAAATAACAAATCACCGGGTCTTAGCTTAGTGTCCGCCTTGTATTCACTTTCTTGCCAGTTACGATCGGCCAGTTGTTTGTGCAAATCAGGTATGGCCATTGTCTGCCGCACATCTGCGCCGACCGCCTTGAGCAAGGTACTGACCGACGAGGCGGAAGAGAGTCCATGGTCAGCCGGAATGCCCAGATTATTCCCTTCCATGGCTTTAGCAGCTTGAGCGAGAGTCTGCGGAATATCATTAGAGGACATGGCAGGCATGATGCCCTTCTCAACCAGTTGACTACTGACGTTCTTCAAGGTGGCACCGGCTTCATCACTAAATGAACGCTCCGGTCGAGCAAGGTCTACCTGAAGATTCTCGGTTACCTGGGCCGGATTTGCTGGCACTTCTCTCTTGACGTCACCCTCTAGCTCAGCCATCGCTTAAACCTCTCTTGACAAGTTTTCATTGGTCGCACTTTTGCTATATTCCACCATCCGCTCCGGAGCAAACCTTGAAGCAAGCCAAGCCCGATGGTGCTACGGCGGTGCTAATATGGATTTATAGCAGCGAGGTCAAACCGAAGAAATGAGATTGCGCCGGACCTTTTTGACTATATTGTCTTTGCTGGCGCTTCTTACTACCTCGGGCTCCCGGGCATGCCGGGCTAAACATGAGTTCGAAGAAAGCGGCGACACTTTCAGTCGCTACAATAACCATGCCGATCCGGACGCACCCACATTGAGGCATTCCAAGCCGGGTGAGCCCTATATTCTCACCATCGGTTTTGCAGAAGATGCCGAGGAGTTCACACAGAAAATTCTCAAATCTCTCAAGGCGAAAAATCACCTGACCAGTGTGAAGAAAGAGGGACCGGCCAATGTCGTAAGCGATCTGACCACAAAAGAAACTTTCAAGATCTTGCCGAATCGACAAGGAAAGCGCACCGCCAGCAGTGTCACGCCGGAATTTTTGGCTGAGATTTTTCCCAACAATAGCACCATTTTGTTTACACTCTCCAATGAATATGAGAAGCAAAGAAAATGGCAAAAAGCCCTGGACCTTTATCAGAAGGCCTTCAAACTGCAATACGGAGAGCAACTGGCCAGTCGTAATCCCGGCCCCACAGAGCGCGCTATACAGGGTAACTACTACGCCAACTGTGCTTACTTCGAGCTCAATTTACAAAATCGGCAAGCAGCTCTCGAACACTTGAGCCAGGCCATCAAACTGAGACCCGAGCAAATAGCCAATTATCGCAATCGCGCCAATCTGTACATGAAACTCGGTCAATTCGATGCGGCTAAGGCCGACAAACAGAAGGTGCTGGAATTGACGAGACAAAATCAGGACAGAAAGGGATCACCGGCTGCTGCCATCGACGAAGCCAACGAGCCGCTCGGGCAAGTGAAACGCGGCGCCTACGAACAAGCCATTGAGACCTGCACCAAGATCATAGCCCACGATCCAAAATACAAAAAAGCTTACTTCGCCCGCCTGCTGGCCAAGGTGCATACCGGCGACTACAAGGGCGCCGTGGAGGACGGAAGCAAGCTGGCCGAACTAAATAATAACAATGCCAATGTCATGCGGCTGGTGAAAGAGCTAAAGATGCTCCTCAAAGAGGGACCCCCGCCCTACGGTGACTTGAGCATTCTCGATGAACCGCCGCCGGTATTATTTACCAGATTAAACGGACTGAAAGCCTATTCCATGCCCATGTCCAAGTACGCCCGCCAACATAAAGGAGACGCCCGAGTCTATGATGCCCTGGCAGTGCGCTACTGGAAGGCTGGTCAACTCAAGGAAGCGGACGATCAGGTAAACAAAATGCTGCACATGGACCGAGCGGATCTCTGTGTTTTGAGGCAGAAAACTCAAACCGCCGAAGCCCTGGGCAATTGGAAAGAGACCCGCGAAGCCTGCGACCTCTACTTGAAAGAAATGGGCGAGAACCCGGAAGCCTTCCTCAACATTGACCTTCTTCAATCAGTTTACTCGACCCGCAAACGAGCTAACGCAGAATTGAGAAATTATGGAAAAGCCATCGAAGATTGCAACATGCTACTCAAGATGGAGCCTGACTCAGCCGAAGTCTATCGCGACCGGGCCGACTACTATATGAAAATCAATAACTTCGCACAAGCAGTGAAAGACTACAGCCAATCAATAAAATTCGATGACACGAAGACAAGCTCGAATTACTTAATGAGAGCCACCGCCTACGACAAGTTAAAGCAATCCTCTCTAGCTGCCGCCGATCGCGAAACGGCTCGCAAGCTAGATTTAGGTCTGAAGAGAAGCGGCAAGTAACGTTTACTTGGGAGCCGAAGTTGCTCTGGCGATGCCGGCCCGAGCCACTTCGGCTAAAGCCCGGTCACTGCCGGCGACCTGCAGGAGTTTGCGATAGTCGCGCAAAGCCGATTGAGGACGCTTTAACTTCATATAGATATCGGCTCTAGACTTCAGGGCTTCCTCATTGCCGGCATCTTTCTTCAGACAGAAGTCGTAATCAGCAAGGGCCTTGTCGAGTCTACCGTTCTTCTCGAAAAATTGCCCGCGCATCACCCGCGCACCGCTGCTGGTACTATCCCCATGGTTATCACTTTCGGACACAAGTAAATTATAGTCGGTCTCAGCCAGGGCATAACTCCCCCTGGCCTCATTCATCTTGGCGCGAGTGAGAAAAATATCCCACTTTCTGCCGTTAAGCTTGAGGGCGCGAGTCAGATCCGCTTCGGCTTGACTGAAGCGCTTCAAAGCCCCCTCTGCCTTCGCTCTCTCGATGAAAGCTTCCACTTCCAAGGGATCACGCTTGATGGCCTCGCTAAAATCAGCTATGGCCGCCTCGTACTTCTTTTTCAAATTAAAGAGATGCCCGCGCAAAATGTAAATGTCCGCCAGATTTACCGGGCAAGAATCGGTCATATCAGAGTTTCCACGCCTTCTACCGGTCTCGAAGGTAAACTCCATAGCCACCAGGCGAGGCTTGAAAGTGAGCACCTTACTGTAGTCGGCAATGGCTTCATCGATGCGCCCCATTTCCGTCAAACAGTCGGCTCGAAAATAATAGAAGCCGGGATAGACCGGAGTCAGCTTGATGGCACGGTTGAAATCAGCCAGGGCTTCCTTGAGACGATCCTGGTTAAGGTACACACAGCCGCGCAAAAAAAAGGCGTCGGCCAGATCGGGTAGTTCAGCACAAGCTTTATCGCAAAGCTTCAAGGCAGTGCCGATATCGCCGTTCTCACGACTCTCTTTAGCAGCCTTGAGAACGGCGTGCTTTCTGGAAAGCGCCATATCTTGCTCGGCCTGCTGACGCTTGCCGAGCTTTTTGTAGGCCTTACCGCGATTGGACAAAATATCACTGCGTTCCACCAGGCTTATGTCGGGACCCCAACCACTGATGGCGTTGTTCAATTCAGAGATACCCTTTTCCGTCTGCCCAGCCACCAGATAGCAGAAACCCAGCCAGCCGTGAGAGCGCCACAAATGTGGATCCAGAGAAATACTGCGGCTGAGATCCTTAGCGGCTTCCCCGTACTGGTCCAGACAGATCAGACTGACACCGCGGCCCAGATAAGAGGCGGCGTCCCTGGGATTTTCCTTTATAGCCAGACCAAATTCGTTGATAGCATCACGGTGATGCTCATCGGACTGCATCAACATAGCCTTTTCATAATGGCTGCGGCTGACACTGGCCAGCGTCGCCCCGGGCAAAACCACCGCCAGACCCAGCACAAGCGACAAAGAGACACTAAGGGATTTCCTCAAGCCCACTAATCACCTCCACCACCCTCGGACCTAATTCTTAGCCTCCTGGCAAGCAACCATGCTTTTACCTTAACATAGCACTGAAACGGCAATTTGAACCAGCCGGCACAGGCGGCCGGGCAGACTGCAGCGGGGGAGCAAAGGATCTACCCCGAGCGCAAAGCTTGTTCATTGATGTCGCTACTTTTATCTTTCCGAATTTGCCAAGTCGAACCAGGTCGCGGTAAAGTTCGAAGATGAACTATCGACTCAATCCCGTCCTCACAAAAGCCTTCTATCTTGCCTTTTCCTCGCTTCTTACGCTGGCAGCCGCTGCGAGAGCCCAGGAACCAGACTGGAGCAAGTACCCCAAAGACCCCAATGAACGATTTTCCTTCATTCAGGACGGCGAGTTGACGGAAAAAGTAGGCATCCCAACCTACGAATTTCTTCCCAAGGGCTTTGAAACCCCACCGCGACGCCTGGTGCTCTTCGTGCATGGTCTGACGCTGCACGGTGCCCGCTACCGTATCGCCGGAGGCGCCTTTGCCTCAGCCAATTACTATGCCGTCTCCTTCGACATGAGAGGATTCGGCCGCTGCTTCTACGACCCGGAAAAGAAATTCAACTCCGGCGAAGATAAAAAGCAAAAACTCAATTATGCCAAGAGCTTTGAAGATCTGGTGCTCTTGGCGCAGTCCATGCGGGAAAAATTCCCGGGCATCCCCCTGATTGTGATAGGGGAAAGCCTGGGTGCTACACCCTGTTTACATTTAGCCAGCGAACACCCAGACCTGGTGGATGGAATCGTCATTGCCGCGCCGGCAGTGAAAGTGAATCCCCATATGTTCTTTTCCCCGGGCAGTATTGCCGCTGGATTGCAAGGCATCATCATTGATCCGAAGTTCAATATCAATCTCAATTTTTTCATGAAAAAGTTGGTATCCAGTGATCAGCGCATCGTCTCAGACATGCTCGATGACCCGCTCATGCGACACAAAATGACGGTGGCTGAACTTCTCAGCACCCAGGAGTATGTGGACAAGAACGAACACTTCGCCAAGAAATTGAAACCGCAACTGCCGATTCTACTTTTGCAGGGACGCAAAGACAAATGCGTGATCTCCAAAGATGCAATTGAACTATCCAATTCCATTCCCTCTGATGACCAGACGCTGCGCTGGTTCTCCAGCCTCAGCCACCTCTTGCTCGAAACTAAATATTTCAAGCCGGAAGTAATCGATGCCATTTCTACCTGGTTTGAATCACATGAAGCCAAACACGCCGAAGAATTAAGCAACACCATGACAGAGCTTAAACTTTTGGGCGCAGAAGAACTCTAGGTAAGCCGAATGTTCCAAGAGCAACCGACTAACCGCGGGAAAAATTTGCAAGCCTTACTGAGCAAGACAGCCTGGCCGACGCTCCTACTCTGTTTACACTGCTGCTTCTCAGTACCGCCCGCCCACGGAAAAGCAGCGGACAAGCCCCACGAAACCATTGACAATGCAGAGAAAGGGCTCTACCGGGTGCAACCACCCCTGGTGCAAGCCGAGCCTCGGGTCGACCTGTCGAATCTAGAGCTGGCGACTAAACTGGAAAAGATCTCCGCCAACCTGGCGAGCCTTTCCTCGGAAATGCAAAAAGCCATGCAGGAACATCTGCGCCTGGCTGGTAACTACGACGCCCAGGCCTTTGCCTTAAACGACGAGCGATTGAGTGAAATCTTTGAACAATATGACGCCAATATTTTAGACTGGCGTAGTGTTGCCCAGGCCATGAACTTGACCGCTCAGGATATGCAATCGGTGCAAGAAAATCTCAGGGTCTCAAAGATATTCGCCAATCAGAGTTCCGCCATCTTTCACCTTTGTTTCGGTCAGCCCCTGCAATCAGCCCACTGTTCGGGTCTGGCCCTGGCCATGGCCCGCTGCCACCCCAAATATCAGCAGCAGCAGTTCTTACCGGCCGCCTATGCCGAACTGCTCTTTTACCACGGTGTCGCCAGCCTGTGGAGCGCCGACTACGACAACGCCCTCAAGTCTCTGCAGGCAGCCCTGGAAAACCAGCCGGTGCTCAATTTCACAGGGGAGTCGCAAAAGTCGCAGCAAGATCCGGCCCCTCGCAGCCCGGCGCAGGTCTCCCAAAGTACTTCCCTGGCGGCACCGCTAGTTGACCTGGTCTACTATTACCTGGCAGAAATAAGCCTGGCCAGAAGAGACTTCACCGGGGCAAAAGCCCTTCTGGAGGAAGCCAGAAAGAAAACCGGGCCCACCGGCTCGGCGCACATGGAGCGCTCGCTGGCTCTCACTTATGTGCTTTTGAAAGACCGCCGCGCCCAGGAACAAATCAAAATTGCCCGTCAGGCTCTCACGCGCTGCCTCAGTAAGACTGATAACACCGATCAGGGAGCCATCACCAGAGCCCTCTTATTGGAATCCCTGGGCATAGTGGAAGCCCTGGCCGGCAACTATGCCCTTGCGGCAGAAAAACTTACGGAAGCCCATGCCGGGCTGAGCGTCTCCCCCCTGAAAATGGGCAACAAATTGGAGGCAGAGCATTGTCTGCTTTGGCGCTCCTACTGCCGCTATAAAGCGGGCGACCAAGAAGGCGCCGACAGAGACAGACAGGCAGCCATGGAACAGATCGACGAAGCCAATCATTTTGCCTACCTGGCCCGCAATCTCGACCAGATCTTCGCCGTACAAAACCGACCCTTGCCTACGCAAAATGCCCCCCAGAACAGATTTGCCGTGGTGATCGGCTTGTCGAACTTCAGGGACGAGAAAATACCCCGGCTTAGATATTCAGGCAAAGACGCCGGCGATGTGGCCAAATTTTTGCAAGCAGAAGCCGGTTTTGCAGAGAGCAATATCAAACTTTTGCTGGATGATGCCGCCACCCGCCGCACCATTCTTGATACCATAAGCGACTGGCTGCCGGCCAAGGCCAGGGCAGGCGACATCGTATTCATATTCATTTCCTCCCACGGCACGCCAACCTATGGAGAAATTGGCGCCCTCAACTCAGTGGTAACCTACGATACCAATCTGGGTGATCTGGAACTTTTTTCCACCAGCCTGCCCATGCAGAAACTCTTACGGGAAGTAAGGGCAAAGCTCAAGAAACAGCGCACCTTCATAGTTCTCGACACCTGCTACGCCGGCGGACTGGGCGCCCCCGATGGTGCCACCAGCGCCAATATAGATCCTGACCTGATTGTCAATTCCAATTTGCAGTTGCTTTTGAGTTCCAGCGAAACCAACGAAAGGTCATGGGAATCAAAACGCTACCCGAACAGCGTCTTCACCAGACAGCTCATCGAAGCCCTGAGGGGCAACCTGCGCTACCAAGATTTTCACGACATCTTTGCCGCAGTGAGAAAGAATGTGCAGCAAGAAGTGGCCTCCGACCGGCAAAGCAAACAGACACCGGCCATGGCCGGCAAATGGACCGGTCAGGGACTGGCTACGGATAGATAGGAAAAGAAAGTAGCCAGGCTAAGTCGAGACCCTTGCAAGCCAGCCTCGACAAAAGGAAAGGCGATACCGCATTCAGTACCGCCTTTCCTCTGATTTGTTACGGGTGGAAAAATTTATTTCACAGGAGCATCGGCAGCCAGCACCGGCTCTTTCTTGGGTGCCACCGCATAGTGCGACTGGCCCTTGGGCAGACGAATCTCTTTGGCAATTCCAAGCAGTTTCAATACGGAAATAGTCATCCAGGTAGGGTCCGGCTCCTTCCAGGTGAGACCGTGTCTGGCCGACTGAGGGAAGGCATGATGGTTATTATGCCAACCCTCACCCATGGAGAGCATCGCCACAAACCAGACATTACGGCTATCATCCCCGCAGGGGTAGGTCTCATAGCCGAACTGACGCAAGTGCCCGATAGAATTTACCAGTAACGGCCCCAGGAAGGACATGGCGGTAGCAAGAAGATTGGCCGCGAGAACAACGGGACCGAAGGCAAAATAGAGCGCCACCCGGAAGAGGACGGCAAAGGTCAAGCAAAGATAGCCGTCCCAGTGAGTGTGATTGCAATGCAAAAATTTGTAGACCGGATCGCGATATAGATCAGGAGCAATTTTCTTGCTTTCCTCAGCGCTGATGAGCACTTTGGGCTTCCACATCCAGGAGACAAAGGCATGCCACAAACCATCTTTCGGTGCATGGGGATCACCCGCATGATCTGAGTAGCGATGGTGCAAGCGATGGGTTGTCACCCAGAAAATGGGAGAACCTTCCAGGGTCAAATAGCCTCCGGATACAACCAGGTACTCCAGCCATTTAGGCACCTGCAAAGACTTATGAGAAAGCAAACGGTGATAGCCAAGGGTAATACCCTGAGCATGGTAAACATAGAAAAGGGCAAAGGCTATAAAGAACGTGGTCATATTTTCATCCATGCTGATTCATCTAGGTGTTCATCGATCGGCTCGAACCTCCGGAGGTTACCGGCCATCAGCCCCGCGCCGTGCAAACTCCAGATTGGCAATCTAGCTTAGCTTGCCGCCGCCGCAGTTTACAGCGGCCACCTTTTTGTAACCGGTTACCGGCAAGAATCGCTACTTGGATGGATTTACAAATCAACCCCCGGCCTTACCATGCGAAAAGAAGGCAGGCACCGGAGCGAATTGTTCGCCCCGTGCAGTTTGTGCTGCTTTCTTGTTTGATTGACGACAATCACTGACACTGATAAGGCGTCGGGGGCTAGGTAACCGTTGGCTCTAACGACTGAATAAAAGCGAGGTTCTACCATGAACGGCCCATCCTATTTACTGACCATTGACGGCTCTGCCGAGTCCCGCTCCGCCGCCTATTTTGCCTGGGAACTAGCCGGGCAAACCGAAGCCAGAGTAGTTGCCCAGCATGTGGTAGACACCAGAGCAATATGGCAGTTTCTCTCCTACGATCTGCCCGGCTTCATCGGCAGTGGCGTCTATCTAGATGCCAAAGAGCGCATCACCGAAGTAATGAAGTCGGTAGCGGAGTCACTCATGATGGCTTACACAAGCCAGGTAAGCGAGTTTTCCGACAACTATGAAACATATATAGACGAAGGCAATCCTGCCGAAGAAATAGCACGCCGGGCAAAAAATCACGACCTGGTCATTGTGGGCTATCACGGCCGGGGTCCCTCCGGCAGACGCCGCCGCTTCTTCGAAACCCTGGCCGCAAAATGCCCGGCACCGATTCTCGTGGTTCGAAAAGTATCCAAACCATGGACAAAAATGCAGATACTCGTGAGCAATAAAATGAGCCCCGACAAAGACCTGGCTGATATCTACAAAATGGGAGCCAGACTGGGCTTACCCATAGAAGTAATCATCGAAGAGGGCTGCGGCAAAGCGGAAGAAGAACGTTTCCAGATAGGTGGCTGGGTAAATTCCTACGGCATCATCGACATACGGCAGGAAAACCTGCCTGAAGCAATCACGAAAGCACCAGCGGATGCGGTACTTGTTGTCGATGCCGAAGCAATTACCGAAACCGACGAAATCTTTGCGGCGCGAGTTCGCTCCTACCTGGAAGACTCACCGCACCGTGCTCTCATGATCTGGCGCGACCACAAAGTCGAAATTTGCAGCGAACCGCTGGCATCTTAGGGCCCACCGCCCTTTCAGCGGCAGGCCTCTCTGGCAGCGGCGGCTCAGCCTGTTCAGGCCTCCCGGCGAGCCGGGCAGTCCATCTCAGACTGGCTATAACCCTCAATGGAACACTTGCAACTACTGCAATTGATCTCACAGGCGATTTCTTTCAGTTCACTCATCACGGCCAGCAGGCGCCTGCCTCTCTCGGTAATGGAATGTTCCACGTGGGGCAACTTTTCGTCAAATTCGATACGGGTAATCAGTCCGTAAGCCTGCATGGCTTTGATGCGCTCTTGCAAAGACTTCATGGTCAGACCGGGTATCAAGCGGAGAAACTTACGGGTGCGCACAGGCCCCAACGCCAATTCACGCAATATCTGCACGGTCCATTTGGCACCGACCAGATCGAGCACACTGCTGAGCGGGCAATCAGCCGCATTCTTTTCCATTGGAACCATTATCATCAATAAATACCCGCTAGGTTCTTTCTCCCCAAATTAAGTGTCCCGCGCCCTCAAACCTGAGGCATCAACCAAAATGATGATTCGGGGGTTGATAAGAGTTACCCGGCAGGTCAAAATCAAGAAGGATGATGAAAATTACAATCGATACAAACGCAAAAAAGTAGCAGCGTTTCCTTTACAAATAATGGGTCAGTCTCAGTTTGCTTCCAGTACCAAAATCCAACCGACAAAATCAAACCGGGCTGTGCAGTTTCAGCCTTCTTTTGGCGCTCCTGGCTCAGGTCCCAGCTTGCGCGACACCCGCTCCCAAAGCCCCCGGTCAGGCGGGAACCAGCCTCCGCCAACCACTTTTACTCAAGCAGAAACTGAAGCTGCTTGGCGATTTCGAAGCCCTGGTCACAGATCAAGGGCTAAGAGTAAATCTACCCGGTCAAAATCTGGTCATGTTCAATCGCAAAGGCAGCAAAGACGTTTGTGTTCTCAACACTAAAACCAAACAATACTATCTTGGTCCGGTGCAGGACTGGCATTACAACACCAGCGGTACAGCCCTTCTCAGCCCGTCGGACGCCAGTCAACTGACGCAAAAGAGTTCGCTCAGCGAAGATTTGCAGGGTATCAAGGCAAACAAGATAAAACTAACGGGCGAAACCATCGAAAAGACGCCGGGCGAAATGAAGAAACATCGCTGGCAACAGCTCATAGTCAAGGAAGGGGAGCTGTGGAGCCTGCCTCCCGGCGCTATATCGAGAGAATCAGCCCTGATGGCGGCGCGCCTGCTTTCCACCCCCCGCTGCGATAGCTATCCGCTCCAACTTTACCTTTACAAGAACAGGCGGCAAGCCAAGCCCAGCAAGGTTCTCGAATTACTGTCCTGGAAAACGACCAGGGTAGAAAACAATTCCTTCACCGTTCCAGCCGGTTACAAGCAAGCTCAAAACGAAGTGGTACTATACGGTCAAATTAAGGGCAATCTCCTTGACGAGTTGCTCAAATAGCGGAATCCCGGAAACTTCGGCAATTATGGCAAGGCAACAGGGAGCCAACGCTTTGAGACAACACAGTCGCCGGCACAGTACAGAATCGAAACTAGAGCCCCAATTGCAGATGTATTTGCAAGCCCAATCCCAAATGCATCTGCAATTGCAAACTCAGACTCAGACCCAGACCCAGACTCAGACCCAGACTCAGACTCAGACCCAGACTCAGACTCAGACCCAGACCCAGACTCAGACCCAGACCCAAAACCAAACCCAAACCAGAGCGCCAGTGCAAAACCGGACCAATGCCAATAAAAACTTCGGCGCCGTGCTGCTCACTCTCATTCTGGCAGCAAGCCTGGGGACACTTCTTTTACAAACGCCGGCCTCAGCGCAAGAGCAAGACACCGAGCAAGAAACAGCCTCTGAGTCCAGAGCAGCTGAAGTGGGTTCTGCCCCAAAAGCCCCGGCAGAAGGCCGGGCAGAAAGCACTGCCAACCTTGCCTTCAGCAAAACCTTTACTGCCGGAGACGGCTCCTTCACAATCAGCATGCCGGAGAGCTGGCAATACACGGTGGACGAAAAGAACGGTCGCTTCGATGCCATCGGCACCAGAGGCGGAAGATTCTCCCTTCTCACCTTCTGCCTACCGTCTAGCTACGACCCTTCCACCTGGCCCCAAATCACCAGCGCCATACTGAAAACCCAGGCGCCCCAAGTCAAATGGTCTACGCCCAGTTTGACGGCAGAGGGACAGGTCTTCAGCCAGTCGGAGAACAAGGATGTCTGCACAGCTGTAGCCTTCACTGAATTTCTCAACCTGGGCAAGGCCACACTGGGTAGACTAAAAATTGCAGTCGGTGCCAATAACGGCGTGGTCGACGAAGAAGCAGTACCAGTAGCCGCCACCCTCAAGATCCTTCCCCTCTCTGCAGCCAGAGCCATAGCCCGGCCCACCGATGCGGAAGCCGCTGAAAGGGCCGGAACCCCTCAGACAGAGCAGCCCCCTCAGTCTTTCCAGCCAACAGAGACAGATCAGACCCCTCAGTCTTTCCAACCAACTGCGGCAAATCAGCTCCCTCAGTCTTTTCAACCAACTGCGGCAAATCAGCTCCCTCAGTCTTTTCAGACCTTTGTAGACCCGGATCAGCACGCCTTCACGGTGGAAGTACCGGCCGGTTGGAAGGTAGAAGGCGGTTTGGTACGCCCCCGTGCCATTGATGCTCGTCCCTGGGTAAAGACCTATTCTCCGGATGGACGGATTATGGCCTTCATTGGTGACGCTAAATTTCCGCCCTACACCATGCCCAATGCCCAACTGACCATGCTCGGCTTTCCAGAGGGCTCTAACTACCAGGGCTCCATGGTCAAGTCCTACATTCCAGCCAGACGCTTTGTAGAAATGTACGCCCGCGCCAACCTGAAAGGCGTTGACGATTTGAAAGTGGTGGAAGAGCATGCGCACCCGGATCTGGCTAGAGAAATCAACGGAACCGTGGGCGCCAGCAAATCGGAAGCAGCTTCCATCAAACTGACCGGCAGCTACCAGGGGAAACCGGGCGTCGCCTATTATCTGGCCTGCACCAAAGCCACCATCGGCTACGGCACGGGCATGTGGTGGATCACTTTATTGGCAGGCGAGATGAGTCCAGCAGAATACGACCAGGAAGGACTGGCCGCTATCACGCACATGCTCTCCACATTCAAATACGATCCCCAGTGGAAGGCCAATTCTGTTGCCACCGCCGGCGAGGTCTCACGGCAGTACACCGCCGCCAGCCAGGCTGCTTCGCGAGCCATTACCCAGAATTACTGGGCGCAGCAGGCCGCCAACGAACGCATTCACAGCGCCTACTGGAGCAGGCAAGCGGCAAACGACAGAAGCAACGCCGCCTACTGGGACAGGCAAGCCTCTCAAGATGCCTCCGCCGACAACTTTTCGAATTACATACGGGGCGTCGAAAACGTCACAGACACAGCCACAGGCTCCACCTATCAAGTTGAATACGGTCCGCGCTACCACTGGGTAGATCCGTCCGGCAGCTACTACACAGGCACCGACCACAGCGCCCCTGCTCCAGACTGGCGGCAGCTCATGCCCACCAGATAAACTCCGACAGAACGGCAATTCTCGGCAACCATCACCCAGCCGTTGCCTCACGCCAGCTTTCTACCTAATATCAATCCGGAGCGCGGTACTTACTTCTTATCAGACTCAGCCAAGTCCTTTATCTCTAAAGATTGATCGGCCACATCTAAGTTTGCTCGCTGCGCGAAACTTTCTCTGGACTTAAACCAGGCATCCTGCACAAAGCGAATCAAAGCGGCGGCGTTTTCACTGGAAAGATATTCTGTTTCTGTTTGATCTGAAGCGCCACCGGCACAGCCCTTAGAAAATTCAATCATCCAGGTATCCTCGAATATGAACCTGGTTTGAGAGTACACCGCTTCTGTGTCGAAACGCGGTCAATACCGACGGGAAATACGAACTTGGCAGAGCTTGAGAATAGACGAATTGAATACCCGCCCAGTCTGAGCCGACTTTGAAGTTGCGCACCGGTGTTCCCGGGCAGTCTGAGCCGACTTTGAAGTTGCGCACCGGTGTTCCCGGGCAGTCCAAACCAAAAGAGAGACCCGGGAGGGTCTCTTCAAAGAAAACCCTGCTTTGTAACAATAGTGATTTGAAGAAATATTGCATCAACGTTTCGGGACTTTTTCATTTCTAGAACCCCGTCTGAATGGGCATTTCCGCTGTCAAACAGATTTAAGATTCACCGTTACATGAGTTTAGGGCTTCTGCCACTATTTTTGAAAAGACATGGTCGACTGGCGATTAGCCCTTTCGGCAATTCACTCTTTGGGCACTTCACCCTTTCGACGATTAGCCCTTTGGGCAATTCACTCTTTGGGCACTTCACCCTTTCGGCAATTCACCCTTTGGGCATCTCAAAGAAAAACTGCGATCCTTCGCCAAGAGTTGATTCCACCCAGATCTTTCCACCATGCAATTGCACAATCTCTTTGCAAATCGTCAGCCCCAGACCAGAGCCGCCCCGGCTGCGCGAAGTCTGGTTGCGCGCCTGCTGAAAGCGATCGAATACGCTTTTGAGCATTGCCGGCTCAATGCCCGCCCCTTCGTCACTGACGCTGAAAGTCACTGTCTGCCCGCTGTTATGGGCCCCCAGTGTGACTGTACCACCGCTGACGGAAAACTTTATGGCATTGGAAACCAGGTTGGAAATTACTCGGTGCAGCATTTCTTCATCGGCGCGCACTATGGATTTGGTGGGCTTTACTTTCAAACTGACGCCCATCTCGGCAGCGAAACTAGTGGCTTCTTCGGCAGCGGCTTCCAACACCTCCCGGGCAGATACATTGCTCGGATTCATCTCCATTTTTCCAGACTTAATTTTCTCAATATCGAGCAAGTCTCTGATTAGAAGCACCATGCGGTTGCAGCTTCGCCGGGCGCCGGCAAGATGCCTGAATGCTTTATCCTCTCTCGGGCCGACCTCCGACTTCTCACCATAAAATCCCTGACTGAGCAGCTCTAAAAAGCTCTGCACCGTCATAAGCGGTGTGCGCAAGTCATGGGTAACCATCGCCACCACTTCCTGCCGTAGTTGTTCAGCGCGACTCTGCTCAGTCACGTCATGGAAAATACTGAATAATTCCCCGCTCTTCCCCTCCGCTGCCGCCCAGCGCGCCGACCAGAGGACATCTCGAACTTCTCCATCGGCTCGCCTGATGGAAAGTTTCAAGGCCCCCTGCATCTCGCCCTGGCGAGCTTTGTCGCGAAAGGCCAGTACATTCGGAGCGCTGTCTTTATCAAGATAGTCAAGCAACCTGGTAGAGACAATCTCATCATCAGGCACGGCAAAGAATTGGAGACTGGCGGCATTAGCTGAAGTAAAGCGCAAGTCGGAATCAAGAGAGCAAATACAGTCGTAGGCAGACTCAAGTATGGCTTTCTCACGACCAGCCGCATTCTTGAGGTGACCGGCCATCTGGTGAAAAATTCCATCCACCCTGGCGATTTCATCATCACCGGCAAGAGGTGGATTGAGCGGTCTCTCGCTGGCCAGACGATAGCTGTTGTCATTGATAACATTCAGACGACTGACGATGTTACGAGTCAGTATCAAGCCCAAGACCAGCGTAAGAAGCATATTAGTGACACCACCGGCGATGAGCACCGTCTGCACTTGCTCTCTGAATTTACGCTGATGCTCGGGGCTGGCATCGGCAATTTTCTTGCCGGCATCACCTAGTTTTACAACGTCCGTAGAAAGTTCAATCGAGAGATCCCGCAATTTTTTATAGGCAGCAACAGTTTCGTCGTTGACGCTCATCCCGGAGAGCCTGCGCGCTCGATTATAGGTGCGCCTGGCCTTAAGAAATTCTCCCTGGGTCCGATACATGGAAGCGATGACATTATTGAGAGCCCGCGAAAGTTCCAGGTCTCCTTTCGTCAACTCTCTAAGCTTTGCAAAGTGAGCCTTGATGCTTTCATCCAGAGTTTGATACTGAGAGCCGAGCGAAGGCTCCAGGTGCACCGAATCAGGAAAACCAAAATTGCTCTTGACCGCGAAAATATCTCGGGTCAGCTCAATTACTTCATCTGATATTTTTCTAGATACTTCAGCGCGCCTGGCTTCATCTTCCGCCTCATTCTGCAGATAAGCAACCGCCCCGAGCAGCACCAACTGAAACACTAGCGGCACCGAAACTAAAATGAGAATCCTTGCTCTTAGACTATTAAGACTTAGCATTTCCTGATTATTCCCTGCCCTCGCGCGATCAAATCAAGACCTAAGCCTTTCAGTTAATCATGGTCGGCCCGGGGTAAAAAGTCTCTGGGTAGCTCGGCGGCAATAAATATCAGACCGCCCCTACTCGAATTCTTTATCAGACAAAGCGGAGCAGAAAACAAAGACCATGCCCAAGATTCTTGTGGTGGAGGATGACGAAGACCTTGCCGATATGGTCTCCAGTTGGCTGGAAAGCGAACGGCACACGGTCGAAGTAGCAAATGACGGCACCCTGGCCAGAGACCTTCTCAAGCTATCCAGCTTTGACGTCATCGTGCTTGACTGGGATCTGCCGGGGCTAAGCGGCATTGAAGTGCTGAAAGAATTCCGCGGACAGGGAGGCAACACTCCCATCATAATGCTCACAGGCAAATCGGAGATTTCCGACAAAGAAGCCGGTCTTGGTACCGGAGCCGACGATTATCTCACTAAGCCCTTCGCGGTTCGTGAACTGGGAGCCCGTATCAGAGCCCTTTTGCGCCGTCCCGGCAACCTGCAAAGTTCCGTCTTGCGAGCCGGAAATCTGGAGTTGGACTCTGCCAAACACAGGGTAGTGGTGGCCGCACAAGAAGTGCATTTGCTGCCCCGCGACTTTGCTCTGCTGGAATTTTTCCTCCGCCATCAAGACGAAGTCTTCAGCGTGGAAGCCTTGTTGACCAGAGTCTGGTCTTCCGATTCGGACGCCACCCCCGAAGGGCTGCGCACAGCCATCAAACGTATCCGCAAGAAAATTGACGGCGACGGGGGAGATGAATCCAAATCTCTTATTGAAACCATCCCCAGGATCGGCTACCGACTGCGCTCCCGGTAAGGAGAGGACCAGAGTACGTGCCAAGGTCCACGTACGAAATTTGGTCCGGATTTAGTCGACGAGAGCTTTGTTGCTCATCCTTGCTGCAAAGACAGCAGGATCCTTTGGATCAAACCTTTCAAGCGCGATTACTTGAGTCCGAACGGCTTTGGGCGGACAGGAGCGGGACATCCCATGTAGATGTTCACGTCACCGTCGATATTGACCTCGGCACCAGGGGGAAGCAAGCCAGGCTTACCAGGCTTGATGGGCAGATCTTTGATGATGTTCGGCTTATGATCGGAAGGCTTTTTGATAACATCGCCGATGGGCGGGAAGCAAATTTCCTTACCATCAATCTCTCCGCATCTGGTAAGACTGCCGGGATTGAGGGGAAGATGACGGCCCTGTTCCTGTTTGTCTGTATTCTTCACTTGCTCATTAGTAGGAACTTGATTGCGGCGGGAGTCGAAAAGGTCATAAGCTTCATTGAGCAGGCGGCTGGCTCCGCTGGAGCCGACATTGTTGGTGGCTTCACTGACTTCGCGAGTGTTTGCAACTTCGGTATTCATATTGGTACTTCCTCTGAAAGAAAACGGCGGGCTGGTATGTCTGAACAATATCCCCGCCGGAAAACCAAGCGGTGACCTTTCTGTGACCGAAATGTGACCGGCTGATTGCCAAAACTCAGCTTAGTTTTATAGCAAGCCTGCTACTCAGCGCACTGCCCCGGACTGTGCCAATTTAGGCTGAGTCTGAGACTGAGCTTCGGCCTCAGGCACTACTCTCTTATAGGTACCGAGCCTGGAGGCGATATGGGCATCCTCATGGAAGACGCCGCCGAAGAACTTACTGATTCGATTGGGCTTCACTTCTTCGCTATCGGTAAGAGCCAGTCCGGCACCCGGGCTGTCACTGCGCCAGAGATCGGCCACCAATTGATAGGGAATGGTGTGCCCCAGTAGACCTTTATCCAGTACCGTAAAGTCAATCCATTCAAATTTCAAAGCCCAGTCAGGCCTCTTCGCCGTCACAGGCTTTCCATTCTCACCGCCTCTTATAAGACTGCCTACGCGCTGCTTAACGTCATTAAGGGAAGGCGGATTAAAAAGAGACAGAAGCATATTATCGGCAGCCTGTCCGAGCCTGGTATAACCGCCGAACAGAAACTGAGACAGGGGCAAAGCTCTGTCTTTGCGGGAAAATAGAATGCGCACCTTTGCCTGCTTTTCAGGCACGGTCTCAGCCTCCTGCACTTTGCTGTTGCGGGCATAACGCGATAAATAATGCACAAAGGTTTCCGCGTCGAAATCCGGATCTACCAGAAACATTTGATCAAAAATATGCTTGCCGGCCATCACCGGCGCCGAGCGAATGGCCAGACGGTTACCCATGCTATGCGCGAGCAAATTGAAGTGGGCACCGGTTTTTTGCTTAACTTCCAGCAGTTCTTCCAGGAAGCGGTTGAAGTGCTCCTGGCTCCACTCATTGTTGCCGGCATCGACGTTATATTGACCAACCTTTCCTTTGGACGGCCAATCATAGACAAGCACCGGGCATTCCAAACTGTACTCAAGCAAAGCCGCCGACTGAGCAGCCTCGGCAAAGGTGGTGGTATAACCATGCAAGATGACAAAGACATCTTTACTCTCACATTTTTGCAGATGCTCGCCCAAAACCTTTCCAAACTGAAGACAGGCAGAGCTAGTGCCGGAGTTGGGATCGGGAATGGTCGCGTAAGATACTTTGGGCTTGCTGTTTTGCGGCTGCCAGCCGAGCGCAACGGCACGGTCGGACAGTGGCTTACTCTGAGAATTCTTCAGGCAGTAATTTACAGTGCCGAAGTTGAGATCATAAATAGAATGCTCATCTTCGGCCTTGCGCTGACCGTCAAATCCACCAGAGACCGCAGCCCGGTCGGTCATATAGAGCACGGGAATGCTTACAAACTCGCTC
Organism: Candidatus Melainabacteria bacterium; assembly: GCA_016212515.1. Classification (GTDB taxonomy): domain Bacteria; phylum Cyanobacteriota; class Vampirovibrionia; order Obscuribacterales; family Obscuribacteraceae; genus Obscuribacter. The sequence goes on from JACRFZ010000008.1 coordinate 69,006, forward strand.
TTCTGGCCGCTTTCTGAAGCTTGCACCGCCGGTGCTGCCAGAAGTGTAATTGACCATGCAAGTGATAATAAGACGCGCTTCATCATTTACCACAGGCTCGACGCCCGTTCCCTCGAATACAGACCAGGAAAAGAAGTCAGGAGTATACCACGGACTCTCAACAACCGCTAAAAGCCCCTGCTGTATAGGCTTTCAGCCGCTCGCGCCAGATGAGAGACTTGCCATTATGGGGCTTTTTTCTCGGGCTCAGGCCTGGCCGGGTCAAATACACTGCCTTTATAGCGCTCCATACCTTGTAACGACAGTTCAAAGCCCAGAGGGCGAATCGCCCACTGACTGGAAAAAGGTCTGGTCATGAGAAAGATCACACCGATGTTTATGCCCAGTGTCACGGCTACCAGACCCACCAGGAAGGAGTGCACCAGGACCGTGCCATTGCCGGCATAGAGATAGGAGCAAGCCAGCACCACCACCGCGCAGGTGATAATCAAAGGCAAAAGTCGCTGAGTCCAGGTACTGCGACTGGTGACAATGCGGGAGCCACGATTTTGCCCCACCGCGCAAGAGGCGCTGATGAGAGCACCCTGAATGGCAGCCTCACCGTCATCGGCTGGACGAAAACTTACTATGGCATCATTAAGATTGGCATAGGATTGCGTCACAATCAGACTCTGACTTCCTTCCTTCATGGCCGGCCAATCTTCCGTCACGATCTTCCTGGCGTAGTCTATACAGGCATTCTGTATCTGAAGAGCCTTGGGCCGGGGCAAACCGCGCGAGAGACCAAAGATCTGAGAGAGGTTGGTAGCTTCGCTATTGGCGCAGTCTTCCATGGCTCTATATTGCTCATCGGCACTGGACACGAGCAGGCCTAAAAGCACCGAAACCAGCGTACCGAGAATGGCCAGCATGGCCACAATCAACTCCAGATTCCTTTCCATATCTATTTTCAAGGTCTTCCGTGAGACATATAGCCCAACTAAAGCAATGACTAGAGAAGCAGCCGCCCAGTAAAAAAGTGGTGAAAGGGACATGAGTCACCCGTATTGAGACTTACAAGAAAATTCGAATGCTAATACTAGCAGGGGACCTATATGGCAACAAGAAGCAGATACAATATGGCGAAATTGAGCAATTTGAATGGTTCCGAGCCCGGGAGAGTGGTAAATGACGGAGAGACAAGAGCATCAGCTCAAAGCAGTTGTCAATGCCGGTGAATTAGTCACTGCCCATGCAGACGCACCCAAGACCGGTGAAGCTTTATCCGATCTAGGCATCATCAAAGGCGGTGCTGTTGTTTATCGAGATGACACAATTGTCGCCGTGGGCCCGACAAAAGAAATGCTGGCCGCCTACAAACCGGAGCAGATAGTCGATGCCGACGGCCGACTGGTCATGCCCGGCTTTGTGGACCCGCACACGCATCTGGTACACATGGGTTCACGCCACGAAGAGTATGAATGCAAAATTGCCGGCAAAAGCTACGCCGACCTGCATAAAGTAGGCGGCATTCGCTATACGGTAGGCATGACGAGAGCCGCCGGCGAAGACGAGCTTTACGAAAAGGCCCTGCGCGATCTGGATATCATGCTGCTTTACGGCACCACCACGGTCGAGGCCAAAAGCGGCTACGGGTTGAACAAAGACTCTGAGCTAAAACTCTTACGAGTAGCAAAACGACTGAAAGAGACACATCCGATTGAGCTGGTTTCAACCTTCCTGGGCGCCCACACCGTGCCGGAAGAATTCAAAGACGACAAAGCCGGCTATGTAAAACTGGTGCGAGAGATGATGGCAGAAGCGGCTCCCCTGGCGGAGTTCTGCGATGCCTGGTGCGACTCACTTGGTTTCAGCGTCGAGGAATGCCGCGAGATTCTCAACGAGGCAAAAAAACATGGACTGAAACTGAAGCTGCATGTGGAGCAAACCGGTTGGTCGGGCGGCGGTGAACTGGCCGCCGAGATGCAAGTAGCATCCGCCGATCACTTAGATTTTCTTTCCCGGGCGGGCATCGAACAAATGCATAAGAAGGGCGTCATAGGCGTGCTTCTGCCAGGCGTCACCTATCACCTAATGGAGTTCAAAAAAGAAATCGCCATCAAAGATATGATCGATGGCGGTCTGGCCATTGCCCTTGCCACCGACTATAACCCCGGCACCTGCCGCACTCAGTCGATGCAAGCCATATTGGAAACAGCTTGCCGCCTATACAGGCTCAACTATGCGCAGGCCATCAATGCCGCCACCATCAACGCCGCCTATGCCCTCGACAGAGGCCGCAGTCATGGCAGTCTCGCTCCCGGTAAGCGAGCCGACATTGCTATTTTCAATTGCGCCGAACATGGCATCTTGATCAACAATTTCGGCATCAATCATGTGCACTCGGTTATTAAGAGCGGTCGAATGGTTGTAGAAAACGGGCAGTTGCTGCAAGCCTCCGAAAGAGCACGGGCCGGCGCCGGCAAGGGCTAGAAACCAGGGGTCTCTACCGCGACCGAGTCTTGATCGAAACCCGGCAGTCTCAGTGGAAACCTGCCTGCTAATCCTGATAAACACCGCTAATTTCGGAAATACCGGCACCGCGAGTTTCTGGATTCTGCGACCAGGTACTGGTATCACTATCGGTGACCATATAGATGCCTGGCTTGATCACCGTATCAGGTTCACAGATCCAGTAGGCGTTTGGAACACCACCCTGACCCGGTGCCGTATGGGTAAACCAGGGTCCATAGACGGTGCCGTCTTGATGCACCAGCCCAACTTCGCCCGGGTCCTGACCTCTACCGTCATTCCAGTGATAATTCATCATACGGGAGACTAGAAGCGGTGATTTTACAGTCAACCAGGTGGGGCGACTGGGTTTATTGAACACGGCAGCTATATTGCCGTTATTGAAGATGCTTACTACCGGTTCCCGCTTATAGGCTTTCAGCTTGATGGTGGCTCCGGCCGCCAGAGGAGCGATCTTGACCTTGGCAATGCCGCAATTGCCAGACTGATCATTCTGAGCCCAGCTACCCGGATCGGAATCAATCACCGTGTAGCGACCGGGGTTCAAGGTGACCATGGGCTCACATTCCCAGTAGGCATCAGGCACACCGCCCTGCCCCGGCTTGCCGGTGACGGACCAGGGACCATAAGTGGTGCCGTCGCTGTGGCGCAGAGCCAGTGTTCCCGGGCTTTTGCCGCGACCGTCGTTCCAGTGATAAGTCATCATATAAATGACCTTCGCCGGCGCATCAATCTCGAAAGTGGTCGGGCGCTGAGGCTGATTGAAGACCCGATAAACGTTGCCGTTATTGAGAACAGCTTTGGGAGGGCTGATATGTTCTTTGGCGCCACTGGCGGTACCACTGCCGGGAACAGCGGCAGCAGGCGGAGAGACATCCAGTATGGGCTCATCCAGCCCGGCGCGCGGGGCACAAGGCGGCGCCGAAAGGCACAGTTCGGAACCGTCCCAACGGCTCTTCAGTTCGGGAGTCTGCATTTGCCCACGATCGCGAAGCACTTCGTTTTCAACGTTGTCTTTCATATTTTGGAAGGCGGCACCAAGAGGCGTGCGCCCACCGTTCTGCTTGAGGGCATCGATCAGACGGCGCGTGAAGACACTGTTTTGATAATTCTTGCTTTCCCAGGAGACCTGGCTGGGCTGGCTGGAAGCAATGACAAGCTGACCGGTGCCGGCCACTACGGCGGAAGCATCGACGTTGGCGGCTCGCACCAGACCTTTCGACTCGGCACTGGCAGCACCGCTATGGCAGGCGTCAAGAATCATCACCACACGGTCGCAATGCACTCTCGCCTTGATGATGCGCATCAGATCTTGCAAAGGCAAACCGGTGGCGTAGAGCGACTCGGTGTCGGTATCATGGGCCACCACATAGTTGACGCCGCCCACATCGAGATCGGCCGGGCTGCCGTGGCTGCTTATGTAAACCACTACTAAATCATCTGGGTGAGCCAGACGGGGCAGCCAGCGATCGCCAATCGTAGAGAGGATATTACTTCTGGTGGCTTTCTCGTTGACGAGCAATCGCACATGGTCTTTCTTGAAACCGCCGTCGCCGACCAGAAAGTTATAGAAGTCAGTGGCGTCTTTAGCCGGATAGCGCAGATTGATCTTCTTGTCGGCGAACTCGCTAATACCCACAACTACAGCCCATTTGTCTTTGATGGGCCGGTCAACGACGGAACGCTGGCCAGACTTTGCCCCCGCCTCGGCGCCGGACTGGACTACCTTCGCCGCCGCCGCCACCGGCTTCTTCACCGACCGGGCACCACTCTGAGCCTGCACCGGCAATAAAAGAGAAAGGGCGCAAAGCCCGGGCAACAGTGCTACCAAGCCGCTCTTACCCAACCAATTCTTGTACAGTGGTGCGTCCATGGTTACCTACCTCACTCTTACCAGAAGGGGCGGCTTCAGCCCCCTTAGAGCAAATCAAGCGCCTGCTTGCGAGCACTTTCCAGACGCTCCAGGCCTTTCTCTAAACTGGAATAATTTCTGCTGGTGTCTTCCAAGTCAGGATGGTCGTGTTCAGCATCATCGATGAGCTCTGAAACACTATTTTTGCAAGCAGTCAAACTCTGTTGCCAGGCACCACTGACGGTGAGAGGCAAACCCTTAGACTTTTCATGGGCAAGTATGGCTTGCTTGACCGGGTTCAAGGCAGAGAGCAAATTTTCCAGGTTGATTGCGCCGGCCATCAGCTTGACGCGAGTATTACCCGGCCAGGATAGATTGTCCGAGGCTTTTCCGGACGAGGCACTCCCCTGCGCGGAGCCCGCCTTCAGCCTGGCATCCAGATCGCTGACACTACGTTTAATACCACTAACTTCCTGCCGCAAGCAAGCTACAACCTGCTCAACTTCTTGCAAGAGCCGCAAGCTCAGCGCTTGCTGGGCACCGGCCGCTTCGGCAATCTTGGCAATTTTGCAACTCTTCGCTTCAAAATCATCTTCTATGGCTTTTGACTCGCCGCCTTCTCCACCCATGCTGAAGAGAGAATCAGGCAGGTCGTTGCGCGCCTGCAAATTCTCGAATTTGAGCACTGACAGTAGTTTACTGTCTGAAAACAAGTTCCAGACCTCGGGCAACTTTTGATTGGTGCTGACACCGATACGATCGGTGACATCACCGTCACCTTCCAACAGTTCGACAATCTGCAAATTCTGGCCACTACCGCCCGAGGCCAGGCATTTAAGGCGGGAATCAGCCTTGCGCTTAGCCTCAGAGAGCAAGGTGGAAAGATCGGATTCGAGAATGCTGAAGCCGTTAGCCGATTTCAAAATTTTCGAATCCGGCGTGAGCGAAACTTTGATGCCTGACAGAGCGCCACCCATATGCCCGCGAATTTTGCCGTCTGCTTGTTTGACAACAACGGCACCGCTTCTGGAACCGGCCTTTATCACCTCGAAGCGCACCAGATTGGGGCTCTTGAAATAGAGCCGGCCCACTTCTTTAATGCGCTTGCCGCCCCTGAAAGTGGTGAGATCGCTGTCAAAAGAATAGCCCTTCATATGCCGAACTTTTTCTTGCATTGATTGCAAAACACTGCGCCCATCGCTACCGCCGCCCTGGGAGCAAATACTGGCCGGCGACTCCAGCGCCGCGCTTTCAAGAGCATCTGCCGGCAGCACCATATTGAGGCCCAAGAGAAGAAGCAGAGCAGAACGGAAATTACGCGCAGACATTGACATGGCTCACCCGAGGAGTCGAAAGTAGATGCAAGGCTCAATTATAACCGCTGAAGATATACCAATTGGCGTTTGCCCGCATCAACCCTACGGTCTAAGCTCATTGGCTATTGTTCAGTGACCGATGACCTTGAGGTTGTCAACCCTGGAAAGGTTCTGCGCCTCGGCACCCCTGGCCTGCGGCTCGGTACCCTTTGTCTGAGCCGTTTGCAAATGATGTTTCAACCAGGAATCGACAACATCCATCAAGACCGGGTCGGGATTGGGAGTTTCAAACATCAAATGTTCCGAAAGTCCTGTCAGAAGCAAACTCTTATCGGGAGCGCTGACCGCTTCGAAGAGCCCGGTGGTTCCCTCCGGCTTAACCAACTTGTCTGACAAACCCTGCACCACCAGCACGGGTAACTGGTCAATTTTTTCAGCAAAGGGCTTGGTTTTCGCCATGAAAACCGCGAAGTCGGTGAGTTGGATAGGGGTGAGTTGCAAACGGGCTTTGGCGTTGCTCTTCCACTTTGCTTGCAATTCAGGGTCTGATGTAGCCTGATTGGCCACATACCCTACGTCAAAAGCCTTCTTCCGCCCGGAAGCAAAGTGCAAAGCGGTATCAAGAGTCATTTTCCTTTGTTGATAACGCACAGCCGAAGGCACGGAAGAAATTATGCCATCAAGCTTAGAACCTAGCTGAGCGCCGGCTCTCAGCGCAATGGCTCCGCCCATGGACTCACCCAGCAAAAAGACCTTCAAGCCGGGAAACTCATTCCGGATGATTTCGGCCAGATTAGCTATGTCCGCTATCGTCTGATCGTAGTCAAGCTCTTCCACGCCCTTAGTCTGAGTCCAGGAGCCAAATCCACGCACATCGAGGGCATAAACATCATAGCCACGAACTGTCAGAGCCCTGGCTGAATACTCGAAGGCCCTGTTTTCAAGGCCCAATCCATGTACACATATAATGGCTGCCTGAGGCTTTTCGGTACGGCACTTCCAACCAATCACTGGCAGGGAGCGCTCCCGAAAGTCGGACGCCGCCCAGGCAAACTCGGCCTGGTTGCCGGGCTGAAGTTGCTTCACATAAGCCTGACGATATTTGCCGACAACCTCGGAATACTCTGGTAGCTGCCCCAGCTTGTCAGACTCCATGCGGGCCAAAACAATTGATTTAAGTAAGGGTCTTTGCACTGCCTTGAGTGCCAGCAGTTTTTCGTTTTGACCGGAAACGCGATAAATATCACTGAGTTGAAGCAGCGACCAGGCCAACTGATACAAACCGATAGCGTCTACTTTGACATTCTTCTTAGCGAGCGCAAGCTGCTCCTGCGCCGCTTTCTCCGCAGAGGCATAATCTTTGCTAAGCAGATAGCAGGCGGCCTCCGACTCCAGAATCTCCTCGAGCACAGTGGCAGGGCAGGTCGGACTGGCCTGGGCCAGCTTCATTGCCGTGGCGTACTCAGCCAGAGCCGCTTTGGCATTGGCTTCTTTGTAAAGGCAATCACCAAGGCGCTTTGAAATGAGAGCCAGACGAAAAAAGTTCTTGCTGTCTTCCTGTGCATAGAGCTCCTTGGCGTCTGAAAGATGCTGAATGGCATCCTTGAGCTTGCCCTCCCGCTCTTCAAACAAAGCAAGAAAATAGGGAATTTCGGGGTCTCTCCGGGGCTTCTTAAGCTGGTCCTTGTTAGCGGTAGTCAACAGCTCACGGGCTGCGGAGGTGTTTCCATCCATAGCCAGTTGCAAAGCCCGACTGGCGACATCAGCCGCTTTCGCCTCAGGCTGCCCCGACGGCGTAGTGCGAGCCGAAGCCGCGATACTCCCCTGGGCATAACACGGCAAAAGTGGCAGGGACAAAGTCTGCATGCCTGTGGTTGTCAGCGCCAACAAACCCACAGCCCGAAAACGACCAGCCTTAGCAAATCCCATCAGCTACACCTGTAATAATTAGTTCGAATTTGCGCATTATAGCCGGGCGGCGTGGCAAGTTCCAGTCAAGCAGAACCGATCAAGGACGCGATCAAGCGCCGGAAAGCGACATTTCCTTTTGCTTGAGAATGCGTAACTGGTCTTCTGTTACATAACCGGCCTGCAATATTGCTTCTTCCACGGACATGGTCTTGAAAGCACAAATCTGACTGTATATAGCTTGAACTTCGGCGGCACCCAATAGTCCATCGTTGACCATAATGCGCACCAGAAGCGGCAGTTGCCAACCATCAAGATAAGCACCGGCGCCGACCATGGTCGGTGCAACACCAGGTAGAGAGAAGCCGCCGTCGTCAGGAATCAGCCCATGACCGCTCAAAGTCTGGCGAAGCACATTCAAATCGTGACTGAGGCGCAACCTGGCATTGCGCATGATCAAGCCCATGTCAAGTAATTCGTAAAAGGCCAGGCGATTCTCACGCCCATGCAGCTTCTGGGTGCGCAGATGATGCTTACGGCGCATGCGGAAGAGAGACTTCATGCGATTGGGGCTGGTCCTGATATCTACGGCCAGCATTTCATAAAGGTTGGGCAGGTTATTTTCCGGCGGGTCAGCCTTCAAAAGGTCAGGGAAAAACTCGGCCAACTGCCTGGCAGCCGTGACTACTCCCACCAGATCGGAAGCCGTCCAGCTTTGCCTGAGTGCATTGCATAGAATCTGGCACTCGAGTTCAAGCCTCTTAGCCCCAGTATCCATCATGAAAGTACGTCCTCCACATCCAAAATTTCAAAATGGGGCACCGGCTGAACAAGCGCAAAAAAGGATACCGGGAATCAAAAGATTCCTCGAATCCGACTATCGTAACCCAATGAGTCACCAAACGCCAATTACCGGCAAGGAGATTGTCTAAAAGTTTAGTAGAGTCGCCGAGGCGGCTCCCCCGCTTCTATCAACCTTCGATAAACCAAAGTGGCCCCTGCACAGACAGACAAAGTGTTTCTATTTTCGATCAACTAGTTTCGACCGGCATGCTTACCTTGTTGCCCATAACAGCGCCAGTCCCGGTCGGAATTCTTGCTCTGGGTCTGCTATAGTCGGACTATTGAATGCAAAGGTGTGGCGATAATGAAAGTTGAGATAGCCCAGCTAACATTGTTCCTTCTCACAGTCGTAAGCGCTCTTTTCATGCTCGGCATACTGGTTATGGTTTTCTGTGCCGGATTGCGCATTAATCCCTTCAGAGAAAAGACGACTTCATTTCTTATCGCAGCATTCAGTGGTCTGATCGGTCTTGCTCTAATTCTAGTTCTTCTAAATGTCGCAACCAATATCAGTCTCATAGCTGATGCAAAAACAACTCAACCTGGCAGACCCTCCAGCACAGCAGAGCTAGTTCCATGGGTGACGGTGCTCCTGGGTACGGCAGGGGCGATTGTCTGCATGATCTTTGCAGGCACAAATTATTCAAAGAAAAAGCTGCTGCAACTGGTTCGCTCCCAAGCAGATGAAATGTTGAAAGAAAACGAACAACTCTTGTGCGAAATCAGCAGTCTATTAGCCCAGGGTCAAGCAGCCGACTACAGGCGCGTATGGCAAATTCGAGAATTTCTCAATAACCAAAGAAAGGACTTGCCTGACCTGACAATAGTATATTCAGGACACTTTGGTGAGAAAACTGCCTACTATCAAATCGGTCGCTATTTCCACGGCGAGGAGGGCGAACCGACCTACAAGCCGGAATATTTCCCTTGCAGCCCAAACCATGACTGCGATTACCTGAAAGAATTCTTCTCGGGAAGTAAGGTAGAGGTTCTGCAGAAACACACGACTGATGAGGGCTATTGTATTTACTTTCCTGTAATAGGAAAGGAATCACGCTTCATTCTTTTATTTGCTCACAAA